>CAJCHZ010000093.1 GCA_903970165.1 Betaproteobacteria bacterium
GGCTGCCTCCAGCCCGCATCTGCCATCCCTATCCTTTGCGCCGCCTGCGCGTCACCACCTGAGGCAAGAGCCGTATGCGGGAAACCCGCTCGTACGGATCTGTGCGGGGGGTACGGAGCAATCCGTATCCCTACCGCGACCATCCAACTCCCGGTGCCGAAGGCACCGCTCTTCGCAGAACGCCACTCAGCCCAATGATTGGAGCTATCAACCCTGTTCGCCATACTCCAGCCGAAGCTCCTCTAGCCACCTCTGAATTTCAGGAAGAGATGAGGAATTGAGGGAGAGTTCACCCAGAGCTACCCACTCACGTTCGGTGAACTCGATGCCCACATCGTTCCGTCTTAGCCAAAGCGTGATCGTTGTGCCAGCCTTCTCCTTGCTGGGTGTTGCAACGAAGTGCCTGCCGTTCCACGAACGCTTCATGGGCCATCCCGTGAGCATGGTTTGAAACTCTGCCAGCTCCGGGTAGCGGGCGATCAGAAAACTCACGCGACGAATGTGCCCGAGATCAATCGACACTCCCAACTCAGGGCAGCCGATGCCAGTAAACGAAAGCGTGAGATCATCCGACTTCAGCGGCTCCGGCAAGATAATCCGACGGCGAAAGTCGTCTTCGCTGGGGCCTGCGGGGCGCACAGGGAGGTGTTCATGATTTAGCCAGTGTCCCCTAGCCGCGAGACCCCAGAGAGTCAACCAGAATGGCGCAAGAACCTGATCGAGTTTGGAGCTCTCTACCTCCTCGTCACGAACCGCAACCAGAAGGCATCTGGCAACCGAGCCCGGTCGCTCCCATTTCTCAGACGGTTTCAGGAGCTGCTTCCGCGATGCGACCTGTTTCAAGACTGCTTGGTGCTTCTGTTCTGGCTTCTCATCAGACGTTCGAACACCGGCGGCGTCGCCGCCGAGGTTGCGAACGTAGTACCCGGCATGCTCTGAGGCAGGGCTCTTTCGGCTCAAGTAAACGGCTTCGAAAGCATCCAGCAAAACGGCATAAGACTCTCTTGAGGGAATAGCGGGCCAGAGCAGTGGTGGTTCCTGAATCTCCTCCTCGGCGCCGATCTGCAAATAGTGCATAAGCACATCCCACTCGGCGACAGATAGTGTGTGCTGTGATTCCCACTTCTTACGAATGTGATAGAGAGAAGCGGTCGGCGTGCTGAGCATTTCATGTCGGGATGTTTCGCGATCCATCCCTTCGACGCGCTCCTCGATGACGAGGAACGCAGCCTCTCCTAAGGACACCTCGCGTCTCAATTGTTCACTGAGAACTCTCTGGTAGCGTTCCAGAAGATTGAGCCGATCTTCGCTGAGGCGAATGGAGATGACCTCGTGCCGGGGTTTCTTCTTGAGGACCGACATCATGGTTGACAGATTCTCCTACATCGTTGTACGATGTTTACGTAATTGTAGCCGGTTTGACGGCTGAATGCAAGAGCAATCTTCTTCCTAGCTCTGCCTGAGGCCGAAGAGCCAAATCGACGAAGTACTTGTGAATCTTCCAAACCCGTAGGAGTCACCAGACGTAATGGTCGTATCATCCCAAATCGAGACCTCGGTGCACATCGAGCGGCATTATGCCGTTACGGAAATCGCCGAAATGTGGAACTTGAGCCCGGATAAAGTCCGCGAGCTTTTCGAGCGAGAAGCTGGAGTTCTTGTGATTGGAGAATCGAATCCGCGGCGCAAGCGGCGTTACCTCACTTTGCGCGTTCCACATTCAGTCGTCGAACGCGTTCACGCTCGGTTGTCATCGAAATCAGGATTGCGGTAAGAGATCCAGCTTATGCTCACCGCCTATCGAAGACATCTCAAAAGCTGCAGACGGCGTGATGAAGGCCGAAGTTATCGCAACTGCAGGTGTCCCATTTGGGTTGATGGAACACTGGGCGGTGCGGAGGTACGTGAATCGCTGAAAGTCCGGGACTGGCAGCGAGCCCAAGAAATCATCCGAGAATGGGAGATCGAAAATCGCCGCACATCCCTGCCGACAGAGAAATCTCCACAGGAAGCATGGAAGGAATTCCTAGCGGACATCAGCGCCCGCAAACTCAACGACTCCACAATACGAAAATATAAATTGTTGAACCGCCAAATGGAAGAATTCGCCCAACGACGCGGCCTTCGTGTCCTGGCGGACTTTGATTTGTCGAATATGAGTCAATTTCGAGCCGAATGGAAGGATGGTCCCCGTTCCGGTGCCAAGAAACTCGAAAGGTTGCGCGCATTCTTCCGCTTCGCTCAAAAGCGCAAGTGGGTAGCCGAAAATCCTGCTCTAGATCTTAAGGCTCCAAAAATAACTCTCTGCCCTACCCTCCCATTTAGCCAAGAAGAGATGGTGCGGATTCTCGCAGCGGTTGACCAATACAAAGAAGAGATGCCGAGTCACGGGGTCGAAAACGGACGGCGCATTCGCGGTCTTGTTCTTTTACTTCGTTACAGCGGAATGCGAATCGGAGATGCCGTCAACTTCAGCACAGAAAGGCTCGAAGGTAACCGACTCTTCCTATACACGCAGAAGACGGGTGTGCCAGTGAACACAATCCTTCCGGAATTTGTCTTATCGGCCTTGGAAGCTACGCCAAAGGTCACAGACGAATTTTTCTTCTGGAGCGGAAGAGGAAAGCTCGAAAGCATCGTGAGGAGCTGGCAAACACGATTGCGCAAACTCTTCAAACTCGCAAACGTTCCGAATGGACATGCGCATCGCTTCCGCGACACATTCGCCGTTGAATTGCTTCTCGCTGGAGTGCCCATCGAGCGAGTCTCGATTTTGCTAGGCCATCAAAGCGTGAGAATCACTGAGAAGCATTACGCGCCGTGGGTGCGCTCGCGACAGGAACAACTGGAAGCGGATTTGGCTGCCGCCTGGAGCCGCGATCCGCTCGTTCTATTGCAAAGTGGGGTACACCAGAGGTACACGGAACGGAGCGGCGCAACAACTCATTCATCTTCAATAAGAAAGACTGGTGCCCGGGGTGGGAGTCGAACCCACATGAGGAAAAATCCCCGGAGGATTTTAAGTCCTCAGCGTCTGCCATTCCGCCACCCGGGCACGGCATACCTAAAACATAGCACAATCTCAAGTTATTGCAGTTTCACGTGGCAGCGACGGTTACGGCCTCATGCGTGGTGCCAGTTCTAGTGTCAGTCGCCGCCGCCTGTCCTTGACTGCTCGGACAGAGTTTCTGAACCGCGCCCAGCTGATGCTCCGGCGCTAGCCTAGCACTTCTTCGGACGGTCTGAAAATGTCCGCATAGACGCCGAAGGCGATCCTGTCGTTTGTATCCAGGATGATATTTGCGCGGGGCGTCGTCACGGACGGAATTGTAATCGATTTGCCTAGGGTCACTTTACAGTGGCGGCGACCGCAAGAATCTGCTTCTCGATGGAGGCGCGCAGGTCTTTGGGGAGCACGTCCGCCTGTTCGAGGGTTTTCCACGCAGCCACGGTGCGCTCTGCCGTCTCGACCGCGATCTGCCAGAGCGGGCTCGCCGGAATTCTTGCCGTGTCGGCAAAACGCCGCATCTGGTCGGGCGTGATTTCGGAAAGGCTGCGGCTGTCGCCGAAACTCAAGCCGAGCGTGTCGCCCGGAATGTAGGGGAGCGTTGCGACAAAATCGTAGGCCGGCGACAGAACGGGCTTGCGCCGGTCGGGGTACAGGAGCGACCAGTTCTTGAGATGCATGTCGGCATTGCCGATCAGCACGGAGAAAACGAGCCTCCGCACGAATTCATAAGTGGATTCCTCGCCGCTTTCCGCCCAAAGAACAGCCGCAATATTCGCGTAGCTGCGGTGTTTGTACTTGTCATTGGGAAATTGCCCGAAGACTTGCGCGAAATCCTCCATGTGAACGGGCTCCCCGTTGGGGAGGCGGTCGAACCGCTGCACGGCGAGCGCCTTGCTTTCCACCGTGTGGGCCTGTTCGGGCAGTCCTTTGATGCCTGCGATATCGACGAGTTTGTTTTCAGGCACGGAGATCCCGGCGCGCCGGGCCAGTTCCAGCATGGCGAGTTCATTCTCGGGAACCGCCTGGTGGCGGGCGGAAGGCAGTTTAACGATCCACGATCCTCCCATGCCGTCCGCGGCGATGGTCAGGCCGCCGGAGGCTTCCATGACGGCGGAGAATTTCAACTGCACGCCGGCGAGAGAAAAGCGCAACGGCTCTTCGCCGCCATGGCCGTGATCGTCCTCGTCGTGCTCATTATCATGATGAGCGCCGGCTCGCTGCGCCTCGCGTTCAAAGGGCGCAACGACAAGCGCGCCGGGAAGGTCGGCGCCGAGCACGGCGAGGAGGAAGAATTCGCGCTCGGAATTCACGTCCGCGCGCTTTGCGAGATAGTCACGCAGGTGGCCTTCGGGAAGAAGGTTCGAGAAGAACGGCGGCACACGGCGCACCGTGGGGCGCGTCTGTGTCACGAGCCCGCCGGTGCTGCCCTTGAAGGAAAGGCTCAGTGTGGGGCGCTTCTCGTCGTCGATATAGTCCTGCTCGAACGCAAAAAGCTGGCGGTCGCCCGCGAGGCGGTTGATGACGCCAATGTGCTTTCCATGCAGGCGCACCGAAAGCGCGTTGAGTTTTTTCGGATCAAACTTCATCGCGCGGCTCCTGCGTCTCTTCGTCGTCGCCGCTGCCGGCATAGAGGGAGCGTTCCTCGCCTTCGCCCGATTGGCCTTTAAGGTGGTCGCGCACGAGCGACTGCACGACCGGCACGAGGGCGCGGGGGACCATGAGGATGTCGCGGTCGAGCATGCGGACAAGCTCAAGAAGCGTGTCGTAGCGGGGCACGATCTTCCCCGACTCGATGCCGGAGATGTGCCTCTGGGCGATGCCCAGACGGCTTGCCAGGTCCCTCTGGCTCCAGCCGCGCTTCTCCCGCGCGACCTTCAGGGCCCGGCGCAGGTCAGCGGGCAGCCCCTTCTGCCGCAGAATTCTGATACCCTTTTTTGCATCGCCGTTCATAGTTGATACCATATAATACATCAGACCAAGAATCAAGCGATGCCCTAAATTACATCAAAACAACCATTTTGATACAATAAAGGATATCAAGAACCAGACAGAGCCACCCGAACAAACCTGAGATAACGAAGATTCGAGCGGGATTCAGGAAATCGGGGCGGCTTCAGGACGGCCAGCCATTGATCAGGAAAGACGACGGCATCATGCCGCCGGTTCAGGACGTATTCCGGGACCGAGATTGTGGTCCGGGGCATTGTCGGCTGGATCGACCACCCCCAGTTCCTCCACGGCGACGATATGCATTGCTTTCAAACGCGGGATGTCCATTCCGAGCATACCCATCACACTACCGCCGTAGTCCGGGAGGGCATAGAGACCGTTGAAGCGGCAGTAACGGAAGTCGAATCCTTCATCACGCAAATAGGTTTCCCACCATGCCGGAAACTTTCCGTCCGGAGTGGATTGGGGATACTTGCTGCTGTCTTCCAGGACCCATTCATAGGTGTAGGGCGGCCCCATCACCATCGCCACAACGCAAATCGTGCAATCGTCCTTGGTGCGCTGCGGGATTCGCGTAATCATGGGCACAGTTTACAAGAGGTCCCGAATGTCCCGAAACCTTGCTGAACCTCCGCGCATGACGGATAAGCGAGCATGCCGCTTCTACCGCGACATCGGGGAGGAGTACGCCTCGATGAGGCAAGCATATTGCGCGCGCTCGCGCTTCTTGAAGGCGTGCGCGGCTTTCCATGTGCGCCTCACCCTGTAATAACCGTCAAACTTCGGTATTTTATGTTCCCCGAGAAGCGAATGGCCTTCCTCGTGAACAAATCTGTTGGGACGTTTCGCTTCTGAAATAACAAACAAAAACGCTTGGATGTCGGGGCGTAGGCGGTGCGCGGCGGCCAACCGGGAAAGATCGGCATTTATCTGACTCTTGGACGCCGATGCGCGTTTGACCTCGATAATGTATTTCGGAATGGTTTCATGTCCCCTCTTTGCCGGTATCTCGGCAAACACAAGATCAGCTCTGATTTTCCCCTCCAAAATATCCGGCAACGAATCGCTCTTCACAAGGCTGGAGTATTGAACCTCCCCGAGGCCTCTGGAACAGGCCACGTACGTGCACATTTTGTTCCTTATAAACGTGTCAAGGTCCCGCCAGTTACAAAGTGGAGACGTTGAGAACTTTATTAGAATAGAATCCGACTGTCGGCGCGAGCGTTGGCGTGGATCGTTGGCGCTCAGTGAAGGCTTGGTCAGCGCGTCCGCTGGGCTTCCGACGAAACCGCGAGTGCGTCCGAGGCATTAGAATTGTGAGAGAGACACAACGCCAAACGACCAAGTTACTCGGGTCCTGCATTCTTTGCGAAAATCTCCGGCCAAGTCGCGGTGTCAGTTTTGGTGTCAGTCGCGATTTGTTGCTCGTGCTGAGCTGTGCCCGCCAGTGCTTGGGCATCGGTCGGAGCGAATAACTAAGTCGTCCGCCACTATGGACATAGAGTAGAAGTGCACTTCATTGCGAAAATTGCCAAGCCGTCGCTAGTTACCGTGAAGTGGCTCAATTTGGATTTTAAGTCCCCAGCGTCTGCCATTCCGCCACCCGGGCAGGGCAGGTAGAAAAAGTAGCATGTAAACGCCCGCTTGCTCAATGGCGGCCACGGTTGCCGGCGGCTCCGAATTTGCGGCTTCCCCCTATGAACGTCTTGTAACCTGATTGACAATCACTGGAGGGCGCGGTACGTTTTCTGTCTCTCCCGAGATAGCCTGTTGTTTCGCGGGGAGACAAGCGCCGCAGCGCTAACTTGGCAGTTCTCTATCGCCTCTTCGAGTCGCGCGAGCGAACGCTTCAATTTAATTAAAATCCCTTCACCAGTTGTGCGGCTTGGTGCATCGAACATTCTGACTGGGGGAATTTTTTCTTCCTATCTAGGAGCCAAAGTGAGTCAGCCGAAGAGTCAGCTTGACATGGATCTGTTGAGCATCAACACCATTCGCACCTTAGCGATTGATGCGGTGCAACAGGCCAATTCAGGACACCCTGGAGCACCGATGGGGCTTGCGCCCGTGGTGTACTCCCTCTGGCAAAATTTCTTGCGCTACGATCCCGCCGACCCCACCTGGCCCAATCGCGACCGCTTTGTTCTTTCTGCCGGCCACGCTTCCATGCTGCTCTATGCCACTCTGCACCTTGCTGGCGTCAAAGAAGCGACGAAGGACGGCAAAATTCTAGATTCTCTCGCTGTTTCGATGGACGAAATCAAGCGCTTTCGTCAAATAGGCAGCAAAACTCCTGGTCATCCGGAATCGCACATCACCACAGGGGTTGAAACAACCACGGGACCTCTCGGGCAGGGAGCGGGGAACAGCGTCGGAATGGCGATCGCCGGCAAATGGCTAGGAGCCAACTACAACAAGCCGGGCTTCGATATCTTTGACTTCAAGGTGTATGCGGTGTGCGGCGATGGCGACTTGATGGAAGGAGTGGCCTCCGAGGCCGCTTCTCTTGCTGGACACCTGAAACTCTCTAATCTCTGCTGGGTCTACGACAATAACCACGTAACGCTTGACGGCCCGGCAGATTGGTCCTTCAACGAAGACGTGATGCTGAGATTCCTCGGCTATGGCTGGAACGTCACGCGCGTTGCCGATGCCAATGATTTGCGCGCGCTGGCTCGTGGGTATGAGACTTTCCTTAAGACAACCGACCGGCCAACGCTGATCGTTGTGGACAGCCACATCGGCTACGGTTCTCCGAACAAACAGGATAGTTACGAAGCGCACGGCGAGCCGCTCGGCGAGGCTGAAGTCAAACTCGTAAAGAAAAACTATGGCTGGCCGGAAGACGCCAAGTTTCTCGTGCCCGACGGTGTTTACGATCAATTCAAGAATGGCGTCGGCAAGAGGGGCGCTGAATTTCACTCCGCGTGGAGCGCGAAATTCGCTGAGTACAAGAAGCAGTTTCCGCAGCTCGCCGCTCAGATCGATTGCATGCTGGCCGGAAAATTGCCCGATGGCTGGGACAAAAATCTTCCCAATTTCCCCGCCGATCCCAAAGGAATGGCCACACGCGAAAGCTCCGGCAAAACTCTGAACGCGCTGGCGGCGAACATTCCCTGGATGGTAGGCGGCTCAGCGGACCTGGCCAAGTCCAACAAAACAAATCTGACGTTTGAAGGCGCTGGCGATTTCTTTCCCGATGCATTTCACGGGCGCAACGTTCACTTCGGCGTGCGCGAACACGGCATGGGTGCAGCCGTCAATGGCATGGCGCTTACGAAGCTGCGCGCGTTCAGCGCCACCTTTTTCAATTTCAGCGACTACATGAAGCCCAGCATGCGTCTCGGCGCACTGATGGAAATTCCGGCGCTCTATATTTTCACGCACGACTCCATCGGTTTGGGAGAAGACGGCCCGACGCATCAACCCATCGAACAACTGGCAGGCTTCCGCGCCATGCCGAACATGCTGGTCTTTCGTCCCGGCGATGCAAACGAAGTTGTCGAGTCTTACAAAGTAGCGCTGCAGCATACGCACGGGCCATCGACGCTTGTCTTAACCCGGCAAGCCATGCCCACGTTTGACCGCACGAAATATGGCGCCGTATCCGGAGTGGCAAAAGGCGCGTATGTACTAGCGGACGCCCCCGGTGGAAAGCCGGATGTCATCTTGATGGCCAGCGGCAGCGAGGTGGGATTGATCATGTCCGCCTACGAAAAATTATCCGCTGAAGGCATAAAAGCCCGCGTCGTTAGCATGCCTTGCTGGGAACTCTTCGAAAAGCAGGACGCCGCTTACAAGGAAAGCGTTCTCCCGGCCGGCGCGACCGCTCGCGTTTCTGTCGAAATGCAATCTGTCCTTGGCTGGGACCGCTATGTCGGCCCCAAAGGCAAAATCATCGGAATGCGCTCGTTTGGAGCATCGGCACCCATCAAAGATTTGTTGAAGAAATTCGGCTTCGAAGTTGGAGACGTCGTCGCCGCAGCAAAAGAAGTCCTAGGAAGGTAGCAGTTGCGCGCGAAACGGGCGTATCCGGTCCCGGCAGTATAATGGACGCCCCACCATTTTGATTTTGTTAGTGATAGAGGAGAATCATCATGACCACGACATCAACTGTTCCAAATGTTGGCTCTGCGAAAGGCGCCAATCCCCTGAAGGCCCTTCTCGATTACGGCCAGTCTCCGTGGATGGACTATATCCGGCGGGACCTGCTCACGGGCGGGGGGCTGAAGAAATATATTGATGATGATGGGCTCCGCGGCATGACCTCCAATCCCGCGATCTTTGAAAAAGCCATCACCGGCAGCAGCGTCTACGCGGATATTCTCAATTCGCCCGATGCAAAAAAGCTCGACGCCAAAGGTCTCTTCGAAAAAATCGCCATCCGCGACGTTCAGGATGCCTGCGACATTTTCAAAACGGTTTATACCAGCTCCAAGCTGCGCGACGGCTACGTCAGCCTCGAAGTCTCTCCCTATCTCGCCAATGACACCAAGGGCACCATCGAGGAAGCTCGCCGCCTCTGGAAGTCCGTAGACCGCCCGAACGTCATGATCAAGGTTCCGGCGACTCCTGAAGGGGTTCCAGCCATCCGCCAGCTTCTGGAAGACGGCCTGAACATCAATATCACTCTGCTTTTCGCGCAATCCGCCTACGAGCAAGTCGCTGAAGCCTATCTCGCTGCTATCGAAGCGCGCGCATCCAAAGGCCAGGACATAAGCCACATCGCTAGCGTTGCGAGCTTTTTCGTTAGCCGCATCGACTCCCTGGTCGACGGCAAGATCGATGAGAAACTGAAGGCTGGACCCGACCCTGCTCAGAAATCTTTGCTCGAAAGTATCCACGGCCAAATCGCCATTGCCAACGCCAAAGTGACCTACCACAAGTATCAGGAGCTATTTGGCGGAGCCCGCTGGAAGGCTTTGGCGGCGAAGGGTGCCCAGACGCAGCGCCTGCTCTGGGCTAGCACCAGCACCAAGAACCCCAAGTATCGCGACGTGATCTACGTCGAAGAACTCATCGGCGCCGACACCGTGGATACCATTCCTCCGGCTACCTTTGATGCGTTTCGCGACCACGGCAAACTGCGCGCCAGCCTGACGGAAAATGTCGAAGCGGCGCGCAAGACCATGGAGAACCTGGCCAAAGCCGGCATTTCCATGAAGGAAGTAACGGACAAGCTTCTCGTGGATGGCGTCAAGCTTTTTGCCGACGCATTCAAACAGCTTCTCGACGCCACCGGAAAAACGGCCGGGGTTAGCTCGTGAGCGTGAACCCGCAAAGCTACAAACTCCCGGCGAAGCTTTCCAGCGATGTGAACGCTTCCCTCGCGGACTGGAACAAGAACAACAAAATCAAAAAGCTCTGGGAGAAAGATTCTTCGCTGTGGACGGGAGCCGACGAGGGCAAGTGGCTCGGCTGGTTGGACATCACGGAAGAGCAGCTTGGGGGTATTGACGCTCTGAATCAGATTGCCGAGAACATAAAAGAGGCCGCATTCAAGAACGCCCTGCTCCTCGGGATGGGTGGATCGAGTCTCTGCCCTGAAGTTTTGCGCATGACATTCGGAAAGGCCGAGGGCTTCCCGGACCTCCACGTTCTGGACTCCACTGATCCCGCGCAAATCAAATACATCGAGAACAAAGTCGACCTATCCAGCACGATTTGCATCGTTTCCAGCAAATCTGGCGGCACGCTGGAACCAAACATCTACAAACAATACTTTTTTGACCGCGTGAAATCCAAAGTGGGAGAGAAGGAAGCCGGCAACCGCTTTATCGCCATTACGGATCCCGGCTCAAAAATGCAGCGCGCTGCCGAAAAAGACAAATTTCGCAAAATTTGCTTCGGCGTGCCCAGCATCGGTGGGCGGTATTCCGCTCTGTCCAATTTCGGCATGGTGCCGGCTGCTGTCATGGGTATCGACGTGCCCCGTTTTCTAAAGAACACAAAAAAAATGGTGGACGCCTGCGGACCTGATAGCGATGCAACCAAGAACCCCGGCGCGGTCCTTGGAACCATCCTCGGTGTCGCCGCAACTCAGGGCAGGGACAAGGTCACCATCATCACCTCTCTCGGAATTTTCGATCTCGGTGCCTGGCTCGAGCAGCTCCTCGCTGAATCCACGGGAAAAGTCGGCAAAGGCATTATTCCAGTAGACCGCGAAAAGGTCTCCACGCCTGATGCGTACGGCGACGACCGCGTTTTTGCCTATCTCCGCCTGGAGTCCGATACCGACAAGCAGCAGTCTGCTGCCGTGGATGCTCTCGCCAAGGCCGGGCACCCTGTCGTGCGCATCGTTTTGTCTGACATTTACAATCTTGGCCAGGAATTCTTCCGGTGGGAAATCGCCACCGCCGTCGCCGGCGCGATCATCGGAATCAACGCCTTCAATCAGCCTGACGTCGAAGCCAGCAAAGTGGAAACCCGCAAACTGACTGCCGAGTATGAAGAAACCGGCAAACTTCCTTCTGAAGCACAATTCTTCACGGGAGGCAGCCTCAAACTATACGCCGATCCGAAAAATACGCTCGCTCTCAAAGGCGGCGAAACTCTTGTTGGCTTTCTGAAAAATCATCTTTCCCGGATGAGCGCGGGCGATTACTTCGGCGTCCTCGGCTACATCACCATGAACGAGGCCCATGAAGCGGCTCTCCAGTCCATTCGCCTGGCCGTGCGCGACACTAAAAAAGTCGCAACGGTCCTCGGCTTCGGCCCGCGCTTCCTTCATTCCACCGGACAAGCCTATAAAGGCGGACCCAACTCCGGTGTCTTCCTACAGATTACATGCGACGACGCCGTGGACCTGCTCGTTCCCGGGCAGAAGTACACCTTTGGCGTCGTAAAAGCCGCGCAAGCGCGTGGCGATTTTGCCGTTCTCGCCGAACGCGGCAGGCGCGCCTTGCGCGTTCATCTCGGGAAAGATGTGACGGCTGGTCTTGCAACCTTGACCGA
Organism: Betaproteobacteria bacterium; assembly: GCA_903970165.1. Taxonomy (GTDB): domain Bacteria; phylum Acidobacteriota; class Terriglobia; order Acidiferrales; family UBA7541; genus Acidiferrum. The sequence continues at coordinate 11,915 of CAJCHZ010000093.1, forward strand.
TGCCCTTAATCAGGCGCACGCCAACTGATCGCCAGGCATGAACTCTTGATACTCAATTTCAATTCGAATTCATAGGAGCGGACGCAATGCAACTCGGCATGATTGGTCTTGGGAGAATGGGCGCTAATATGGTGCGCCGGCTGCAAAAAAATGGGCACCAGTGTGTCGTCTACGACCGCAGCGCGGAATCGGTAAAGCAGCTTGCAGGAGAAGGCGCTACGGGCGCCACTTCTCTCGATGATTTCATCAATAAACTTCAAAAGCCGCGCGCCATCTGGCTGATGGTACCCGCGGCCGTGGTTGACTCCACGCTCCACGATCTCACCGCCAAGCTCGACTCCGGCGACATCGTCATCGACGGGGGAAACTCCTACTACATCGACGACATCCGCCGCGCCAAAGAGCTTAAAGCGAAAGGCGTCCACTATTGCGACGTCGGCACCAGCGGCGGCGTGTGGGGCCTCGAACGCGGCTACTGCCAGATGATTGGCGGCGAGAACGACATCATCAAACACCTCGATCCCATCTTCAAAACGCTCGCTCCCGGCCGCGGAAATGTCGACCGCACACCCGGCCGCGAAAAAGCGGGCGGCACCTCCGAAGAGGGCTATCTGCATTGTGGCCCATCCGGCGCGGGTCACTTCGTAAAAATGGTCCACAATGGCATCGAGTATGGCCTGATGGCCGCGTACGCCGAAGGGCTTAACATTTTGAAGCACGCCAACGTGGGAAAATCCCATCGCGAAATCGACGCCGAAACCACTCCTCTGCGTGATCCCGAACACTATCAATACGACTTCAACCTCGCCGACGTCACCGAAGTCTGGCGCCGCGGCAGCGTCGTCGCCTCCTGGCTGCTGGACCTGACTGCCATCTCGCTCCTTGAACAGCCGACCCTCGAGCGCTTCTCCGGGCGCGTTTCCGATTCCGGCGAGGGCCGCTGGACCATCCTCGCCGCCATCGAATCGACTGCACCCGCGCCCGTTCTCACTGCATCTCTATTTCAGCGCTTCACGTCCCGCGGCGAAGACGATTTCGCCGCAAAGCTTCTGTCCGCCATGCGCTTTCAGTTCGGCGGCCATCTTGAGAAGAAAGACGGTCACTAGAAGCGCCCCGGGCCTCCAACGAGCTGCCTGAGACAGGACAATCTGCATGATCCCGACTGACAAAAACAAGGAACTGAGCCCCCTCGCCTCTCCTTGCGTCATGGTGATTTTCGGCGCCAGCGGCGACCTCACCAAGCGCAAGCTCATTCCCGCGTTGATCAACCTCGCGCAGGAGGGCCTTCTTTCGAAGCAGTTCGCCATCGTCGGCTTCTCCTTCGATTCCATGGACACGAATTCGTTCCGCTCGCTTCTCAATGAAGAGATCAAACAGTTTGAAGACCACCCCGTCGATCCAGCGCTCTGGCAGTGGTTTATGGAACGCATTTACTATGTTCAGGGCGATTTCAAGGATCCCGCTGCCTATCAGCGCCTGAAGAACCAGATCACCGAAGTCGACAGAACCCATGGCACACAGGGCAATCTCTTCCACTACCTCGCCGTTTCTTTTAGCTTTTTCTCGGCCATCGTCCAGAAGCTAGGTGAAATTGGACTGACGAAGGAAGAAAACGGCAAGTGGACGCGCGTGATTGTGGAAAAACCATTCGGTCACGACCTTCCATCCGCTCAGCAGCTCAACAAAGAACTGAAACAAATCCTCACCGAAAAGCAGATTTTCCGCATCGACCATTACCTCGGCAAGGAAACCGTCCAGAACCTCATGGTTTTCCGCTTTGCCAACAGCATGATCGAGCCGCTCTGGAACCGCACCTACATCGATCACGTGCAAATCACCGCCGCCGAATCCGTGGGCGTCGAGCACCGCGGCGGATTTTACGAGACTGCCGGCGCATTGCGCGATATGGTGCCGAATCACCTGTTCCAGCTTTTGACTTTGACGGCCATGGAGCCGCCGATCTCCTTCGAGGCCGATGCCGTCCGAGATAAACAAGCCGAAATTCTTCACGCCCTGCAAATTCCCTCGCCCGAAGACGTTTTGCACAACATGATCCGCGGCCAATACGGCGAAGGCACCGAAGGAAATGACCGGGTCCCGGCCTACCGCAGCGAACCAAACGTTTCTCCGGAATCGAATACGGAAACCTTCGTCGCCCTCAAACTCAAGATTGATAACTGGCGCTGGGCCGACGTTCCTTTCTATCTCCGCACCGGCAAGCGCCTCGCCAAGCGCGTAACGGAAATCGCGATCCAATTCCGCCGTACTCCGTTCATGCTTTTCCGAAAGACACCCATAAAAGACCCGCGCACCAACCGCTTGGTCATTCATATCCAGCCAGACGAAGGCATCTCCTGGCGCTTCGCCGCCAAAGTCCCCGGCTCGGTCATGAAGCTCGGCCTCGTCAACATGGATTTCGATTACGCCCGCGATTTTGGCACCTCGCACAGCACCGGCTACGAACGCCTTCTCTACGATTGCATGCTCGGCGACGCTACTCTCTTCCAGCGCGCTGACATGGTAGAAGCAGGCTGGGCCGCTATTGAGCCTGTTATCGACGTCTGGAAAGCCCTGCCGGCTCGCGGCTTCCCGAATTACGCCGCCGGCTCCTGGGGGCCTAAAGAGGCCGATGATTTGATGGCTCGCGACGGCCGCGCCTGGCGCAAGATCGGCGAAGAAGAGGAAGACGCCAAGAGTTCTGCTACGGCCACCGAAAATCTGAAAGCTGCCGGAGCGATGAACAAGTGAGGCAGTATGAGTAGCGCGGAACTGAAACCGAAATCAAACGCCGAAGTTCGCATCCTTCCTGACAGCGCCGCTATCGCCGAACGGGCGGCGCAGCTCTTCGTGGATATTGCCGTCGAATCCGTTAAACAAAAAGGCTCGTTCGACGTGGCTCTTTCCGGCGGATCGACTCCCAAGACGATGCACGGTCTTCTCGTCAGCGATCCCGCTCTCCGCTCCCGGCTCCCTTGGGACAAAATGCACATCTTCTTCGGCGACGAACGCCATGTAAGACCAGACGACGCCGAGAGCAACTACCGCATGGCCTCCGAAACGCTGATTTCCAAATCGCCCCTAAAGCCGGAACAAATCACGCGCATCAAAGGGGAATATCCCGAAGCAGAACAAGCCGCCCAGGAATATGAACAGGCTATCAAGTCCTATTTCAAGTTGGCGGATGGCCAGTTCCCGCGCTTTGATTTGATCTTTCTCGGAATGGGCCCGGAAGGCCACACCGCCTCTCTATTTCCCGGCACCAAGGCTCTTAAAGAAACTCGCCGCATCGCGGTGCATAACTGGGTCGGCAAAGTCCTCATGGATCGCATTACCCTGACCGCTCCGGCCATCAACAACGCCGCCAACGTCCTCTTCCTCGTCGGCGGCACAGAGAAAGCCCCCGCGCTGACTGCGGTCCTCGAACGAATTTACGAGCCAGATCAGTTGCCGGCGCAGTTGATCCAGCCCACCAACGGCAAATTGCTGTGGCTGGTGGACACCGGTGCCGGCAGCATGCTCAAAAAAGCCATTCGCGAGTGAGCTGTTTTAGAGTGTGTTGTTGGGCGTGTTGTGGAGTGCGGCAGCTCCGCTGCCGCTTTTCTTAGCCGCGGTGGCACGATATATCCTAAAATATTCAGTAGGAGACCCAAATGGCAACGAGCACCACTTCTGGCAGTATCGAAACCTATCTCGGCGCAAAAGCCGAATCCCTTCTTGGCTTCAAATCGCCCAAAATCTCAAAGGAACGCCTGCATGTCCCCGGTCCCGATTTTGTCGATCGCATCTGGACCATCTCCGACCGCAACAGCCGCGTTCTGACGAATCTCCAGCGTCTGTTCCATCATGGCCGTCTCCACGGCACTGGCTATCTTTCGATCCTTCCCGTTGACCAGGGCATCGAGCATTCCGCCGGCGCCAGCTTTGCCAAAAATCCCGACTATTTCGATGCCGAAAACATCGTCAAGCTGGCGGTCGAGGGCGGTTGCAACGCGGTTGCCTCCACCTTTGGCGTGCTCGGCTCCGTCGCGCGCAAATACGCGCACAAAATCCCTTTTATCGTGAAGCTGAACCATAACGAACTCCTCACCTTCCCCAATAAATTCGATCAGATCTTCTTCGGTACTGTAAAAGAAGCCTGGAACATGGGCGCAGCCGCGGTCGGCGCGACGATCTATTTCGGCTCCGACAATGCTGACCGCCAGATCGTTGAAGTCAGCCGCGCCTTCGCCGAGGCCCACGAACTTGGCATGGCCACCGTTCTCTGGTGCTATCTCCGCAACAACGCTTTTAAGAAGGACAAGGACTACCACGTCTCCGCCGACCTTACCGGACAGGCCAATCACCTTGGAACGACCATTCAGGCCGACATCATCAAACAAAAGCTTCCGGAAAATAATGGCGGATACATGGCCCTCAACATGGGCGACTCCAGCTACGGCAAATTCGACAAGCGCATTTACACCGAACTCGCCAGCGATCACCCCATCGACCTCACCCGCTACCAGGTCATCAACTGTTTCGCCGGCCGCAGCGGCCTCATCAATTCCGGCGGCGCCAGCGGCGCCAACGACTTCGCCGAAGCCGTCACCACCGCCGTCATCAACAAGCGCGCCGGCGGCACCGGCCTCATCTCCGGCCGCAAAGCCTTCCAGCGCCCCATGGCCGAAGGGGTAAAGCTACTCAACGCCATCCAGGACGTCTACCTCAGCCCCGACGTCACCATCGCCTAGGGGTGGCGTCTCTTAGAGTGGCACAGACTTCAGTCTGTGCTCCTTGTAGGCGCGCCTTTGTAGGGGCGCAGCATGCTGCGCCCCAGCTCGCCCGGGCGTAAGAATTCGAGGGCATTTGCCATGGACAAATCTTCCATCCACGCCTTCCTGCAACGCCACCGTTATGGCGTGATCTCCAGTCTGTCCGCCAACCACACCCCGCAATCCGCACTGGTCGGCATCGCCACCACGCCCGACCTCGAAATCATCTTCGACACCGTAAAATCCTCCAGAAAATATCCCAACCTGATCGCCAACCCAAAATGTTCCTTCGTCATCGGCTGGGACAACGAACAAACCCTCCAATACGAAGGCCACGCCACGGAACTCCTCGGCCAGGAATTGCAGCATTACCAAAAAATTTATTTCGCCGCCTGGCCCGACGGCCCCTCCCGCCTCTCCTGGCCCGGCATCACTCACTTCGTCGTCCGCCCCGCCTGGCTCCGCTATTCCGACTTCAACGCCGTGCCTCCCCAAATCACCGAGCGCACCTTCTGACCCCGTGCCTGCCGTCCGCGCTTTGTGATAAAACTGTGCCCATGACTTCCATCTCGATTCGCGCACTCGCCCGCATCCTTCTTCTCGTGGCTGTGAACACCATCGTCGCCAGCGCCCAATCTTCCAACGCGCCCGCTGCTCCCAAACTCGCCTCCTTCGAGGGCCAATACCTGTACGACGACTCCCCCTTCAACCCCCTCTCCATCTCCCTCGCCGACGAAAAACTCTTCGCCGAATCCGCCCGCTCCCCCCGCGCCGCGCTCGCCCAGCAGTCTCCCGACACTTTCTCCCTTGCCGCCAATTCCGCCGTGCTTTTCAAATTTCAATTCGCCCCCGATGGCGCCGTCACCGGTCTCTTGCGCATCGCTGCGGACAAATCCTCGCGCCACGCCAAAAAAATCAGCAACGACCCGCAAACCTTCTCCAAACCCGAATTCCTCCGCGCAGAAGTCATGATCCCTGTCCGCGACGGCATCAAGCTCCACGCCGTAATCCTCACCCCCAAAGGCCCGGTCGACCACCCCCTCCCCATCCTCCTGGAACGCACGCCCTATGGCGTCGATGAGTACAGCTCCGACGGGATCAACTCCCGCTACCCGGAACTCGTTCGCGACCACTACATCTTCGTCTTCGAAGACATTCGCGGCCGCTACAAGTCCGAAGGCACCTTCGTCATGTCCCGCGCCGAAGTTGATCACGCCAATCCCAAACTCGTCGACGAAAGCACCGACACATACGACACGGTCGCCTGGCTCGTCAAAAATATTCCCAACAACAATGGCCGCGTCGGCGTCTTCGGCATCTCCTATCCCGGCTTCCTCGCGCAAGCCGCCGGCATCGATCCTCATCCCGCCGTCAGAGCCATCTCCCCGCAAGCTCCCATGATCGACGTTTGGATGGGCGACGACTTCTTCCACAATGGCGCCTTCCGCCAGTCTTACGGCTACGACTACACCATGGGCATGGAGAGCTCCAAGGAAAACGCCTTCGGCAAACTCGATGAAGACGCCTACGACTATTTTCTAAAAGCCGGCTCCTTCGCCGCCGCCGCCAAGCAATCCGGCGTGGACAAAATGCCCACCGGCATCGGCTTCCTGCAAAATCCCCAGTACGACGACTTCTGGCGCTCCCGCGGCGTCGAATGGCATTTGAACAAAGTCGCCGTCCCCACGCTGCTGGTCGGCGGCTTCTGGGACCAGGAAGACATGTACGGCCCGCAGGAAGCCTACGAAGCCCTCGAACCCCACGATACCAACCACCAAAATTTCCTGGTCATCGGCCCCTGGAACCACGGCCAGTGGGGCAGCACCTCCAATCATCTCGGCGAAATCTACTTCGGCGAACCCACCACCGACGAATTTCGCGCCCGCTACGAAGCGCCGTTCTTTAATTTCTATCTACACGACCAGGGCACTGTCCCCCTCCAGGACACCGCCACGTTCGAGTCCGGCTCGAACAAATGGAAGGAATACTCCCACTGGCCCCCACCGGAAAGCCAGCCCAGTAATCTTTACCTCGCCGCGGATGGCTCGCTCTCCCACGAGCGGCCTGCCACCGTCGGCGTGAAGAAAGATGCCGCGCCCGCATCCACCGGCAACTTTGCCGAATACGTGTCCGACCCCGCCAACCCCATCCCCTATCGCCATCGCCCGATCCAAGCCACCTACTCCGACGGCTCGCAGTGGTACACCTGGATGGTCGAAGACCAGCGCACGCTCCTCGCGGGCCGCAAAGATTACGCTTCCTGGTCCACCGGCGCGCTCGACCACGACGTAACCATCGCCGGCAACGTCCTCGCCGATATCTTCGCCTCTACCTCCGGCACCGACTCCGACTGGGTCGTCAAACTCATCGAC
>CAJCHZ010000094.1 GCA_903970165.1 Betaproteobacteria bacterium
TACGCGGGCTCTACCAGCGCCAGAGTAGCTCGGCCTCCGTCGCCAACGCGGCTCCACTAACGCTACGCCGTCTCGAGCCCATTTTCATCCTTCGTTGTGGTCCCCGGAGGGGGCCATGATTTACTCGTAGCGGAGGGCTTCTACTGGATCGAGGCGAGCGGCTTTCCACGCGGGGTAGACGCCGAAGACGATGCCGATCAGGGCGCACAGGACCAGCGCAGTGATGATCCAGAACAAAGACAGCATGGCAGGAAAATGCGCGCCGTAGCGCAGCAGCAAGCTGATTCCTGATCCGAAACACACGCCAATGACTCCGCCGATGGCGCTGAGCGTAACGGCTTCGATCAGAAACTGCACAAGAATGTTGTTGCGCTTCGCGCCGATGGCTTTTCGAACGCCGATCTCGCGCGTGCGCTCCGTCACGGAAACGAGCATGATGTTCATCACGCCGATACCGCCGACGATGAGACCGACGGAAGCCACCGCGAACATCAAAATGAAAATCAGCCCGCTGATTCTCTGCCACAGCTCCAGAAAATAGTCCGGAGTAAAAATCGCGAAATCGTCGGCTTTGCCGTTTGGGAGGCGCCGCTTGCGGCGCAGCAAGTCGCGCATTTCGTCAACCGACTGGTCGACATTATTGGGATCGCTGGCTTTCGCAAAAATAACGTAGTCCTTCTGATTCGGATAAAGCTTGCGAAGCGTGGTGACCGGCATGTAAGCGGAATTGTCTTCAGGATTAGAACCGCCGGAAATGCCTTGCCGCTGCTTTTGCAAAGTGCCGATCACCGTAAACAACTGGCCATCAATCGTAACTTCCTGGCCGAGGCTCGCTGAGGGCGATTCCGGAAACAGAGTGCGCACCGTGTCATAGCCAAGCAAAACCACGGGCGCCCGATGCTCCATGTCGGTTTCATTGAAGAAGCGCCCAGACTCGATCTTCAGGTCGAAGATTTCGCCAATCGAGGGCATGTTGCCCTGCAGGATCACGCTCTTCGCGCGGTAAGCCCCGCGGCGCACGTCTTCCGTTCCGGAACCGAATTGCGGCTGAAAAATCCGCATCGAAGCCGAGCATGCCTTGATGTGCGGAAGTTTCGCGATGTCGTCCGCCCATTCCGGTTGAAGCTCCTTGCGCGTGAACCAGTCACTGGGCGGGCGCGAGAGCGACGCCCAGGGAAAGCGGTAGGCAATGATGGTGTCCGAGCCGAGTTCACGGATGCCCCCAAGCACGTTTTCGTTCAGGCCGTTGATGACGGACGTGACCGTGATCACGGTGGTGATGCCGATCACGATTCCCAGAATAGTGAGAGCCGAACGCAACGAGTTTTTGCGGAGGGTGTCGAGCGCCAGCAGGAGTTCATCGCGAAACTTCAGCGCGGTCTGCTTGCCGCCCCGGACGCGCACGGGCAGCGCGGAAGCCAGCGGCAGCGATTTGTCCAGGGTAGCCATAATCTATCTAAAACGCTCCGGGCCGAACTGCGAACGAAACCTGCCCGTGCCGTTATTCCGATCGTAAAGCGACAACCGGGTCCAGCCGTGCTGCTTTCGAGGCCGGATACGTCCCAAAGAACAATCCCACGCTAAGCGCCACCAGCAAACCGCCAATCACGGACCAGAGCTGCACCGCGCTCGGCAGCGGCGAAACGAGCGACACTAGCTGAGCCAGTAACACGCCGCAAATCACTCCCAGCGCTCCGCCAAATAGCGAAATCGTCGAAGACTCAATCAGGAACTGCCGAAGAATATCGCCGCTTCGCGCACCAAGGGCTTTTCGCAAGCCAATTTCGCGCGTGCGCTCCGTTACGGAAACGAGCATGATATTCATGATCACGATACCGCCGACCAGCAGCGAAATCGAAGCAATCGCGATGGTCACCAGGAAAAAACTGCTGCTGATATCCTTCCACAAGGATAAAAACGAGTCGCTCGTTTCAATCGAGAAATCATCTTTCTTTGCATAAGCAAGATGGCGCCGGCCGCGCATGATCTGCCGTACTTCGTCGACGCTGTCCTGAATCTTCGTCGCCGATTCCGCTCGCGCCGTGATGCGCAGCGAGTCGTCCTGCGTGCCGTACTCTTTCTTGTAAGTGGTCAGCGGCAGGATGATCCAATTATCGAGAGAAGTGCCCAGCGCAGAACCTTCTTTTTTGCCGACCCCGATTACCTCGCAGGGAATGTTTTTCCAGCGCACTTCTTTTCCAATGGGGTCCACGCCCGGAAGCAGATTCTCCACCAGATCGTTCCCGATCACGCAAACCGGTGCGGCTTGTTGCAGGTCGGTCTGCGTAATGTGGCGGCCCGCAACGAGGTCCACGTCATAAAGTTCTGCCATTTCCGGAGTCCACGCTCGCAGGTTGGTGTCCTTCAGTGAGTTCAGCCCGCTCTTCACTTCGAGGCGCCCGGCAAGGGACGCGCCGATATCCTTGCACGATTTGCAGAGTTCCTTGACGGAGAGATAATCGTCGTAGGTAATCTTCTTGCGTTTTTGAAACTCCAAGTAGTCGTCCACATTGGTAACGATTTGCGGCTGCTTTGCCACGCCAAAGACATCCGCGCCCAATCGGAAAACGCGCGTCGCGACATACTGGTTTGCGCCATTGACCAGGCTCACGACGGCTATTACGGCGGCCACACCAATCACTACGCCGATCAGAGTCAGAATGCTCCGAAGCTTATGCGCCCAGAGACTGCTCGTAGCAATCGCCACGGACTCCTTGAAGTTCATTGTAGTCGCGTGATGCATCGTAGTCCTTACCCAGGTATACGTTCAGCTGGCCCAACAAATAACGCTCGAAATGCTCCTGCGGGGAGAGAAAGGCTTTTGTGAGAACAGCTTACCACTGGAATCCGCGCCGCTCCAGCCGGTCGTTCAAGGGAAAGACTGGCGTTTCTGACTTGCCCTTCGAATCTCTTTGGATCTCATTGCATCCGATCATGGCGTTCCATTTCGATTTCCCAGTCGAACCCTTTAAGAGGAGGGTTCGGGAATCCGGGATGGGGGCTCCGGATTCCCGTGGGTAGCAGAGTTTAAGGCGGGGTTTACTAGCGGTTATTTGGGGAGAGACTGTCAACCGAGGCGACCTGCGCCTGGTTTTGAACTTTTGCAAACTTTGCAAGTTGGGCATGCGCAACTCGGGTGGAAGCCATTACCGTCAGCGCCATAATTCCTGCCACTACCAAGGCTCTCTTCTTCATTGGCTTCTCCTCATCACTTTCCCGCCGGGGCTCGTCCGGGCTGTTTGGTGGTTCGCTCGGTGCGTTTGCCTCTGCAGCGCCTCAACCTGGTCACACTTTCGCGCATTCCCACTGGGAGGACAATGCACCGGCGGTGAACTGCGAGGACACTCCGGGTGAACACGCAAACTACACGAAATAAAAGGTTTATTCGCATCGGGAACGCTCTCGCAATTCTTCGGGAGAGTGGTATATTCTTTCGCCTAAGCAAGGAACTCGATGCCGCAAGCTGCTCGCTCCTCAAACATGGTGCGTTTTGACGTTTACGAGGTGGATCTGCGCGCCGAAGAGCTGTACAAGGCGGGACGCAAGATAAAGCTACAAGTCCAACCTTTTCACGTGCTGGCGATGCTGTTGGAACAGCCCGGCGAGGTATTGACGCGGGAGGAGCTGCGCAACCGTCTCTGGCCTGCGGACACTTTCGTCGACTTCGATCACAGCCTCAACACAGCAATCAAGAAGCTACGGCAGGCGCTTGGCGACGACAAAAAGAAACCGCGGTTTGTCGAGACTCTTCCCAAGCGCGGTTATCGTTTCATTGGGACGGTCAAGCAAGCAGCCGCGCCGCGCACAGCTGCATCGGTCACATCCGCCGCGCCGCCCTCGAAGGCCTCTAAAGATTCGGCCTGGGTTGGCCGCGTCGCCAAACTTCGTGGAGAGGAAGGGCATCCGTTCGCTTGGGTGTGTGCGGACGACGCAACTGCCCGCGAGAGGCAAAAGCTGGATGCCGCGAGTGACGACGTCGGGTTATCGCTGCTGATCGCCGCTCAGAAGCTGCTGTTGTTGCCGGAAGGGACTCCGTTGAGAGTCTTGGAAGTGGAAGAAACGCTTGGGCGCTGCCAGGGACGAATCCTTGAAGGCGAGCATTACAGCAAAACGGCCCTGGTGCCGCTGAGCTTGCTTGCCGAAGCGCCCGAGCTGAATGCCGCGCGCAAGCCTCGCAAATGGAATCTTGGCAAGTAGCTCAGCTTGAGCTGGGGTGGCGAATTCTCTCCGCGAGCGCACGGGCGCGCTGCCTGCCGATTTCCACAAACCGGGAATCGCTCGCGATCTGATCCAATGTAGGCAGTGCGCGCTGCGGCTCCGGCAGCAGTTTGTGGTTCAAGTCCGTTTCAAATTGCAAAAGAGCGTCGTTGATTCCGAGACGGTCGTACTTCATACGGCGTTCCAGCAGCATGACCAGTTCCTGTTGCCGCGCCAGGCCTTCGAAGATTTGCATCAACTGGGCAGCAGCGGAATTCAGCGTGTAGTTGAATTTCGTTTCGTGGCTTTCCGCGCCACGCTCCCAGCGGAAACTTTTTTCGCCCAGATTGGCGATCCTGCGGTGTACGTCGAGGTCCTGCCCCTGAAAATTTTTGAGCTGGCCAGCCAACTCGAACATTTTGTCGCGCAGTACAGAGCCCACCTCAAACGGTGTCGCCCCGGGATCTTCGTCGAGCTGGCGAATCTCGTAGCTTGCGGCGTCGGAATCGTCTCGCACCATGATCTCGATGAATTCCGGCGAACTGGATTTGAAAATGCGCCGATAACTTAGCTTCGCATTAGCCGGAGCGGGGGATGCGGCTCGTGCAGGCGCAGCGGCCAGAGCGACGCTGCTTGACAGGCCGCTCGCCAACAAAGCCAGCAACAGGAATCTTAGGGAAGAAGTCTTCATCGTGAGGTTACGATGCGCGGTATCTCGCTGTGCGTTGCGCCGACGCGTACAACGGAAGGTCTCGAGCCGAGAGATTGGATGCGCGGCTTCGGCCTCACGGTTACGTCGCGAAGTCCAAATCGTTGGAGTGCCTGCTCAGCCTGCAGGTGGCACAGCGCCACGGCCAGGGCATCGGCGGCGTCTGAAGGCTCCGGCGTCTCGCTCATTTCCAGGAGCGCGCGCACCATCAATTGCATTTGTCTTTTGTCCGCTTGCCCATAACCTGCCACCGAGGCTTTCACCTCCCGCGGCGAATAGCTGTGCACCTCAACACCGCGCTGCGCCGCAGCCAGCAGCACAACGCCGCGCACTTCCGCCAGGCGCAAAGCCGTTCGCATATTCAGCGCGGTAAACACCGCCTCAACCGCCATTGCATCGGGGGAAAATTCCTCCATCAACTCGCAAAGACGCTGGTGCACATCCTGAAGCACCGCGCCGAGACATTCCTTCTGACGCTTCGGCGCCACTTTCAGCGCGCCATAATGCAACATGCGGCAGCGCCGGCCGTCGCTTTCGATAACCCCGTAACCCGTGGGTCCAGCCGCGGCCGGGTCCACTCCAAGCACGCGAAAACATCCGTTCTTCGCGCCTAAACTTCCCGCTGTCTCCGTCGTTTTCATCGCCCCAAGTTTACGGCGTTCCCTGCCAAGCTTCCAGACCTTTGTCGCTGCATGCCGTTCCAAAATAAAACGGCCATCCCCGTCACGGGAATGGCCGCCAAGTAGGACTGCACTCGTGCCTGTATTTTTGTTACGTGTTTTCTTTACTTACCCGGCCCCCACGGCCGCCTGTATCTCCGACTCATCAATATCGAAATTCGCGTAAACGTGCTGCACGTCATCATGTTCTTCAAGCGCCTCCACCAGCCGCACCATCTGGGTAGCCTGTGCGCCTGTTAGCTTGATGTAATTCTGCGGCACCATTCCAATCTCCGCGGACGTTGGCGTAATCCCCGCCTTGGCCAGCGCTTCTTTCACTTTTTCCATCGCTTCCGGCGGAGTCACGATGTACCAGCCCGATCCATCATCCTTCAAATCTTCTGCGCCGGCTTCCAGCACCAGATCCAGCAACTTATCTTCGCTGGCAGCTTCTTTGGGCACCACGATCTCGCCCTTGCGGCTGAACATCCATCCCACCGCGCCCGCCTCGGCCATGTTTCCGCCGTTCTTGCTCATCAGGTGGCGGAATTCTCCGACAATGCGGTTGCGGTTCGTCGTAACGACCGCAATCAGCATTCCCACGCCGCCCGGACCATAGCCCTCGAACGTCGCTTCTTCATACTGTTCGCCTTCGAGTTGCCCCGTGCCACGCAAAATCGCCCGTTCGACGTTTTCGTTCGGCATGTTGGCGCCCTTGGCCGCCAAAATAGCCGTGCGAAGCCGCGGGTTCGAGTTGGGTTCACCGCCGCCGATGCGCGCCGCAATGGTAATTTCGCGAATGATGCGGGTGAATACGCGGCCACGTTTCGCGTCGGTAGCACCCTTTTTGTGTTTAATCGTGGCCCATTTTGAATGCCCGGACATGACACATCCTCTTTTTTGCGTGCTCCCACATTTTCGGGAATCACGTCGGGTGAGATTTCGTGCGCTCTCGCGCCACGCGTATGGCAGTCAAGCGACTCTACCCCGCGACGCGGGGCAGAACTGTGCGGAGATTTAGGGTATACCGCAAACCCCTGCGGAACTGAGCCAGTTTAGCACAGCCGCCGTGCCCGCGAAACCGGGTATACTCGCTCTCGGGGCACCTCTTTGCGTATCACGCGCTTCCCTATTTTCGCCGCATTCTGCATTCGAAATGCGGCATTTTTGTGGTCGAACCATGCCTGACCGCCGCTATCGCGTCCTCGCCGTCGCCGCGCATCCTGTTCAATATATGGCGCCCGTCTTTCGCCGCATGGCGGCGCACCCCGGCTTCGATCTGCATGTCGCCTATTGCAGCATGCGCGGCGCAGAGGCGGCGCACGACCCGGGTTTTGGCGCTACGGTCCAATGGGATGTCCCGCTTCTCGAAGGTTACTCCTGGTCTCACGTTCCGAATCGCGGCTCGGGTGAGGAGTCTTTTTTCGGCTTGCGTAATCCGGGGCTCGAGAGGCTCATCCGCGACGGCCACTACGATGCCGTGCTCTGTTTTGTCGGCTACGTGCGCGCCACATTCTGGATCGCGCGAAGCGCTGCCAAGTCTTGCGGCGCTGCTTTTCTATTCGGCACGGACACGATCACGCTCGCTCCTCGCGACGGCCGCACCTGGAAGACAGCCGTCAAAAAACTGCTCTGGCCGCGCCTGTTTCGCCTCGCCGATCAGGTCATCGTGCCGTCCAGTGGCGCGCGGGATCTGATCGTTTCGCTGGGATTGCCCGTCGAGCACATCACGCTCACGCCTTACAGCGTCGACAACAACTGGTGGGTAGAGCGTTCTGCGACGGTGGATCGCTCCGCGGTTCGCACATCCTGGGGAGCTGCGGCCTCGGATGCGGTCGTTCTTTACTGCGCGAAACTGCAACCCTGGAAGCGCCCTGCCGATCTTCTGCAAGCCTTCGCACAATCTAATCTCTCCCATGCGCGCCTCATCATCGCCGGGGAAGGCCCGTTGCGCGCACAACTCGAGTCGCAAGCCGCGGCTCTTGGCATCGCACCGCATGTCCGCTTTTTGGGCTTCGTGAACCAGTCGCAGCTTCCCGCCGTGTATACTTCCGCCGATCTTATGGTTCTTCCTTCCGAATACGAACCATTTGCCGTCGTCGTAAACGAAGCGATGTGCTGCGGCTGTCCGGTGGCGGCCAGCGATCAAGTCGGAGCGGCACGCGACCTGGTCGTTCCGGTGAATCCGGATTTTGTTTATCCCAGCGGTGATGTCAACGCGCTCGCCGCCCTGTTGAAAAACGCTCTTTCCGACCGTGCGCGCCTCGCCGCGCTCCGCCAAGCTGCGGCCGCTCACATGCACACGTGGTCTCCGGAAAGAAACATCGCCGCCACCTTCGAAGCCATTGACATCGCAGTCTCCCGTAAATGCCGCCGTTCCACCTCCCCGCAATCCGGTTCCTCTTCGGTAACTTCGTCCCCCGCCGCCTCGCAAAAAATTCCCGAATGAAGCTCCTTATTTATTCGCACTTTTTTGCGCCCAGCATTGGCGGTGTCGAGACTCTCGTTCTTTCGTTGGCACGCGGCCTCGCCGCCCTTGTGGGATCCAGCGGCGATCCCGAATTTGAAATAACGCTCGTCACGAACACTCCCGTGGAGCAATTCGACGATCGCTCGCTCTCCTTTCGTGTCCTTCGCCAGCCAACTTTTCTCGACTTGTGGCATGCGGTGCGCGCTTCCGATGTTATTCACGTCGCCGGCCCTGCTCTCTTGCCGATGATTCTCGGTCGGCTCGCCGGCAAGCCCCTCGTCGTTGAGCACCACGGTTTCCAGACCATTTGCCCCAACGGCCAACTCCTTATCGAACCCTCCGGCACTCCCTGCCCTGGCCATTTCATGGCGGGTCGCCACAGGGAGTGCCTTCGCTGCAATTCCGGCCAAGGCTGGTTTGCCTCGCGCAAACTCTGGATGCTCACATTCGTTCGCCGCTTCCTCTGCCGCCGCGTCGCAAAAAACATCACGCCAACGCAGTGGCTCGGCGGCCTGCTCCAACTCCCGCGTGTCGCTGCAATTCCTCACGGCTTGGAGAATATCGCCGCGACTCCCGCGTTTTCCGCCAAGCCAACCACTCCGCCTGTGATCGTTTTTCAGGGCCGCCTCGTCAGCACGAAAGGTGTGAACACGCTTTTCGAGGCCGCGCGCATCCTCCGGAGACAAAATCGGTCCTTCGAGCTTCTGATCATCGGAGATGGCCCGGAGCGTCCCGCACTCGAACGCCTTGCCCAGGACGCCCTTCTCGCCGGTCATGTGCGCTTCGCGGGCCGGCTCGCGCCCGGGCAACTCGACGCCGCCCTCGCGGAAGCCACCGTCGTGGTGGTTCCGTCTCTCGGCGGAGAAGTTTTCGGCTTGGTCGTCGCGGAAAATATGCTGCGAGGTCTTCCGATCATCGCTTCCGACCTGGGCGCTTTCGTTGAAGTCCTCGGCGAAGCAGGCCTAACGTTCCGCACCGGCGAAGCAAGCGCGCTCGCCAACCAGCTCTCCCAAATCCTCAACGATCCAGCACTCGCCACCCGTCTCGCACAACAAGCTCGCCAGCGCGCAATCGCATTCTGCGACTTCCGCCGCATGCTCGACGCTCACGCCAGCATCTACCGCGAACTCCACCACTGACCTGTCCCAAAAGGCAGGTACGCCCAAAGTCACAAAAAAAGAAACGCGGCCAATTCGCGGAACGCGGGGGTCTAAACTGGCGTTAGGTAGCGCGGGCCTGCCCCCCGCTGCGAGGGCACTCCCGCCTCTGTATTTCTACTTAGCCTCACAGTTCTGCGAAGGCTCGCAGTTCACCAGGAGACGGATAACATGAAACGCGCGTTGATTCTGCTGACACTAATTGTGCTGGCTCTAACCGCCGCTCTAAACACCAACGCCGAGCCGCAATCCAAAGGAACATCCACGCTGAGCGGCGTGGTCCTCGGCCCCAACGACAAGCCCGTTCCTCATGCCAGTATCTCTTACCAGTCTTCGGATGGAAGCGCACCTCATGCCGCTTTCGCAGATGCCCATGGCCATTTCACGATTACCCAGCTTCGGGCCGACAGCTACGACATTCGCGCCTCTCATAACGGTGTTTTTTCCGATTGGCAAAGAAACATTCCTCTGGGCAGAGGGAAATCCCGCTCCGTGGAGTTGCATTTGATTTATGCGAAGGAAATGCCCAAGTCAGTTTCCGCGCCGAAATCCAACCAGTAATCCCGGCGCCTGCGGGCCGGCAGCCCGCTAAGCGAGCGCCAGGTTCAAATTCTCAATGGCCTCGTCGATCTCGGCGGTGTTTTTGTATCCCACGGTCACGCAATCCACGCCTGCGTTCTTGAACGCAAATTTCATGGCCGCCTGCCGGTCCTCGCGGTTAAACGTCCCTTCACCCACGAGTTTCATGCTAATGACGCCCATTCCTTGTTTGCGTACCTCATGAACGTGCGTGACCACTTCGCCCACGTTTCCAAGCCCGCCCGTCGCGTAATCCTCCGCATCCATGCTCGTGCCCTTGTGATTCATCCGAATCATCGCCACGTCCAGCCATTTGTTTCCTGGCATCTGCCGCAATGCCGGCAGACCGTGCACGGACGCGCCGTGGCTCACCACGGTTTTCTTTGACTCCGCTTCCAGAATACCGTCCTGCCACCGGCGCGTGTCTGTTGGCCACGTCCCCGTATGTTGCCAGTGCAGCAGCAGCACGTCGAAGTACTCGCAATTCGCCAGCCCGCGCAGTTCATCAATCTTCGCCTGCGGATTCCCGTTTCCGTAGGTCGACATCTTCGACATGATTCGGTAGCTGTCGCGCGGAATACCTTTCAGCGCCACGCCAAGCATGCGGTGCATGTCGGCGTAAGACTCAGCCGTTTCAAAAAACCGAATGCCCTGGTCGTAAGCGTAGCGCACCAGCCTTGTAAACCCGTCTTGTCCCAAATCGCGTTGCACGCGGCCGCTGAAACTACCCGTTCCGAACGCGAGCCGGGTCACCTTAACGCCGGATTTGCCCAGCGTCACCCAATCTGTCGCGCTTTCTCGCGTGGCCTTCAGAGGCAAGCCGCCCGTGGCGGCCAGCGTACTCGCGGCAAAGCCTGCTTTTAAAAACTCACGTCGGTCGTGGCGAGGCATTTAGCACCTCCAAATCGTAAGAAACAAAATGGTAGCACGAGCACAGGGGCGCCGCGATGCTGCTTCGCTGGCGGCTATTCCTTAGAAAATCACTTCTAGGCGACTTGAGCCGAGGGCTCCAGGGTCACTTTGAAGCCTAGGCCTTCGAGCCGTTTGGTTAAGCGCCTGCGCAGGCCTTCTGGGTTCAGGCGATCGAAGTAGTCTGCGC
>CAJCHZ010000095.1 GCA_903970165.1 Betaproteobacteria bacterium
TACGCGGGCTCTACCAGCGCCAGAGTAGCTCGGCCTCCGTCGCCAACGCGGCTCCACTAACGCTACGCCGTCTCGAGCCCATTTTCATCCTTCGTTGTGGTCCCCGGAGGGGGCCATGATTTACTCGTAGCGGAGGGCTTCGACGGGATCCAGCTTCGCCGCTTTCATCGCGGGCCACACCCCAAAGATTAAGCCGATGCCCACGCTGACGATGATTCCAGTTGCAGCAGCCCATATAGGAACGCTGCCCGGCCATTTCAAGCCGACGCGCACCAGGATGACCAATCCATTGACTAGCACGAGCGCGATGACTCCTCCCGCGCCCGTCAGCGTCATCGCTTCGAGCAGGAATTGCCAAGTAATGTCGCCGCTCTTGGCGCCAATGGCTTTGCGGATGCCAATCTCGCGCGTCCGCTCCGTTACGCTGACGAGCATGATGTTCATCACGCCGACGCCGCCAATCAGAAGTCCGATTCCGCTCAGTACAATCGTCGCGAGCGCCACCATGCCCAGAATGCTGTGAAACTGTTCAATCTCCTGTTGCGACGTGTTGATCGAAAAATTGTTACGTCCGTTGTAGGGAACGTTGCGGCGGCGCCGGAGCACCTCGGTCACCTGATCCACTGCAGTATCCAGCTGATTTGCATAGGCCTGAAAGCGAATCTGGTTTTCGTAGGCGCCGGGATAGATTTTGTGAAAAGTGCTGTAAGGAATCAGCACGCGCTTGTCCTGGTCATCTCCGCCAAACATGCCTTTCGGTTTTTCGACGACGCCAACCACGCGGAAGGGAGTGCCATCAATCATCACATCCTTTCCAACCGGTGCACCTTCCGGGAAAAGTACGGGTGAGGCGTTTTCGCCGAGCAACACGACCTTCTCGTGGTGCAGATCGTCGCCTTCGCTGATGAACCGCCCATCGAGAACAGAAGCATTCGCGTACACCTGGCCAAAGTTGGGCTGGACGCCGCGATAGTCTATGGACGTCACTTCGCCGGACTTGGTGCGCACCTTATGGTCCTGCTCCCACCACGTCAGAAAAACCGTGACGTTTTTCACGGCCGGACAAAGCTGCTGAATCGCCTGCGCGTCTTCGAGTGTAAGCGGCTTGCGCTCGCGCTCGTCCTTGGGACGCCGGCCACCGGCGTGTGGCCCCTGCTCAAAGCGGGAAATGAAACCGGTGTCCGCACCGAACTGCTTGATGTTGTCCTGGACCTGAGCGTCAAAGCCGGTGATGATCGCGGCAACGAGCATGATCACGCTGACGCCGAGCACAACGCCAAACACCGTGAGGGCGCTGCGCAATTTGTGCGCGCGGAGCGTGTCCATGGCCTGCTTCAGATTTTCGCCGTGTTGTTGCGCCATTTTTGTTTGTCCGAGCCCGCTTTTGGGATCCGCGCTCCTCAGTCCGTTCCTCAGCCGTCCGCCCGCAAGGCTTCAATGGGGTCAAGATTTGCCGCGCGCATCGCCGGATAAATTCCAAAGATAAGCCCGACGCCCGTCGAAACCGTCAGCGAAAGAATTACGGCGTACAGCGGTGTGCGAGCGGGAATGGAGGTCACGCTGCGCACCAGCGCCACAGAAGCATAAGCCAGTCCGATGCCAATCAGCCCGCCGATGGAAGCAAGGATGGAGGATTCGGTCACAAATTGCAGCAGAATGTGATTTTTGCGCGCTCCCAGAGAACGCCGCAGGCCAATCTCGCGCGTGCGCTCGGTCACGCTGGCGAGCATGATGTTCATGATGACGATTCCGCCGACCACGAGAAATACCGCCGTCAATCCAACGGCAACCATGAAGATGTTGCCCGTCAATTGCTTCCACAAGCCCATGATGGAATCGGACCCGAGGATGCCGAAGCTGTCTGCGGAACTCCACGGCTGGTGGCGCCATGCGCGCAAGAGCATGCGAGCTTCGTCTTCCGATGAACTCATCATTTCGGCATTGCCCGCTTGCGCGAAGAGCACCAGCGAATCCCGCTGTGTGCCCCATTCCTTGCGGTAGGTGCCCAGCGGAATAAACAGGAAGCGGTCCTGCGATTGCCCGAAGGCGCTGCCGATGGCTTCCGCTACGCCGATCACTACGTAGCTGTGCGATCCAGCCCGGATGGTTTTGCCGATGGGGTCCACATTGTAGAAAAACTTCCTCACAACGTCCGCGCCGATGAAACAGACAGGAGAGCGATGGGTTTCGTCCGCGTCGGTAAGAAACCTGCCGGCGGCGACATTCATACTGCGAACGTCGGAATAGTTCGGTGTAACTCCTTCAAGGTTAACATCTTCCAGGAGTTCGTTTCCGGAGCGCACGTCCGTCGTGGTGGCCAGAAGCGCGGCGATCTGGCTCGTCGTGTGCATGTTGGTCTTCAGGCCGCTGAACTCCTCCATGGTAATGAGCGGCCTTTTTTGCGCCTTGATCCACTCGTCGTTGCTCGTGATGATGCCGAAGCGATCCACAACATAGACGTTTGCGCCGAGGTTGGCGACCTTGTCAGCCACGTAGAAGTTCAGGCCAGCGACGACGCTCATCACGGCGACAAGCGTGGTGACGGCCAGAATGACGCCCAGTAACGTTAAGAAACTACGGAGTTTATGGGCACGCAGGGCGTCCAGGGCAAGCTTGAACGTCTCGATCGTGGTGACCACCGCGCTACGGAATCTGCCGGCTGTCAGCGGGACACGGGCCGCCTTCGGAATCACGTGCCCGTAATTGCCCAGTCCTTCGATAGGAGTAACGCCCAAACAGACCTCCGCGGTTGCCACTTGTTATACGGTTCTGGGGGTCGAATCGTTCCCACTATGTAAGACGAAGGAAAGCCCCCTTTGCTTTCATCGATTCGGTGCTGGCCTTGCGTCCTGTTCTATTTTAGCGGGTTTCGGCCGTTCTCTAGGGTTTTAGAGAAAGCTCAACCCCTGATGATTACCGGAGGCTTCCCGCTCAAGGGCACCGCCCTGAAGCGTAAGCCAAACATTTTACAAAGCTTACTCACGGCCTGCCGCGAAGCGTTGCCGCTTTGAATGCAACAATTGTGCGGCCCACTGAATCAGAACTAAAATGAATTCAGGCCCTTTTCACTCCTTGGCAACCATGCGCGCACGCACTTTCATTTTGATGGCCTGGACTCTATTGGCGTTTCCTGCCTTATCCCTTGCCCAGGATTCGGCTGCTCCTGTGCCACCGCAGACGGAAGCGGAGAAATCTGCGCTCCTCGATCGTGTGTTGAACAACCAGAAGATGAGCGATCGAGCCATGGATTTGTATGAACGCGTAGAGCGCGTCGAACAGCACAAAACGTCGGGCGATCCTCTGGCTGCGGACGTCAAGATCTCTCGAGTCGTTCCTGCGGGTACTGGCGTGGACCACATCCCTATCGGGCCGGATGGAAAGCCCACGAACGCGGACGCCTATCACGCTGAACTTGTGAAACTTGAGAAGGCGCTGTCCTGGGCTGCCGATGATGGCCACGGCCAGCAGGACGCCTACGAAAAAATCGCCAAGAAGCGAAAAGAGCGCGACGAGCTGATCCAGGCGACGCGTACCGCTTTTCTGTACACATTCGTTTCCACCGAGATGCGCGATGCTCGCGTTCTCTACAAATACAGTATGGAGCCCAACCCAGCTTATAAGCCTACAAACCGAACAACGGCCATTTTCGCCAAGGTAAAGGGGTTTGTGTGGATTGATCCCGCGGCGGAGCAGATCGCCCGCGTCGAGGGAGAAGTCACAGGCGATATTACCGTGGGGCTGTTCCTGGCCAAGATCAACAAAGGAAGCCACTTCATGCAGGAGCGCTACGAAATGCTCCCGGGACTGTGGATGCCTTCCTTTTCGCAATATGATTTTGACGGACGCAAATTCTTCAGCAACATCTCCATTCATGAGCGCACGTTTTACAGCCAATACCGGCGCATCGGAGCTCCCAAAGAGGCGTTAATCGCGATTCGTGCCGAGTTGGGCATGGCTGTCGGCAACGTTGCGGATCGCTGAAACTTTTTGGGATATACTGGGTTAAGAGTACTAGGACCAGCCTCGATTTCCGGAACGGGAGGCTCTATGAAGAGTGTGTCTGTTCAGATTGGCTTTTTGACTGTTTTCGGGGTTTTGACTTCCACGAGCGGTCTGGCGCAGAATCCGGCACCTTCCGAAACCCAAAATCCTGCACCCGCCCCTGCGGCATCGCAGCCCCAGGATTCGTCTGGTGCGGCGCCCGCTGATGCCAAGAAACCAAAAAAAGTGTGGACGAACGACGATGTTGGCAGCCTGAACGGCTCAGTCTCGGTTGTGGGTAACTCGAAAAACCAGGGGAAGACGAGCGCCGGCGGCAAGGCCGACGGGCAGTATATCGCCAATACCAAGAAAGAACTCGCCAAGCTTCAGGACGTGCTGGACGATACAGACAAGCAACTTGCTGATCTAAAGGACTTTAGTCAGGGGAAAGCCCCTGCGACATCGAGCGGCTACCAGATCAACAAGGGCTACAACCGTGTTCCCGTTGACCAGCAAATCACCAGCCTCGAGGACAAAAAGAAGCAGACCCAGGCCAAAATTGACGCCCTGTTTGACGAAGCGCGCAAAAAAGGCGTGCTACCGGGCGACCTTCGCTAGGCTGGGAGGACTCCGACGACTTAGCCGATGCCATCAGGCGGCTTCGGGAGTCTGAGGCTGGCAGTTTCGGTAATCTTCTCTAATCTCTTCGACACTTTTGTGGGCGCTGCAGCCGGCGCTCCGACTTTTGGCTCTACAAAAAAGGCACTCATCAACGTTGGTCAACCCCCATCGGTCAACCCTGTCAGCCAACCCTGCGCCGATTGTCGCCGTCCAAGGGTCCATACTGTTATTATTCTCCAGCGTTGCGGCCCCAGCCGCGCGCGTCACGCGACATTTGTGCCGCAAAAATGTTTCGTGATTGCATGCTTCGTGGAGATCATGAACCACGCCGCGACCAGCCCGGCCCGCCCCCACGCGCTTGTTCCCCTGCTGATTTTCGTTTTGGCGTTCTCCGTCGGCGCAGCCGGCGCCGGCCGCAGTCTCTCGCCCAAAGACCGGCAAGAAATTTTCGAAAAAGTATGGAAAGAAGTGGATGAGCATTACTACGACCCACAATTCAGCGGCGTGAACTGGCAGGAAATTCACCAGCGCTATTTGCCAATTGTGGAAGCGGCCACAGACGACCAGGATTTTTATTCCATCGTGGATCACATGACAGCGGAACTGCATGATGCGCACACGCGCTTCAGTTCTCCGGAGCAGTGGGAGAATCGCGAGAAACACCAGGGCATCAGTTTGGGCTTCCGGCCGGGCTACGTGGAAGACAAAGTCGTGGTGCTCGACGTTGCGCCGGACGCCAATGCGGCGCATGCAGGCGTTGCGCCCGGGATGATTGTAACGGCGCTCGACGGCCAGCCCATTGCCGACCGGCTTGCCGAATCCGCCAAATCTGTTTTGCCGTCTTCCACCGAGCGAGTCACGCGGTTGCGCATACTGAGCAATGCCTTCGCAGCGTCGGTCGAAACACCGGTTACACTCAGCTTGCAACGCGCCGATGGCTCCATTTTCGAGGCAAAATTCGCGCGCCAGATACTTTCCAACGCTCCGCGCGTCACCTACACAAGGTTGCCTTCCGGGTTCGGTTATATTCGCTTTGACGAGTTCCATCCATCCCTTGTCAAGGACTTCAAAGCAGCGCTCCAAAATCTGCGAAATACGCCAGGTCTGGTTCTCGACTTGCGCAGAAACCGCGGCGGCGTGGGCGCAACGCTCGAAGCCATGGCAGGGTACTTCTTCGACAGCAAAACTCTGTTTGAAAAGCGGATGACGCGAAAACAGGTGACAGCTACGGAGCGCGATGGCCACCATACCGAGGAGTCGCAGTTTTATGTAGGGAGGGTCGGTGGCCGACTTTATTCCGCGCCTGTCGTCATCCTCATCAGCGAATATTCCGCAAGCGCCACCGAGGTTTTTGCCGCAGGAATGCAGGACGCGGCGCGGGCAACACTGGTCGGAAGCCGGTCCTGCGGCTGCGTGCTGGGCATAACACACGACCGGGTTATGAAAGGCGGAGGCGTGCTGGAAATCAGCGAAATCCTGTGGTTCTCACCAAAGGGCCGGAAGCTGGAGGGCGAAGGCGTGATTCCCGATAAGGTGGTGGCGCCCACGATCGCTTCTCTGCAGCAAAAGCACGATCTCATTCTCGAGGCAGGCGAAACAATTCTGCGACAACATATGGCGCCGCCCCCACCAAACCCGTGACATCGCGCACCGCTGGATGAAAATCAGCGCGCTTCACTCTACGCGCAAGGCGCGCATCGGATCGATGGAGGCCGCACGCCAGGCGGGCAGGATACAGGCGATTCCCGCAACCAAAACAAGAATCGAGGCGGACGCAAACAGAGTAACCGGATCGCGCGAGCTACCTCCAGCCCACGAAGCGACCACATGATTCAAAAGGACACTTAGAAACAAGCCCACCGCAACGCCTACGCCGAGCATCGCGGCCGTCGAGCCGAGCACCAGTTGCACAACGTTTCCGCGCCCCGCACCAAGCGCCATGCGAATTCCCATCTCCTGCGTTCTCTGCGTGACGGCAAAGGAGACCACGCTAAACAACCCGGTAGCCGCGAGCACCAGCGCCAAACCTGCGAAAAGGCCGAAGAGCGTGGCGATGAAGCGTTCTTTCCCCCAGCCATCGGTATCGAGCCACCAGGCAAGCGTGTGATCCCGTCCTACGACGATTTCGGGATTTATCTCGCGCAGGCGTTCCTTCGCCGAGCGAATTGTTGCCTCCGGGTCGCCTTCCGCGCGCACGAGCAGCGCTTCGTCCGGCGGCAGAACGAAACTGTACGGCACAAAAATCGCCGGCTTCACCGGGCGTTCCAGGCTGTCGTTTTTTGCGTCGCCAACGACGCCGATCACTTCCATCCAATCGTCAGGAGCCTGCGCGGAGAGCAGGTTCGGTTGATCGATCTTGAGCATCGGGCTTCGCACGCTTTGCCCAATGGGATCCACATCGCCGAGGTATTGCTTCACAAAGGCCTGGTTGACCATCGCCAGATGCGCCGCGCGCCGCGATTCGGCATCGTCGAAAACTCTTCCCCGCAGCAGAGGAACGCGAAGCGTCGAAAGCAGTTGCGGGCTAATGAGCGTGAGGACCGCCTGCGAGTCCGTCAACGTCGGTTTGCTTTGAATCTCAATTTTCCCGGTGAATCCGCCGAAACCAGGAAACCACGTGGTGGAAACTCCCGCCTCCGCGACACCCGGCGTCTGCGCGATAGCTTGGCGCACCAGTTCGTTTTCATTGATGCGCTCTTGCCAGGTCGTGGTCGCTCCTTTGGGGAGCGCTACGTCAAGCTGGAAAACGTGGTCTGGATTGAAACCCAGCGGGGTGTGTACTTTTGCGAGGAAAGTTTTTACCGCTCCGCCCGCGCCGGCGAGCAGCAGCAACGTCAGCGCCACCTGCCCCGCGATCAAAAGCCGGTGCGTGTTGCGGCTGTGCGTGCTTCCCGTGAGCTTCGCGCTGCTTGCCTGGATCAGCGCGCCGAGCTGTGGATTGGAAATTTGATACGCCGGCGAAATCCCAAACAAAATCCCGGTCATCAGAGCAATTGCCGCACTGAAAAACAAAACAATCGCGTTCACGTGAATTGCCGCTTCGTGCGGAAACGAGTAGTACGGCAGCATGATGGAAAGCGCTTTTACTCCCCAGTAGGCCGCCAACACACCGAGGGCCGCGCCCGTCACTGACAGCAGCACCGATTCCGTCAAGAGTTGCCGAATCAGTCGCCCGCGCCCCGCGCCCACCGAACTGCGCACCGCAAACTCGTGCTGCCGCGCCGTTCCTCGCGCCAGCAGCAGGATCGAAACATTTGCGCATCCGATGACCAGCAGAACCACTACTGCTCCAAACAAAAACACGATCGTCCCCGCAAACCGGCCCAGCACCTCTTCATTCAAGGTGACGATCTGCGCCTTCCTGTTCTGCGGATAACTTTTCGGATCTTCCTTCGCCCACGCATCCACCAGGACCTGTATTTCCGCTTGTGCCGCCGCGTAGTTTATTCCGGGTTTCAGCTTGATGAACGAGTTCCAGTAATAGTGCGGATCCGCATTGGGAAGGGCGGGAAGATAGACGTCGGAATCGCCCCACGTGAATCGCGGCGGCACCACGCCAATTACGGTGTACGGCGTGTGGTCCAATTCAATCGTTTTGCCGATCACTTCGCGGCTCGCGCCGAATTGCCTCTGCCAGAAAAGATAGCTCAGCACGGCCACCGGCGCGGGATTTCCGCCGGGGGCATCGGCGGGACTGAACTCCCTCCCAAGCAGCGGCGGCACGCCCATGTAGTCGAAGGTGTTTGGCGAATAGAGGCCGACCAGCACGGTGACGGGGAATTTTTCGCCGGTGAGATTTTCCCGCTTTTCGTCTTGCAAAAAGAAGTCGTCGATCGAGGACGCTTTGCGAAGTTGCTGCGCTTGCGTGCCGTTCACAATCAGCAGCGGACCGCGCCCGTTCTTATCTTTCAGCTCGACGTGCACCATCCGCTTCGCGTCTTTGTAGGGGTAAGGGTCGAGGAGGACGCCGTAGACGACGCTGAAGATGGCCGTGGTCGCGCCAATCCCCAGCATGAGAGACACCACCGCGCTGATGGCGAATCCCGGCGATTTGCGGAACTGCCTCATCGCAAACCGCAAATCCTGCAGCAGGTTCCTCATGACGCGCCTCCGGCCGGGGTTATACCGTGTAAGACGTCGGCGGGGCGCTTTGGTTCCCTGAAAGGAACTTAATTTTCTGAAATTTCGCCTAACTTGTCTGCGCTATTTCGTAGAGAAACTCCACGTGCGATCTTGTTGCCAGGTCTATACCGGCTACCTTTGGGTTCTTTGATTCGATGAGGTAATACTCATCCGGCGCGTGCGCCCCGTTGCCATGTCCCATGCCGAAATGTCCGGCGGGCAAACGCAGAGGGTCGCCTGTGAACACATAACCCGGCCACGAACCTGCCAGCCGCGGGAACATCACCGGATCGATTCCATTTTTCTTGTACACCGCAATAGCCGCCTGGATGATAGACGAATCCAACGGCGTGCTTGTGGGGTCGTAGCCGCCGCTCATGTTCACCTCTATATCGCCGAAGCCCTTTTTAGCCAGGTGCTCTTTTAAGGCGGCGAGCGAATCCATTGCGGTCATGTCCGGCACCAAACGCATATCAATTTTCGCTACGGCCCTCCCGGGCAGAATGGTTTTTCCGCCCGGCCCTGTGTATCCGCCTACGAGGCCTTCGATATTCACCGTCGGGCGCGAAT
Source organism: Betaproteobacteria bacterium (assembly GCA_903970165.1). Lineage (GTDB taxonomy): Bacteria > Acidobacteriota > Terriglobia > Acidiferrales > UBA7541 > Acidiferrum. The sequence goes on from CAJCHZ010000095.1 coordinate 9,295, forward strand.
CCAGGAGTTCCAGCGATTCCTGCCAGCTCACGTCGTGAACCCAGCGGTCCACGCCCATCAATTTTTTCGCATCCGCTTCGCTCAAACGCCGCGCGGCTTCCGCAATCATTTTCTTGTCCGCGTCAGAAAGTGGGCGCACTTTGGCCGCGAAGCCTTCAATTACGGGATCGTTGCCATCGGGCGAGACCAGGCTCGCCAGCGCTTCCACCAAGTGCCACGCAGGGCTATCCACACGCGCTTTGTTGCTCGAATGCAAATCTTTTTTGGGACCGCGGCCCCATCGCTCGCCGCTCGAAACAAGTTCAAGTTCCACAACGCCCTTCGCGCCAAGATATACCGTCACATCACCACGCAAATCCTGCGCCGCAAAGGGCATGTATACGGAAGTGCACTTTTTCAGCGCTTCGGCTATTTCCGGCTTCCGCACGACTTGCGGAAAATGCGGCGAGCCGATCTCCTCTTCTCCTTCCGCCACAAAAACAAAATTCACGGGCATTTTGCGCCCCGCTCCGCGCATGGCATGGAGGGCCGCAAGAAACGTCGCCTCAGGTCCCTTCTGATTCACGGCGCCGCGGCCGATAAGCACTTTCCCGAGACCTGGCTTGTCTACCAGCCGCGCTTCAAAGGGCGGCGAGCTCCATTCCGCGGGATCGGCTTGCTTCACGTCATACATGAAATAAAGCCCGACCGTCCGCGGCGCGCCCGCATCGAGTGTCGCGAAAATTCCCGGCTGGCCATCCGTAGGAATTTTTGTAACCTGCGTAAAGCCGGCTTCGCGCAGCATGTTCATGGTGAGTTCGCAGCCTTCCGCCATGCCGCGATTTTCGGCGGCGATGGAGGGCTGGCGAATCCACGTCTGCAAGCGCTTCACAGACTCTTCGTGCCGCTTCTCAATCTCCGCGGTGATCGCTGCCATGTCGTCAGCAGGCACTGCGCCTCGCGTCCATCCCGGCAAGGCTAGGGCTGCTGCGCCTACCGCCGCGGTGGCTGCCGCTCCCTGCAAAAATGTCCGCCTGTCGCCGATCGCCCCAGCTTCTACTAAGGCTGTGCCATCCTGGTGCTCAAACTCGAATTCTTTACCCATGTCTCTCCCCCGACGAAATTAAACTTTTTCGCCGCTAGAATTTCCGTGCGCCTCATCGATGAGCTGCATTCGCCTGCTCATCCGCTTGCGGCAGCCACAACCGCAGAACTTCCTCATAAACCGGTTTCACTTCGCCGAACTTCACTCCCATCCCCAAGTGCGTGTGCGAATAAACCACGGTCGCGGGCGCTTCGAAGGAATGCGTTGCCGTAAAAATCTTCAGGTGCACGACGGTTCCGTCCGGCAAGGGATTGATGGTGTCCACATAGCACCCGCCGAGACTCAAATCGCTGATCCGCGAACTCATTCGCGACCCAGAGCTCTCCTCCAACAACTCCGCCGACGCTATAAAGGGATATCTCGGTTGCCGCCTCGTGTTTTGCTCCATGGCCCCACCCCTCCCAAAAGGTGCCGCGTATTCTATCCCCAATTTCCGCCTAAATCCCACTTTCCTACGGCTCAAATCTTCAGCCCGCCGGCCTATCTCGAAGCCGCGCCCTCGGACCTGTCCTATCGGACGGTTTCTCTTCCACTACTCGCCGCGCCGATGAATCTGTCTTCAACGCGCAGGCCTTCCATACTGAAAGTAGATTGGCGCGCCCCAGTTCGCGCGCTGGAGGAAACTATGAACCGCAGGCTCGTGCCCCTCGCTGCCTCGGCGCTTGCAGTCGGAATCGTCTTCGCAGGTCATTCTCGGGCCCAGAATCCCTCATCCTCTGAGACTCCTGTTACGACCGTCAGCGCCGTCACAGCGGTGCCTGCGGCTGCGCCAGTGCTTCCCACGACCAAGGATGTACTCGAGAAATTTGAGACGGCCATCGGCGGCCGCTCCGTTTGGGCCGGTTTCAGTACGCGCTACTTGAAAGGCATCTACCAGACCGAGGACGCCTCCGCTTTCGCGGCCATGGAAATTTTCAGCAAAGCGCCAAACAAGGTCCTCATCAAGATCACCTTTTCCAACGGCATCGTGCTGCGCGAAGTATGCGACGGAAAAGCCGCGTGGATCGAGGACCCCATCGGTGGAACGCATATGCTCACCGGCGCCGCGCTCGAGAGCCGCATCCGCCAGGCGGATTTCAACGACCACGCCGACGGCCTTCTGATGGGCATCACGGGACATATCCTGGGTGCCGAGAAAGTTGGGGCGCACTCCACCTACGTTCTGGAGTTTTCGCCGGAGAAGAAAATCACTACGAAAGTTTATTTTGACCAGGACACCGGCTTGGCCGTGCGCGCCGACAGCACGCTTCACCGCGATGAGGGCGACTACAAAGTGGAAAACTACATGGACGATTACCGCCCGGTGGACGGCGCGTACTTTCCGTTTCGCATGCGCCACGTCGAAAAGGGAAACGTCTTCACGGTGCGCGTGACGCAAATCAAGAACAATGTGCCGGTGGACGATTCCTTGTTCTTCAAGCCCGCTTCGGCGCCAAAGTGATCCCCACGCGGTAGTTTAAGGCGGGTGCGCTGCAAAAAAAACGAGGCGCGAAAGAATCGCGCCCCGTCTCTTGTTGCTCCATAACCCGGATGCTCGTACTTCGCACCCGGCCCTTAGCCCAAGGGAACTTTTGCCGCACCCGACTCCGGTGCGGGCTTGCCGTCAGGAGATCCGCTACTTCGCAGCCGCGGCCGACACTTCCTTCTCGATTGGCGCGCCAATCAAGTTCCCCCATTCGGTCCAGGACCCGTCGTAATTGCGCACATCCTTGATCCCGATCAGGTACTTGAGGACGAACCAGGTGTGCGAACTGCGCTCCCCGATGCGGCAATACGCGATAACTTCGCGGTCGCCGGTAATGCCCTTCGAACCATACAGCTGCTTCAGCGCGTCGAGGGTCTTGAACGTGCCGTCCTCATTGACCGCTTGCGCCCACGGAATATTGGCGGCCCCGGGAATGTGTCCCGCACGCTGCGCCGTTTCCGTCATGCCCGGAGGCGCAATGATTTTCCCGGTGAACTCATCCACCGAGCGCACATCCACGAGCTGCGCGCCGGTTTTTTTCTCGACGGCGGCGAACACATCGTCCCGCTTCGCTCGGATCGCGGCGTTGGCGGCTTTCACTTTGTACGTTGTTGCAGCCACCGCTGGTTTATCCGTGGTAAGAGGCCGCTTTTCTTCCAGCCATTTCTTCCGGCCGCCATTCATGATCAAGACATTTTCGTGGCCGTAGTATTTCAATTGCCAGAAAGCCCACGCTGCAAACCAGTTGTTATTGTCTCCGTAGAGAACGACCGTCGTATCCGGAGAGATTCCTGCCTTCCCGAGCAAATTCTCAAACGCCGTAGGCTGCGCGAGATCGCGGCGAATCGCGTCCTGCAATTCCGTCTGCCAGTTCCAGGAAATGGCGCCTTCCACGTGGCCTTGATCATAAGAGGTGGTGTCCACGTCGACTTCGACGACGCGAATGCCGTGGTCTTTCGAGTGAGCCGCCACCCATTCGGTAGTTACTAGAACTTCTGGATGAGCATAGTCAGACATAGCGTTTCCCTTTCGCGTTAGAGATGATCCGGAAAGATTACCTCAGGATGAGCTGCAAATCACCCTCTTTTTTATCGGGATTCGAAGCGCCGTCTGCTCCTCAGCCAAAGCTGGCTTACACCTTTATTTACAAGCACTTAGGCGGAGCTATTCGGCGATCTCCAATTTGCCGTCGCGACTTTCCCACTCGATGCGCACCACCCAATCGTAGTGCATGCCTTCGCACTTCAGCCAGGCTTCCAGTGTTTCGCGCGATTCGGAGCGGAACTCCGCGAACATTTTTCCTTCCACCATATTGACGAAAACTCGTTCGGCCCGCGCGGGTCCGCCGCCCTGCATGCGTTGTGCAAGCGTCTCAGCGCCTTGGCGTGTAAGGCAAGCAAGCGTGTGTTGTGAAAGGTAGCGTGGCATGAGAACTCCTGAAAGTTTTCAGAGCCCAGTATTTCATAGAAGCCGTTACGCGTGCACGCGCGGACGAAACCAACGATCAACTGGAAAAAAGTTGTGGAATAGCCCTATGCGAAGACTACCGGTCTAGCGAAACGCGATAAGCTGTTCGTCGTAGAGGGAGACCATTAATTGGATCAGAAATCTTTCTGAGTTCGACCATGATTTCCATTCCTCATTTCCGGCCCGGCGCCCGTTGCGGCAATAGGGTGCGAGCAGTTGCGGTGCAGAGCGCCGCGGCCCATATCGCAAAATCCACCGGAAGAAAATAAATTCGCCCCTTTAAAATGTTTCGGCCAGCTCGAAGGATTGTCCATTTGCTGAGATGAAAATAAAGCCGAAGCAGAGAACTTTCCGCGGGGGAATACCAGTAGCTTTCGCGCAGCTCCTTGGCGGCCAGTTGCTTGAGAGTGTCTTTTTGTATCGAAACGCAACGGCTCTCCGCCAGGTACCGCGTTTCCCATCCAATTTTGCGCATTCTCTGCCCGATATCTGAATCCTCGTGATGAAGCCGGTGGCGCACGTCGTAACCGCCGACAGCCTCGAGAGCTTCCCTTCGAAAGAGCACGGCGTGGCCCGGAGCGAATTTCGCCAGTCCCGATTGCTCTCCAAATTTGGTCTCCAGAAACCGCATCCGCCAGCGCGTCAGTAAGCGGCGTGGCGTTGCCGATTCGAGACGCGTGTAGCAAGCCCCGGCTTCCGCATAACTCAGGAGACAATTTCTGCAGCTGGCCAGCCAGTCGGGATCAGGGAGAACTTCCGTGTTAATGCAAGCGACGAACGGCGCGGCTGTTCGCGCAATTCCGGCGTTTCGAGCTCCTGAAATGCCCAGATTCTGATCGAGTCGCAGCAGGGATGTCTGACCTGAATCACCCGCCCCACCGGGAAGAGACACCGGCTCGGGGGAACCGTCGTCCACTACTATTATCCTACCTATCGGATAAGTCTGTGCCCTGCACGCCGACAGCGTGGCGGCGAGTGCCTCCGAGCGCTCGCCATAGACAGGGATCACCACGTCCACGTCCGGCAGGCTATGAGTCGCTCGATCGGCCATTCCGGCGTCAGTATAGGCACGGAATGAACGCGGCACAAGAATTCCGGATGCCTTCCTCAGCACCGTCTTGGGAATGCCCTTTCCGAATGCATCCGACTCGGTAATAATCAAAGTTCCGGCAACTGGCACAATATGAGAATTGCATCAGCACTATCTTCCGGCCAGTTCCAAAGACGCCCACTGCTCGCTTTCGGCTTTCTCGTGGGGGGCGCCTTCGCGGCCTACGAGACAGCTCAGTACGTGCTGACCGATGATATGACCGGTTTAGCGTACGCCGTCTTGTGCCTCGTCGGGGGCGTGATCGTTGTCGCCATCCTCAATAGTTGGCGCAACGGCGTGTATCTTTTTCTGAGTTGGCTGTTGTTTGAAGACTTCGCCCGCAAATTCCTTGGTAATAACATGGCCATCTATTTTGCCAAGGATTTTCTTCTCCTCGTGGTACTCATTTCCTTCTTTACCGCCTATCGGCGAAAGGAAGTGACCATCTTTCGACCGCCTTTTCTCGTGCCTCTGCTCATTTTCATTTGGTACGGCGCCATGCAGATTTTCAATCCCGCTTCCACGCACATCATGTATGGCTTGATGGGCTTCAAAATCTTTTTTTACTACGTTCCCTTGTCGATTGTCGGTTACGCTCTCCTGAATTCGGAAGCGGAACTCCGCCGGTTTTTCACGGTGAACCTGACTCTCCTGCTGGTGATCGTGTCCCTGGGGATCGCTCAATCCATCATTGGCCCAAGCTTTCTGAATCCCGCGGTACAGGCGGACGACCTCAAACTGCTCAGCGGGCTTTATCGCGTGTCTCCCATTACGGGCCTCGTGGCGTATAGGCCGACATCTGTCTTTGTCAGCGCCGGCCGCTACGCGAATTTCATCATGGTCGCGTGGATCATCGTCCTGGGATACAGCGGCTACCTGCTGCTTCGCCATAAACAGGGCAGAATCCTGGTGTTTATCGCTCTTCCGGTGACCGCCGCTGGCGCCTTCTTGACTTCGTCTCGAGGCTCCTTCATGTGGGGGATGATTAACGCTTTGGTGACCAGTGCGGCGTTCCTCTGGGGCGCCCCCTGGCGCCAAGGCGAGGTCCGGCGCGTATTTCGATCCATTCAGCGCGTAGCCGTTGGCATCGTCTTGGGACTCGTGCTGCTCTTCTATGCCTATCCGAATGCTCTCCTGTCGAGGTTGGCGGTATACGAGGAAACGCTTCTGCCCAGCTCCGGCACCAGCGAGTTGACCCATCGAGGGTGGACCTATCCTGTCGAGAATTTTCTCGGCGCCTTCAACTACGACCGCTGGCCTTACGGCTATGGCATCGGTACGACCGCGCTGGGCGGCCAGTATGTCGCCCGCTTTTTCAACGCCAGGCCTCCCGTCGTCGGAGTCGAAAGCGGCTACGGAACCCTCATCGTGGAAATGGGCATCGGAGGGCTGATTCTCTGGCTCATCATGAGTACGGCCATCTTGTTCTGCGCCTGGGGAGTGGTCAAGAAGTTGAAAGGTTCGCCCTGGTTTCCGATTGGCTTTGTCATCTTTTGGTACGCTTTTTTTCTACTCTTTCCTGCCACGTTTGGCGGAATCCAGTCCTACGAAGATTTCCTTCTGAATGCTTACTTATGGCTGCTGCTTGGCCTGTTGTTCCGCCTTCCCACAATCGCCCTTTCGTCGCAGTTCGCCATTAACGCTCCTGCGACCAAACCTGCGCACCGCTGGATGCGCTGACTTGCGCATCGCGGTCGTTTCGCCCTTTATAGACCGCCGGCATGGCACCGAACGAGCCCTCGCCGAACTGCTCGAACGCTTGGCCCACGATTACTACTGCGAAATTCACCTCTATGCCCAGCGCGTCGAAGATTTGGATGTGCGCAAGTCCATCCCCGCGCCTCGGCCCGCGCAATCCGCCGGGATCTTCTGGCATAAAGTTCCACAAATTCCCGGCCCTCATGTCGTGCGATTTCTCGCCTGGATGTTCTGCAACGGCTTCCTGCGAAAGTGGCATGGCGCGTTTGGCCGAGTCGCGTATGACCTTGTCTTGTCGCCGGGAATCAATTGCCTGCATCCCGATGTCGTGATCGTTCACGCGCTCTTTCATCGTCTCCAAGAGCTGTCGCGCCAGGAGAAGGGAGACGCGCCCGCTGAAACTGGACTTTTTCGCCGCGCCCATCGGCGCATCTACTATGGTTTGCTGACCGCTTTAGAGAGGCGGATCTACGGCGATGCCGGAATCTCGTTGGCCGCCGTTTCGCCGCGCATGGGACGTCTCCTGAAGCAGTACTTCGGCCGCGAAGACGTCTGCGTTGTTCCAAACGGCGTGGACACCAAGCATTTTTCCTCGCCCCGGAGGTTCGCGCTTCGTGCCGCGGCTCGTCAGCACCGGGGATTTCCTGACGCCGATTTAGTGCTTCTGTTGATCGGCAACGATTGGCGCAACAAGGGCCTTTCTGCAGTTCTTCGAGCAGTAGCCGCTCTTCCGGGATTGCCGTTGCGTCTTCTCGTGGTCGGCAACGACGCCGCGGCTCCCTTTCGCGCCCTCGCGGCAAAGCTCGGCGTGCAAGACCGTTGTCACTGGGAATCGCCTGCGTCCGATGTCCTCGATTTTTACGCCGCGGCGGACATTTACGTTAGCCCGAGCCTGGAGGATTCCTTCGGGCTGCCGGTTGCCGAGGCCATGGCCTGCGGACTACCCGTGATTACCTCGGTTAACGCCGGCGTCTCGGATCTCGTTCGTGACGGTGTTGATGGTTTTGTCCTGCGCGAGCCGCAGGATGCTGGAGCGCTCGCGAATCTGCTTCAACTCCTGTACGCCGATCTGGAAATGCGGCGCAGTGTTGGTGAGGCAGCCGCAAAAACGGCCCAGCAATGGGATTGGAATCGCAACGCCGCCGTGGTCTGGGAATTCTTGAAGAATATCGCCGCCCGCAAAGCTTCTGCTCGATGACTCGTTTACCGGGAAGATCCTGATTGGGAGTGCGCGAGCCTTGCTCTGCCTTTCGATCGCAGATTCACAATTCCTGGCACTTTGACAAAACAAATTTAGGACGCTTCCTGGCTGAACCGGAACGTGCGATTGCACGCTCGCCTGAAGTAACATGCATGGCTCACGGAAGCTGTCGTAATCGCCTTCGGCCAACATCGCTATATGGCTCAAAAACCCGATCCCGGCGTCGCAATTCAGCGCAAGTACTACACGGACACAGCTGCACGTTATGAGCAGATGCACCAGCACGAAGGCTCGGGCGACCCGCTGATCAACAAGTTTGTACTTTCTGTCCTTCACATGATTGATGCGCGCTCCGTTCTGGATGTTGGAACCGCCACCGGCAGGGGACTTCGGGATTTAAGGCAGGCCATTCCAGACGGTTTCGTTTGCGGGGTTGAGCCCGTCGCGGCGCTGCTCGATCAGGCCGTGCAAAACACCAACGCTGCCAGCGGTTCGCTCGTGCGAGGCAGTGGCGCAGCGTTGCCCTTTGCCGACGCCAGTTTCGACGCCGTCTGCGAATTCGCCGTCCTTCATCACGTCCCCGAACCGAACGCCGTCGTCAAGGAAATGCTGCGTGTGGCGAAAAAAGCCGTCCTTATTTCTGACAGCAACCGGTTCGGCCAGGGCTCCCGTGCCGCCCGTCTGCTGAAGCTCGGCCTGTACAAGAGCAAATTGTGGGGTGCCTACAACTTCCTTCGCACCTCCGGCAAAGGCTACCAAATCACGGAAGGCGACGGCCTCGCCTATTCCTACAGCGTCTACGACTCCTTCCACCTTTTGACGGAGTGGGCCGACCGCATCATCCTCTATTCCGGCGTAGACAAAACAAACCCAACCTGGGCCCACCCCCTCCTAAATAGCGGCGCAGCCCTGATCTGCGCCGTGAAGGATTCGTAGACCAGTTGGCCTCCATAGCATTGCTGGCGTTTTGCCTGTGGCTCGTCTCTGCTTTTTGGTCCTGCTCCGTGAACAAAGCCGCCGCTCCCTATCAGCTTAAAGCCTTTAAAATCAACACTTATGAATCCATATCAAAACAAAGAGCTTTAACTACCTGTAGAATGAACACTTGTGAAAAACAGGGGGAGAGGGGAGCCAGTGGATGCGCTCCGGGGTTACTGGTGGCTAAAACAAAAAAGGGGAGAAACGAACCGGCCCAGCCCTCAATCCCCTAAAGGGATCCTCGGTTCGCTTCCCCCACTGCCTTTGCTAGTGCATCTCGCAAGCCAACTCTAACTCTTTTGTTTTCTATTTCTTGTCACCAAACAGCTAAGTAAAAAGGTTCAACACCCTTGAAATTTTACCCGTCATCCAGAATAGCCAGCCTGGGCTGCTGCCTTGCGTACCCAATCCATTGGGAGCTCTGTAACCGTGGCTAGCCGGAAATGAATCTGACTGAACAGCCCTGGGGGGGTTCCCCTGGGGAATCGTGCCCAAGCTGCTGGACCCTGACTTTAACCCCAATTACTCGCAACGGATGGATTTTACACGCGCTACAAAGTTCGATCTGAGCGCCGCGGGCGTCCGTATTCTGGCTGAGCGCGATGTGTTCGCACCAGATTCGAGGTGCGCCTTCGTTGTACCCACCGATCTAGCGTTCGGCCCCGCGCGAAGGTACGGCACGCACAGGGAGGCGGCGGCCGAAAAAGGAATTCGCATTTTTCGCAAGATGGACGAAGCCCTCCATTGGGTTCTCGCCAAAACAGCCGGCTCAAAGGGATTTCCCGCGTATTTGAATACGATTTTCATCGCGCCCTGAGCTTAAAGTTAGCCGATTCGCCGATTTGACCCGGCCGAATCCTCCCTGATATTGTGGGAAGTTATTCTGGCCTCAGTGTCTCCGCTGAGCGCCGGAGCCTGCATACCGCGGGCATGCCTGCCTGCCGCAGGCGAAGCTCCTGTGGAGGGAGCGTTTTCTTCATGGGCCTGACCAAACTGGTTATTCGGGGAGCGCGCCAGCACAACCTGAAAAATATAAGCCTCGAAATTCCGAGGAACACCCTCACGGTCATCACTGGCCTTTCCGGTTCCGGCAAGTCTTCGCTGGCCTTTGACACCATCTACGCCGAGGGCCAGCGCCGCTACGTCGAATCGCTTTCCGCCTATGCCCGCCAGTTCCTCGACCAGATGGAGCGGCCGGAAGTTGACGTGATCGAAGGCCTTTCTCCCTCGATCGCGATCGAACAAAAAACGACGACGCGTTCCCCGCGGTCCACCGTCGGTACCGTCACGGAAATTTACGACTATCTGCGCGTCATTTACGCTTCCGTCGGCACGCCGCACTGCCCCAAGTGCGGGAATGCCATCGCGCGGCAGTCCAGCGAGCAGATCGTCCAGGCCATTCTGAACGGCGAGCTCTGCCAGACTGACGACCGCATCATGATCCTGGCACCAATCGTCCGCGGACGAAAAGGCGCCTATCGCAAAGAGCTGGAAAAACTTGCCCAGGATGGCTACGTCCGGGTGCGCATCAACGGCGAGCTGGTTCCTCTGGATGTGACGCCAAGCCTCGACAAGCGCAAGAATCACACCATCGAGGTTGTTATAGACAGGCTGCTCGTCAAACAAGGCATCGCCGCGCGCCTCGAGCAGTCCATCAACACGGCGCTGAAGCTGGCGGGCGGCCTGGTTACCGTCGCCGTTGTCGGAGGCAAAGAGCACGTTTTTTCAGAGAAGCTGGCCTGCGCGGATTGCGGAATCTCCGTTCCGCAGCTGGAACCGCGTTCCTTCAGCTTCAATTCGCCTTACGGCGCGTGCCCGGCATGCAACGGCCTCGGCTCCAAATACGATTTCGATCCCGCCAAAATTATCAGTGATTGGACACGCCCGCTTTTCGACGGCGGCCTCGGCCCCGGCAGCAGTTCAGCGATACTCAAACGCACCCTGGAACTCGCCGCATACGCCTATCAAATCAATCTGGAAACGCCTTTCGAGAAGTTTCCGGCGAAGATCCAGAATCTCCTGTTGTACGGCTATCCGCCATCAAACAGTCGCAGCGGTTTGGAAGAAAAGGAATCTCCTAGCAAGAAAGGCTCGGGCGAAAAGGCCTTTCGATTTCCCGGCATCCTGAAATTCCTGGATCGCAACTTCGCGGAGTCTAATTCCGACTCCTACCGCGAGTGGATGACGCAGTACATGTCCGCCACGCTTTGTAATGTCTGCCACGGCAAACGCCTGCGCCCCGAATCGCTGGCCGTCAAGCTTGCCGGCTATTCGATTGCCGACTTCACGGCCCTATCTCTTACGGCCGCGCGTCCGACCGTGGACAAGATGCTCGCGCAGCTGACTCCCCGCCAGCGCGAAATCGCAGGCCGCCCGCTGGAAGAAGTCGCCGAACGCATTGAATTCCTCCTCGCGGTGGGCCTCGGATATCTCAGCCTGGACCGTTCCGCCGCCACGCTTTCCGGCGGCGAGGCGCAGCGGATCCGCCTCGCAACGCAAATTGGTTCGCGTCTTCGCGGCGTTCTTTATGTACTGGACGAGCCCTCTATCGGCCTTCACGCGCGCGACAACGACCGCTTGCTCGGCTCGCTCGAACAACTGCGCAATCTTGGAAACACGGTGCTTGTCGTCGAGCACGACGAAGACACCATCCGGCGGGCCGATTTCGTAGTGGACCTCGGCCCTGGCGCGGGCAACGCCGGCGGCTATCTGGTCGCGCAAGGCAAGCCAGAGCAAATCGCCGCAAGCGCCGAATCGCTCACCGGCCGCTATCTCAGCGGCGCATTGAAAATAGCGATCCCGGAAAAGCGCCGCAGCCCCAACGGCAAAGCGATTCAAGTTTTGGGAGCCACGGCCAACAACCTGAAGGACGTGGATGTCACGATTCCCCTCGGATTGCTCACGGTGGTCACGGGCGTCTCCGGTTCGGGCAAATCCACGCTCGTCAACGACATTCTTTATCGCGCGCTGGCGCAAAAACTCTACCGCTCCATGGAGCCGACGGGCGCCCACCGCGAAATTCTCGGCGTGGAACACATTGATAAGGTCATTGAAATCGATCAGGCGCCTATTGGACGAACGCCGCGCTCGAATCCCGCCACATACACCGGGGTTTTCGCGCCCATACGCGATCTCTTCGCCATGCTCCCGGAATCACGCGAACGCGGCTACCGGCCCGGCCGCTTCAGCTTCAACGTAAAAGGCGGCCGCTGCGAAGCCTGCCAGGGCGACGGGCTACGCCGCATCGAAATGAATTTCCTGCCCGACGTCTACGTGATGTGCGAAGTTTGCCGCGGCAAGCGCTACAATTCGGAAACGCTGGCCGTCCGCTACAAGGGGCACTCTATCAGCGACGTCCTGAACTTGCCTTCCACCGACGCGTTAAAACTCCTCGAAAATATTCCTCAGATTCAGCAAAAGCTTTCGACGCTGGTCGAAGTGGGCCTCGGCTATGTCACGCTGGGCCAGTCCGCCACGACACTCTCCGGCGGCGAAGCCCAACGCATCAAGCTAGCCCGTGAACTTTCCAAGCGCCAAACTGGCCGGACTCTCTACATCCTCGACGAACCCACAACAGGCCTCCATTTTGACGATGTGCGCAAACTCCTCGATGTGCTCCAGCGCCTGGTGGGTCTCGGCAACACAGTCCTAATCATCGAGCACCACCTCGACGTCATCAAACAAGCTGACTGGATCATCGACCTCGGCCCAGAAGGCGGCGAAGGCGGCGGGCGCATCGTCGCCCAAGGCACTCCGGAGCAGGTAGCCCGCACAAAAAAGTCCTACACCGGCCAGGCGCTAGCCCGCGTCCTGGGCATATCCAGCAATGGCAACCACAATGGCGCCGCCAAGTAGCGCGCGGCCAGGCGTACTCTTTGTTTGCAGGAGTGCAGCACGGCTGCGTCTCCGTCCGGCAAGTTCACAGAAGCTTGGTATTGCGTCTGGTGCGCGCTAAAGTATCCGAGACTCCATGAGCATATACTCCACGCAGCCACTCACCTTTGGAGCGGTTACCACTTACCCGCTCTCTTCCAGAAAGAGCAAAGTAAGCGTCCGCGATTTCGCCAAGCCCGTCCCCGCAAACTCTTCCTTGACGAAATTCCTGGATTCGCTGCCGAGTTTCCTAGCCGCCGAAGATTTGCGCAATGTTCTCTCCGCAATCCACCACGCCCGCAAAAAGCGCGCCCCCATCCTCTGGGGAATCGGCGGCCACGTGATCAAAGTCGGCCTCGGCCCCATACTCATCGACCTGATGCGGCGCGGATTCATTTCCGGCATCGCCATGAACGGCGCCGCGCTCGTTCATGATTTCGAAATCGCGCTCGTTGGCAACACTTCCGAAGACGTGGAAGCCGGCCTGGACGCCGGCAAATTCGGCATGGCCGAGGAAACAGGCAAGTATGTGATCGAGTTTGCGAAACTCGCTTGGCGTCTGCGCATCGGCTACGGTGAAGCAGCGGGCCAATTCCTGTCGCACGGCATGCTCAACGCCAGGCACGCCGATTCCAGCGTCCTTCTCGCTGCCTACAAGCATCGAATTCCCGTGACCATTCACGTCGCTATCGGCACCGACATCCCGCACATGCATCGCGTCGCCGACGGGGCGGCCCTAGGCGCGGCCACGCACTATGACTTTCGCCTCTTCTGCGCGCTCGTGAAACAGATGCATTCCGGCGGTGTCTACCTGAACTGGGGATCTGCCGTGCTCCTCCCCGAAGTTTTTCTGAAAGCTGTAAGCGTGGTCCGCAATCTCGGCGTGCCGTTGAAGCCAATCACCACCGCCAACTTCGACTTTATCCAGCACTATCGCCCGTTGCAGAATGTAGTGAAGCGTCCGACTGCATCAGACGGCGGCGGCAAATCGGAATCGCGCGGATACGCCATCACAGGACATCACGAAATCCTCATGCCGTTGGTAGCTGCCGCGCTGGCCGCAGGGTGGCCGAGACAGTCACGCGGAACGAAACGATGACCCTCTTCGACGACAACTCGTTCGTTCCGCCTGAACAGGAGCAGCCTTCGCCATCTCCCGAGGAGCCGGCCTCCAGCGATGTTCCACTCGCCGGCGATCCCATCAACTTCGCTGGTAGCCATCCTGCCGAGACAAATCCAGCAGGGGCCCTTGCATACCAAGCCCCTTTGCAACCATCCTTGCCCGAAGACTTGCGCATCTCGTGGTCCTGGGTGCATCTCATTTTCTTTCTTGTGTTTGCGTTTGTGGCCGTAGCCATTCTTCCTCTTCTGGTTTCGATCCCTTATCTCCAGGGCAAGCACATTCCGCCGCAGGAAATGGAGCGCTATCTCTATTCCATTCCGCAATTCGTAATCGGCTCCACGTTCCTCACCTTTGGCGCGATTCTCTTTTTTCTGTACATCACACTGGCGGTCCTTACAGGACAACCGTTCTGGCACACGCTGGGCTGGAGAAAACTCACCAACCCCGATTCCCACCTCACCGCCAAGCCGTGGATTTATTTTTTGAGCGGTTGCGTGCTTTCCATCATTGCGGCCATGGTTGGTTCACGCGTTCACACGCCCGAGGACATGCCCATCGAGGCGCTGCAGAAGAGCAAGACCGGCTTGATGCTCATGATGGCCATGGCCGTGGCTATTGCTCCGCTCGTCGAGGAAACTGTTTTTCGCGGTTACCTGTACCCCGTCCTGGCGCGGATTATTTCCGGCATCACGCGCTCTTTCGGGATGGAATTCGCGCGCGCGACTCACGCGGGCGTTGTTTCGAGCATCCTGCTAACGGGCGTTCTTTTTGGCCTGCTGCACGGCGCGCAACTGGCCTGGACCTGGGGAATCGTAGGCGTGCTCATTTTCGTAGGCGTCACATTTACGTATGTGCGCGCCCGCACGGGGACGGTCGTTGCCAGCTATTTCATGCACCTCGGCTACAATTCGCTGATCGCCATCTTCACCGCCATCGGGACTCACGGTTTTACCAGGATTCCGCCGGTTCACTGAGCGATTCGTTTTCTGCGCCGAGCTTCGCTAGAATTATTTGTATCGAGGTCACAACAGGAATGTACGTAGCACAACCCATCGAATGGACAGACCGCGGCGTGGTGATGTTGGACCAGCGGATGCTTCCGGCGGAAGAAGTCAGCTACACGTTCACCGGGTATAGGGAAGTCGCCAAAGCTATACGGGACATGGTGATTCGAGGAGCGCCGGCCATTGGCGTGGCCGCCGCCATGGGTGCGGCGCTGGGTGTTCTACATTCTTCCGCGACATCCGTCGAAGCGCTGCGTGAAGAATTTCCCGAGATTTGCGATACGCTTGCGAAAACCCGCCCAACGGCCGTTGATCTCTTCTGGGCACTGGAACGCATGAAGCGCCGCTTCGCGGAACTCGCCACCCAAAGCTCGGACCTCGCGAAAATAAAACAAGGAATGGTTGCAGAAGCGCAGCAAGTGCATCTGGAAAAGAAAGCCACCGACGAGGCAATCGGCAGTTTTGGCGCGGAATTCATGCCGAGCGACGGCCAGGTCATGACGCAGTGCAACGCCGGAGCCCTTGCTACGGGAGGAATCGGCACAGCGCTTGGCGTGATCCGCGTCGCGTTTCAGCAAGGTAAAAAGCTGCACGTCCTGGTGCCGGAAACGCGGCCCTATTTGCAAGGCGCGCGTTTGACTGCCTGGGAGCTGCATCGTGGCGGCATTCCGCTGACGCTTATCACCGACAATATGGTCGGCCACTTTTTGAAGACCGGCAAAGTAGGAGCTATCGTCACTGGCGCGGACCGCATCGCCGCCAACGGCGACACCGCCAACAAAATCGGCACCTACCAAATCGCGGTGCTGGCCAAAGAAAACAAAGTGCCCTTTTACATCGCCGCCCCCGTCTCGACGTTCGACCTTTCGATGCCCGACGGCGATCACATTCCCATCGAAGAACGCACGGCCGCTGAAGTCACGCACATCCAGGGCGTTCGCATCGCGCCCGATGTCCACGCCGCGCATCCCGCATTTGACGTTACGCCGGCTCGTTACATCGCCGCCATCTTCACAGAACGTGGCGTGGCGCGCGCCCCCTACACGGAATCGTTGCAGGCCCTGGCCTCTTCCGGACAATCCGCTGCAGTGGCTTTGTAGTTCGACCTCGGCGAGCTATGTACTGGCCGCAGCCAGCCTGAGGGGAGGCTTCTGATTGGCGGTTTCTTCTTTTCGCTAGACCGGCCGGATCGCCATGACCACTCTTTCCCGGCGGCTGAAAAGCGCGAAGAAATTCAGGATCTGTTTCCAGGGAAAATATTTTTGGGTGAGCAACGCCATACCACGCGCCGCCTCTTCTCCCGATATGATTTCAGCGCGGCCATCGGCCCATGCGCCGGTCACCTCGCCGCGCATGGTGCAGGGAGCGACCCTGACGCGGCCATTGTTGCGAATGCGTTTCACTTTTCCCGTGTTGCCGATGGTATAGAAAAAAAGACGCGCTTCGGGACCGGAGAGATCAGCCGTTGGGTCCGCGGCGAACCACACCGGCGTTTTCACGCCTTCGCTGTTCTTCTTAAAGGTTTCGAGGCTGATGTATTTCTGACCGCGTAGGGCAGCAAATCCCATGGCATCGCTCCTGCCTGTTCGATGCGCGCCATTGTATATAAGAGACAAAGAGCAGGCCAGGCATTCGTGCCTGCCGCTTCTCTTTATTGTGAAAATAAGAAGGGCAGACCCTTAAAGAGCCTGCCCCGGCCGCAACAGCAATTTGCACTTTTTACTTCGCGCGCACGTAGGTGACGTCCTCGGTGAACGCATCCTTCTGATCCTTGTGGAAAGTCCACGTGGTTTTGAAATGATTGGCGTCAATCAGGGTGTATACCGCGTGGTGCATGTAGCCGGAATCAGGAGTTTTCAAATTCGTTATGCTGGCAAAATCAAACTTCAGGGTTTTCGTTTCCGGCGAGTACGTGGCCACCATCGTTGGCTGATTGCCCGCCATGCAGTAGTGCGTCAGCTTCAACTGGTCGCCGTCGACATAATAGAGCGTAATCATCTCGACCGGCTTGCCGTCGTCGACTATGTTGACTCGCTCGAGCAAAGCTGAGCCGGCGCTGGTCAATTCCAGATCCAGCGTGGCCTTGTTGGTGTTCGACTTTTCCGTTTCCCAGTGACCCACGAGCGATTTCATTTGCTCGAAGGCCGCGGAGCCGCTGCCTCCGGCTTTCGCAGTGGCGCCGGCGAAAGCCCACACCAAAAGCAAGGCCGCGGTTGCTGCCAAAACTTTCGTTCCGTTTCTCATTTTCATGATTCCTTCCTTATTTTATTTGTAAAGAATTCAACCACTCGAAACCTATTACGCAGCGGGCGGCGCTGCCTGTTTGCCGCCGAATTTTTGCGTGCAGACTCCTACAATGATTCCTAGAAGCATTCCGGGCAGCAGGATGTCCCAGAACAGCGCCCTTCCCGCATGAAGTATCACCAAGAGACTCAGAACGGCCGCTATCACCGCTCCCGCGAGTATTCCGAACAGCATCGAATGGACCTTTTGACTGAAATATCCGATCGCGACTCCGGCGATGAGCCCCTTTAAGAGAGAAAACGCAATCACGCTGCCCATCAGAGGGGAGAGGGAAGGCTCCAGGAAGCCGCTCAGGCCATCCAGCAGCCCGAGCGTGCCTCCCACAGCCAGCCCCAGCATGGGTTTCGTAAGGCTCATGGAGTTCTCTACCGTGCGCGCGTCTGGCCCAAGGGCAATCTCACTTCGCATTGGGATCGGCTTGCATGACGCCAAAAAGATTGCCTTCGGTATCTTCGCAATATGCGAAGTAGCCCACGGTTGGAATCGGCGTCTTCGGCATGACCGGTTTTCCGCCGGCTTTCACGACCGCGGCGACTGCGTTATCCACCGAATCCACGCCAATCGTGTTCGTGGTTACGGCGACGGGCCCGGGCTTCCTCAACATACCGCCGTTGATGCCCACCTCGCCTTCCTTACCGGTGATCACCATCCAATACTCCATGGGACCCGGCCACTTATCGAACTTCCAGCCAAAAACTTTCCCGTAAAATGCAGCGGCGCGTTCGGGTTCCGCTGCGGGTATCTCAAAGTGAATGACTCTAGACATAGTGCTCCCTCCTTGGATTTACAAGCAAAACTTTGGACGATGGCTTTTGGGTGTTTGTTTAACGCGCGGCTGCGGCGGTGGTCGAGGGCGCGCCGAACCGCTGCGTTGCAAAGCCAACGATCATGCCGACGATGCTGCCGGGAAGAATGATTTCGAAGTAGTAGCCATGCTGCATGTAGGCGACCAGAAACGCCAGCACGCACCCGACCGCCAATCCGAACAATATGCCGAGCGGCACCGAATTGACTTTGCGCGCAAAGATTCCCGCGGCCACGCCCGCGATCAAACCCTTAAGCGACGAGCCCACGACAATGCCCGCAATTTGCGCGCGAACCGCGGGGGTGAACCAGGCCGTCCCGCCGTCGATGGCTCCCAGCAGAGCGCCAAGGAGCAAGCCGAGCAGAATCTTGTTCATGTACTGCCTCCTCTTTTGTCTTCTGAAGTTCCTTACAACGGAACCTGAAAATCCTTTAACGCTAGCGCTTCAAAAACAGCACAAGGAGCACACGCATCACCAAGTACGCCAGAATCAGCAGGATAAAGAAGCGATAGCGGCGGTAGAAACGGCCAAATTTGTCCAAAATGCTCTCGCGAAGCGCTCCGACAGCCTGGCCGTCCAGATAGCGCGAAATGTCCAGGCCAAATTCCTGCACCGTGGAATAACGCGAGCCCGGCTGCTCAGCACAAGCTTTCGCGCAGATGGCTTCGAGCGAGCGGTCGAGATGCGGGTTCAATCCAGACGGCGTACGCTGCGTCAGGATGAAACGCAAGAGCGCTCCGAGCGAAAAGATATCGCTGCGCGCGTCCAGTGCTTCGATTTCGCCGCGAGCCTGCTCGGGAGACATGTAGCCCGGCGTGCCCATCACGGTGCCGTGTCCGGTGATTACAGAGCTTGTTGTGTCGCTGTTTCCATCGTTCGGCTTTTTTGGCTTCTCGTAGATCGTCACTTCATGGTCCGCGGGCGCGGCAGATTCCGCTACTTCGCCGTGCAGAATTTTTGCCAGGCCCCAATCCATTACCAGCACCTCGCCAAATGGACCGACCATGATATTCGCGGGCTTCAGATCGCGGTGAAGCACGCCGCGGGCGTGCGCAAACGCCGCGGCATCGCAAACCCGTGAAAATAGCCGCAGGCGATCGTGCAGGGATTCGACGGTCGCGATGAATTTGTCGAGCCTCTGCCCCTCGACAAATTTCATGGTGTAGAAGACGCGCCCATCGGCGAGCGTGCCGACGTCGTGAACCGGCACGATACCGGGGTGTTCGAGCCGCGCCAGCACGCGAGCCTCGCGTATCAAGCGGTTCGCCAGATCGCCGTCCGTGCCTGGGACATCGAGCACTTTCAGCGCGACGCGGCGCTCCAGCTTTTGGTCCTCTGCCGCGTACACTACGCCCATGCCGCCGCGAGCCACGCGTTCGAGCAGACGATAGCGCGTGCCAAGGAGGTCCGGCTCGTCCGCGCCGGTGCGGAGCCGCTCGAGCGCTTTGTCAGATAAAAACTTCATTTTGCTTCCCAGCCGAATACCGCGCGTGCTTCACGCAGAAATTCCTCCTCGGTACTGCAGATTTCCCGCAGGCGCTCGAGCGCGATGCGGCGAAATTCGCGCCGAGCCCAGGCCAGCGCGTTGGTCACGTCGGTCGCGGGGATTCCATATTCGGCCGCTAGTTTGTCGTAGGAAATCGTTTCGTCACCCGACAGATCATATTCCTCGAAGAGGCGAAAAGTTCTTTCCCGCTCGCCCGTATCGCAATACTTCTTCAAATCCTCAACGGCGAGTTCGAACAGACCGCGCACCCATTCCTTTTCGAAAAACTCTTCCAGCGATTCGGGGGAAGGAATCGCGGCCGGATCCATCACGGCACCGCCTAGTTCTTCCTCGGCGCCGGCGAAATCCAACGCCACATGCGAGAAGGAGCCTCCGCGCTTCAGACGCTTTGCGGCCTTGTCTTCGTTCATCACATAGCTGTCCACGCAGACGCGCAGAAAAGTTCGCAGGCGGCTTTTTGCCGGCTGATATTTGTCCAGCAAGCCGCGCTCAATCAGTTGCACAAAAAATCCTTGTGTGAGGTCTTGCGCATCATCCAGCGGGCGATTCCACCGCAGCCGGACGTACTTGTAGACCGGCTTCCAATATGCGGCGCAAAGCGTGTCCATTGCCCGTGCGCGCTCGGCTTGATCGCCGCTCCGCGCCGCATCAATGACCGACCATCGCGTCGGAGGAAATCGCTCGCCGCCTTCCGGCACTCGATCTTCGCTCATCGGATCAGCCGAAAATATTGGTGTTCAAAAAGTCGTTGCGGAATTTGCCTGGAGGGTCGAATTTCCGCGCCAAGGCGACAAACTGGTCCATTTTTGTATAGATCGCACGCAGCGTTTGAGGTGAAGTCGTAAACAATTTTCCCCAATGTGGCCGAGCTCGAAATGGAGCCAGTTCTTTTTCAATGATCGGCAATAGCTTGCTGACGGCGGGCCAGTCCTGTTTCCATGTGAAGTGTATCGTGACGCAAGATTGGTTGAAGCAGGGGCTCATCCACAGATCATCGGCAGCGATGGCGCGAATTTCGGTGATGAGCAGGTGCGGCGTGATTTCGTCGCGCAGCCGTTCGACGGCCAGAATGGCTTCCACAGCGTGCTGGCGTGGCACAAAATATTCTGATTGCAGTTCCTTGCCGGCGCTTGGCGTAAAGCCCATGCGAAAGTGTGGCAGGCGTTCATACCACGGTCCGGGAACGCCCATCTGTTCCGTGCAGTTTTCGGCGGAGAGCTCCGCGATCGGATGAAGATTTTTTGTGGCGCGCTTGGCGCCAAAGAATTCCGGCGGTGCGGAGGGCTGGTCTTTTTCTACGCGGCTTTTCAGCCAGACTTCGCTGAAGAGCCCTTTCTGCCAGTCGGTGAAGAGGCTGACACTGTAGGCGCTCGATTCGATTTCGTCAAAATGCTCCTTCATCGCGCCGAAGGAAAGTCCTTCGTAGACGTACTGGTGCATCATGTAGGTTGGCTGAATGTCGAGCGTGACTTTTGTAATGACGCCAAGCGCGCCAAGCCCGACGACCGCTCCCCGGAAGAGTTCGCCGTCGTGCTGGCGCGAAAGCTTGACCACGTCACCGGATGCCGTCACCAGCTCCAACCCGGAGACCGCTGTTGCGAGATTACCGTTTTTTTCGCCGGAGCCGTGCGTTGCCGTCGTGCAGGCTCCTGCCACGGAAATGTGCGGCAGGGAAGCGAGATTGTGCAGCGCAAACCCTTTGGCGTCGAGTAGCGGAGAGAGTTGACCGTAGGTGATGCCCGCATCCACGGTGACGGTGAGCGTCTGGGAGTCAAGCGAGACGATTTCATCCAGTGGCTTCAACGAGAGGAAACCGTCCTTGCTGTCGGCGATATTGTTGAAGCAGTGGCGTGAGCCGAGGACTTTTAGCTTGGGCTGTTTCTTGACGAAGGCAGGGATTTCGTCGAGAGACTTGGCGGTGTGGAGATTTTCAGTGCTGTATTCAAGATTGCCGGCCCAGTTTGTCATCTTGTCTGCTCCTGCCCAGGACATGAGGCGCAGGATGGCGGGGCTGGCAATCGTGGCCGAGGAAAGCTTGAGAAAAGTGCGCTTGTTCATGGCGACCAGAGTGTCCTTTTCAATTTTGCAAACCGCGTCATCGTACACCAAAACCTCACAGGCAGGAGCGCCCTTCGCGGCTCAGGAAAAGCCTGTGTGCTACTCACTCTGTGCGGAGGGCGACGAGGGGATCGATCGCGGAAGCGCGCCGCGCGGGAATGTAGCCAGCGAGAAGAGCGACCGCCAGAAGCAGCAGCGACACTACGGCAATGGTGGGGATATTCGTGGGAGTGAGGCCGAAGAGCAAGCTGGAGAGGAAGCGGCAGGCGGCGATGGCGCACGGAATTCCAATGGCGAGGCCGATGAGGGCCAATGCCAGAGTTTCCCGCAGAACAATCCACAGAACGTTTCCGCGCTGAGCGCCGAGAGCGACACGAATGCCCATTTCGCGCGTGCGGCGGGTGACGGTGTAGGACATCAACCCGTACAAACCGATCGAGGCAAGCAGGAGGGCCAACACAGCGAAGAAGCCTGAGAGGAGCGCGATGACGCGTTCTTCGGCGAGCTGGCCGCTGACGACTTCGGCAACGGTTTTTGTGCTGTAGGCATATTCGTGGCCGAGGGAATCGATCTCCCGGCTGATGACTTTGGCGACGGCATCGGGAGATTCGGCGGTGCGCACAATGAGGTTGCCCCAGGTGCGCGGAAATTGAAGCGCTGAGAAGTAGAGAACAGGCCGGGAGGCGTCGCGAAGATTGATGACGCGGGCGTCGGCGACGATGCCGATGATTTGGACGTTCTGGAAGTCGGGCATGACACCGAAGTGGACGGCTTTCCCGAGGGCGTCGCCGGCCGGAAAGAGCTGGCTGGCGAGCGCAGCGCTGACGACAGCGACGTGCGGATGATGATCGTCGTCGACATCGTTGAAGATGCGGCCCTGAAGCAACGGGATGCCGAGTGTTTGGAAGAAGCTGGGTGAGACTTCGGTGGCGTTGGCGTCGAGGTTTGCAATGGCGGGATCGGCGGAGGCCCGGGAAACGGTGTCGTGCCAGGCTTGCGGCTCCGGAATCGAGAGTCCGGAAAAGCTGGCAGAGGTTACACCCGGGAGCGCGCTGACACGGCCGAGAACCTCTTTATGGTAGGCGATGGCATTGAGATTTTGATAGCCGCCTGGGCGGGGATAGAGACTGATTTGCAGCACGCTTTCTTTGCGAAAACCGAGATCGAGATGGCGGAGTTTTTCAAAGCTGCTCACGAGGAGGCCAGCGCCGAGAAGGAGAACCATGGAGAGAGCTATCTGAGTGACGATGAGAGCGCGGCCGAGTTTGCCGGAGCCGGCGCTGAAACCGCGTGCGCCCTGCTGGAGAACAGCGGCGGGATCCTGGCAAGAGGCGCGCCAGGCGGGGGCGAGGGCGAAGAGAATTCCCGTTAGCACGGCGACGGCCATCGTGAGAAGGAGGACACGAGGATCGGGGTTGAGGTCAAACGAAACGGGAACCTCGTTGTCACGCGTCATGAGGAGGACGAGAAGACGGCTGCCCCAGTTGGCAAAAGCGAGGCCGAGGAGAGCGCCGGAAAAGGAAAGGACCAAGCTTTCTGAGAAGACTTGTTGCGCGAGGGACCAGCGGCTGGCGCCGATTGCGACGCGCACGCCGAGTTCATGGCTGCGAGCGGCGGCGCGAGCGAGCATCAGGTTCGCGAGATTGACGCAGGCCAGCAGGAGGATGAGGGCGACGATGGCGGCAAGGATATAAAGCGGACGAACGAACCTGAAGCGAAGACCAGTAGAGAAACCTTTGGCGGCGGGAGTGATCTCGAGGCCCATGGAGAGAAAGCGATCGCGGCGGGGGCCGGGAGTATGGGTGGAGGCGGTGGCGCGGAGGACGTCGGGCCAGACGGGCTCGAGCTGGGCGCGGGCTTGCTCGATGGTGACGCCGGGTTTGAGGCGAGCGGTGACAAAAATCCAAAGCAGAGCACGATTTTCGAGGTTGAAGTCGTTGCCTTCAGCAAGCGTAGGGAAGGCGGTGATGGGGATTGTGATATCCGGCGGCTCGCCACTGGTCATTCCGGCAAACCATTTGCGCGTGACGCCAACGATGGTAAAGGGATGGCCTTCGATGCGGATTTGTCTGCCGAGGACGTCGAGCGCACCGGCGTAACGGCGCTGCCAGAAGGCATACCCCAAGACTGCGACTTGGGAGGATGTGCCGCTATCGGGATCGGAGTCGGCGGGAATGAAGAGACGGCCGAGAAGAGGAGTCGCGCCCAACTCCGAGAAGCAGTTGCCGGAAACGCTCGTGATGTGTTCGCGGGAAAAAATACCGTTGGCTTCGATGTTGAGCATGCCGCCGCCGCCCCAGCCGACGAGGCCGGTGAAAACGCGCTGGTAGCGTTCGAGTTCGCGGAGCATGGGATAGGAGAAGGGTACTTTGGCGTCAGGGCGAGTGGCTTTGAGCTGAACGAGTTGTTCGGGATGCTGGACGGGGAGGTCGCGCAGGAGGAGGACGTTGATCAGGGTGAAGATGGCGGTGTTGGCGCCGATGCCGAGGGCGAGGGAGAGGATGGCGACTGCGGTGAAGACGTGAGATTTCAAAAGAGTGCGGAGGGTGTAGCGGAGAGTTTGCCAGAGAGTTCCCATGGGCTTGGCTCCCGGTTAGCAATGGATTAAGGTGCAAACAACAATTACGCCTTGCGGCGAAACGTTTCAAGTTGATGTTGGGACTTGCGCGGCGCAGTCGGGCCGGGCAAACGCGGCCACTACAAACTACTCCTACGAAAATACCCTCAGGCGGTCTGAGCAAGCGGCTCCAAGGTCACTTTGTGGCCCAGACGTTCCAGCCGCCTGACCAAGGATCGGCGAATGCGGTTCATGTCGATCCGGTCAAAGTGGTCCGCACCGAGTTC
>CAJCHZ010000096.1 GCA_903970165.1 Betaproteobacteria bacterium
AAGAAACTCCCGCCCTAAACCGCCTGCAAAGATACATTTCCTCGCGCAACGGTGTAGTTATCGGCGTCGCCGCCGATGAAGACCCAGCCGCGTACCAAAAATTCCTGCAAGACAAGGGCGTAATCTTCCAGACCTACCGCGATCCCGCCACAAAAAACAATCGTTCCCCCATCGCCGAATCTTACGGCACCACAATGATCCCGGAAACCTACATCATCGGCCGGGACGGCAAAATCGCCCGCAAAATCATTGGTTTTCAGGAATGGGATTCCCCGGAAATGCTGAGATACTTCGATTCCCTGCTCGGCAAAGGCTAGATTTTTCTTCTCTGTGCCTCTGCGTTCTCCGTGAGCTCCGTGTAACCCTCTTTTGTGAAGTTGCATCCGTCAAAGCGAAACTTTACGCAACCGAAGTGCGTTGGCGATAACGGACACCGAGCTAAAGCTCATCGCCGCGCTGGCCAGCATCGGACTAAGCAGCCACCCAAACACCGGAAAGAAAACCCCCGCCGCCACAGGAATTCCAAGCGCATTATAAAGAAACGCAAACGCCAGATTCTGTTTGATATTCCCAATCGCTGCCCGGCTAAGTTTCCTGGCCCGCACAATCCCGCGCAGATCACCCCTCACCAAAGTAATCCCCGCATTCTCGATTGCCACATCCGTCCCCGTTCCCATGGCGATCCCAACATGCGCCGCAGCCAGCGCCGGCGCGTCATTGATGCCGTCACCAGCCATAGCCACAATCCGCCCTTCCTTGCGGAGTTGCTCGATGATCTCGGCCTTTTGCTGAGGCAACACTTCCGCCCGGACTTCATCAATACCTAATTCCTTGGCGATAGATTCCGCCGATGCCTTTAGATCGCCAGTAAGCATGACAATCCGCAAGCCTTCCGCCCGTAACGCTCGAATTGCGTCGGGCGTCGTTTCCTTCACGAAGTCCATCAAGACGATGACTCCAATGAATTCCTGATTTACGGCCACCAAAACGTGAGTCGTCGCCGTGGGGCCGTCCACGCCCAAGCCGAGTTTAATCCGTGCTGCGGCTGATGCTGCGTTCACGCCCTGCGCCAACAAAAACTTTGCACTCCCCACGCGAACCATGTCATCCAGAATGCGCCCTTGCGCACCGCCGCCGGGTGTCGCAAGAAATTCTGCTACGGGCGCAAGCTGCAACTCTTTCTCTTTTGCAGCTGTCACGATCGCGCGGGCCAGGGGATGTTCACTGGCCTGCTCGACGCTCGCGGCAATTCGCAGCAAATCGTCTTTACTGTATTTTCCTCCCTCAACCACGCCCATGGGGCCCACAACCGGGTGTCCCTGCGTAAGGGTTCCCGTTTTGTCCACAACCAGCGTGTCCACCTTGGCAAGAGTTTCGAGCGCTTCGGCGTTTCGAACGAGGACGCCTGCGTGTGCTCCACGACCGACGGCGACCATTATGGACATTGGCGTCGCGAGTCCCAGCGCACAAGGGCAAGCAATGATGAGCACAGCCACCCCTGCGATAAGCGCGTGAGCAAGGCGTGGCTCAGGGCCAAAAAACGCCCAGCCAATAAATGCCAGGGCAGCGGCAAGAATCACCGCAGGCACAAAATAACCGGCCACCTTGTCCGCAAGCCTCTGCATCGGCGCGCGGCTCCGCTGCGCTTCGCCGACCAGCCTGACGATTTGCGCGAGAAACGTTTCATGGCCGACGCGTTCGGCCTGCATCACAAAACTTCCGCTCGTGTTCAGCGTGCCGCCCGTGGCTTTGTCGCCCGCGGCTTTTTCCACCGGCATAGGCTCGCCCGAGACCATGGACTCGTCGACTGCGCTGGCGCCTTCGAGGATTACTCCGTCGACGGGAACACTTTCTCCTGGCCGCACGCGCAATCGGTCGCCTACTTTGACGGCTTCGAGCGGAACGTCTTTTTCGAAGCCATCCGCCAAGATCTGATGTGCTTGCTTCGGGGCCAAATTGAGAAGAGAGCGAATCGCACCACTGGTCTGCCGACGAGCTCGCAATTCAAGCACTTGACCCAGCAGCACCAGAGTGGTGATGACCGCGGCCGCTTCAAAATAAGTGGAGACCGCTCCATGCATGTCTCGAAACGATGCAGGAAAAATCTGCGGAAAAAGTGTCGCCGCGACGCTATCGAGATACGCAGCTCCGGTGCCCAACGCAATCAACGTGAACATGTTGGGGCTGCGATTTACAACGGAAGTCCAGAACCGATGGAAAAAAGGCCAACCGCCCCAAAGAACGACGGGCGTAGCTAGAACAAATTCGATCCAGTTTCGTGGCACAGACGAAAGCGGCAGCCTGAGTGCATCCCCGAACATGGCGATCACGAGGACGGGCGCAGATAGCGCGACGCCCACCCAGAAACGCGTCTTCATCGAATCGTATTCGGGGTCGGCCCCCACTTCCGCAAACGCGTCCATCGGTTCCAGCGCCATCCCACAAATCGGGCAGCTCCCCGGCCCCATCTGCACAATCTCCGGATGCATCGGACACGTGTAACGCATGCTTTTCGCCGCAGCGGAAGCCGCCCCAGCCGCTACGTGAGTAGTCTGTTCAACATGCATAGCCTGCTCGGCATGCGCGTCAACTGCAGAGTGCCCGGAATGAGCCTGAGGTTCGTGAAGGGGTTTGTCGCCGGCTTTCAAATACTTTTCAGGTTCTTTTTCAAAGCGTTTCGCGCAACCCGCAGAACAGAAAGAATAGGTTTTGCCAAGGTACTCCCTCTTAGCCGCCGCTTTTGCCGGGTCCACCGTCATTCCACAAATGGGATCTAGTTCCAAGCCGCTTTCTCCTGGATTTCTTTTCAGCCACGAGCCTTGCTCTGCGCGTCACCTCAGATGCGTGTAAATCAGTTCCAGCAGCTCGCCGTACATGGCTTCCGCTTCTTCCTTTTTCGCGCTTCGGAGCGCTTTGGCGGCGCAATGATGTAGATGATTGCGCATCAGGTTTCGCGCCACGCCGCGCAGTGCCTCCTGCACCGAAGCAATCTGCTCGATAATGTCCGCGCAATAGCGGTCTTCCTCGACCATCCGCTGCAAACCGCGAACTTGCCCTTCGATGCGCCGCAGGCGCTTTTGATTCGAATGCTTGATTTCCGCATCCACCGCCACTGCTTTGCGGCCATCGCCCGCCGTGTCGCAGCCGCAGCTCGCCTGCAAAACGTGTTCGCTGGAATGCGCGAGCGTGGCCTTGCTCTTTCCTTGCGCCATTTCTGTATACCCCGCCCCCATATATACCCCATACCCCTATACACTGTCAAGCAAGCTGCTCCCTCTTCCTCGCGGCGGGCTTGCTGCCCCTGCTATAATCCCGAACATGACACTCGTGGAAATCACTTACGAACTGCAGTCCCCGCTCACCAACCAGCAACTAGGCCTTCTGGGCGAATTCTCAAACACATACGGCCTGCGCCGCTTCCGCTTCGACGAAGGCAAAAACCATCTCACCTTCGAGTACGACGCCTCGCGCCTCCGCGAGACACAGGTCGAGCATGTGCTCGGACGCGCCACCATCGCCGTAACCCGCAAAGTCAACTAAACGGCAAGGTTGATTGGCAGAGTTGCCGGGTGCTGAGCCGCGAGTCAGTTGTTTGTTGGTCCGGACGGTGCTGAAGGACAATATCTTACCGTGCGGTTAAATAGAAAACTCATTAGGCCAGAAAGTGAGGCCCCCGCTTGGGATCGGGGGCCCCGGAGAGTGCGTTTCGTTGTCAGTGTCGTTTTCACACCGACGCGTGGGGTCATCCATCCTAGCTTCCCTCTCAGAGGCAGGTGGGAACGAATTGTGAAAAGTGCCGAGCAAGCCCCTTCCCCCTCGCTCGACTCTCTCCGCAACCCGTCATGTGAAACGCACTCATGCCCCTCCCTAATGCACGGCTTGCGCCAACCTTCATAGGATGGCGGAATTACTCGCAAGTCATTCATTAGCAAATACTTGCTTTAGAATTTGAGTCGCTGGCGCTGCCTCAAGTCGTTCCCATGATTTCAATTCGGAACCGCTCAAAAACTGAATCGGGAACGCTTGACGCTCCCTCTTCTTCCCAAGGTCGTCCGCAGCCTGGTTACAGGACTCCGGTAACAAGGATTTCGGACTCCCGGCGCTATAGGTTTTCTGGCCTGCGCCCCTCAAACTCGTGCTATGCACTTGCCCGCCAACAAGGTAGCGCTCCGCCAAAGGATTTGGCTGGGGATCGCCTTCCTGCTCGCTTGCGTCCTTGGATGCTCTGTGATTTTGTCGGCGAACACATCGCCGGAGCTACGAGCTCCGGCCGTCGGTACATGCTATTGCCATTGCGCGAATGCTCGGGCTCACCGAAGTTGCGTGAAGATTTGCGACTCGCCGAAATACGCCGCTCGTGCGTGGGCGAATTCGTGTGTTAAGCCGAGGCTAAAGTTGCCCGCGGAAAACCACGACGCCGGTCCGCGCTTTCCGCGTCTTGGCCGCAACGAAAGAGCGCAAGTCTCTGATCCGGCGAAAGATAAAACGGAAAACGAGGTTGCAGATTAGACTAGCGATTTGGCTGGAATCGGCGGAGCGACTTGCTCTTCTGTGTGTGCACTCGACTCACCAAGAAGCCTGGCTAATATCTCCGGGATTTCAAAAATGGCGCGGTTATTTTGCGCGGCGACGTTCTTGCGGAATTCAGCAAGTCTTGTGGGCTCAAGCATCTGGCGCACGCCCTCGGCGACTTCTTTAAAACTGTGCAGCACGATGCCTACGTGCTTCTCCGTTACCCATTCGGGATTGTAGCGTTCCTGCGGCAGCGTCCAGGCATTGCATTCAATTAGCACGGGCAGCTTTCGCACCATCGCTTCCGCAATGCTGCCTGGGCCGGGCTTCCCAATCAGAAAATCCGCAGCACGCATCAGCTTATGAACTTCCTTTGTGAATCCAACAATATGCACGGGCATTTTCCATTGGCGCGCGCGAAGTTTGGCGGCGAGGCCTTCATTGCGGCCGCAAATAAGTATGAGTTGCAGTGGCAGGCCAGCGGCGTCCAAGCGCTCTGTTATGTCATACATGACCTTCGAGCCATGGCCCCCGAAGAGAACAATCGCAGTAGTCAAGTCGTTGCGCAAACCCATTTCGTTGCGAAGCGCGACCGGGTCGACGTGGTCTGCCACATAAAAATCAGGGCGCAAAATCATTCCTGATACGGGGAAAATGTGCGCGTCATCGTGGCCAAAGGAGCGGGCCTGCTCAACGGCCTTCTCTGTTCCTGCAATAACGTACTGCTCCTTGATTGGCTCGATCCAGAAGCGCGGCGGAAAATCAGCGAGGTCAGTGATGAGAGTGACGAACGGGCGGCCAGGATAAACCTTGCTCCAGCTTTCACTTATTTCGCGATTGAAGTGCGGAATGACGGAGACGAGAAGATCCGCGGGGTGCTCGCGCCAGAAATCGGCGAGGAGATTCACCATCGGCCCGTGGAAGATGCGAATCGTAAGTTGCAGTACGCGCAGGAGTTGTTTGCTTCCCAGGGTCCAGCCGTTTTGCAGCATGATGTTGTATTGCTGCTGGATGCGGATCCCGGTCAGTTTGCGAAGGACGTCGAGGCGGTCGGTAAGATCCTGAAATTGAACGAGTTCCACCTGCCAGTCGCGCCCCTGTTGCGCCGAAATCGTCTGGAGGGCGATGGCCGCGTTGCGATGCCCGCCGCCGCCGTCATGGAAGACAACGTGGATTTTTTTCATGGGAGAGATTGTGCCACAGGGTCAATAGTGAGTGTAAAGAGCAAGCACCATGCCATGTGGATAACTAAACAAGTCCAATGTGTTCATAAAGTTGCATAGACACATTAACGGACAATTCGCTGCTTCTTCACAGGCTGTTCATATCTTTGGTTAACAATAGTTTCATGCGCTGCGACCTCCATGTTCACTCGATCGCATCTGGCATGTGTCAAACTCCCATCTTTGACCGGTTCTGCCGTGAGTCGTACAACGACCCGACGGAAGTCTACACGCGGCTCAAGAAACTGGGGATGTCCATCGTAACCGTAACCGACCACGACTCCATCGATTCCGGGGAAGTTCTCCGGAAACATCCGGACTTTTTTCTGAGCGAAGAAGTAACCGTAAAGATGCCAGAAGGAACCGAGATGCACCTTGGAGTTTACGGAATCAACGAGCGGGATCACATTGAAATCCAGAAGCGGCGTAAAGACTTCATTTCCCTGGTGATGTATCTGACGGAGAAGAAGTTGTTTTTCAGCGTGAACCATGTTTTCTCCGGATTGACTGGACGGAGAGACGAGCAGGATTTTTCGTGGTTTGCGTCCTACGTGCCGGCGTTTGAAGCGCGGAACGGACAGATGTGGCCCGCAGCGAATGAGAGCGCGGCACGGCTGACGTCGAAGCTGGGAAAGATCGCCGTCGGCGGAAGCGACTCGCATACGATTGCAGGCGTTGGGCTTACGTACACAGAAGTTCCTGGCGCACGGACGGTAGACGAATTTTTTACCGGCCTGCGAGCCGGCCGGGGACGGGTAAACGGCGAGCACGGAAGTTACATGAAACTAACTGCGGATGTTTTCAGCATTGTGCGCGCTCTGGCAAAGGAAAAGCCCTGGACCCTGGCGCTTATGCCGCTGGCGTTGCTGGTGCCCGCGTTTACCGCGGGCCACTGGGTAAATGAGATTCGCTTCTGCCGGAAGTGGGCGGCAGCAGTGGAGAGCGGGGAAAAGCGCCCGCGCATGCTTTGGGATATGGATTCGAGCCTCGAGGCGAACTGGGGCTAAGAGTTTTTGCCAAGCGTGAGCCGGTATAGGGCGGATAACGATGGCCGTTGCGCGGACAGTCTGGGGATACATCGAGCGGCGCGATCACCGCGTCATGCGGAGGATGAACCGCTGGCGTGCTCCGCGGTGGGTGCGTTTTTGGATGATACTGGCCACGCGGATGGGCGACGGGTGGCTGTGGTACGGGCTGGGGATCATGCTGTTGCTGGATGGCGGGGCACAACGGTTTGCCGCGGTCGGAGCGGCGGGCAGCGCGGGGATAATCGGGATTTTTGTCTTCAAAGGGTTGAAAAAGCTGAGCCAGCGGCCTCGCCCTTGCCAGATTGAGCCGCACTGCTGGTCGAAGGTTCTGCCGCCGGACCGATTCTCGTTTCCCTCCGGCCATACCATGACGGCGTTTTCCATCGCCCTGGTAGTCAGCTATTTCTATCCTGTGCTTGAGGGTCCGCTTTTCTTCCTGGCAATCAGCATCGCGGTTTCGCGCATCGTGCTAGGAATGCACTTCCTGAGCGACGTACTTGCTGGGATGGTTTTGGGCGTAGTGCTCGGCTGCGCGTCGATCACGACGTTCGCTTCCTTCGGATTAATCTAAACCAGTTGACATAAACTTCGTTGACCCGCGGACACCTAAGTCCATCTGCGATGCCCTAATTTTTCGTGGGTGCCGAACTGTTTTGCGTCTGTAACTTTGCCAACTGAGTGCGCACTGAATCCGCATCTTTCGCATGCGGATCCAAATCCAGATAGATTTGCAGTTCTGAGATGGCGGTAACGTAGTCGCCTTTCCTGGTGAAAAGCTCCGCCAGCAAGAGGTGCAGCTGAGGAGAAGGCGCGAAAAGGTGTTCGGCTTTGAGCGCGCTTCGTTCCGCGTCCGCGAAATCATTAACGTTGTAGTTCGCGACGGCGTTGTAGAAATAGGCTTCGGCGCAGGCGTATGGATCCAGCTCCATGGTGTAACCGGTGAGATCTTTGAAGGGATCGAGAGCGAGTATGGAATCGGTGAAGTGAATGACCTCCGTCCAGTTGCCGGCATGGAACGCCATGGATGCGAGCGAGAGATAAGGGGGCAGGTATTTGGCGTCCGCCGTGTTGGCGCGAATGTAGGCGGTGCGAGCCGCTTCGCTGTCGTTGGACTTTTCGAGAACGTTGCCCAGCTGAAACCAAGCGTGGGCGTAAGCCGGGTAAACCTGCACGGCCTTTTCAAAATATTTACGCGCGCTGAGGAGTTTGCCGCTCCTTGCCGCATCGAGACCCTTCAAATAGGCTGAAAGGGCATCCTTTGGCGCTTTATAAGCCGCAGCGTTCAGCGTCGCGCCCTCAACCTTTGCGTTTCTGTGCACGACGATAGTGCCAATATCAACGCTTTTGCTGTAAGCATCGAGGGCCACGAGGCTAATCACGGGGGATTGGAAACCCGAGATGGAGGCACGGAGCTCACACTTTGCCAATTCCTGCCGGGGAATCCCGGTTACGGCAAACTTGCCAGGCACGGCAGACTGCGAACTTTCATCGGCACTGGAGTCCATGGCGGAATCGATCTGGGAGCCCAATTGCATGCTGAAATCACCCGCAGGAGCGGTATAGATCTGTTGACGAACCCTGGCATTGCAGACGCGCTCGACCATGACATTGTTTGGAAGTTTGGAGCCATCGTCGGTGGCCACCTTACCGGCAAGGAACATCACAAAGTCCCCTTCCGATGCCGTGGGCTGCGAACCTAGCGAGCCCGGATTGATGGGCTGACTGGGCGACGTGGGTTGTGGATTTGAAGGAGGAGGCGTAGGAGGTGAAGGCTTCTGCGCAAAGACAAAGGGTGGCAGCAAGGCCATGGTGAAGGCCAACCCTAAAGAGATCCGTGCGAGTCGGCTCATAGATTAATTTCCAGGAAGGAAACGGCTGAGAAACGAATTCTAATGCGCGAGATGGTACGAGTCAAGGCGCTTAAGTCGCGTAACAATGCAAGCAATAGCGCCAGTCTAGCGCTTGTTCACGGCGAACCAAGACATGCTGCGGTAGGAATCCATTACGACCCAGGCGGCGGCCGTGAGCGCGAACGAGATGACCGTCTCGCTGATCAAGAAGGCATTCTTAGTACCTCCCGCCACGATGGGTACCCAAACCAGCAGGGTGAAAATGCCCAGCTGCGAAGCGGAGAGCGCCGCTGCCAGCCGTGCGAACACACCGATGAGCACAGCCAGACCTGCCGCGATGAATGTGCAGCCGAAGAAATACGCCCAGAACAGATGCCATGGGAGCCAGCGAGGGACGAGTGAGGCGGTCTCTTTGAGATAGGAGAAATGGGCTATGCCGAAGGGGATCATGGCAAGGCCGTAGAAGATTCTTGCGATACGGAGGCCCTTGTCGCCAATGGCGAAACCCAGGTGCTTCTTGTCCCAGTCAGCGGCGAACCATGCATAGAGTACCCAAGCGGCCGCAACCATTACCGCGGTTTCACCAATGCCGGACCAGGAATCCTGCGCGGCAGGAGCGCGGAAAATGTCGCGTACCCTGAACACCAGCAACCAAAGCGCGAGGTAGGCGAGGAGCACGCGGGAAGCGAGGGCGGAGGTGCGTTGCCAGAGCAGGCCTATGCCAGTGGCAAGGGACACGAAGGCGCAGAGATAGGTCAGCACCTCGCGAGCGAGCACGCCCTTGGGTACCGGCTGCCAAACGCCTGCGAAATCGATATTCATAATGGACACGATTCCGAGGGCGACCAAGACCGCAGCAAATACCGCATGGCCCACGCTTGCGATGCGCATCACCTTACCCTCCGGTGCCTGCCCTCTCATGCTTTTCAATTCATTGGGGACAGGCATCCCTTGTAGACGCGCCGTCGCTTTATTAGATAGTGGGCGTTTGCCCCGCCAATTCAGGCCATTCGCTAGAGAGGTTTGGGATGAGCCGCGAGAGCTTCGCGAAACGCTGCGAGATTGCTTTTGTCTATGATTGCCGTGCCGGTATCGACCCAGGAGGGCATGGGGCCCGCGGGGGCGGTCCGCCAGTCTTTGAATTCGTGGACGGCGTTGTGATGCAAGTCGTCAGCAAATTTCAAGCCGTAATATGCCATGAGGTAAGGCTTTTGCGCGACGGTTGCAGTAATGGCACCTTTTTCGACGAAATCGAGCGTTTCCGGATCTTTATCGAAAGAGACTATAGCGATTTTTCCGGTCATATCCGTGCGATGCAAGGCTTCCGCAACGCCAGAACCGCCTGAGGCTTCTAGGCAGATAACTCCGTCAACTTTTTCTTTTTTTGCGATGAGGGCGGAGATGCCATCGTTAGCGACGCGGGAATCTCCTTTGTCGTCGATGGTCTGGATGACTTTCATGGCGGGGTACTTCTTGAGAGATTCAGTGACGCCGCGTACGCGTTCGTCCAGGTTAGGCTGTCCGGGAACGGTGATGATGACGATCTGGCCCTGGCCTTTGAGAAGGTCTGCCATGCGCTTGGCGCTTTCCTGACCGGCGCGAAAATTGTCGGTGCCTACGAACATGATGCGGTGAGAATCAGGGGCGTCGGCATCTATGCAGATAACGGGAATTCCTTGGAGAACCGCAGCATCAATGGCGGGCTTCAGCATCGCCTGGTTGGCAACGGAGACGAGAATTCCCGCGGGATGCAAAGCAACCGCCTTTTGAAAAGAGTCCAGTTCTTCCTGGGGAGAGTAGGTGGCGGGGCCGTCCATTTCCGCCTTGACGCCCATGCCCGTGGCGGCGTCGCGCAGGCCGGCTTCGGCCTCCTGCCAGTAGGGCAAATTGACATTGGCGGCGATGAGGTAATACTGCTCTTCCTTCTGATGATAAGGTTCCTGGCAGGCTGCCAGAGTTGCGCCAAGAACTACGGCGACGAGCGCCAAGCTTTTAGTGTGGAGTTTCATAAGAGATCTCCTTGGAACGAAATACCGGCTCGGTATCCGAGAAAACAAGAGACCGAACGTTCAGCGGCAAGAGGGTATCACAAGCGTGGCAGAGGGCAACTGCTGAGGCGAATGAAAAGGCGTGGTGGGTTAGAGTGAAAAGCGAGATCGGCATCAGGGGACGGAGAAGTGGCGAGTGAAGAGTGGTTAGTGGCAAGCAAACCCCCAACCGCGACTGCCCAGGGCGCGCGGGCGTCGGAATTGATTTTTCTGGTACAGGTCTCGCGGCCTGGACTGTGGAGCACGACGGCGTTGTTTTATTTGATGCCGCTTGGACATGCGGATTTTGCGCATTCGCGGGCGCTTTGGCTGGGCCTGTTCTATGTGCTTTTTCCGCTGGGATTTCTTTTGTATGGCGTAAACGACATTGTAGACGCAGACGCGGACCGGAGGAACCCTCGCAAGGGGACCTTTTTGTTCGGATCGCTTGGGGCGGCGGAACAGCTTGCGGCTTTGCCGTGGAAAATTGCAGCGGTTCAGATTCCGTTTTTGTCGGTTTTCTACGTGCTTGTGGGACCGCGGGTCTTGCTTTGGCTTGCGGCTTTGTTGCTGGCCGTCGGAGTCTATAATGCGCCACGTTTTGGATGGAAGAGCCATCCGCCTTTTGACGTTTTGATTCAGGCGAGTTATTTGTTGATTTTCGTTTTGAGCAGTTGGTTGAACGGGATGCCGCAACTGCCGTGGCAGACTTTTTTGTTTGGAGCGCTGTTTGCGATGCACTCGCATATTTTCGGAGAATTGATGGATATTGAGCCGGACAGATTGAGCGGGCGGCGAACTACGGCGACTCTGATTGGAGCGGTGTCTTCGAAGTTCTTGATCGCGGGGATTTTGAGCGTGGAGATTGGGGTCGTCTATTTTTTCTTTGGAGATCCGGTTATTGCCGGATTTCTGGGCCTGGGAGTTTTATGGTTTTTGGTGGATGCGATTCTGCTGTGGAGGAATCGTCCCTATAGCGCACGAGAGATGCGGGTTTTTATGTGGGGTTGGAATGCGGCTTCGATTGCCGGCATGTTTTGGAACTGGTCAAACGGCAGCTTGACGCATGTGCGGCACGTGGCGGGGCTTTAAGCGTGCCGAGCCGATACATTCTGGAAATCAGCGTGGAAAGCGTTGCGGCCGCTGTGGCGGCGGAGCGTGGAGGCGCGGACCGCATTGAGCTTTGCAGCGGCGCGCGGGTTGGAGGGACTACGCCGAGCGCCAAGTTGATGCGGGCGGTACGAGAATGCGTAACGATACCGATTTATGCGATGAATCGGCCGCGCGCGGGAGATTTCTTTTATTCGGAGGCGGAGTTTGAGGCCATGCGGCGGGATGTGGACATTGCCAAGCAAGCTGGAATGGATGGGATTGTTTTGGGGATGTTGAAAGCTGACCAGAAAGTGGATATCGAGCGTTCGCGGGATTTAATTGAACGCGCGAAACCGCTGCCGGTTACGTTTCACCGGGCGTTCGATGAATGCGAGGATTTGTTCGGAGCCCTGGAGGATGTTATCGAGTCTGGAGCTACGAGATTGCTTACTTCCGGCGGAAAGCCAACAGCGCCTGAGGCATGGGCGGTGCTAGGAGATTTGGTTAAGGCGGCGGGCGAACGGTTGATTGTTTTGCCGGGGAGCGGGCTCCAGGCGGACAATATTTGGGAAGCAGTGAAGAAAACAAGGGCGCGGGAGTATCACGCTGGATTGAGTTCGGTTGTGGCGCGGCCCGCGGAGGACCTTGAGAAGTTTGAGGAAGAGGTTTGGAAGATGGCTGGTGTGCTCGCGGACTGGGAATGAAACGGCGTTAGGGGCTACGAATTTCAGACGAACCTCGCCTCTTCCAAACAAACGTTCGATGTATCGTGGTCCTGCAAGTGCGATGAAATCAGTTTATATCTGTCAAATAGGGGGCCCTGCATTTTTATAAGTGTTGCATCTAAAGGATTTAGGCCTTGCCGTGGGACCCAAGTACAAGTAGATGTACTGCGGAGCCGGTGGTTCGGAGGGAGACAGACTTGCGGGGCAAAGGATTTCTCCTGCGGATCAGATTGATGCCCTGGGAAAAAAAGAGGGCGAGGCAAGCCCCGCCCTCCCTACAGTGGCGGTGAGGACTGATCAGGCCTTTTGGGCTTGGCGGCGGAGGAACGTGGGGACGTCGAGGTCGTCCACGGGGACTTCGTGAGCTGCTTCGCGGATGTTTTGGGCCACTTGATGGACTACGTTTACGGTTGGCAGCGTTTGTTGCTGCGGGACGGGAGCTTCTACTTCGCGGCCGGCTTTCCAGGTTTTTGGCAGGAAGGACGGCTTCTGGACGGCGTTCTTTTTGTTGGCATCCTTGAAGCCTGCTGCGATCACCGTGATTTTTACGGCGTCTTTCATGGAGTCGTCCATTACCGCGCCAAAGATGATGTTGGCATTTTCGTGAGCGGCTTTTTGGATGACCGAGGAGGCCTCATGGACTTCATGGAGCGTGAGGCTGGAGCTGCCGGAAATGTTGATAAGGATGCCCTGGGCACCCTGGATGGAGTTGTCCTCGAGCAAGGGGCTCGAAATGGCGCGGTTGGCGGCATCAATGGCGCGATTTGTGCCGGTGGCGATGGCGGTGCCCATCACCGCGTAGCCCTGGCCGTGCATGATGGCTTTTACGTCAGCGAAGTCACGGTTGATGATGCCGGGGACGGTGATGATGTCGGAGATGCCTTGAACCGCCTGGCGGAGAATGTCGTCGGCGATGCGGAAGGCGTCGAAGAAGCTGGTGCCACGTTCAACGGTATCCATCAGACGCTCGTTTGGAATCACGATGACCGTGTCTACCGCGCCGATGAGCTCCTGGAGGGCTTGTTCGGCTTGCAGCATACGGCGCTTGCCTTCGAATGCAAAAGGTTTCGTGACGACGGCGACGCTTAGAGCGCCGAGTTCGCTGGCGAGCGAAGCTACCACGGGCGCAGCGCCGCTGCCGGTGCCTCCGCCGAGGCCGGAGGTGATGAAAATCATGTCGGAGCCTTCGAGGGCTTCGATGATTTTCTCGGTGTCTTCGAGAGCCGCTTTGCGGCCGACTTCGGGATTGGCGCCGGCGCCGAGTCCCTTGGTGAGTTTCGCGCCGAGCTGCAATTTTGTTGGCGCCTGAGACAGCTTAAGCGCTTGCAGGTCGGTGTTGGCGGTGATGAACTCGACGCCTTCTACCTTGGCGCGGATCATGCGGTTGACGGCATTGCATCCGCCGCCGCCGACTCCGATTACTTTGATTTTCGCGGGCTGCAGCTCTTCGCTGAAGCTCATGCGTATTCCTGCGTCTTTCGTGGTCATGCGTCCCTCAGCCTTCTCCACGTTTGCAGCGTTGCGCTCGGGCAGGGTCACGAGGCACCGGCGAACATGGACTTCAATTTGGAAACAAAATTTCCGGAGCGCTGCTGCGTGGTGCGCCGCGATTTCGCTCCGTACATCACCAAACCGACGACCGTTGCGTATTCCGGCTGGGCTACCTGTTCGGGTAGATCAGCCAAGCCCTTTGGTTCCGCGATACGGACCGGGAGATGGAAGGACTGCTCGGCTAGATCGATCAAGCCGTTGAGGCGCGCTCCGCCTCCGGCAAGGATGAAGCCAGCGGGGATTTGGGTGTCGAGGCCGGCGCGCCGCAGATCATCACGGATTAACGAGAGGAGCTCCATGGCGCGCGGTTCGATGATGT
Source organism: Betaproteobacteria bacterium (assembly GCA_903970165.1). GTDB lineage: Bacteria > Acidobacteriota > Terriglobia > Acidiferrales > UBA7541 > Acidiferrum. The sequence goes on from CAJCHZ010000096.1 coordinate 14,328, forward strand.
CGGTGAGCATGCGGGCGAAAATCGTGCGCGGAGGACGGTCACCGACGCTGGCGATTTCGATGGAAGCGTCTTCGTGAAGCAAGGAGGCGGACGCGCAGCCGTGACGGCGCTTGATTTTTTCGGCTTCGGGAATGGGCGTGCGCAGTCCAACGGCGAGATCGTTGGTGAAGTGGTCACCGCCCACGGGGACTGCGCCGGTGTGGCGGACTACACCGGCGCCATAAACGATTAATTCTGTTGTGCCACCGCCGATATCGAGGAGGCAGCAACCTAGTTCGCGTTCGTCTTGCGTGAGGCAGGCTTCGGCGGAGGCGAGCGGTTCGAGGACCGTGTCGTTGACCAAAATGCCAGCACGATTCGCGGCGGTGACGAGATTTTGAGTAGCCGCGATAGACGAAGTGACGAGATGGACGTTGGCCTCGAGGCGCTGGCCGACCATGCCGATGGCGTCGCGAATTCCGTCCTGTGCATCCACCATGAATTCATGGGGGAGCACGTGGAGAACTTCGCGGTCTTCGGGAAGCGTAATGTTGCGGGCCGCGTCGATGGCACGGCGCACGTCATCCCGCTCGATATCACGGGCGCGATTGCCAAGAGTGATGCCGCCGCGGCTGTTGACGCCGCGGACGTGGCTGCCTGCCACGCCAATCCATGCGGACTCAACGGGCACGTTGGCCACGCTTTCGGCTTCTTCGACGGCACGGCGAATCGAGCTGACCGTGGAATCGAGATTGACGATGAGGCCTTTGCGTAAGCCCTTGGATTCGGCCGCGCCCAGCGCCAGGAATTTGATTTGTTCTTCGTCGACTTCCGCGATCAGCGCGGATGTTTTCGTGCTGCCGACGTCCAGCCCAATGATGTAACGATCTTTTTTTGCCAAGCCGCCGCCCCCGCCGAGGTTCCCCAGATTTTTTACTTCTAATTTCAACGTCTACTTTTTCAACTTCTACTTCTTCGTCACTTCTACTTCCGCGTTGAACTTCTACTTCGACAGTTTCGCTGAGCTTGTGCCGCTATCCGGATTTACAATGACCTGCCGCGAATAGCGCAAGTCCACGGATTGCACGTGGCCGTAGTTGGCCTGCCACTGCGCGAAATTTTCGACCACCATGCGGTACTTGCCCATGAAGTCGCTGGAGCCGAAATGAATGCTTATGGCTTGCGCGTCGTTGCCGCTGGCCACTCCGGTCATCACCACGCGCAGGTCTTTCTCATTAGCGAGATCTACTTCGCTGACACGATCCTGGGAATCAGGGCGAACCGCATCGGCGTCTTGCAGAAATTGCAGGTAAACCTGTATACGTTTTTCGCGTTCTTCGCGGGGCATGCCTTCGGGCAGGCCGGTGACGATGGGGAAATGCAGATCTTCGCCATCGGGCCGATCGAGAATCACGCCGTGGGCATCAATGAGGGCGAGGTCGGTTCCATTGCGCAAAAAGGCGATTGGAGTGCGTTCGGTGAGTTCAACGCGAATGTGATTGGGCAGAATGCGCTGCACGCTTGCGGATTCAACCCAGGGAAGCTGTTCGAGCTCGGTGCGGCGATCATCGAGCGGGATGCGGAGTACGCTGCGGTTGGTGTCGTGCGCGAACGGTTGAAGAACGGCTTCACGGCTAACGATGTGATTGCCGAGAAGCTCGATTTGATCGAATTTGATGAGCAGAACTTGCGGTGAATAAAGCAAGAAGCGGCCAGCGACGATGACCAAGGTGACACAGGCAGCGGCAAAGACGGTCCACACAAGGACGCGGCGATAGAACTGCCACGTTTTGCCACCGAATTTTCGGCGGCGAATTTCGAGCGGCTTCTGGCGGCGGAGATAGCGCGGCTCTTCGTCGGCGAGCAGTTCCGGACGATAGGACTCGGCTGCGGCCGCGGCAGCCTGGCCCCGCTGCATGGCTTTTACGCGTTCCACAACACGACCTCGAACTCGAGAATCAAGCCGAAAGATTTTTCCACGCGCTGGCGAACAGCGGAAATCAGCGCGAGCATGTCTTTCGCGCTGGCTTTGCCGGCGTTTACAAAAAAATTGGCGTGGCGATCGCTGACGCGCGCGTCGCCGACGTTGAGGCCTTTAAGGCCCAGCTCATCAATCATGCGTCCGGAGGAAGCGCCTGGAGGATTTTTGAAGATGCAACCCGCGCTTTTTTGCCCGAGCGGCTGGCTGGCGCGGCGCTTTTCGTTGCAGATGCGAATTCCTTTTAAAATTTCAGGGTACGGTTTGGAGGGTAGTTCCAGCTTCACTGCCAGCATCATATCATCAGGCGCAAAAGATGTGTGCCGGTATTCGAAAGAAATTTGATCGCCGCGGAGGGTTTCGATTTTGCGGGCGGCGGAGCGGTAGAGCTTGACCTCGCGAACGTATGTGCCGATTTGCATGCCGTAGGCACCGGCGTTCATGCGCAGGGCGCCGCCGACGGTGCCGGGGACGCCAATGAGACCTTCCATGCCGCCGAGGTCGTTCTTTGCGCAGTAAGTGACGGTGCGGCCTAGGTCGGCGGCGGCATCTACCTTGGCAAAATTACCTTCGAGGACGATGTCCGGCTGTGAAGAAACGAGTTGAAGTACGACCCAGGGGAGTTCGCCATCTCCGACAAGGAGGTTGGAACCGCCACCCAAGAATCTATGAGGGATGCCTTGGGAGTCGAGAAGATTCAGCAGATCGGGGATCGCTTCGTGATTCTTAATAAGGAGCCGATCTGTGGTGCCGCCAATGCCGAGTGAGGTGAGCTCAGACAGACGCGTGCCGGGCCTGAGCTGGATTCCCAACTCCTGCAGTGCTCCGACGACTTTGGAATCCTCAATTCGCATGATGGTTCGGCGCATGATGCGTCGGATATTCCGTTCCGAGAAGGAGCATTAATTCATTGCTGGCGCGACTGACATTGCCAGCGCCAATAGTCATCACCGCGTCGCCTGGACGAGCTTCTTTTAGCAGGAACTCGATGCCAGCCTGCATGGAGCGAAAGTAATGGACATTCTTGTGACCAGCTTCGCGAATGGCGCCGGCGAGGGCTTCGCTGGTGATTCCGGGAATGGTGGCTTCGCTTGCGGCGTAAATGTCCATGAGCACCAAGATGTCGGCCTGATTGAAGGCGCGGGAGAATTCGTCCCAGAGGTCCTGCGTGCGCGTGAAACGGTGCGGCTGAAAGAGGACCAGGAGCCGGTTGAACTTGCAGCCACGCGCGGCTTCGAGGGTGGCGCGAATTTCGACCGGGTGATGACCGTAGTCGTCGATGACGGTGACGTCGTTCACCACGCCCTTGATGTCGAAACGGCGGCCGACGCCAGTGAATTTCGCGAGGCCTTCGCGGATGAGATCAGACGGAACATTGAGATAGAGAGCGACGGCAGCAGCGGCGGCGGCGTTGCGCACGTTGTGGATTCCCGGCGGATGCATCAAGTGGAACATGCCCAGGTCTTCGCCTTTGAAGGTGAGCCGGAAATCGCTGCCGAGGCCTTCCAGTTGAATGTCGCTGATGACGAGGTCAGCCTGGCTGGAGGTGCCATACGTAATGACGGGGCGCTTCACGCCGGGAAGAATGGCCTGGACGTTGGGTTCGTCGAGGCAGAGGATGGCGGCACCGTAGAATGGGACGCGGTTCACAAACTGGACGAAGGCGCCTTGTATGTCCTCGAGTGAAGAGTATTGATCGAGGTGCTCGCGATCGATGGTGGTAACGACGGCGACGACGGGGGCGAGCATGAGGAAGCTACGGTCGCTTTCGTCGGCTTCGACAACAAAGTATTCGCCTTTGCCCAGGCGGGCGGTTGTTCCGGCTTGATTGACACGGCCGCCGATTACGAACGTGGGGTCGAGATGCGCGGCGTTGAGAATGGAAGCGACCATCGAGGTGGTGGTGGTTTTGCCATGCGCGCCGGCTACGGCGATGCCGTATTTGAGACGCATGAGCTCGGCGAGCATCTCCGCGCGTGGGATTACGGGAATTTTTCGTTTGTGGGCTTCGACGACTTCGGGATTGTCCTGGCGGATGGCCGAAGAGGTTACGACAACATGCGCGCCTTCCACGTGGATGGCTTTGTGGCCTTCGTGGATGGTGGCGCCGAGGTTTTGCAGGCGCTCGGTAATGTTCGAAGGCTTGGTGTCGGAGCCGGAGACGGAATAGCCAAGGGTGAGAAGCACTTCGGCAATGCCGCTCATGCCGATGCCGCCGATACCGACCAGGTGAATGCGCTGAAAATTTCGGAAAGAGACCATCATGATATTGCCCTCTCGCGATTTGTGAGCACGTTGGCGGCCTCTTCAATCAGGTTGACGATTTCGCGCGCGGCGCCTGGACGGGCCAAGGCTCGGGCTGCGGCAGACTGTTCTTCAATCTGCTCTGGATGGTCCAGCAAGGAGAAGATTTCGGTAGTGAGGCGCTCCGCGGTTAGCTCTTTCTCAGAAATCAGGCGGCCTGCTCCGGCGCGTTGCATTTCCTGCGCATTGCGCAACTGGTGGCTGTCGGTGGCGGCACCGAAAGGAATGAAAATGGCGGCACGGCCGGCGGCTGCGATTTCCGCCGCGGTGATGGCTCCTGCCCGGCAAACGATTACGTCGGCCCAGGCAAAACGTTCCGCCATGTTGGTGAGGAAGGGGATGACCTCGGCGTTGATTTCGCGGCGCGCGTAGGCGGTGCGGACAGCATTATAGTCGCGCTCGCCAGTTTGGTGAACGATGGAAAGATCGGCTTTGCGGAGGGCGAGGAGATCCATCGAGTCCACGAAGGTGCGATTGATGGGCAGAGCTCCCTGGCTGCCGCCGGTAATTAGCAGGCGGAAGGGCTTATCGAGTTTTCGCGGCGTGATGGAAAAGAATTCCGGACGAACTGGGCAGCCCGTTACTACGGCCTTTTTTCCCCAGGCGTGTGCAGAAATTTCATAGCCGGTGGCGATGCGCTCGGAGAGTTTGGCGAGGAGCTTGTTCGTCAGGCCGGGTTCGGCGTTTGGTTCGAAGATTACATTGGGAATGCCGCTGAACCAGGTTGCGAGCATCATGGGGCCGGCGGCATAGCCTCCCACCCCAAAGGCGGCGACTGGCTTGTGTTTGCGGAGGACGCGGCGTGCGTCGAGCATTGCCGGGGCAAGCATCGAGAGATTTTTGACCAGCGTGGCGCCGCCTTTGCCTTTGAGGCCGGCGACCCGCAACGTTTCCAGCGGGAGACCGGCTTGGGGCACCAGCTTCATTTCCAGTCCGCGTTCTGTTCCTACCAGCACAGTTTCTCTTTCCTTGCCGCGTGAGAGCCATTCCTTGGCGATGGCTATGGCGGGAATGACATGGCCGCCCGTGCCGCCGCCGGCGATTAAGAGCTTCATGGCTTACGCCCGAGTGTAGCGGCGCGGCATGCCGCGCCCGTACGAAGACCATTCCTGCGCCGCGTCATGTTTCTGTGGCCTGCTGGCTGATGTTCAGCAGGACTCCTGTCGCCAGGAGCATGACCATGAGGCTGGAGCCCCCGTAACTTACGAACGGGAGCGGGATGCCTTTTGTAGGCACCATTCCGAGAACCACCGCAAAATTGATTAGAGCCTGGCTGAGAACCAGAGCCGTGACGCCCAACGCCAGCAGGCGGCCGAAACCATCCTGGGCATTAAACGCGGCTCGCAGACCACGCCAACCGTAGACCAGGAACAATGCAATGACCAGCATCGCGCCGATGTAGCCGAGTTCTTCGCAAATTACCGCGTATATGAAATCTGTGTGCGCTTCGGGGAGGTAGAAAAGCTTTTGTTTGCTCTCCATGAGGCCGACGCCGGTGAAACCGCCCGAGCCCACGGCGATGAGCGACTGCGTCAGCTGAAACCCCGTGCCCTGAGGGTCAGAGCCGGGATCTAGAAAAGACATAATCCGGGCCATGCGATAGGGAACGAGAATAATCGAGAGGATGAATGCCGGAAGGGCAACGGCCGCGCCTGAGGCGATCCATTTCCAAGAAAGGCCGGCCGTGAGAAGAATCGCGGTGGCCACCAAGACAATATCCACGGCGGTGCCGAGGTCCGGTTGTAGGAGGATTAAGAACACACAAATCAGTACGGGCCCCCCGGCGGGGAGAATGGTTTGGAGAAAATCCTGCTTGCAGAACTCCAGTCCAGTCTTGGCGCGGCGCTTTTGGTCGAGGAACCACGCAAGATACAAAATCACTGCGAGCTTGGCTAATTCCGATGGCTGAATTCCCAGCGGTCCGAAGCGAATCCAGCGATGGGTGGCGTGTGATTTGTCGAGAAAAAATGTTCCGACGAGCAGGAGCAGGATGACGCAGACGGTCGTGTACACGACAGCGGGCTCTCGCAAGCGGCGGTAGTCCGTGCGCATCAGCCCGAACATACCAAGGAGTCCAAGGACGAGCCAGGCTGCCTGACGAATCAGAAAATAATAGGAGTGCGTGTATTCCTTCTCTGCGGTGACCGCGGATGCGCTGAAAATCATCACCGCACCTATGAGGCAGAGCGCGACTGTTACACCAAAAAGCCATTTGTCAATTTCGAAACGTCTTGGCACGTTCGCTCACCTTTTCCCGGAAGTGGCTCCGGCAGCTTGTTTTTCAAGCTGGCGGACTAAATCTTTGAACACGCGGCCGCGGTGCTCATAGTTTTGAAACTGATCGAAGCTGGCGCAAGCAGGCGCGAGAAGGACCACGTCACCGGGTTGGGCCGCAAGGGAGGCCAGTTCCACGGCATGCGCAAGCGTTTCGGCGCGTTCCAATGCAACGCTTCCGGAAATTTGCGCTTCGATTTTTTCGGAGGCCGCGCCAATCAATAGCGCCAGAATCGCTTTCTCGCGCAGAGGCTTTTGCAGAACGGTGTAGTCGCTTCCTTTATCTTTTCCGCCGAGGATGATCAGTATGCGGCCGGGAAACGCGTCGAGAGCCTTGCGCGTCGCATCCACGTTCGTCGCTTTCGAATCGTTGTAGTAGCGCACACCGGAGATTTCCGCGACGAATTCTAGGCGATGTTCGACGCCCGCGAAGGAGTGCACTCCATTGGCAATTGCTTTTGGCGGTGCGCCGGCGATGCGGGCCGCCGCGACCGCTGCCAGAACATTTTCCGCGTTGTGCGCGCCGGCCAACGGAATGTCTTCGAGTTTAAGAATCATTTCCTCGGTCCCGTCATGCCGAAAAACAATTTCTTCTCCTCGGACGTAAGCTCCCTGCGCGAGGCGGTGTTTACGGCTGAACCAATAAACCCGCGGCAGCGAGGGAGCGTAGGTGGTTGCCGCATTGTCGTCTGCATTCAGCACGGCAGCATCATCGCCGACTTGATTTTCGAACAGGCGCGCTTTCGCGGCGCCATATGCCTGCATCGTGTGATGGCGGTCGAGATGGTCGGGCGTCAAATTCAGAAACACGCCGATGTTCGGGCGGAACGTTTCGATGAGCTCCAGTTGAAAGCTGCTCAGCTCGACCACCGTCCAGGTTTCGTCTTTCATTGCATCCACACAACTGATGAGCGGGGTGCCAATGTTGCCCGCGAGAATTGTCGGCATCCCCGCGGTCTTCAAAATGTGCTCAGCCAGCGAGGTCGTTGTCGTCTTGCCGTTCGACCCGGTAATGCCGATCAGGCGCCCTTTCATGAAGCGATACGCCAGTTCAATCTCGCTCCAGATGGTCACGCCTTTGGCGCGCGCCGTCTGCAAGTGCGGTGCATCGGCAGGAACGCCAGGGCTGGGAACGATCAAATCCTGATCGAGAAAAGTTCTCTCGTGGTGACCGCCGAGTTCGAGCGATGTCCCCGCTATTTTCAGCTTGCCAATCGCTTCGCCAATCTCGTTTTCGCTGCGGGAATCCGTCGCGGTCACACGCGCTCCGCGCGCGGCGCAAAATAGCGCGGTGGCAATGCCCGTCCGCGCCAGTCCAACGACCAGCACGCGCTTCCCTCGCAATTCGAATCCACCCGGCATCGTTCTTTTCCAAGCCTGACTGGCTCCAAGTTCTCCCTGCCTCGTTCTTGCTACCTCAATTTCAGCGTCGTCAGAGCAAACAACGCGAAAACCAGGGCTGCAATCCAAAATCTCACGATGACTTTCGATTCGCTCCAGCCCAGCAATTCGAAATGATGATGAATGGGCGCCATGCGAAAAATGCGCTTGCCTCGCAGCTTGAACGAGCCGACCTGCAAAATGACGGAAAGCGCCTCAATAACGAAAATCCCGCCGACAAAAAACAGGAGAATTTCCTGCTTGATGATGACAGCTATGGTTCCCAACGTTCCGCCGAGCGAAAGCGAACCCACATCCCCCATGAAGATTTCGGCGGGATGCGCGTTGTACCAAAGAAAGCCGAGTGCAGCGCCTACGAGCGCGCCGCAAAAAATAGTCAGCTCTCCGACGCGTGGAATGTACTGAATCTCGAGATAGGTCGCCCAGCGGGAGTTGCTGCTGACGTACGTCAGAACCGTGAGAGCACCCGCGGCGATGACCGTGCAGCCGATGGCCAAGCCATCCAGTCCATCGGTCAGATTCACGGCATTCGAGGATCCCACGATCACCAGGCAAACAAAAACAAGGAACGGCAAAAACGCCAGAGGCCACAGGCGCGTCGAATTAATCAGCGAATGAAAGACCAGATCGGGATGCAGCCGTTTCAGGAACGGAATCATCAATTGCGTGGAGTACGCATAGTGAGTGACGAGCACAAGCAGCGAAATCCCGACGACCAGGCTGACCAGCACCTGAAAATAAATCTTCTTCTTGGCGGTCAGCCCCAGGTTCCTCTGCTTGGAAACTTTTGCGTAATCGTCAATGAAGCCGATGATGGCAAACCCAATCAACGCGAAGAGGGCGAGCAAGATAAAGGGATTGGATAGATCGGCCCAGAGCAGCGTGGGCACGGCGGTTGATAGAACGATGAGCACTCCGCCCATGGTCGGCGTGCCCGCTTTCTTCTGATGCTGTTGCGGTCCTTCTTCGCGGATGTACTGCCCGATCTGCAGCTCGCGCAAGCGCCGAATCAGCGACGGACCAAAGACCAGCGTGAGAAACATCGCGGTCAAGCTGGCGTAAACCGTTCGAACCGTGATGTAGCGGAAAACATTCAGCGGGCTGAAGTAGCGTTGCAGGACATGGTAAAGGAGGTAGTAAAGCATCTCAGTGCTTTACCCCCGGCATCGGCATTTCGCCTGGAGCCGCGTAGCGCGCGATCAGCGCCTCGACGATGCGTTCCATCTTCACCCCGCGCGAGCCTTTCACCAGCAAAACATCACCCGGCGAAATGAGCTCTTCCAAAAAGTTCGACGCTTCCTCGGAAGACGAGAAAAACTTCGTATGTGCCCGCGGAAACCCGGCAGATACCGCGCCTTCTACAATCTGTTTCGCATCTCCATCCACGCCAACGATCCAATCCACCTTGCCTGTTTTTGCTGCGAACATACCCGCTTCGTGATGTAACGCAGCTGACGCCACACCTAATTCCCTCATCTCACCCGCAGCCAAAATCCGCCGTTTAAAATTGGGCGTGGCCGTCAGAACAGAGACCATGGCGTGCAGTGCGGCCGGGCTCGAGTTGTAGCTGTCGTTGATCAGCGCCGCTCCGTTCGAAAATTGCAGCAATTCTCCACGCATCGCAGGTACACGCAGCGTCCGGAAAACGCTTTGCGCCTCCGCCGCCCCGATATTCCAGACACTCGCGGCTGCCAGAGCAGCCAGCGCGTTGTAAATGGCATGGCGCCCCGGCACGGGAAGTTCCAGCCGCACACGCCCTTCGGGACTGAGGTAATCAAACGCTGAGCCCAGCGCACCGCGATCTTCAATCGCCGCGGCCGAAAAAAATGCTGGAGCGTCGACGCCGTAAGTCACTACGCGCCCTGGGGCGAACGCACCAAACGCCGCAACGCGCGGGTCATCTGCATTCAACACTGCGGTGGACTCGCGCCCATTCAACCCCTCAATCAATTCGCGCTTCGCCAGCGCGATCTCATCGACCGACGAAAAAAATTCCAAGTGCGCGGGCGCAACGCGCGTAACAATGCCGACGTCAGGCCGGGCAATCGCCGCGAGCCGCGCCAACTCCCCGCGCCGCGACATGCCCATCTCGAGCACCGCCGCCTGGTGCGTCTCTTCCAAACGAAACAGCGTCAGTGGCAGTCCGTACTCGTTATTAAAATTTCCTTCAGATTTCAGAACCCGGAGCTTCGCGCCCAGCAGTGCCGCCAGGATCTCTTTCGTGGTGGTCTTTCCCACGGAGCCCGTGACCCCGGCAATTTTACCGCCCCATGCTTCGCGTACGGCGCGGGCAAGCTGCTTGAGCGCCTCGAAAGTGTCCGCAACGACGACGGAGCGGTTGCGGATAGCCTCGCCGTAGCGGGCAGCGTGCGCTTCGTCCACCACCGCCGCAACGGCGCCACGCCCCAGTGCGCTCGCCACGTAATCGTGTCCATCATGACGCGGTCCGTGGATGGCAATGAACAGTTCTCCCGCACGTACGGTGCGAGAATCAATCGAGACGCTGGCCATCCGGGCCATGGGGTCGAGTCCCGCTCCCGGCCTAACACCCAAAGCGCCAGCCACTTGTGCAATCGTCCACCGCATAAGTGCCTCAAGAGGTTTGCTTTACGCAGATACCCCGTGCATCGGTTTGTTTTCACCGTGTTGAGGGCTCCTCCTTTCGCGAGTTAACTGCTGGCTCGCGCGCCCTCGCTACAACATCTAGTCAAGCGCGCTACGTGCCAAACCCTGAGCCATTTTCCGGCTCGCCATCGGCCTTTTTCGTTTGCGCCACTTCGTATCCTCGCTCGCGCAGTGCCTGGCGCGCCTGGTCGCGATCGTCGAATTCCAGGGTGCGATCCGCGAGGATTTGATAATTCTCGTGTCCCTTGCCCGCCAGCAGAACAATGTCTCCCGTGCGCGCTTCGTCCATCGCGAGACGGATGGCTTTTCCGCGGTCCGGCTCGATGAGATATTTTCCGGCCGTTTTTTGAACGCCCACGATGACGTCGCTGATGATTTTCAGAGGGTCTTCGTGCTTCGGATTGTCGCTGGAAAGAATCGTCAAGTCGCTTAGACGGCCTGTGACTTCGCCCATGACCGGCCGCTTCGTGCGGTCTTTTCCGCCGCCGCATCCGAAAAGCGTAATGATGCGGCCCTTGGGATTGAGTTCTCTCGCGGTGCGAATCAGATTCTCTAGCGCGTCATCGGTGTGCGCGTAGTCCACGACAACAAAGAACGGTTGCCCCATGTCTATGCGCTGAAAACGTCCGGAAACATTTTGGAGATTGCGAATCCCGGCCTCAATGACTTCGTTGGAGAGTCCCAACGCTTGCGCCGCTCCAATGGCTGCGAGAATGTTGTAAACGTTGATGCGTCCAACAAGTGGCGACGCAACCTGCAGTTTTCCATTAGGAGTTTGCGCAGTGAAGGCCAAGCCGTTGAAGGTCAGCTGAAATTTCTTTGTAGTGATATCGGCATCGGATTCGAGGCCATACGACAAGGTTTTCTTCGCTAACCCATACAACCGCTTTCCATAGGGATCATCCGTGTTGAGCACCGCAACTTCCGGCGCACCTGCTCCGGTGCCGTCGAAAAGTCTTTTCTTGGCAGCGAAATAATCCTCGAACGTTTTGTGATAGTCCATGTGCTCGCGCGTCAGATTGGTGAAAACAGCGGAGGCAAAATGGCAACCCCACAAGCGGTCCATGGAGAGCGAATGAGAACTGGCTTCGAGAACGCCGAACTTTCCGCCCGCATCGCGAATCTCGGCGAGAAATCCCTGCAGGTCAACTGATTCCGGTGTGGTGTTTGGCGCAGGATAGTCGCCGAGCGGCGTGTGATAGGCAATCGTTCCAAAAAGTCCCGTCTTTGCGCCCGAAGCCTTCACGATCGCGTCAACGAGCGAGGTGGTTGTCGTTTTTCCATTGGTGCCAGTGACCGCCACCAGTTGCAAAGCGTCCGCCGGATGGCCAAAAAAGTTCGCCGCGGTTATCGCAAGTGCCTTCCGCGCCTCGCCTACGCGAATCCACGTCACACTCGATGGAATAGCCGCAGGGGCAGGATCCTCACTGACAATCGCGACCGCACCACGCGCAACAGCATCGCGAATGAAGGAGTTTCCATCGGACTTCGCGCCATGCAGCGCAAAAAAGAGCGCGCGCGGCTGCACTTTGCGCGAATCGCAGGCCACTTGCCGAATCTCCAGATCGCCCACAGCGGCGGAAACACTCGCTTCCGTCCCTAGTAGCAAATCGCGTAGTTTCAGATTTCGATGGGCAATACGGTCCGGCGATGAGGCTTCGCGGCCGTCATCGGCGTGGTTCGTTTGTGAGTTCCGTGTTTCCTCGTCTAGTTGGCTCAATCCGATATTCATCCTAATTCCTGTTTCCCGTGCGAAGCGGCGTTTTCTTCTGAACCGGTGTCCCGAACTGCACGGTGATTCTCGCGCCGTGCTTCACCTTGGATCCCGCGGCTGGTGATTGCTCTGTTGCAAGATTGCTTCCAACCAGAACAGGCTCGAAACCAAGTCTGAGGCACATCTCCGTTACCTCGCGCATGGTCTTGCCGCTCAAGTCGGGCACGGCAATGTCGCCCCCTTGTTCCACGGCTACCGTTATCGGCGGCTGGGAAGCGGGGCGGCTTCCGCCACCTACGGTTGTCTTTTGGGATGCTGCGGGCGTCGCGTCGGGCTGTCCCGAGAAATCCATCGTCGCGGAATCCTCGAGCGAACTCGTATCCTCGCTCGGCTGTTTTCTGTAAGCAGCCTGAATTAGTTTTGGATTCAGCGGAACATCCTGCGGCACATCGAGATACGGTAAGACCTGTTCGGCAACTCGTTTGAAAACCGGGGCTGCCACTTCTCCGCCTTCATGCAGGCCAACAGGAGAATCAAGCGATATAAGAATCGTCACCGCTGGATTGTTGATCGGCGCAAGACCGGTAAAGGATGCAATGTAGTTGGTGGGCGAGTAGCGCCCAGTCTCGGGATCAATTTTCTGCGCGGTACCTGTTTTTCCGGCTGCAGTCCAACCGTCGAGATGCGCTGGCGTTCCCGTTCCATTCAGTATCACTCCTTCCATAAGCCTGCGAAGGGTTGCCGCAGTCTCCGGTCGAATCACGCGCTTCGGATGCTCAGGAGCGAGCGGTCCATCGGCGGGCAGCACGCGGTCACCACGGCGCAGTTCGGCAATCACATGCGGTTTGTAGAGGATTCCACCGTTGGCAATGGCGGAAACCGCGGTGATGAATTGGATCGGCGTTACGCCGATTTCCTGGCCGATCGAGATCGAGGCGACCGCCAGAGGTTTCATGTCCTTGAGCCCTTCCAGCCTGCCACGGCTCTCATAAGGCATATCCACGCCAGTCATCGAGCCGAAACCAAAGGCGCGCACATAATCGTAGAATTTTGGCCCTTCCAGACGCAGCGCAATTTCGATCGTGCCAACGTTGCTGGATTTCGCCAGAATTTCCGCGACACTGAGCATACCGAACGGCTTATGATCCCGGATGCGATGGCCTGAGACGGTCACGGCGCCGTTTTGGCAATCAAATACTTCCTCCGGCCGTGTAATCCCCTGATCAAAGGCCGCGGAGAGAGTAATCAGCTTGAAAATCGATCCCGGCTCATAGACGTCGCTGACGGCGCGATTGGTCCATGATTCTTTCGGAGCATCGCCGGCTTTGCTCGGATTGAATTTCGGCCAATTGGTCAGCGCCAGAATCTCTCCGTTATTCGGGTTCATCACGATAATGGTGCCTGCGAGAGCATGCGTCTTGGCAATGGCCGAAGCCAATTCGCGCTCCGCAATGAATTGGATCTTCTCGTCGAGCGTCAGGGTGACGCTTGTTGCACTTTCGCGCTCATCTTCAGAACGATCAAACCAGCGCTGCCGCGCATCGGCCATCACAATGACCTTCTCGTTCTTGCCGCGGATCTGGCTATCCAGTTCGCGCTCTATGCCGGCAAGTCCCTTCTCGTCCACATCCACAAAGCCGAGCACGTGGGCCGCAAGGTCGCGTTTCGGATAGAAACGCTGGTTTTCCTTTTGGAGATAAACGCCTTTCAAATTCAGAGCGGCAATCGCCTGAGCCTTTTCCGGCGGGAGCTTTCGGGAAATCCAGGCAAACGACTTTGAAGATTCAAAGCGCGCCTCCAGCACTTCCTGCGGAACATTGACCACGCCCGAAAGCAGCCGGGCCGCAAGATGCTCGTCGGGAATTTCCGACGGTACGCCAAACGCAGAATCCACGGGAAGACTCATTGCCAGCGGGCTGTTATTGCGGTCATAAATTGCGCCGCGCTTGGGGGTTATTTCGATGGTGCGCTGCTGCTGGCGCTGTGCGCGCGTCAGGTACTCGCTGTGCCGGAAGAGTTGCAGGTAGCTCAGCCGTCCAGCGACCGCGCCCATCCACAAGAACGCCACGCCGGCGATGATTAGCAATCGTACGTGGACGCGGTCTTGTTGCATGGCGAACTCAGGTCGGCAAAGGCTCCGCTAGGACGTGTACAGCAACGAACATTTTTGTGAATTGGAAAAGGCCATTCGCCGTTGAAATCACGGCGTGTGATTTGGGCGCGCGTATCGCGCGCTCGCTTCTTCGGCCCCGGCTGGGGCTTCATATTCCTGCACCTGCGTGGGCATAGGGTCGCTTAATCCAAGCCGCCGCCGTGCGATGGCGTCAATGCGCATCGGATTGCGCAAGCCCGCAATCTCCAGCTTCAACTCCGCATTTTTGCCGGCCGCCTGCATCTGCTGCGCGCGCAGGTCTTCGAGCTGAAAGCTTAAATCAATGCATCGAAAATGCTGGAAAACGTACAGCGTGAAAAACGCAGCCACAACACCACCCAGCCCAACCGTCCGCCAAAGATTGCGCATCTTGGCAGGCTCGACGTGCCGCACCAGCCGCGAATTGTCGATTCGCTTTACGGTGTGAAACTCCGCGATAACCGTTTTCTTGTTCTTGCTCGTCATAACTACACTCTTTCTGCACACCGCAGTTTCGCGCTTCGCGAACGCGGGTTCGTCGCCGTCTCTTCTTCGCTTGGCTGGATCACGTGCCGGGTGAGCACTTGGAGCGTTCCTTCTCGCTCGCTCTCTTGAAACGCGTGCTTCACGATGCGGTCTTCACGCGAGTGGTAGCTCAGCACCACCATTCGTCCGCCGGAATTTAATGCAGCAGGGGTCCGTGTTAGAAACTGCCCGAGTTCCTCCATCTCTCGATTCACCGCTATCCGCAGCGCCAGAAACGTTTTTGTTGCGGGATGCAGTCTCTGCCTTCCCCAGTGCTTACGGGCCCCTGCTACAGTCGTTGCCAAGTGCCCCGTATCTCGTATGGGCCGCGCCCGTACGATGGCCTTGGCGATTCTTCTGGAATCGTGCTCATCCGCTTCCGTATAGAGCAGGTCGGCAATCTCTCTCTCCGACCATCGATTCACAATCTCATCTGCAGTCAACTCATCGGCAGTGTTCATCCTCATATCAAGGGCCGCCGCTTCGCGGAACGAAAATCCCCGGGCTCCCTGATCAAGCTGCATGCTCGAAACCCCCAAGTCGGCCAAGACCCCGTCCACCTTCGGAATCCCCAACTCGTGTACGACCTCCGCAATCTTCGAGAAGGGCGACTGCACGATGGTCACTGTCGCGCCGAAGCTCTTCAGCCTCTCCCGCGCCAGCTCCAACGCCTGTGCGTCCCGGTCCAGGCTGATCAACCTGCCGGACGTCAGCCTTCCCGCGATCGCCGCCGAGTGCCCGCCGGCTCCGAGCGTTACGTCTATATAGATTCCGTCCGCCCTGATGGCCAGCCACTCGAGCACCTCTTCCAACATCACCGGCGTATGTGGCCCTCGTCTTAAGTCTCTCGACTCATCACTCGCCACTCGTTTATCCTGAGCCTCGAAGGGCCACTCCCTAGCTAAATACCCAGTGCCGTATCGTCCTCGTCCGTGTAAGGCTCATTCTTCAGCTTGTCCAGCACCCGCGCATGATTCATCACTTCCAAATAATTCAATGCCCCGAATACGTCGACGTCCCCAAGTGTCTGGGCCGCTTCGCGCAACACCGCCGGCAACAGCAACCTTCCTTGCCCGTCGAGCTCCGCCACTTGCCCGTAATAGCTCGTTCGCATCAAAAATTTTCGCTTCGCCACGTTCGCGCTTGGTAATTGCGCCAGCTTGTCTTCGATCTCCGACCAAACCTTCATCGGATAAATTCTCGCTGTCTCGCCCGTCGGACTCGTGATATAAAACTGGTGGCCGTATTCCTTGAGCTCGTCCAAAAACACCGAGGGTATTTTGAGACGCCCCTTCTCGTCGACTTTCGCCGGACAGTTTCCCCGCAGCTTCATAAGTCCTGTTCAAGTGCTTGTTTTGCGTGCCCAGAATGCTTACGTTCACGATTGCCCTCGAGAACGTCTGTTTGGCCCTGGATCGAGTCTACTCTATTCTACTTTTAGCCACTTTTTTCCACTTCTGGCCACATGATAGGCTGCTTTGCGCCCTTGTCAAGCAAAAACGTACTGTATTTCTAAGAAATGTTGCCTGTAGATGCCTTCGCGTTCACCGAATTTTTCGCTACCACCCGTTGTGCTTTTTTCTAAGGAACATCCCTAGCCTTTGTAGGCCGAATTTCGATTCTTCCACAGGGCGATTATTTCTCCCCTATTCCCTTCTATTCGGAGCCGTGGTATTCTGGCTTTGGTTGAATCTTTCTGTTTCCAGGAGCTTCCACATGGAATGGACCACCCCACAGCACGAAGAGATCGAACTGAACTGCGAAGTTAGCTCCTACGCTAACGCCGAGCTCTAAAAACGTGACCGCGCTCAGCGGTCATCTGTCGGCGAATCAAAATGCGCGTTAAAGTCCTCGGCTCCGCTGCCGGGGGCGGTTTTCCACAATGGAATTGCGCTTGTACTCAGTGTGTAGGAGTTCGCTCCGGCACGATGAAGGCCCGAGCGCGCACACAGACCCAAGCAGCCATTTCCAACGACACTTCGCGCTGGTTTCTCCTGAATGCCTCGCCGGATCTTCGGCAGCAAATTCTCTCGTCGGCCGATTTTGTCCCTCCCGCCGGCACTAGAAACAGCCCAATAACCGCCGTTGTGCTTACTTCCGCGGATGTTGACGCGGTAATGGGCCTGCTGCACATGCGGGAATTTCATCCGCTGCAGATTTTTTCGACCTTGGCCGTCCGCCGCATCCTGACGGAAGAGAACGGCCTTTTCCGAGTGCTGGCGAGATCCACCCCTCCCGTCCGATGGGAAACTCTGCCGCTGGATCGCCTCGTACCGCTCATTCCGCCTGCTCCCGCAGAAAAAAGAATCGGTCTCTTCTGCAAGGCGGTGCCGCTGAACGGCGTCTTCCCGGATTATGTGAGCGAATCGTTACGCGCCAGTCTCGCGCCGGAAGAAGCTGTCATAGGCCTTATGCTGGTCTCGAAAGAGAAGAAGCTCTTCTACGCTCCCCAACTTCCCGGAACCGGCGACCACTGGCACCGCATGGTGGAAGAGAGCGACATGGCCATGCTCGACGGCACATTCTGGAAAGACGATGAACTGAGCTCTATCAAAAAAGGAACAAAGACCGCCCGCCAAATGGGACACCTGCCGCTCTGGGGCGATCGCGGCCTTCTGCGCCTACCCTTTCGGCCGTCTAAGACCCGCAAGGTGCTCATTCACATCAACAACACGAATCCCATCTTGAACGAAGAAAGTCAGGAAAATCGCACAGTTCGTGAAGCCAATTGGGAAATCGCCTATGATGGTATGGAACTAGCGATATGAGCCAAGTCACGGATATGGGCCAAGCGACGGACGCCCCACTCCTCTCAGAAGCGGCTTTCATCGCCGGCTTTCACGCCATCGGCGAGGAGCGCTATCACCACAAGCACCCATTTCACGTGCTGATGCACGAAGGCAAGCTCACGCGCGGCCATTTTCAAGCATGGGCGTTGAATCGCTACTACTACCAGAGCCGCATCCCGATTAAAGACGCGGCAATACTCGCGCGCAGCGAAGATCCAGCTTTCCGGCTGGCTTGGCGCAAACGTATCCTCGATCACGATGGTGATGGCGTGAAACCGGGAGGGATTGAAAAGTGGCTGCGGTTGGTCGAAGCCACTGGACTTTCGCGTGATCAGGCTCTTCTCGGCGAAGGAATTCTTCCCGCCACGCGCTATGCCGTTCAGGCCTACGTTGATTTCGTCTCCACGCGCTCGCATCTCGAAGCCGTCGCATCTTCCCTCACGGAAATGTTTTCGAAAAAGCTCATTACGTTACGTATGGATCGTCTACGTCAATACTACCCGTGGCTCTCGAGCGGCCTCGATTATTTCACCGGCCGCCTGACGCAAGCCCCAGAAGACGCCGACTTCGCGCTCAATTGGGTGGTTCAGCACGCGCGCACCCGCGAAGACCAAGACAAATCTCACGCCGCCCTCCGCGCCAAGTGCGACATTCTCTGGGCGCAACTCGACGCCCTCTATTTCGCCTACGTGCAACCGGCTTGGCCGCCACCGGGCGCGTTTCGTCCCTCAGCAGAGGCCCTTTCGGCATGAGCATCGATCTAAACGCACATCCCCGCCTCTCCCCGGGCTGCCGCATGAACGAAAAGACTCAGCAGCCGCGCACCTTACTAATGCCGGAGCGCGCGCTACGCCTGCACGGCCCAAGCCTCGAAATAGTCGAACGCTGCGACGGCAAACGCTCCGTCCAACAAATCATCGCGGAACTTCAGGAACTCTACTCGAAAGCCGAGCCAACAAAAGTAGAACAAGACATCCTCGGCTACCTGGCTCTCCTGCAAAAGGAACGCGCCCTGGACTTCGAGCCTTAGCCCATGGCGTGCGGGAGTTCTGCTCCCGCTTTTCAACTTACGCTAAACGCGCATGACTTCCACCTCCGCCAACGACCCCCTAGCCCTGATCGCTGAACTAACGCACCGCTGCCCACTGCATTGCGTCTACTGCTCCAACCCACTCGCGCTGACGCAACGAACGACAGAACTCTCCACCGCCGACTGGTCCCGCGTTTTCCAAGAAGCCGCCGCTCTAGGAGTTCTGCAAGCCGACTTCACTGGCGGCGAGCCACTGACCCGCCCGGACATCCTCGATCTAATCCGCGCAGCCCGCGCGGCAGGCCTTTACGTAAATTTAATCACCTCAGGCATGCCTCTGGACGAGTCGCGCCTCGAAGCTTTAACGCAAGCTGGCCTGGATCACTTTCAATTAAGTTTCCAGGGCGCCCGCGAAGAAACTGCCCAGGAAATCTCCGGCACAAAAGCCCACGCGCAAAAACTCCGCGTCCTCGAATGGCTCAAGCACCATCGCCTCGCCGTCACACTAAACTTCGTCATCCACCGCCGCAACCTCGATCAACTTCCCGAAATGCTGGCGCTAGCCGAATCCTCCAGCGCCACGCGCGTCGAATTCGCGCACGTCCAGTATTACGGCTGGGCTTTCGCCAATCGCGATTCCCTGCTCCCCACGCGCGAGCAACTCATGCAATCAGTAGATTTTTTCAAAAAATCCCAGGAACGTCTGACAGGAAAAATCCGCATAGAATACGTAGTCCCTGATTATTACGCGAAATATCCAAAGCCCTGCATGGGCGGCTGGGGACGCAAGCTGATGCTGATCACGCCGAACGGCGACGCTTTACCCTGCCACGCCGCCAGAGTTATTCCGCACTTGTCATTTGAAAATGTGAAGGACCACAGCCTGCAGGAAATATGGGAATCATCAGAAGCCTTCCAAAAATTCCGTGGCGAATCCTGGATGCAAGACCCCTGCAAAACTTGCGACCGTCGCACCCAGGATTTCGGCGGCTGCCGCTGCCAGGCCTTCTTACTGGCCGCAGACGCCGCAGCCACAGACCCAGTCTGCTCATTAGCCCCGCAGCGCCCAAAAGTTGACGCCATCCTGGCGACCGTGGCACAGGCCTCAGCCTGTGCTCCGACGAATATCTCTACCGAATCCAAACCAGCCTGGCTTTACCGCCCCAATCCCGCCTAATGGTAGGAAGCAATTGTAGGAGCGCAGCACCGATGCGCCGCATTCAACCGGCACACCGGCCTCTTCCATCTTCCGGTCTCCCATATTTCAATCCGTACTGCTCGCCACGGCCTGTGCCTGCGGCAACCGCGTCACCACCCGCACCGCAAAAAACAAACTCCCCAACAAACAAATCCCGCCAAAAATTCCCAGCGTATTCGGTGCTCCAATATGCTTCGCCAACCCCCCTGCTATCAGCGACCCAATCGGCTGCACGCCCATAAACATGGTCGCGTAAACCGCCATCATCCGCCCGCGCAACTCATCCGGCACGCGATTCTGCACCGTCGTATTCGTCGCCGCCATCTGCGACGTCGCCGCAAATCCCACGACAAACAAAACCGCCGCCGACAGCCAGAACAACTGCGACCGCGAAAAAACAATCAGCCCCACCGAACAAATCACCGACATCACCGCAATCCACTTCGCCAAACCCTTGTACGTCGTGCGCGAAGCGAACTGCAACGCTCCAAGCACAGCCCCAATTCCAGCCGCGCTCATCAGCAAACCAAACCCTCGCGCCCCTCCATGCAAAACGTCCCGTGCAAAGACCGGCAGAAACACCGAGTATTGCAGCCCAAGCAAGCTCAGCAAACTTAACAACAAGAGCGCCGACCGTATCGGCCGGTCCGTCATCGCAAAGCGAAAGCCTTCAATAAATTTCTGAAACGGTGATCCCGCCGGCGGCTTGGTCTCTACTTTCTCCAGCCGCATCATGAAAAGAGCCGCGATCACCGCGAGAAAACTCACGCCGTTCAAGACAAAACACCAGCCCTCGCTGCTTCGCACATGATGCGCGTCAAACCACGCAATCGTCGCCCCGGCAATCGCTGGCCCTACGACGCGCGCCCCGTTAAAAATCGAAGAATTCAGCGCAATGGCATTCGGCAAGTCTTCCTTACCCACCATTTGCACAAGAAATGCCTGCCGGATTGGCACGTCAAACGCATTCACAATCCCCGAAAGAAACGCGATCCCGATCACCACCCACGCGCCCCGCGCATCATGTATCGCGCCCGATAGCGTCAACCCCGCCAGCGTAAATGCCAGAATCATTGAAACCGTCTGCGTCCAAATCACACCCAGATGCCGGTTGTAACGGTCCCCGACATATCCGCCAATTGAAGCCAGAACCAAAATCGGTATTTGATTTGCGAATCCGAAAAAGCCCAGCAGCGCCGCCGATCCTGTCAACTTGTAGACAAGCCACAGCTGCGCCGTGGATTGCATCCACGTCCCAATGAGCGAAGTAAGTTGCCCGCCAAAGAAGAGTTGGAAATTGCGGTGCTGCAGTGCGCGAAAGCGCGGCGACAAGTCGGGAATGGCGCCCTCCCCTCGTTGGATGCGCGCGACGTGACACAGTCACGATGCCGCGACCCGCGCACCGTTGTCAACGCGCCGTCGCAAGTGGCGCCGCCAGCCACCATGCCAATTTGCCTCATGCATGTAGTGGCCCGTCCGTGCTTGTAGGAGCGCAGCATTGCTACGCTCATTTGCTGTGGTTATGGATTTGGGATTTTTGGCAAAACTTATCGCCGCTTGGGGGCGGCTCCTGCTGCCAGATGTGAGCTGCGACCGTCCCTACTCGCCCGGCGGATCGGGTGCACCGCCGACATGCAAGTGGCTCAAATCCCGCAAAGTGGCCTTATCTTCTTCACTCATGCCCCTCGTAAATTCCGGATCATTGAGCCGCTGATTCCGCGCGGACTCCGGCATGTTCTGCAGCACGCGCAGCCTCTGCCGAATCGCCTGCCGCCGCTCCACCGGCATCTGCCTCCACTTGGGAAGAACGTCGTTCCGGATGTGGTCCTTCTGCGCCGGCGTCAGCCTGGACCACGCATCCGCACGTTCCTTGAGCTCTTGTCGCTGCGCCGGAGACATATTTTGCAGTTTCCGGTTGTTCTCCAGAAACTTTTGCTTTTCTTGCGGGCTCAGGTCACTGAATTTCCTTTGCGGCTGCGGCGGTTTATAGGAAGACGGGGGCCGGTTCGGGTCGCCGTTCGGATTGGAGCTTGGGTGAGGTGCCTGCTCCTGCCCGTTTGCGGCCTTTCCTATCGGCTTGCCTGCACCGCCATTCGATTGTGATTCCTTCTGGGCTCGCTTTTCTTGCTGGCGCTGTTGCTGCCGTTGTTGCTGTCTTTCCTGTCTCGGCGCTTGTACTTTCGGCGGCGGATGCTGTGGAGCAAAGTTCGCGCGTCGTTGCGCCAGGCAGGGCCCTGCCAGCGCCGTGCTGGCTCCCAGCACGAGCAAACACACGCCGAGTTGGAGTCTGAGTCTCATCTTCTGATTACATCGTCTGATTCTGATTTTGCTTCTGGTCTTGGTCCTGCTTCTGGTCCTGACCACCGGTCCCTTGGTCTTCCGGCTGAACCGGGGGCGGCAACTCCGTCAGTGCCCCGAAATCCGAAAGCACATCATAGTTCTCGAGCAACGGCATGTTCTGGTCAATCTGCGCCTCATCGGCCGCCGTAATCGTCGGGGTCTCATAAGGCCGCGATCCAACCCACACCGTCGCCATTAACAACAGAGAAGCCGCAAGCGCAAAGCGCGGCGATGGCGCAAACGACGCCCACCAGCTCTGCCTCGCAGGCTCCGCCGCCACTCGCGCGCGCACGCGCACATCAAACGCCGCCGACGGCTCGATCTCCGGCAGGTCATCCAAAAATCCGCTCACCGCGCGAAACTGGTTCACGCGCAGCTGGCACGCTCCGCACGCCGCGAGATGCTTTTCCATCTCCAGCCGCTCATTTTCTTTCAGCCGTCCATCTACATACGGAATAATCCGGCTTTCCATTCGAGCGCAATTCATAACATCCTTCCTTCTCTACCCGTTGGTCTCGGCCAAGTAGTGGCCGACCTTTCGGTCGGTTACTGGCCTGGTAACTCCGGTCTTCAGATCAGTTTCCCAATCCTTACGTCCGGCTCTACTACTTCTGGCCCGCCACAAGTGGGGCTAGTTCCACTCGCAGCGTTTCGTATGCCCGAAAAAGCAGCGACTTCAGTGCGCTCTCCGAGCATTCGAGAATCTTTGCAATATCTCCATAATCCAGCTCTTGGTATTTATGCAAGAGCACCGCAGCCCGTTGTTTCTCAGGCAGTTTATCAATCGCGTGCCGGATCATCTTCTTCCGGGCTTCCTCGATGAGGTGCTGTTCGATGTTCGGGTTCTTCTCCGCAACATCCAGCGGCCTCTCATCGCCATCTTCCGCGTCCACCGTCACTGGAGCATCTAGTGAGACTTCCATCCGCTGATAACGGTTGTCCCGCACCGAGTTCAAAGCCAAATTCGTCGCGATCCGAAACAGCCACGTCGTGAATTTGGCGCTCGGCACGTAATCTTTCCGCGCCCGGTACACCCTCAAAAATACTTCTTGCGCCAAGTCTTCCGCCTCTTCCCGCGCGCGAACCATGCGGTAGAGAAAGTTGACAAGAGGGGTCCTGTAGCGCTGGAGAAGAAGTGCGAACGACTGCTCGTCGCCCGCCTTCACGTCCAGCATCAGTTGGACGTCCGACCTGGCCATAGCCGCCACATTCTATCGAACCCGAACGGGCTCTTAAAGTTGCAAATGAAGCGAGTGTGTTAGAGAGGGGGCAAAGCGAACGCAAGGCGAAATCAAACATGAAACAAGTGTTGCATTATCAGCACGGTAGCGACCCCCGCAAATACCAGCAGCGCCATCCGCCAGTTCGGTTCCCGGTTCACTTCGGGCAGCAAATCCGTCGCGGCGACATAAAGCGTCACTCCTCCGGAGATTGGCAGCGCATACTTCAATTGACTCTGCAAAACGCTCGTAAGCAGAACTCCCAAGAGCGTGGCTACCCCTAATAACCCAGCCGCAAGGATAGCGTTGCGCCTTCCCTGCCCGCTTGCCAGCACCAAGGACGCCACCGTAAACCCCTCGGGCAGCTTATGCAGAAACACCGCCACAAAAATCATGGCCCCCAGCCAGACCGAAACCAGAAATCCGGCTGCAATGGCCACGCCATCGAAGAACGTGTGGATCGTCAATCCCAGCAAAACGGTGGTTCGCGCGTGGTGGTGGCTAACCTCTTCGCAATGCGTCTCTTCCCCAAAATGAAAATGAGGCGCGATGGTGTGCTCAAAAAGGTGTACCAGGAAGAATCCCAACAGCACAAACAATAGCGCCTGTTCCCCACTCAACCGAATCGATTCAGGAATCACATCCAGGAAGGAGACGGCCAGCATGTAGCCGGCGCCTAACGCCAAAAAATATTGCAAATACCGCCGCGACCAATCCCGCCGCACAACAAAATACCCACCAATCAAATTCCCCGCTGCGGCAATCAACCCCAACCCAGCAGCCAATCCCGTCCGAAATGCCAACCCATGTTCCATGTAAGTGTAGTCAGCTTTCTAAGGTTGGCTCCGATGGATTGTCATCCCAAAGAGAAGTAAGGGATCTGCTTTTTCTGTCTTTACCCTGTGCTCTCTGTGTCTCTGTGTTTAACGCTCTTCTCTTTCCTCATCCCGAATGCCGGAACAAAATCACATCGCCTTCTTGCACGATATATTCCTTCCCCTCCAACCGCACCTGCGCTTTCTCCCGCGCCGCCGCAATACTGCCCGCCACCAAAAGATCGCTCCATTTGACCACTTCCGCCCGAATAAACCCCTTCTCAATGTCGCTATGAATCGCCCCAGCCGCCTTCTGCGCCGTAGACCCTTTCCGAATCGTCCACGCTCGCACCTCCGGTTCTCCCGCCGTAAAAAACTGAATTAATCCCATCAAGTCATAGGTCGCCCGAATCAACCGATTCAACCCCGGCTCCTTCAGTCCGTAGGAAGCAAGCAACTCGCCCGCCTCTTTCTCATCCATCTCCGCAAGCTCAGCTTCCAACCGC
Organism: Betaproteobacteria bacterium; assembly: GCA_903970165.1. GTDB lineage: Bacteria > Acidobacteriota > Terriglobia > Acidiferrales > UBA7541 > Acidiferrum. Next base: position 39,157 of record CAJCHZ010000096.1, read on the forward strand.
CCGCAAATGGCCACAACCGCGGAATTCGGCCGCCCCTGTAGAGCGCTCAACTTATGCCGCTCCACAGCCGTATCCAGCTTGTCCGCTTCGTCATCTCCAAGGTTCAACACATACAGCACCGGCCGCGCCGACAAAAACAAAAATCCCCCAATCGGCTTCTTCTCGTCCGCCGTCAACTCCAACTCCCGCAAAGGCTTCTCCGACTCCAAGTACGCCTTGCACTTCTCCAAAACAGCTTTCTCAGCCAACAACAGCGGATCGCTTTTTTTCTTCAAGTCCTTATCCAGCCGCTCCATCCGGCGCAAAATCTGGTCATGATCCGAAAGAATCAGTTCCAACTCCAGATTCGTAGCATCTCGCAGAGGATCAATGCTCCCCGCCGAATGCGGCACAGAAGGATCATCAAACACGCGAATCACGTGGGCAATCGTGTCCACTTCGCGCAAAGGCGCCAGGGCATCGCGATTCTTTTCCTTCTGCATCCCGCCCAAATCCACGTACTGCACAGTCGCATACGTAATTTTCTTCGGGTTATAAAGCTTCGCCAGCTCCAGCAGCCGCGGCTCCGGCACCTTCGCCACGCCAACATGCGTAGCCGATCCGCCGCCCTTCCCCTCGACGTTCGCTTTCGTCAAAATCCGAAACAGCGTCGTCTTCCCAACTTGTGGCAATCCAATAATCCCAGTCTGCAAGTCGCGTCCTTCCCTACTGCCGTCATTCCCTCAACTCAAACGCACAATCCTAGCACACCATCCTCCCGACATCGTTCGTTGCTGAATGTGCTAAATTCGCAATCCCTATGCTCAACATGGGCGATCAGCGTTGGGAAGAATTGTTGGGTGGATATCGAGTCCCCTATGATCCGCGGCCCGCTCTGGCCAACTTCCAGTCCGGCGCCAATGACGCAATGGTATGGAAAGAGCTGTGGAACGAGCTCCATCACCAAGGCGATGTCGGCGAGGCATCTTACGCTGCCGTTCCGCATCTCGTGAGCATCTACCGGGACCGCCCCAGCGGAAACTGGAACGTGTACGCCATCGTCGGCATCATGGAACTTGCTCGCAAACGCGGTAGCCATCCCGACGTGCCAACGTGGCTCGATTCAAGCTATTTTGCGGCGATTCAGGAGCTGGCTAGTCTAGGGCTGCAGGAACTACGCCGAGCGCAAGATACCGAGCTCCTCAGAGCCATTCTCAGCATCATCGCCATCGCGAAAGGACTTCGCACGCACGCAAAATTTCTCTTGGAATATTCTGAAGACGAACTACTCGAACGCGAAGGAGATTCGTCGAACCGTTAGCAAAATCTCGCCGAATCGGCCTTCGACCCATGCCTCAATGGCCATCACTCTCCTCGACCTCTCCGCCTACATCGGCCTAACCGCCGTAGCCGCCATGACCCTCAACATCCTCCTCGGCATCCTGATGGCCTTCCGCTACAGCCCCGTCCGCAACTGGCCGCATCACCGCTTCAACTATTTCCGCCTCCACAACTGGACCGGCTACATCGCCCTAACCGTCACGCTCCTCCATCCCCTCCCGCTCCTCCTCAACAAATCCCCCAAATTTCGCGTCCTCGACATCCTCTGCCCCATCCATTCCCCCCAACAACCCCTAGAAAACACCATCGGCGCGATCGCCCTCTACACCATCGCCCTCGTCGTCATCACCTCCTACTTCCGCATCCAACTCGGCCGCCGCGTCTGGAAATCTTTCCACTTCACCATCTACCTCGCCGCCGCCACCCTCTTCTACCACTCCCTCTTCACCGACCCCGACCTAAAAGGCGCCTCCATCGACTGGCTCGACGGCGGAAAACTCTTCGTCGAATCCTGCGGCGCCATCATCCTCCTAACCAGCCTCCTTCGCTGGCGCCACTTCCGCAAAAAGGCTCATCCCAAACAACATTCATCCCAGGCCGCGACTTTTTCATAGACTTTGTCCGGTGAGCCGTTATTAAGCCTTGAATCGACCCCAATCCTCCTTGCCAGGCTGCTCAGATCCACTCAGCTAACGCTTGCTCGTGGGCGTGCTTAGGAAGAGGATGCGGCCATAAGAACACTACTCAACGTCTCATTCGTTCTTTTTCTTGCGGCCGATGCTTCTGCGCAGCAAGTCGGTTCCGTCGATCTCACTCGCCCGCCCAAACGTGTAGACTTGCCGAACGGTTGCAAGAAACTCCTCCCTGGCATCATTGGAGACGGGTGGCCGAAGCCTGAAGATCAAGTACCGCGTAATATTCTGGTCAAAGTGGTTAGCGTGAACGATTCGAAGCCTGTCTTGCGTAGTGAACTAGTAGCGGAAGTGCGGCTCCAGAATAGCGGCACTCAATCAATAAAGATTCCCTGGAGCAATGAATTCAGTTCGGTCGTCAAAGATCAGAGTCCAGATAACTGGAGCCGGGATCAAGCAACCTTCAAGTTTATGTTGGAAAATCAGCAGGGCCGCAGAGTGCGGCTTAAGAGTCTGACCGAAGCGCTCTATGGTTCCAAGTCCGCCGAAGGAAGTGAACTTGACCTGAAGCCAGGCGAAAGCATTACGGCCTCGGTCAAGTTTGCACTTATAGACGAATTTCCGATTTCGCCCCTCCGATTGAAAGAAGGGGAATGGCAGCTGTCAGCTGAATGGGTCCGAACTGGTCGCACTCGCTCAGTCAGCGAGAATTGTACGGTGGCGAACGGATATTTCCACTACGATCATTATTATCAGCAGCAGAACCCGGGCGTAACAATTCAGGTCAAGACTACTGGTTCAAACACGACCTAAAGGCTTATGGAATAAAACCCAACTGTCTGCAAGTCCCTTTTTTGTTCGCCGCTACTTTGATAATCTGTTTCCCGTTTACAGAATGGAGCAACTGTGTCCTCCGCGCCGGCCACGCCCGCAGAAAATCCCATATCGCCAAGCCGACTCACTCATCCCACCAACCAACGGTCACACGCTAACGCGGGTAAAAAGTGTATAGTAGCGATAGGTGGTTAACCATGTATCAAGCCCAAATCGCGCAACACTTTGAAAGTAGCGTCAAGAGAAATACAAGGCGAATCGGCAGCATCCTTCTCCCGGTAGCGGTAATGCTTATGGCAGTCCGCCCGATCACCTCGCGTTGGCATACATACGATTTTTCCTCAAAATTTTTGGCGGCCGTCTTCCTTTTGAGCTTGGCTATAAAACCAATATTCGACTATCTGGCCGAAGTGAAGGTCCTGCAAGGAAACCAGCACCTCTCCAACTCTTGGGATGGATACATCCTCGTCATGATAGCAATCCTACTTTTCACGTGACGCGGATAGAGCGTTTCTCTACCGCGCATCGGCTCAGACTTAAGCCCACCCGGTCAGTTGCATTCCAAGCATCGCGGTACGTTTGTACTATGGCCGCCGCCACGCTGATTTGCGACCCTAAATCTGGCCGAGCCGTCGCGTGCATTCGTGTCCGCAGACGGACGACTCCATTCCGGCTGCGCCTCCCAAATCCCCCGGCGCACGAGGGGCAAATCATTGGATTCCGCGGCAAATAGCACTTCAAAGGCTGCCAAACCTCCCACCAGTCCCCGCAAGGCGTCTGGTGGCACCCCCATCGCGCACGAAACTCAGGTCATTGCCACCGGCACGCACCAGGCAGAAAACTCCGACAAGCGGGAACTTTTCAAAGAGGCCACTTCTACTGCCCTGGTTTTCCCCAACGGCGGCGTAATTCGCCTCTCCGCGGCAGTCGACCCCGGCCAGCTTCTCTTCCTCACCAACCAGGAAACCCGCCGCGAAGTCGTCGCCCAGGTCACTCGCAAGCGCGTCAACCCTTCCTCCGGCTTTTATATCGAGCTGGAATTCACAGAACCCGCCCCAGATTTCTGGGGCATTGAATTTCCCGAAAATCCTGTGGCCGCTCCCGCGAATGAGCCGCAGTCTTCTGCCGGCGATTACGAGCTAATGCATTCCGATGAAGCCGCCCCGGACGATCTCAGCCCCAACGCCCCAGCTCCGACCACTGCCGAAGTCCAAGCTCTTGTTGACGAGGTAGAAGCTCTCCGAGCGCGACTCCGCTCGATGCAAACGCAAACTCCACCGGCCCAGCCTGAACTTGCTTCTTTGGATGCTCCGATTCCTTCTTCCGCCCCCGCCCCGCCGCTTCCTGCCATGCTTGCGGCCATTCTTGATCAGTCGATAGCCGAGCAGAAGAGCAAAGCACCATCCGGCCACGCCGATCCTTCCGCGCCGGAAAACACATCCACTCTTTCCGCTGAAACTCCTCAATCGGAAGACCAGCAAGCCGTTGCAGCCTCAAAATCCGAACCAGAAGAAGATCTCCTCCCGAAACCAGCACTCGACTTCCAGAAATCAAAATCGCCAAAACAAATCCCGCCGCCGGTGGAATACGGGCCACCCTCCTCCGACCGCATGGGTCTCCTGCGCCTCGCTCTCCTAGCCGTAGTTTCTCTCTTCGCAGTCTCCGTCGCCGCATGGAACATGCATTGGCTCCCCTGGCTCAATGGACCAGCGAATCCTTCGGGTAGCGCGTCTGCCCCATCACGCTCAACCGCGAATTCTTCAACGGCAGCACACCAAGCCGCGCCGAAGTCCGACCAGCATCTCGATGCGAACGCGTCCACGCCGCCGAGCGCCGCGAATTCCACCGCCGCGCCACAAGGCACCGCCTCCACGGAAGGGCCGTCCCCAGATGCCCAGGAAGAACCGGCTCAATCAACGGATGCAGCTTCAGAGCCCATAACCAAAAAAGATTCCCCAGTAGTTTCCGTCGCCAGGCGCACCCCGGTGCACTCCGCCCCGGTTCCGGAAGACGCTCCCGCGGATGACACTACGGCGATCGTTCCTCCAAGGCTCGTCAAGTCCGTCAAACCCACCGCTCCCTCAGACGCTCTGCAAAGCTTCGTCACGGGAAACGTCACTCTCGACGCCCTCGTCGACAAATCCGGCCGCGTCGAATCCATGAAAGTCCTCTCAGGCCCACCGTCCTTCCACAAAGCCGCCATGGAAGCCTTAAAGCAATACCGCTACGAGCCCGCCCGCCAGCACGGCAAACCAGTCTCCGCCCACGTAACAGTCACAGTTCCCTTCCTCTTCGAACCGTAACCCCAACGAGGCACTTGTAATGGCCCACCGTTAGGCCTGCTGAGCCTTCTACAACAAATTGGCGCGCTGCCTGGCCTGAACCAGTTCGTGGTTTTTCCGGTTGCCGCGTTTCTCCGAACCTGAGAATGAGAGATACTCATCCGGTTCCAAGGAGAACCGGATGAGCAAAGCAATTGAGATTTTACAAGCTGCGTTGCAGCGTGCCATGGCGGGCCGGCCAAAGGTCGGAGGTTTCCCTTATTTAGCCGAGACTCTGCGGCGCGCTGGTGTGACGCGAAATCTTTGGTATCTTCCCGCTTGCCAGAGTCTCTTCCTGACAGAACATGGTCCAGTTGTGTCCCTCGGCACGCCGTTGGTGACGGAGACCACCGATGTTCCAAGGTTCGACCGGGAAGCCCTGATCTCTGCTCTACGGACTGACCAAGCCGGACGGAGCACGTTTCCAGAATTTCTGAGTGCGTCCTGGCGGGCTGGAGTCGTCCGATATGATGTGGATTTCGCGGCACGCACATGCACCTACTTCGGAGCGAACGGCGAGGAATACGTCGAAAGCTATCCGGCGGCCGATTTGGGATAGTCGCGAGGGGCCTAACGCACCGCTGCACTCAATTTGCCGAAGCCAACAAACTTGCTAATCTATTCCCCCCGTTTCCAGACTGGAGCCCAAGGTGACCACCGCACGCCCAACCCCGCCGTTTGACCTGGCAGAAGCAATGAGGCATCTCTCCTCCACCCACGAAAACCTAAAACTCCTGATCGAGGAAACTCCCCCTTTCCAAATGGAACTAGCCTCCGACGGCATCGACACTCCCTACCACTCCCTCATGGA
>CAJCHZ010000097.1 GCA_903970165.1 Betaproteobacteria bacterium
CGCCCATGTAACAAGCCGACCAGGCCACACCGAACAGATCCTCGGCGGCCGGATGCGGCTGCGGCAGCTTGATGTCAAGAAACCCGTCAGCACTCCGAGCGGCGCCGTCCTTGCCGGCAGTGGTGTGGGTTTTGCCCGTGAACAGAATTTTCGCACTCATAAGGAAGTCCTTTCGATGGTGTGCTCCCTCGCTGGCAGGCTCACAAAGCGAACCAAGCCTTGGGAGTATCTCAGCGGGCCAGCCAATCGTGTCCAAGTCTAACTCAGGACACAGCCCAAATACGCCCTGCAAGGAAACCGTCAATGCTCGGCGTTAGATGAACCAACGGCCCAAACAGCTGTAAAAAAAGAGCAAGGTCGGGCCGAGCGGGGGTTGACCTAGTGAACTGACAAAACGATTTTGTCGGTGCTACGATTCCATGCTCTTTCAGCAACAACTACTACGAAAGGCACACGCAAGCACAATAGAGTTGTTTTGGGATTTGCGGAAAAATAAATGGGAAGGCATTCGCTGGGTGAAGTAATCTTGGCCTGGAGTCTCTAGTATTGCGCCCAGCCGTCAGGCGAATGGGTGAGATAAGGATATTTAGATGTCCACGATTACACGTCGCAGGTTAATCTGGAATGGCGGCATCGCGGCCTCGGTGGCAACACTTATCTCTGCCAGCCAGGCCAAAGTGGCTGCGGGAGAACAAGCTGCCGGAAGCGTCTTTCATGTGTTTGCCTTCCAGTGGAAGCCGGATGCATCTGAATCTCAGAAAAATAGAGCAGCGAGAGAGATCACTGCCTTCCAGGGGCAGATACCGGGACTTCTGCAGACTTATGTAGGACCGAACATTTCGCCGCGGGGAAAAGGCTACACATTTGGCGGCATAATGCAGTTCAAGGACAATGCCTCACTTGATGCATATTTTCAGCATCCCGCACACCAAGCGCTCCTCGCGTGGTTAGTACCTTTGATCGATGCAATAGAATTAGACCTTCGCGCTTGAGTAGAGTTGGAGGAAGCGTTCGCTCGAGGGCAGTACGCACTTTACCGGCTGTGACTGACTCGCTCGAGCGCAGGGCGCCGGTGTGCGCCTCCTGAAACCTATCCAAACTTAACCCCTCGAACTGGTCCCAGGAGCGTAGACTGAACAAACCATGCAAAGACTCCAGGACTTTCAAATCGCCGCACGGAACAATGGTTTCGTGGACGTGCAAGAAACCGTAGACGGGACAGTGCTCTGGATGAGGAAGCCCACCGCTGACGCCGAAGACCGCCTATGCATTGACAGCCTTACGAACTCCGCAACCGTTTTTTGGGCTTCCAAGCCCTGGAAGATTAATTCCAAAACCTTTCGAGCTGCATCGGCTTTACAAGATTGGTTTGCCGCTGCCTCTCGACAGGCCGCCCCGACCCCCTAAGTTTACGTTCGGGCACTGGGGCGACGCACACCGTCACGCATCGTTGACGCTCATATCGCGACTTAACATGCACGTGCCGCGTGTCACGCACCGACGCAGTTACCTCAAAGCACTCTCTATGGAGGCCTCCCATGCTCGGACGTTTTCGGCACCGGATCTCAGCGGTCGCATGCCTTCTGCTCCTCCTTGCTCCTGTGCTGCGCTCGCAGACGAGCGGGAAAAAGAAAGTCAGCAATCAGTCCGATCTGCCGCGCTTCACGTATCCCATGACGGGCCCCGCTTCAGACCTGGTGCAGGCTGATGCCGTCACCTTCAACCCTTTTGCGGCCAAGGTGAAAGCGGATCTGGACTCCATTTTTCGCGACTATGACATCGAGGACAAGGCGACGCTGCGAAGTCTGTTGTCGGCCCGGGTGAACCTGCAACAAGCTGCGGGCGAAAGCCGACAGGCTCTCGAAACCCTCACAGCCTTGCTGAAGCTTGCCGAGAAGCCGACCGACAATCTGGACAAGAGGGTCGTCACAAAAGCCGAGCTGCAAGCTGCGATTGAGACGAGCAGCACAAGCGGACCGGCTTTCGATCAGGCCTACAGGAAATATGCTCGCGAGGCATGGGATGCGCTTCCGCCAGACGTGGCGTGGGATACGGCGAGAAACGTCATCGCAGGGTCGGTCAGGTTTAACAGCGCGGCGCTGATTGGCTATGTCAAGGCCGATTTTGATCCCGCCGTACAAAAGTCCGGCGTACTGGACAATGGGCAGGCTTGGAGTCTGATCGGCATGAGAAATACTCTGCTGATCCAGTTGCCAGTGCAGAGCGTCGAAGTTGAGATTCTCCGCCAATATATTGCAGCCCACAAGGCGCAGCAGGTCGACATCTGGCAAGCGCGGGAGGTGACGTTTGCCGCGGATCAGAAGCTGACCCCAGTGCTCGTCGGCATCTGGGATTCCGGCGTGGATGTGTCGCTGTTCCCCGATCAGATGTTTAGCGATCCGCGTCCCACCGCCAGCGGAAAGCATGGTCTTGCGTTTGATGGCGCTGGCAATCCTTCCACATCCTGGCTGCTGCCACTCACGGAGGCCGAGCAGCGGCAGTATCCTGATTCTCTCGCGGAAGCGAAGGGGATGCAGGACCTGAGGGATGGCATTGACTCGCCCGAGTCCATCGCAGTGCACGAGCGGGCAAGCACCCTAACCTCCGACCAGCTTCGTGAGCGGGACAAACTAGAAGTGACTTTCGCCAACTACGAGCATGGGACCCATGTCGCGGGTATTGCTGCGCGCGGGAATCCGGCAGCACGTCTTGTCGTAGCCCGTTTCTATACCGAAGTGACGCAACTTCCGTTCCAGCCCACCCCGGAATGGGCGCGCCACATGGCGGCCGACTTCAAGCAGATCGCGGACTATTTCCGCACACGCGACGTAAGAATTGTAAACATAAGTTGGAAGTACGATCCTGAAGAATTCGAGTCCTGGCTTTCGAACACCGGCGGTGGCGCAGACCCGGCGGAACGCAAACGGCGTGCCCTCGAGGTGTACCGCATCTGGCGCGACGGCGTCGAGAGCGCGATCCAGAGTGCTCCAGGTACGCTCTTCGTGTGCGGCGCAGGAAACGACAATCGCAATGCCGGATTCGGGCAGGACGTGCCGGCCTCTTTGCATCTGCCCAACCTCATCTCGGTGGGGGCTGTGAACCAAGCGGGAAAGGAAACCAGTTTCACAAGCTACGGCGACACGGTTTTGTTGTATGCGAATGGATATGAGGTTGAGAGCTATGTTCCGGGCGGATCGAGAATGAAGAAGTCGGGAACCTCCATGGCTTCGCCCAATGTTGCCAATCTCGCCGCGAAGCTGATCGCGCTAGATCCTTCCCTGACGCCAGTGCGAGTGATCGAGTTGATTAAGAAGGGAGCAACCACGTCCGAGGATGGCCGTTTGCACTTGATCAACCCGAGCGCCTCGGTGGCGTTGCTGAAAGCCGGCAAATAGGCCATCTGGGATTCTTGATAACACTAATCTGAAGATCGCACGCACGCGCCCGACCGTTCGCAACCCCTTCCATGAGAAGGCCGGTGAGTGTCAAGGATGTTTTTCTTTTTTTCTTTCCTATAAGGATGTTTTTGTTTTTCTTTCTTTCTCCCTGTGAACTTCTGCCCTTGAGCCAAGCCGCTCCTGTCGCCACCCTTCCATCCGCACTCTTTGTTGAGCGATTGTCGCTCGGTGCATGGTGGGTATACTCGATTCAGTAGGTGCTGACCCACTGCCGAACTAAGCGGGAGCTATGTCAATTTGGGGTAAACGATTATTCTGAAGCGTGGCTGAAAATCCAGACATAGTCCCGGAGGCTCCGCTCCCGGAGACCTCGCTGCCGAAGACTCCGGTGCCGGAGACTCCGCGCCGGAAAATTTCTTTCCGATTTTTGGTTCTATGGCTTCTCGTCGGAGTGGGGCTTGTTTGGTTGCTTGGTGCGCTGACGCTTTTGGCTGCGCGGTGGATTGATCCGCCGACGACCATGGTACACATGGAACGGCACTTTCAGGCATGGATTCACAACACGCCCTATCACGAGCGATACGAGTTTGTTCCGCTGAGCCAAATCTCGCCGGAGCTCCAACACGCTGTAATCGCCGCGGAAGACGCGCGCTTCTACCAGCACCATGGATTCGATTGGCACGCGATGGAAATCGCAGCCGAAGATGATCTGGAAGGCGGGCGCATTCGCGGGGGATCCACGATTACGCAGCAACTGGTAAAAAATCTGTTCTTCGGAACGGGCCGGTCGATTCTGCGCAAAGCGGCGGAGTTCACGCTTGTTCCGGTGGCCGAATTGGTGCTCGGCAAGCGGCGTATTCTCGAGCTCTACCTTAACGAGGTGGAATGGGGCCCCGGAGTTTACGGTGCGGAGGCGGCGTGCCGTTACCACTATCGAGTGTCAGCCCGAAACGTGGACCGTCAACAAGCCGCCCAACTGGCAGCCATTCTGCCGCTGCCTTTGAAGCGACGGCCGGAGCATATGAACCGCTATAGCGCCTTGATCCAGGAGCGGATGCGGCAAATGGGTTGGTGATCGCGGATCCGGAGTGCGGGAAAAGTGATTGCGTGCATCCGGGAAAATGATTTATTGTGGCAGGCGTGTAAACGTTTGCTTGGCGGCGCGACCTTCGTGTTGCGCTTGGCCGCGTGCGTTGGGCAGCGGCGTAAAGCCGCTGCTACATGACGGGGGTAAAAGTGGGCGTTTTGACCGGGGAGGGTGGCATGGCAAAGGGAGCTTCGTGGTCGCGGCGGGAATTTGTGGGGACGGCTATTTCCACGGCTGCTGCGGGGGCGTTGCCTATTCACAGTTTGCTGGGCGCGCCGACGGGAGCGCTTGCGGACGGCTCCACTGCGAACTGGAAAGATGAAGGCGTGCTTTTTGTGGACAAGTCGCCTTATGCCAAGTTGCGGAACGTGCCCGTGCATGCCGTGACGATTACGGAAGGATTCTGGGGGGCGCGGCGCGAGATTAATGTGAACAGCAGCATTCCTTCGATGGAGAAATTGCTCGAGGCGAATGGACGGATGGACAACTTTTTGCGGCTGGTGGGGAAGAGCGACGCTCCGCAAAAAGGACCGGTGTATTCGGATTCGGATGTTTACAAATGGACAGAAGCGGTTGGTTTTGCGCTGCAGTCGGGGGACCGGCCGGAGCTTCGTGCGCTGACGGAGAAGATCATCAAGGAAGTCGTCGCGGTGCAAGAGCCGAGCGGGTACCTGAATACGTACTACGTCGGCGACAAGGCGAAGATGCGTATGGAGCCGGATGTGCAGCGGTGGGGCCACGAGATGTACAACCTCGGGCACATGATGCAGGGAGCCATCGCGTATTACCGCGCGACGGGCGACACGACTTTGCTGGATGCGTGCAGGCGCTTTGTGGATGGATACTTGCTGCCAAATTTTGGACCGGGAGCGGACAAGAAACCGATTTTTTCGGGACATCCGGAAATGGAAATGGGGCTGATCGAGCTCTATCGCACGACGGGAGAGAAGAAGTATCTGGATTTTGCGGGTTACTTCCTGCAGGGCGATGACCGCATCAAGTTTCCGAAGCGTGCTTACGTTTACCACTTCTGCGGGATTCCGTTCACTTCGCGGACGCACCTGGAAGGGCACGCGGTGCGCGCAATGTATGCGTGCTGCGGGGCGACCGACTACTACATGGAGACGGGCGACACGACGTACCTGAAAACGCTGAATACGCTTTGGGAAGATTTGGTGACGAGCCAGATGTATGTGACGGGCGGAGTAGGCGCGCGCAGCGACGGGGAGGCGTTTGGCGATTCGTACGAGTTGCCGAATTTCACGGCGTACGGGGAGAGCTGCGCGGCGATCGGCAACATGATGTGGAATTGGCGCATGCTTACGGCGACCGGCGAGGCGAAGTACGCGGACGTGATCGAGCGGGCTTTGTATAACGGGATCAATTCGGGGATGTCCCTGGATGGGACGCTGTATTGTTACCGAAACCCGCTGGGATTTGATCCTTCGGGCGGAGACCATATCCGGAATCCGTGGTACGACACGACGTGCTGCCCACCGAATCTGGAGCGGACCTTTGCGTCGTTGCCAGGATATTTCTACAGCACGAGCAAGGATGGCGTTTACGTTCACCTCTACGACAATTCCGTTTTGGATTGGCACCTCGAGGATGGGACGGGGTTGAAGATTACGCAGAAGACAAAGTATCCGTGGGACGGCGGCGTAGAAATTGGGGTTTCGCCAGCGAAGGCAACGGACTTTACGTTTTATGTGCGGATACCGGGGTGGTCGAACGGGACGCAGGTAACGGTGAATGGAAAGGCGGTTTCTGGAGCGACTGCAGGGCAGTACCTGGCGCTGACGAGGAAGTGGGCGGCTGGGGACGTTGTGGGATTGCGATTTGGCATGGCGCCGCAGGTGTTGGAGGCGAACCGCCGGGTGGTGGATGATTTCGGACGGGTGGCGGTGCAGCGCGGGCCTTTGGTTTATTGTCTGGAGCAGGTGGATCAGCCTGCTGGGACGGTTTTGTTTGATGTGGCGTTGGATTTGCGGCCGAATGCGCCGGGGAAGTTTCATGAGGAAATGAAGAGCGATTTGCTGGGTGGGATTGTGGTTTTGAAGCATGTGGGCGCGGCTTATGAGAAGCCAAGCGAGGGCGGGGCGTTGTATAAGCCGTATGCGGCGGCGAGCGCGGCGCAGGACCGGGCCGTGGAATTGACGATGATTCCTTATTATGCGTGGGCTAATCGGGCTTCCACGCAGATGCAAGTTTGGACGCCTGTGATTCGGGCTTAGAGGGCGTTCGAAAGAGATTTTTTTAGTTAAAAGAAGTGGCGAGTGATTAGTGGCGAGTGGCGAGTGGCGAGTGGCGAGTTTAAGCCCCCCATGCTAATCGGGGCTCTTCATCCATCCGGAAGAAACATTCCATTTACAAAAAACTTCTATTCGAAGAACTTTCCAGCTGCAGAAAGCTTCCGCCTGCAAAACTTTCTATGCGTAAAAAACTTTCCTTCTAAAAACTCGGGTTAGCCGGCTACGGTTTGGTAGAGACGGTATTGTTCGTCGGCGATTGTTGCGAAGGGCTTGAATGTTAGTTTGCCTGTGTCGGTTTGGACGATCAGGTCTCCGGAAGATTGAGAAGGTGCGGAAGCGGCTAGCAATTGAGAGCGCTGGAATTGGGCGGGCAAATTTCCCAGACCGAACATGGCGATGGGGCCGCGGACCAGGGCTACTGTGTTTGGGGTTTCTGCGTCTACGGGCTGCAGCTTCAGCGGCATACTGATTTCGTATTCGATGCGGTCGCCGTTCTTCCAAGTTCTGCCAATGGCGAAGAATTTTCCGGGAATGACGTCGCCTTCTACCTGTTTTCCATTTACTGAGACGCGAGTTTTGGCGTCGGTCCAGGCAGGAATCCGCAGATAAACAGTGAAATCTTCGGGCTTCGCAATTTCCAAGTGGAGTTGCGTGGTGTTCGTCGTGGGATAGTTGGTTTTTTGCGTCATGGTGACTTGCGTGCGGTTTTGCGTCCAGCTCACGCGTGAGGGCAGGAAAAGATTGACATAGATGCCGCGTCCCTCGGAGGCGGGGTAGTAGGAGCTGATGCCGTAGTCGGCGGTGAGCTGCGGGAAAGTGCCGGAGCAGCAGGGCCATTTGTCCTTGTAATAGACCTTTTTGGAGTTGGCGTTGTTGTAGTCGGAATAATAGAAGCTGGTCCCGTCCGGGAGGATGGGCTTGGCACCGGCGACGGTGTTGTAGAGGACTTGCTCCATGCTGTCGCCGTAACTGGACTCGTGCGTGAGGCGGAGCAGGTAGCGCGTGATTTTGAATTGGCCGTAGGCGCCGCAGGGCGTTTCGAAGCTGGAGTGGCTGGTGTCTAGGCTCTTGGCGAGAAGACCTTTGCCGGGGACGACGAAAGCTTCGTCGGGGCCCCAGCCGCCGGTGGCGTAACTTTGTTCCTGGACCATGCGGAGGCCGTTGGTTGCGGCGCGAAGATATTTTTCGTCACCGAGATTGAGGAAAGCCTGGAAAGCGGAGCTGAAGGTGTTGACGTGGCTGTAGGCGTGCATGCCGGGGAGGGCATTTTCGTTGGCGGCGAGCTTGTCGTAATACTCGTGATAGAGGAAGCGCTCAGCGTAGGTTTTGTAGCGATCGTCGCCGCTGCGATGGTAGGCGAGGAAAAGATTTTCAGGGAGAGTGTAGGTTTCGTCCCAGGTGAAGGCTTTCGTTTTGTGAGGGCGGGCTTCCTGTTCGGCTCGGCTGAGGGCCTTTTCCGGGAGATGGGGCATGGCTGCTTCGGTGGCACGTTTGAGGACATCGAGAGCGATGGGATCGGCAGCGAATTGGTGAGCGTCAATGAGGCCGCAGCAGGTTTTGTCGAAGGTGTAGGCGGGGAGGCGGTAGTCCACGTAGAACTTGCCTGAGGGCTCGACGGTGGCGGCGAAGCCGCGGACGAGGCGATGAACTTTTTCCTGAGTGGGCTTTGAGCCGGTTACAGCGTAGGCGCGGGCGAGGCCGGAAAGATATTGGCCGAAGGTGTGGCCGGCGATGAATGCGTGGAAGTTCGTGTCTTCGTTGAAGTCGTCGGCATCGTCGTACCAGCCACCCATATCGGGGCCGGGGGCGGCGAGGCCTTCGCGTTTACGGAAGGGCTTGAGCATGCCGTCTTCGTTGAGATTGAGGAAGAGTTTATGGTTCTGATCGAACTGGACGCGGAGAGGGCCGTCGAGGAGTTGGATTTGGGAATAGCCGAAGACGGGGAGCAGATTTGGCACGGAATCGTAGGCGGCGGCCCTGGCCCAGGCGGGGAGGGAACGAGCGGCGAGGAGGCCGGCGGTGGAAACGGCAGCAGTACCAAGGAATTGGCGCCTGGATTTTTTATGCATGGCGAAGTCTCCTGAGGAAGCTAACGGGAAAATGCCCCGAAGAAGCGAAAGCTGGGGGAATCAGCAGTATTCGAGAAGGCTGATTCTCAGCAAGCGTTTTCTCAACAAGTCATGTATAGCGCGAGCAGGGCGCGGCGTCAAACGGTTGCTGTAAACATTTTCCTGGATGAAGTATCCTGTGGCTGGAGTGATGTTGATCCCGCCGATACCCGTGATGGCCGCCTTCCGGAGATTTGTCCTAATTGTTCTAGTGCTGGCTAGTAGTTCCGCGGCCTACTCGCAAACCCAGGGAACCCCGACTGAGCCAATTAGCGCGGCATTGCGCGCGGGGGAGTTTGATAAAGCGATCGAATTGAGCCGGGCGGGCTTACAAAAAGAGCCTAACAATGCGCAATTGTGGATGCTGCAGGGGATTGCGTATGGGAGCAAGGGCGACAATAAAAATGCGCTGGCAGCGTTTCAACACGCACTGAAGATCGCGCCGAACAACATTGCGGCGCTGGCTGGGGCGGCGCAGATTTTGTATCAAGCGAGCGACCAGGCCGCGGTGCCGCTGTTGAACCGGTTGGAGGAGTTGCGTCCTGGGGACCCAACAGCGCACGCGATGCTGGCTGTTTTGGCATACCAGAAGGGAAACTGCGCGGATGCGGTGGGGCATTTTGAGAAGGCCGGGCCGCTGATCGAGTCTCAGTTGGATGCGCTGCACGCATTTGCGACGTGCCTGGTGAAGCTAAAGCGGCTGGATGAAGCGACGGCGATTTTCGAGAAAGCGGTGGCGCTGCGGCCAGAGGATGCAAGGGAGCATCAGTTATTGGCTTCGATTCTGCTGATGGCGAAGAAGCCGCAGGAAGCGCTGGCTACGTTGCAGCCTTTTTTGGAGGCGGCGAACGTGGATGCGGGCACGCTACAGCTTGCTTCGCGGGCTTATGAGGAGGCGGGGGACACGCCGCATGCGGTGAGCACGCTGCGGCAGGCGATTTTGCTGGATCCGAAGATGACGAGCCTTTATCTGGATTTTGCGACGATTTGTTTTTCGCACGAGTCCTTTCAAGTTGGCGTGGATGTGATTACCGAGGGATTGGCACTGCAGCCTGAGGCCGATGATTTGTATGTGGCGCGTGGGGTGCTGTACGTGCAGCTGGCGCAGTACGACAAAGCGGAGGCGGATTTTGAGAAGTCGTATGCCCTGAACCCGAATCAGTCGCTGAGTATCGCGGCGCAGGGGTTGACGGCGGTGCAGGCGAACGATCTGGATCATGCGCTGACGTCGCTGAAGGAAAAGCTGGAGAAGAAGCCGAACGATCCGTTGCTGCTTTATTTGCAGGCGGATGTGCTGTCGCAGAAAGGGGCGGACCCGGGGACACCGGACTTTGAGCTGGCGATGCGATCGGCTAAGAGGGCGGTGGCTTTGCAGCCAACGCTTTCGGCGGCACGGACGGTTTTAGCCAAGCTGTACGAGCAGAATGGGCAGTATAAGGAAGCGATTGAGCAGTGCCGAAAGGCTTTGGAGTTAGATCCGAAAGATCAGACGGCAGTGTACCGGTTGATTCAGGCGCTGAGGAAGACTGGGGACAAGAAGGAGTTGCCGGAGTTGCTGCAGAGGCTGGCGAAGTTGCGGGAAGAGGCTACGCAAGAGGAGCGGGAGAGATTTAGGTACAAGTTACTTGAGGATGAGGGGAAACAGACGAACTAGATAGAAGAAAGAAGAAAGAAGAAACAAGAAGAACCAAGAAGAAACAAGAAGAAACAAAAGAAACAAAGAAAACATCTCCACAGAGGACACGGAGTCCACGGAGAAGAGGGCGACGGTGCTGAACGGTCGTCCTTGCTACACATGCGGGGACTGGATGAGATTTTCGCGGCGCAAATTCGTTGAGCTTTCGGTGGGAGCGGCGGCTGGTTTTGCTGGCGAGCGGCTGCTTGCGCAGGGCATGGGCGGGCACGCGGCGAAGGCTGTGGCGCGGCAGGCTCCATCGGGGCGACCATTTAATGCGCATTTTGTGGATGTTGCGGCCACGGCGGGACTACACGATGTGACCATTTATGGGGGTGCGG
>CAJCHZ010000098.1 GCA_903970165.1 Betaproteobacteria bacterium
CCACCTGCATGGTGATGGTGCTCGCACCTTGATAGTTACCCGAACTGTGCCGGATATCGGCCCACGCCGCACCCGCGATGCGAATGAAATCAAACCCGCCGTGGTCGAAAAACCGTTTGTCCTCGGCCGATAAAATCGCGTGCACGAGATCCGGCGGCAAATCTTCGTATCGCACCGGCCGCCGCTTTTCTCGCGCACTGTCAAACAGATTGCTGATCAGCTCCGGCTCGATCTGCGCGGCATCCAGACTCCCGCCGCCAGCGAGCGGCCGAATGGAACGGATCGCTTTGGCACCGAACTGCACCGCCAGCGCATTGGACCCGCCGAAATACGACAGTTTCGAAGGCCGTATGTCCACGGTGTTTCCCTGCACCGTAAACTGCCCCAGCGAGTTGTCGTCCACTTCAGGCCGGTAGCCGACACGCGTCAAATAGGTGACCAGATCGTCCGCCGTCCACGTCTGCCCGGTGGAGATATATTCCGGCGCCGAAAAAATCTGCGTCGTGTTTTGCAGAATTTTTCCAGAGAGCCGCGCGTCGATCATGCGCGAATACTTGACGTAGTAAAAAGTAAAGATACCGCCCGCGGTGACAAACAGGAGAAAGACGGTTCCCAGAATCGTTAAGCCGATTTTGGATGTGAAAAAAGTTTTTTTAATGCGGATGCGCAAACGGCAGCTCCCGGGGCTGAAAATCTATTGTCTCGCAATGCTGCCCACTAAGAAAGACGGAGTTCACGCGCAAAATGTTGCCTGAAACAAGGGTGGTCGCTCCGCATCGAAGTGCCACAGCGCGGCCGCTCGAAAAAAATCTCACTTCCCTACGTAAGGGATTTATTCTCGGAGGAAGGCGAGAAGTGCAACTCGGTGCTGTAGAAAAGCAGGTCGACTGGCACCGTATAATCCAGCGTTATCTTGACGGCGGACGGCGTAATCGTGATCTTGATGTCCTCGCGCTTTGCCGGAATCTCTAAATCCTGAACCACTTTGAAAACATTTTCGCGAAGTTGCTCGTCGGTGTAACGGTTCACTATGCCAAACCGCGCCTGCTCCTGCATTTTATCCTGGAGTTGGTATTCCGAAACGAACGGCGGCACCAGCTTGACCCCCAAATAGATGAGGACCACCACAACGCCAATGAAAAGTACGGTCTTGAGCTTGCCTTCGCCGCGCTCGGAGCGCCGGCGTTTCAGCAGAGTTCTTGACTGGATGCCATCGAAGTCCAAGTAAATCATCTCCGGGCGCCGCTTGCTGCCGGAAAATGGCGGCACCGTGCGGCAGGATCACTGGCCGTCTCTAACAACCAACGCTAGCACCCTGTCCACGGAGTGTCGAGAATTTGCCGCTGGCCCTGTACCCGGAAAGCTACCTGTCCTGGAGGCGCCGCTTAATAGGCTCGGGCAAATATGGCGCGTTCTGGTGCAGGTTTGCCGCAGTAGACGCACGTGCCGGGGCCGCTCGGGCGCGCGCTTCCTTCTCCAAGGCTCTGGTCCATCGGTATGCACCGCATCGTAGCCCGCGTTTCTTCCTTGATCTTGGCTTCACACTCCGAACTTCCGCACCAACAGGAATACGCGAAGCCATTCTCGACAGCCTTCTTCAAATCGTCGTAAGTCTTCGCGTCATGCGTGTTAGCCCGGCGGAACGCCAGCGCCTTGTCGTGCAGGGCCTGCTGAATTTCCGCGAGCAGCTTGTCGATCGTCTGCGGCAGTCCCGCGAGCGGCGCGCTAACCTTCCCTTCTCTCCCAGGGCGATCCCGCCGCGCCAAAACCGCGGCCTGGTTCGCCACGTCTTTGGGTCCGAGTTCCACGCGCACCGGCACGCCGCGCATCTCCCAATCATTGAATTTCCAGCCCGGACTTTGGCCTTCACGCTCGTCCAAGGTCACACGCACGTTCGCGGCAACCAACTCAGTTTTGAGCTTGCGCGCCGCGTCCATCACGAGAGCCTTCTCATCGTCTTTCTTGAAAATGGGCACAACCACGACTTGATACGGCGCCAGTTTCGGCGGCAGTACCAATCCCTGGTCGTCGCCATGCACCATAATGATCGCGCCAATCACCCGCGTCGAAAGCCCCCAGGAGGTCGTCCAGCAATGCTGCAATTGCCCGCCCTGGTCCAGATATTTCACCTCAAACGCCTGCGCAAAATTCTGCCCCAGGAAATGCGAGGTTCCCGATTGCAGCGCCTTGCCATCGCCCATCATGGCTTCGATGGAATACGTAACGTCCGCCCCCGCAAATTTTTCAGCGTCCGATTTTTTCCCGGCAATCACAGGAATCGCTGCGTCGTTAATTGCAAAGTCCGCGTAAATATCCAGCATCTGGCGCGTCTCGATTTCCGCTTCTTCTTGCGTAGCGTGCGCCGTATGCCCTTCCTGCCAGTAAAACTCCAGGGTTCGCAAAAACAGCTTCGTCCGCAATTCCCATCGCACCACGCTGTTCCACTGGTTCATCAAAACCGGCAAATCCCGATACGACTGAATCCACTTTGACCACATGTGCCCAATAATCGTTTCCGAAGTTGGCCGTATCACCAGCGGCTCGGCCAATTTCTCCCCGCCGCCAATCGTCACCACGGCCAGTTCCGGCGAAAATCCTTCGACGTGGTGCTTTTCCTTATCAATAAAGCTCCGCGGAATCAGCAGCGGAAACGCCACGTTCTGGTGCCCCGTTGCCTTGAACCGCCGGTCCAGCGACCCCTGCATGTTCTCCCACAGGGCCCACCCATACGGCCGCACAATCATGCAGCCGCGCACCGGCGCATAATCGGCAAGCTGCGCCTTCAAAACGAGTTGGTTGTACCACTCGGAAAAATCTTCGGCGCGTGTAGGAAGCTTTTCTTCGGCCATGCGGCGGTTAGTCCGTTCCCCTCAGAAGCAATATTTTCGTCCAGGTAAACTCAAAAGCGTAGCGGACGCGTCGCAACGTGTCAACGAAAGCGCCGGGGTAAACCCGACGCTATATGGCTGTCGCCGAGGCATACTGTTTTCCCCTTTCCTCATTCAGGTTTCCCCTGATGGAGCGCGTCCGCAAACCCTCCACAATAGAGAAGACGCTTAAATCTGAGGGGAGATCGATCATGTCCGAAGCAAAGAAATGCGCCCATCCAAACTTTAGCTGCAAGGCACCGGAAGGAAAAGCCTACTGCGGCGTTCAATGCGAAACCGCGGCGAAAACCCCTGACATTGACTGCAAGTGCGGCCATCCCGGCTGCAAAGGTCGAGCGACGTAGGCACCTCGAGCGCGGAACGATATCGGGTACGGCCTCCGTTCGGGCTTTCCCAGCCTCCCGCAGCGCTGCGCACTTGCTCATGATCGTCTTGACGAGTCCATCTCTCGAAGCTCCCGTTAAGGTCGACCTGTCCAACGCCTGGAAGAGTAGGGACAGGATGCTCGACGCTGCCATCACCCTGCTTCCCAACCTGATTCTTGCCCTGTTAATTCTCGTCATCTTCTTGATCGTCGCAGGGATAGCAAAGTCACTGGTTCGCAAGGTTAGTCAACGCAGGAAGCAGCACAGAAATCTAGGCCTGTTGTTGGGTCAACTGGCGCATTTGAGCGTCATCGTCATAGGCATTCTCACCGCCATCTCCGCCGTCGCGCCTTCCTTCCATACCGCGGACCTCATAAAAATGCTTGGCATCGGCAGCGTGGCCATCGGCTTCGCGTTCCAGAATATCCTCCAAAATTTCCTCGCCGGCATCCTTATCCTGATGCAGGAACCGTTTGAAATCGGCGACTGGATCAACATCACCGGCCTGGAAGGCCGCGTCGAAGACATTCAAACCCGCGCCACGATCGTTTCCACATCCAAAGGTCAGCGCATCGTAATACCGAACGCCGTCATCTTCACCAACCCCGTCGTCGTTGGCAAACCCACCGTCGCTCCCGATCCGGCTCATTCTTCCCAGTGATTCAGGCCCACGTACGCTTCTTTGTCTCAGGCCCGCCACGGTCAACGCCTGCGCAATACTTTTCGCGCAGACCTTGACTGTTCCCAGCCTTTCGTCACAATAGAGGCAGTTCCCTTCCAGAATTTCCCTTGGCAATCGGCTGCCCCTTCTCGGTCGAAATCCATGAAGTGCGTTTTGCGGAGCATGCGTCCTGATGCTTCGTTTTGTTTCGATTTCTCCGGGGAAAGCATTTATGCCGTTCTCTGACATCATTTTAACCGGCTCGTACGACCCTCGCCTTGTAGCCCTGTCCGTCGTCATTGCGGTCCTGGCGTCCTACGCCGCCCTCGACCTTGCCGGCCGCGTCACCTCTGCCCGCCGCAAGGCACGGGCCCTCTGGCTCGCTGGCGGAGCGCTCGCCATGGGTACCGGCATTTGGTGCATGCACTACATCGGCATGCTCGCTTTCCGTCTCCCCATCCCAGTGCTCTACGACTGGCCCACTGTTCTGCTCTCACTTCTCGCCGCGATTCTGGCTTCCGCGGTTGCGCTGATTGTTGTCAGCCGCGAATCCATTAGCACGCGTTCCGTCTTGTCAGGTTCACTGGCTATGGGCGGGGGGATTGCCGGCATGCACTACATCGGCATGGCCGCCATGCGGCTGGACGGCCAATGCCATTACTCCGTGCCCCTGGTGGTACTCTCCGTCCTCCTCGCCGTGGGAATTTCGGTCGTTGCGATTTTGCTCATATTTTGTTTTCGCGCCCAGACCGCCTCCTGGAGTTGGCAGAAGGGCCTCAGCGCCGTCGTCATGGGCGCCGCCATTCCCGCTATGCATTACACCGGGATGGCCGCCGCAAGCTTCATGCCTTCGCATGCCGCTCACGGAAATCTCTCCCATGCCCTGAGTGTCTCTTCGCTCGGCACTTTGGGAATTACCCTTGTCGCTTTCGTTCTTCTCGGACTCGCACTCGTGACGTCCTTGGCCGATCGCCTATTCCTCGCGCAAAAGCACGAACTGGAAACAAGCGAGCAACGTTTTCGCGCCGTGTTTGAGGGCGCCGCTCTGGGTATTGCTATCGCCGAGTTGGCCGACGGCCAAATCGTGGCCATAAATCCAGCCTACGAAAAAATGCTGGGATGCTCCACGGAAGATTTAAAGACGATGGAAAGCTTCAACAACCTTACGCATCCTGACGACCGCGGGCAGGACAAAGAACTCATTGCCCGTCTTGCTGCTGGAGAAGAGGACTACGTAACGGTCGAAAAGCGTTACTTGCCCAGCGATGGTCGCGTGGTCGTGACCAATATCGGCGTCTCCTTGTTGCGCGACAGCGAAGGAAAGCCCCAGTTTGTTATGGCCATGGCCATGGACATTACGGAACGCAAGCGCGCCGAAGCGGAGCTGCAGAAAGCCAAGGAAGCCGCGGAAGCCGCCAACGAAGCCAAGAGCACCTTCCTCGCCACGATGAGCCACGAAATTCGCACTCCCATGAACGGCATTATCGGCCTTACGGAACTCGTCCTCGACAGCGATCTTTCCCACGAGCAGCGTGAAAACCTGGACCTCGTCCGCACTTCCGCCGACTCTCTCCTTTCCATCATCAACGACATCCTAGACTTCTCCAAAATAGAATCCGGTAAGTTCGAACTCGAGACCATCCCGTTCGACCTTCGCGAAAGCCTCGGCGAAACCATGCGCTCCCTCGCTTTCCGCGCTCAACAAAAAGACCTTGAGCTCATCTGTGACGTCGCACCAGATGTTCCTGAACCCTTGTTGGGCGACCCCGGCCGTTTGCGCCAAATCCTGATCAATCTTGTAGGTAACTCCATTAAGTTCACCGAAAGGGGCGAGATTTTCGTGAAAGTCACCGAAGAATCTCAGCAATCCAACGCCACCTGCTTGCATTTCTGCGTCAAAGACACCGGTGTTGGCATTCCAGAAGATAAGCAGGCAAAGATCTTCGAGCCTTTCTCGCAAGCTGATGGCTCTATGGCCCGCAAGTATGGCGGCACTGGTCTCGGCCTTACCATCTCCGTCCGGCTTGTCGAAATGATGGGCGGCCGTGTTTGGCTCGAAAGCAAAGTCGGCGAGGGCAGCACCTTCCATTTCACTATTAAATTGGGAGTCCAGGTCACCCCTAGCTCCCCCGCCCCCGACACTCTGCAAAATCAGTTGCGCGATCTGACCGCCCTTATCGTTGATGACAATTCCACAAACCTCCGGCTCTTGCGGGAGATGCTGAACCGCTGGGGCATGATTACGCGAACCGCTGACGGCGGCAAAACGGCTCTTCACGAACTCGATGTTGCAAAAAACGAGGCCCAGCCGTTTTCCTTGATTCTCCTCGATGGGCAGATGCCGGAAATGGATGGATTCACCCTGGCGGAGAAAATAAAAGCGGATCCAGCCTGGCAGGCCACGCCGCTCATCATGCTCACCTCCGCCGGCCGCACTGGCGACGCAGCGTTGTGCCGCAAACTGGGGATCGCGGGCTACCTGATGAAGCCCGTTCGCCAGATGGAACTGTTGGCTGCAATTTCCCGGATTCTCCAGAAATCGCCCACGGAAAAGCCCGACTACGTTGTGACGCGCCATTCCATCCGCGAAGAGAAAAATCGCAGGCGCGTGTTGTTGACGGATGACAACGCCGTCAATCGCACCCTCGCTGTCCGCCTTCTCGAAAAGCGTGGATTCCTGGTCAGCGTCGCTCGCGATGGCCGCGAAGCCGTCGCCGCCGTTGAAAACGAAAAATTCGACGTTGTCCTCATGGATGTACAAATGCCCGAAATGGACGGTTTTGAAGCCACTGCAGCCATTCGCGCCTGGGAAAGATCGTCCGGCGGGCGCACGCCCATCGTCGCCATGACCGCCCACGCCCTCAAAGGAGATCAACAACGCTGTCTCGACGCTGGCATGGACGGCTACGTCTCCAAACCCATTCGTTCTGACGAACTCTTCGCCACGATCGAAAAGCTTCTCTCCATTCCTGCCCACAACCCGTAGGGTCATCCTTCCGAGGATGACCGTTTACGCCGGCCCCTTTAGGCCTCTGGCTATAGGGCGACTGCATCAGGCTGGCCCCTCCGCCGCCTTTCCCTCCTCCGCAACCCTTCAAACCTCCCGGATTGACCTACCCACGCCACCTTTGTATCCTTTTTACGCATCCAAACCTGCACGATTCGCTGCTTGGACGCCCACGGGAAAGGCAAAATGCCCGCACACCGCCGCCCCTCATCATCTCAATCCGGAATGACGCTGCTTGAGTTGATTATCGCCAGCAGTATTCTGCTCGTTCTCTCGACCGCCGCTCTTCCTGTCTTTAAATTTACCATCATGCGCTCCAAGGAAAACGAGCTTCACCGCGACCTGCGCGAGATCCGCAAGGCCATTGACCAGTACAAGGATGCAGGCGACCAGGGCCTGATTCGCACGCAGGTCGGCAGCGAGAATTACCCTCCCGACCTCGAGACGCTCGTCAAAGGCGTGACGATCGGCAGCCAGAAAGTGCGCTTTCTTCGCCGCATCCCGATTGATCCCATGACGGGCCACCCAGACTGGAGCCTCCGGTCCGTGCAAGACGATCCAGACACCACCAGCTGGGGCGGCACGGACGTTTTTGACGTTCATTCCAATTCAGCTGGCACGGCCCTGGATGGCACGAAGTACGCAGATTGGTAGAACACTCTCCCAGGTGACGCAGAGTATTTATTTGCGTTGGTTTTTCGTCAGCTTGAGCGGTCTTACTTCCCCGCCGCTTTCGTAAAGGCCAAGGCGACCTCTACCTTGTCGCGGGCGTGCGCTACGGCAGCTTCAAAACTTGGTGACCGCAGACTTTCTGCCACAGACTCGAGCGGAGCTGCCGGGGAAACGTCTTCTTTCTCGCCCCCGATGGCCACCCTTGCCGCTTCAAATTCGGCCGCGTGCACGCTTTTGGCCGCGCTCTGAACCATCTCTTGCAGCTCCAACAGAGCCGTGTGCGCCTCGCGTGCCGCCAGGGCACCTTTATGCTTCGCCGACCTCATCTCAAATCCTCCTAGTGGTGTTTGGGAGCAGAAGTGTACACCCAAGAGCTTATTGCGGGTATACATTTGAATGCTGGTACCGGTACTTTAAAATCCGCGTTCCTCTGAGAGCGGTTACCTTAAAACTCGGAAAAAACCGCAAAGGGCCTGAGCACCCTAGTTATTTGATGCTACCAACACAAACGCGTTCCGGATTGTCCATAAACTATAGAAAAATAAGGTCTTACAATGACCCAGAGCGGAGTCACAAAACGGAACAAGCGGCCGCTGTGCTAACCTTATACAGACTTGTCAGCAAGGAGACGTTCCCAGTGTTTAGAAAAATATGGCTTGCGGGTTTGTTTGGCGGAGTCATGCTGCTACCGCTGACTTCGGTTGGTTGGGGAGCACAGTCGAATACGGCCGCAACGCAACCCGCACAGGTTACACAGTCCCAAGCTCATCAGCTTCTCCTCTATAACACTCATACCGGGGAGCGACTCGAAATTATCTACCGCCAGGGCGAAAAGTACGTTCCTGCAGCCCTCGCCAAGCTCGACTATTTTCTGCGCGATCACCGCACTGGAGACGTTCGCCATTATGATCCCAGGCTCTACGACACCCTCTATGATCTGACGGCCTCGATCGGTAAGCCCGGCGCCGAAATCGACATTATCTGCGGCTATCGCACACCGAAAACAAACGAATCACTTCGCGCGCACACTGCCGGCGTCGCCAAGAACAGCCTCCATATTCAAGCGGAAGCCATCGACCTGCGCATGCCCGGCGTGGACACCCTAAAGCTGCGCGAGGCGGCCCTCGCTCTGCATCAAGGTGGCGTCGGTTACTATCCGCACTCAGACTTCATTCATGTGGACACTGGACGAGTCCGCCAGTGGTGTTTCGACTGCCCCGCCAACCTGCGCGGCGGCGATTAGATTCATCAACTTGGATACGGGTACCCCTTCTCGAGCACCTTTTCGAGCGCAGCATCGTGCCCGTAGATGTCATCGTAGAAACGCACCAGACCATCTTCGCGAACAATAACAGTCGCATAAACAATTAAAACCGGTATGGGATGCGCCAGATTCACCTGCTGCGTCGTGGTTCCCTTCATGGCAGCCCGGATGTGCTCCAGGTCCCAGCCGGGGTTATTACGCAACACCCACGTTGCGAGGTCCGTTGGATCTTCCAGCCGTATGCAGCCGTGGCTGAAATCCCGCCGAGACTTCTCGAAAAACTCCTGCTCCGGCGTATCGTGAAAGTAGATGTTGTAGTTGTTGGGGAAAATAAACTTCACCACGCCAAGCGAATTCTTCGGTCCGGGCTTCTGCCGGATGAAGAGCTTTCCGGCCCTGAGTTGCTCCAGTACGTCTGCCGAGACTGCGCCTGACGCGACAACATCCTGCTTGCTGTCGACAACCTCGAATCCCTTTTTCTCCAGATAATCGGGATCCTTGGCGATTTTAGGAAGAAATTCCGCTCGCGCGATGGAATACGGGACACTCCAGTAGGGCCGGAAAACAACGTACTCCATCGTGTCGCTGAAGATCGGCGTATCGTGCCCATAAGCTTTGCCAACGACCACGTCCATCGTGACGGCAACATTGAAATTCTCGTCGTACGCGCGCAGGCGGAACTCCGGAAGGTTCGCGATGATGGGAGACTTCTGATACGAAAGCGGCAACCAGCGCCAGCGCTCCAGAGCCAACTGCATTTGCCGGATGCGATTGGTGAGCGGGACGTTTAGATCGGCCAGGGTCTGCGCGGTGAGCTTCCCATCCACAACTCGCCCATGCCGCAACTGAAAATTCTTGACCGCATCCACCAGGGCGCCCTGATAAACCGTTCCATCAGCCGCGACATTCGCGTCTGGCGGAAGGTCGCCGAGCAAACGGAGAAAGTGAGCTAGTTGAGGGACGCCTGCATAAGAGTCGCCAGGCGCGACCGTCTTTGGTGCTGCAGGCAGCGTTCTGCCGTCGTACTTCTTAGCTATCTCAAGGTAGGCATTCAGTGCCTCTATTGTGCGGCGGTACCCCGGATAAGGAGGTTCTACTTGGGCCAGCACACCGGGCACATCGTCCGCCTCCACAACGTGATCCTTTACGAATGTGGGCAATTCGTATTTCTTGGCTTCTACATCCAGATTGAAATCAAAGTGCTTGGGATTCACCTTCCCGATGTGAAGGTCCGAGATGTATCTCATCAGGCAGACAGTGAGCGCAGCATCAAATCGCACTGCATCCTCTTCCGAAGGATGCGAGCTGGCAGGCTTGAGTTTCGCCAGCCGGCCGCTCCATCGAGAGGCATCATAATCTTCCGCGTTCAGCCCTTTTTGATCCGCCTTTGATAAAAGCGAAATGACTTGCTTCGCCTGCTGGCTCGGCTCCATCCCACGAACCCATGGCAGCGAATATCCGTACGATTCGTAGAACTTTTGAAGATGCTTCCCGTAATCGCTGAAATCCGGCCAGCGCAGGTCCACCAAATTGCCCGCTTGAAGGATGGCGCGCAACGCCGCCTGACCCTCCGCTCCGAGCTGCTGGGGCACCGCAGCAGCTCCCGCCGAATCCGAAGCATTCGTGCGTCCCGGCAGGCTCTTCGCTGCTCCCGCGCGATGCCCCCAAAAAGCTCCGGCGGCGGCTAGGACCGCGAGGAACAAACAGCTTCTGAAAATCCAACGTAGTTTCAACCGATTGCCCCCAAATGTATTTGTCAGCTTCACTTAATCCGCGCGCAGTTCTCTCGTCTGCATGAGATGCGCCACGAAACAATTCCGGCCATGAAAATTTATGACCCGTGCAGATTTGCGCTCGCTGTCAGGGAACCCACGAGATGCGTGTTGCGTGGCGATGTCACGCGCTGCCATTTTACCGGCACACGTCAGGATGGCAATCACACCAGACAGAAACCGGCCAGAAAACATGTCGTCGCCGGTCGGCACTCTGTCTGCATCTAAGCTAGGTGGGAGCTGACCGGAGGCGCCAGACGCTGGGAGCGCTGGCGCACGGGATTCTCGCAATCATTCCGGTAAGTGTTCCCCGGCAGCCTTTTTACCGGAGCTTTGAAGAACATGAAGCACGCCATGAAATATTCTCTACTGGCAACCGCTCTGATTTTACTGCCAGCTTCTGCCGCCCTCGCCGACGAGGTCTCCGGGCACCCCGCCCCCACGGCCGAAGAAATCGTCGCCCGTCTCACCGCTCACGACCTCCAGCGCCAGACCTCCATTCAGGGCTACATCGGAATGCGCCGCTACGTCCTCGAGAATCACGGCTTCCAGAAGCGCGCCGAAATGCTCGTTCAAGTGCAAGGTGACCCCGACGGCACAAAACACTTCGAGGTAGTTTCCGAAGATGGCTGGAAGGCCGCGAACGCGCACGTCCTGCGCAAAATGCTCGAATCCGAAACGGAAACCTCGCGTCCGGAGATACGTGCCAAAACAAAGCTCAATCCGGAAAACTACGAATTTAAGATCGTCGGAACGGAAATAGTCGAAGGCCGATCCGCCTGGATCCTGGAAGTTACCCCGAAGCGCAAAGAAAAATACCTCTTCCGTGGCCACATCTGGGTTGACGCCGAGGACTACGCTCTCGTCCGCGCCGAAGGCAATCCTGCCAAAAATCCGTCATTCTGGACGAAAAGCACCCACTTCGTCCAAATCTACCAAAAAAATGGCCCGCTCTGGTTTCCGCTTTCAACGGACAGCATCACGGAAGCCCACATCTTCGGCTCCACCAACGTGAGTATCGAGTATTTCGACTACGTGCCCAAACCGCTGCACCCTTCCGACAATTCGGTAATATCCGCCAAGGAATCCAGCAAGCAATAGAGGAACGCGCTTTCCCGCCGCGCTGTCCTTCCTGCAGCCACATTCAAGCGCCCGCCCCCAGGCTTTCGTACTGCCTCAAAAGTGGTATCTTCCTGTTAGCCTTTGGCGTTATGCAAATCAACTCCGAAGTCGGGATGCACTCCGCGCTCCAATCTTGCAAAGTGAGTTGAGCGTTTCTCGCGAAAATAAGTTGAGCCTTATGGCGAATAAATCGCATTTTCCAAGTGAGGCATTATGTCAGCAACAGGAAAAGCATCGTTGACACAACCCTCTGGCGCACCGCCCAGTGCAGTGCAGCCAACACCGTCAGCGTCTGAACACGCCGCGGCAGCCGCTCCTGACAGGTCGGCATGGCGCAAATTTGTCGTGCCCGTGTTGGTTCTGTTGCTCGCCGCCATAGTCGTCATCACACTCACCCGAGACTGGAACGCCTGGGAAGGCGGCCACATCGAGCAAGCCACCGATGACGCCTTCGTCCGCGGGGACGTCACTCCGCTAAGCACAAAAGTCGCAGGCATCGTCCGCGACGTAAAAGTCACCGATTACCAGCAGGTCCACAAAGGCGATCTCCTCGTCGAGCTCGAGGATGACGATTACCAGGCCCAGCTGGCCCAGGCATCCGCGGCCGTCGAAGCTGCTAAAGCCGCCATTGAAAACAACCGCCGCCAGCGCGACCTCCAGGATTCCCGCATCGCACGCGCCAGCGCCGGCGTAGATCAGGCCAACGCGCAAATCACCGCGGCCCAGGCCGGCGAAGCCGCCGTGCAGGCCGACGTCGTGCGCACCCAAAAAGAACTCAAGCGCCAGGAAGCCCTGCTCCAGACAAATTCCAGCACGCCGCAAAAAGTCGAACAAGTTACCGCCGACGAACAGCGCTTCGCGGCACAATTTGCGAGCCGCGAAGCCGATCTCGCCCAGGCGAAAACTCTTCTCCGCAGCAATGAACTCGCTGTCGAAGCCGAGAAACGCACCAAGTCCGTCCTCGAATCCCAGGATTCGCAACTCATAGCTGACCTCCATGCCAAAGAAGCCTCCGTCGTCGTCGCCAAAGTAAACCTCGGCTACACAAAAATCACTGCTCCCGCCGACGGCATAGTAGGCGAACGCCAAGTCCGCCCCGGCCAGCTTGTCTCCCCCGGCACGCAAGCGATCGCCTTCGTTAGCAAAATAAAATGGGTCCAGGCGAACTATCGCGAAACTCAACTCACCAACGTAAAAGTCGGCGATCCCGCCGAAATTCAGATTGACGAATACCCCGGCAAAACTTTCTCCGGCAAAGTCCTCGAAATCGCGCCGGCCAGCGGCTCCCAATTCGCGCTTCTCCCGCCCGACAACGCCACCGGCAACTTCACAAAAGTCGTCCAGCGAATCCCCGTCAAAATCGCCTTCGACGACGCGAATCTCGCGACTGCCCTGCGTCCAGGTCTCTCCGTAATCGCCACCATTCGCACCAGACCCTAACCGGAGCGCGAGAAAACCATGGCCGCTTCCACCACAGTAGCTTCCCTGCCGCCGCCATCTCGCATCGCCGAGGCCGTCGCGGGAGCGGTCCCCAGCGAACTCTCCAAAGCTCCACTACTCGGCATTCTTGGCGTCATCATGGGCGCGGGCATCGTCACGCTCACCGGCCGCATGATCTCGCTCGGCCTCGCCGACCTCAAAGGCCACGTCGGCATAAGCTTCGACGACGGCGCCTGGCTCAGCAGCGCGTATAACATCGCCCTCATGTTCATCGGCCCGTTCACCGTCTACATCGGCGCCCTCCTCGGCCCCCGCAAAATTCTTTTCGGCGCAGCCACGAGTTTCACGGTTATCTGTGCCTTGCTCCCGCTGATTCACAGCTACAGCCTGCTGATCACTGCACTTGCCCTCGCCGGCCTTACCTCCGGCACCTTCTACCCGCTCACCCTTACCTTTGCCCTGCGCAACATCCCGCTAAAATTTCTCCCTTTCACCATCGCCCTCTATGCCACCTTCGTCGACGGCGCTGTCAACATCGCCCCAACTCTTTACGGTTGGTACCGCGATCATTTTTCTTGGCAATGGATGTTTTGGAACTCCGCCCTCATCACTCCCCTGATGATGCTCTGCATCTATTACGGGATTCCCGCCCCAGCCGCTCAAAAGAAATCCGGCGCGGCCCCCAGCTTTACTGGTTTTCTCTTTGCCAGCATCGGCTTCGCCATGCTCTTCGCCGCGGTGGATCAAGGCGAACGCCTCGACTGGTGGCGCTCCGGGCTCTTCACCGCGCTCACGATCGGCGGCGCGCTCTTTCTCCTATACAGCCTCATTCACCGCATGCGCAGCCCAAATCCGCTGGTTGATCTTCCTTATTTACGTCACTGGAACACTCTTCTCCTCGGCGCCGCCCTGATCGTCTTTCGCTTCACTCTTCTCGGCACCATCATCCTTGTTCCCCAATCCCTCGGCATCCACGGCTTCGAAGCCGACCAAATCGGCCCCGCCATCATCTGGGGCACCGCCCCACTTATCTTTCTCGCTCTCCTCGCCGGCTACTTCCTCCTCGAAAAAATGGATTCGCGTCTCCTCATGGCTGCGGGCTTCGCCTGCATGGCCTTCGCCGCCATCCTCGACGCCAACCTCACCAGTGCCTGGTCCGCCGAGAATTACTACCGCACCGAATTTCTAATGGGTCTGGGCCAGTGTTTCGCCTTCATCGGCCTCGTCTCAACCATCATCTTGCAGGGAATTTTTTCTGGCGGCCTCTCAAAGCCACAAATGATTTTGACGTTCTCCTGCTATTTTCACGTCATTCGCCTCTTCGGCGGCGAACTAGGCGCCGTCTTCATGGGCCACTTCATCGCTCAACGAGAAAAGCTCCACTCCAATCTTCTCGGCCTCCACGTCCAGGGCGGCAGCTGGCTCAGCGACCTCAACCTCCGCCAACTCGCCGCAGGTCTCTCCTCAAAATCCCCGGGCATCGCCGCGGCAACAGGCCGCGCCATCGGCCTCGTTAGCGGCCGCGTCCGCCTGCAAGCCTACACACTCACCCTCATTGACGGATTCCACCTGCTCGCCTGGGCCTGTGTCATCGCTATTCTTCTCACCGCGATAATGCGTGAAGCCCCGCTCACCTACGGCGATCTCAGCCTCGCTCAGCAACAATTAATTGCGCAAAAGGAACCCAAATCATGAACGCTCACCGGCCGCACTCCGTTCTCGCTCCCAGCCCAAATCGAACCTCAGAACAACAAATCTTAAAACCAAGGGAACACGCCATGCCTGGCGCAAGATTCCTTCGCATCTCCGCGTCCACGGCAGCACTTTTTCTTTTCACCACGCTGGTCCAGCCCAACGAAGTCCGCCATCTCAAACTGGACGAAGCCGTCCGTTTGGCCCTCGCCCAAAACCGCTCGCTTAAACTCGCCCGCCTCAAAATCGAAGAAAACGAACACAAAAAAGAAGGCGCCCACTCCGCTTACTATCCCGTTCTCACCAATCAATCCAACATTCTCCACGTCAGCGAAGTCCAGAATCTCGTCCTTCCGCAAGGCTCTCTCGGCACCCCTGCCGGCTTTCCTGTCCCCTCTCAAACCACCACCATCCCCGAAGGAAATAACACTTTCTATTCCAGCGGCACCCAGCTCACGCAGCCCTTGACGCAACTCTTCCGCGTCCATGACGAAAACCGAGTCGCCGCCGCCGAAGTCGCCACGACTCGCACCGATTTAAAAGCCGCCGAAAACGAAGTCGCCTTGCAAGTCCACGCGCTCTATTTCGGTATTCTCGTCGCGCAACTCCAAAAAAGCGCCGCCGAGCAGGAAACCTCCTTCGCTACGGAAACGCTCCACGAAAATGAAAACGACGTCCGCAACGGCAGCGCCCTCCAGGTTGCAACGCTCCAAAGCCGCGCCGAACTCCTCCAGGGCCGACAGTCCGTACTCACCGCCGAACTTCAGATTGACGACCTCACCACCGATCTGAACGATCTCCTCGGTCTCCCCCTCGATACAAAGCTCGACCTTGACCCCGACGTCGCCGCCGATCTCCAACCGCAATCGAAGGACGAATACCTGAAAGCCGCCTGGGAAGAAAATCCGGAAATCCGCGCCGCCCAGTTGGCCATCGAGAAAGCCCACGCCGGCGTCTCCGTCGCAAAAACCGCTTACATTCCGGACGTCACCGCCTACGCCCGTTACAGCTACCAGGACGGCGTCCCCTTCTTCGTAAGAAATTTCGGCACCGTCGGTGTCAATATCAATTACACCCTCTGGGATTTCGGCAAGCGAAAATCAGCTGTCCAGGAACGTGACACTCAGCTCCGTGAAGCCGAAGTAAATCTCGAGCGCCTCAAAGAAAAAGTCGCCGTCGAAGTAGAGCGCAGCTACAACAAACTCGAGCGCACCAAAAGCATGGTCAACGTGGCCAGGCAGGTCGCCGAGCTCCGCGCCGAAAGCGAACGCCTCGCAAACGAGCAAGCCAGGCAAGGTGTCGTCCTGCCTTCCGACGTTCGTCACGCCACCGCCGCCACCTACAAAGCCAAAGCCGACCTACTACAAGCCAGCCTGGGCTACGTCCTCGCATTTGCCGAACTCGAACGCGCCGTAGGCCGCGCCCCCGGTCTACCCTGAAATGCAGTGGCAGACCACTAGGTCCGCCAGGCTAGGTCTGCCAGGCCACCAAAAATAAAACCCATTTCGAGGTCTCAGCACCCACATTTTCCGCCAGAAATAAGATCGCCGAAGGCTATCCTTTGCGCATCAAAAGTCCGGGCGCTGAGGATCGACGAAAGCTCCAGTCAATAGCCGGTCAAACTGACGGGAAAGGCAATCTATGAAAGTTGTCATCGTCGGCGGTGGTTTCGCCGCAGTGAAATTCGCGAAAACTCTTCGTCATAAACTCAGTCACTCCGAATGCGATATTTTCCTCTTCAACCGCGAAAACCACATGGTTTTCCACCCTCTGCTCGCCGATGTCGCCGGCGCCTCCATCAACCTCGACGCAGCCGTTGCTCCGTTGCGTCAGATGCTCCCCGGCGTCGAATGCCGCACGGAGCGCGTCGTGCGCATCGATCTCGCCGCCTCCGAAATTGTCTTTGAAGGCGATGCCGGCGCGCTAACCCACCTTAAGTACGACCACCTGGCCATCGCCTGCGGCGCCGAAAGCAACCTCTCCATCATTCCCGGAATGACCGAGCACGCCTTCCCCTTCAAGGTCATGCGCGACGCAATCGATCTTCGCCAGCACGTTGTCCGTCAAATGGAAAAAGCCGAAGCCACCAGCGATCCGCAGATGCGGCGCCGCCATCTCAGCTTCATCGTCGTTGGCGCCGGCTTCAGCGGTGTCGAAGTCGCCGGCGAAATCAACGAGCTCGTCCGCAGCAGCACTCGCTTCTACCGCAACTTCACGAAAAAAGACGTTGTCGTCACTATGGTCCACTCTCAGGACCAGATTCTTCCCGAGGTGGCTCCTTCGCTCCGCAAATTCGCTCAGAGAAAGATGGAAAAAGCCGGCGTTACCATCGAACTGAACGCCCGCGCCGTCGCCGCTACTCAGGAAGGTGTTCAGCTCAAAGACGGCCGCATGCTCCTGGGATCCACCATCGTCTGCACCATAGGCACCACCATCTCTCCGCTGATCCAGCCCCTCGATGTCCCCAAGGAAAAAAACCGTATCCGCACCACCCCTGACATGCGCATCGAAGGCCAGACCAACGCCTGGGCTCTCGGCGATTGCGCCCTCATCATCAATGCCTTCGATAACAAGCCCTCTGCCCCAACCGGACAGTTCGCCGAACGTCAGGGCCGCCAGGCCGCTCTCAACCTTGTCCGCATCGTGAAAGGCCAGTCCACCAGACCGTTTAGGTTCAAAGTCCTCGGCCAACTCTGCTCCATCGGCGGCTATAGCGCGGTCGCCGAAATGTTCGGCATGCGCTTCTCCGGCCTTCTCGCCTGGTTCCTCTGGCGTAGCGTCTATCTTTTCAAGCTCCCCACTTGGTCCCGGAGAATCAAGGTCGCCCTGGACTGGTCCTGGGATCTGGTATTTCCCCGCGATCTCAGTTTTCTCAATACCGACGAAGCGCAGCTTATGACTCACGCCTACTTCCGTCCCGGCGACTTCGTCCATCATCAGGGGGAGGCGGCCCGCGTCTTCAGCGTCATCGAAGAAGGCGAAGTGGAAATTCTGCAAACCCCTGCAGGCAGCTCGGAACAAAAAACCCTCGCCATTCTCGGCAAGGGCGATTTTTTTGGCGAAGGGGCTCTCCTCGGCAATCGTCCTCATGAAACGAGCATCCGCGCCCGCACCGTTGTTCGCCTGGCGCAAATCGGCAGTGCTCTCTTCTCTCAAATTGCCGGAAACTTCTCCCCGCTTCGGGAACTCATTACCAAAGCGGTTACTCGACAGGGGGGCGATTTCTGGCGCCATATGCCTGTTGCAAAAACCATTCTCGAGGACGAGCCTCTCGCCTCCCTCATCGATCCCCTTCCTCCCCAATTCCTCCGCAAAGACAACACCCTTGGCGAGGCCGTCAAAGCCCTCAACGAGGGCTCCACCAGCGAACTCGTTATCGTCGACGAAAACCACCTTCTTTGGTCCATTCTCGACCGCGACGTTCTCTATCAAATCATCGCTCGCATTGCCGTCTCGGGGCTGGCCGCGGGCGGACTTAACATTCAGCACAAACTAAGCGAACTCGTCTCCGACAGATGCGTCTACATCTCCCTCGAAGACTCCACCCTCACAGCCACAGCCACCATGCTCGACCACGGCATCTCCTGGATTCCAGTAGTCAAATCCAAATCCGACCTCCACCCGGTAGGTACACTGCGCGGCGACAAAATCAGCTACCGCCTGGTCCAAAAGCTAACCTCCACGCAACCCAACTCAGCCAACACCGAATCACCCCGCGTCCAATCAGCCACCCAATCCCAATAACCAAGGATGACTATCTCTCTGCCCTCCGCGAACTCCGCGGACCTCTGTGTAATGTTTTCCGTGATTTGTGATCAACAACTCCCCCATCATTTCTCACCCTCCACAAGCTCCGCCTCCGGCCAAACCACCGCAAACACCAACGCCACCCCAATCGAAACTTCCGCAAACCAATGAAACGCAAGGCTCCACGCCGGTTCCGTCCTAGGAACCAAAAGCACAATCGCTAACGTAATCCCCGAGGACCGCACCTAAAGCCGTCCCCACAAATCTCTGTCACGAAACCCTCCGTGCAGCCCCAGAGACGATTGCGCAATCACCAAAGTCGTAATCGGCGCCCAGTAAGCCTCCGGCAACCGAAATAACCGCGCCACCAACACGGATACCACAGCGGCCACTCCAGTCCGACAAGAGTGTACAAAAACCTTCCACGCCTTCGTCTGCCTCCACCCCGCCCTGATCGGCAAAGCGCGCACTTCCTTCCCCTCATCAACCCTCCCGTCCGACGTAACAAAAAGTAACAGATTTTATATATTTACACTTGATAAATTATTACTGCTCGTTTATAGCATTAGCCAGGTAATTTTGCGTGTGTTCTTGACGGCAGCAGCCTTGCTGGCGTTTTGATTTTACCGGTAGCACAGGTTTACCACCCTGAGCGCCGGAGGGCTGTACTGCCTGTGCGCCTTCTCTTCAGAACTTCACCGGAAATTGGAAGGTGGCTCCCCCAAAAGGAGCCCAAAGACCCGTCGCCCTCGAAAAACCAGTAAGCCATTTAGAATCAACACTTGCAAAAGCTCGCGTAAGTGTTGATTCTAAATAACTTACGAGGTCTCTAAATCTCCTAGATGCAACACTTACAAAAAACCGGGGGCAGGGGTCGGCTATTGTTAACTAGCCCTTCTAAGCACTCTGAATCGCGTCTCGCGCAGGCGCCACCACTTTGCCGCTGAAAGATCGCTCAATCTGTTCGAGCGTTCTTCCCTTGGTCTCAGGCACCAGGTAATAGGAGAATATCCAGGCCCCCACGCCGAACAACGCATACAGCCAAAACGTGCGCGTGGGCCCCAGCCCCTGCACCAACGACAAAAACGTCAACGAAACCAACAAATTCGCCGCCCAATTCGACGCCGCCGCAGTCCCTTCGGCCATCCCTCGAATCTTCAAAGGATAAATTTCCGCAATCAGCAGCCAGAAAATTGGCCCCAAACTGATCGCGAACGAGGCCACATAAACCATCAGAGTAACCACGGCCACGCGTGCCAAGCTGCCGCCAGGCCGCAAAAACGCGAAACCCAGAACGGCCAAACTAACGATAATACCCGCGGTTCCAATCAGGAGCAGTGGCCGCCGCCCCATCCGGTCGATCAACCACATGGACACCAGCGTCATCACGACGTTGACGACGCCAATCCCCGCGGTAGCGAGAATGGCTCCAGAAGCCGAAGAAATCCCCGCCGACTGCAGAATAGTCGGCGCGTAATAAATGACCGTGTTGATTCCGGTGATCTGCTGAAACACCGCCAAACCGATCCCCACGATCAAGGCAGGCCGAACCGCCGGCCTCAAGAGCTCCGACCATTTCCCATGCTCCTCATCGTGTGAAAGCGTGCCCTGAATCTCTTGAAACTCCGCATCAACATTTGACCCGCCGCGAATCCGGCCCAGAATCTTCAAGGCCTTCTCCGCCTGCCCATGTTTCGCCAGCCACCGCGGGCTCTCCGGCAAATAGATCATGCCCAACCCGAGAATCAATCCCGGCACGGCCGCCAAACCAAGCATCCATCTCCACCCGCCGCTCCCGGCAAACGCATAATCGACAACGTAAGCCACAAGAATCCCTATGGTAATTGCCAATTGAAACAAGGAGACCTGCCACCCGCGCGCCTGAGGAGGTGACACTTCCGAGATGTAAACGGGCACGGTGGTCGACGCCAACCCGATTCCCAGTCCAACGATGGTTCGTCCGACGAGAAGTATCTGAAAGGACCCCGAGAAAGCACAAATCAATGCGCCAATAATAAAAATGACCGAGGTCAGCATCAAAGTCGCGCGCCGCCCAAGCCAATCGGAGAGTCGCCCTCCGCCCAGCGCCGCTGTGGCCGCCCCCACCAGCACCATCCCGACCACCAGCTCTTCGGGAAACGTCGAAAGCGAAAACTGCTGCTTGATGAAAATCACCGCGCCGGAAATCGCCGCGGTGTCGTAGCCAAACAGCAATCCTCCGACCGCTGCAAAAATAGCGGCCAGAATGACGAAGCCAGTGCTCGCCGGCTGCACTTCCGCCACCGCCTGGTGCGGGCCCTTTGCTTCGTTTTCAGATTGCATGGTCATTCTCTCCTGGTACTTTCAAAAATCATCCTCGGGGCATCGCTGCCATGGGCGACTAGCGCTACCACCACGTTTCCGTTTGCACGCCGTAAGTCAGCCCGCTGGTGCGGTCCTCGAACGGGACTCCGCCGACCATGCCGCGGAATCCATTGGACCAGTTCCCGTAGGTCAAAAACACGCGCAGCACTGGCCGGCTGAAGAACTTGCGGCCCGCTCCTATTTCCGGCGCAATCGTGAATTTCCGCAACCAGCCGTCGTAATTGGTATTGGCGCCGGTTTGCGTGGTGGCAAAACCCTCGGTGTGATCGAATCCAGTTTCAAGCGCCAGCGACAAATACCTCGTGAAAAAAAACACCGGCCGGGCACCAAAAGAAACCCAGTCATTAAAGCCGTGGCCGGGCATCCCGTCGCGTTGCCGCTGGAAAAGAAAAATCGGCATGATGGCAAAGCGGTCGTTCGGCTGAACGAGAAGATGCTCGACCAGCAGCAACCGCTCGGAGTTCCCCAGGAATGGGCCGGGGTTGTCGAGGGACGTGCTGAAGTTGCTCGCGGCGCCTTTGCCGTACTCGAAGCCAATGGTGTTATAGCCGCCGTGCCATTCGAGTCGCTGTTGGCGGATCCCGAAAGCGTATCCGGTCGTCGTGGGGAGGACGGCGCCAGCGGTTGGAGTGCCCGCCTGCGTGCTCGTGCTCTGTACAATGCCGCCCTTGGCCACCGCGTAGTTGAACCAAAGGCCCAAAGTCCCGACGTAGGGGCCCCTCAGGTTGTAAAGGCGCACGTCGAGGTTGCTCTTTGAGTAGTTTCCGTACTGCGTGACAATGTCCGGGCGCGAGCCTGCCAGATAGGCCACGGACATTTTTCCGATGCGCAGGTTCCAATCCTCGACGCCCGCGCCATAACCGCTCATGTCCAGCGGATAGAAGTCGTCAATCTCGATGTGCTGCCGGCGATAGTAGCGCTCCCCGGCCCAGAACTTCGCGTCCGGCTGAAAATCCCAGACGTTTCCAGCCTGCACGAATGCTTCGCGCAAACGGAATTGATCGTTGCCGACACCGTTCGGAAAGTTCGCATAACTCGCGGAGTTCGAGGTGTTCGCCTCGATCATCACTTCCGTACGCATCCAGGCTTTGTCGTGGCTCTGATTCGGGTTCAGCCAGTTGTTGACGAAAATGAATTCGCCGTACGTTTCCGCTTCGTTTCCCAGGCGGTATTTCGCGTCCGCGCCGGGCGCCTCGAAGGCTACCTGTTGCCCGCCATCGCTATTTAGGCCGAAACCGGAACGAAAATAGCCGTGAAATTCAAAGCTCTTCACTTGTTCCTGAAGCTCGGCAATTTTCGTTTCCGCTTCGTTCAGCAGGTCGAACGTCGGTTCCGATGGCACGTCGCCTTGAAATTTCGCCCCGACATCTTTGGACCGGCCCAGCACGGCGTTTTTGGCTGCTTGCTCCGCTGCCAACTCCGCGGAGGAGATCGTTCCTTGCTTCGCCTTTTCCGCGGCTTCTTTTTCTTCTTTCTCTTTTTCCTGCTGTTTTTGGATCTGCTGCTCCATCACGGCGATGCGCTGCTCCAGGTCGCGAGTCGTAGCGGCATACTGCTGCTTCAGCTCTTCCAGTTGTTTCTGCAAATCATCCGACGGCTTGGCCGCAGATTGCTGGGCCCCGGGTTGTTGGGCGCCAGGTTGTTGAGCGGTAGATTGTTGTGGGGAGGGCTGCTGCACGGAAGGCTGCTGTGCGGGGGAAGTTAAGGCTGCCGCAGCCATGAGCGAAAAAGTCCACAGCATCCGCTTCACATGGAACACAGTACGCATATCCCGATGCTCCTCGGCAAGAAACTGTCTGAATTTGTTCGCTGAGGCCCGCTCCGCGCCCGTGCCCCTAGACCTGCGCGGAACGCGCTTTCAACACAAAGTCCTCCATCGCCTTGGCAAACCCCTCATCTTCGTTTGAGGCGGTCACATAGGTGGCGGAAGCCTGTACTTCCTTGCTGGCATTGCCCATGGCAATGCTCGTTCCGCTCTTCACGAACATCAGCACATCATTGGGCATGTCCCCAATCGTGGCGATCTCTTCCGCGGGAATATTCAGCAGCTTCGACATCGCCAGCACAACGCCGCCCTTATTGGCCTGAGGATGCGTCACATCAAGGTAGTAAGGTTGTGAGCGGGCCGCGGAAACATGTTCCCCGCCGGCCGCCTGCACGTCCTTCTCGCATTTCGCCACGCCTTCCAGGTCGTCGCTGACGCCGACAATCTTGGCCACCCGGCCCAACAATCCGTCGAACGATTTGACCACCGTCGGCGGAAACTTCACCGTCCACTCTTCACGCGCCACGTGCGCCGCTTTCGGGTCGCGCACGAACCAGGCCGTATCCGTATACAGCCAGACGTCCAAACCGTGGTCCCCGATCACCTTAATTATTTGCTCCGGAATTCCAGCGGGGAGAAATTTCTGGTCCACGACCGTCTTGAGGTCCGGTTCAATCAGCACGCCGCCATTGAACGCCGCCAGCGGCTGAACAATCTTCAGCGGCTCGATCAGCATGGCCATTCCACGCGGAGGCCTCCCGCTGGTGACGCTGAACTGGATTCCCGCGTCGTGCAAACGCAACACGGATTCCGCGGCGCGAGGCGTCAGCACTTTCTGCTGCGTAACCAGCGTTCCGTCTACGTCTGCGATGACCATGCGTACCTGTTTGCGTTCCACGCCGCTTTTCGATGCCATTGCGAGCCTCGTTTTCCAGTGCTCCGTCCGCGAAACTGTATCCGTTGATGTAGATGCGGTTGCCAAAGCGAAAGACTGAACAATTTTCAGTGAATTGCGCATCCAAACCTTGAGGTTGCTGGATTCTGCCGCGAGACACCCTTTTGGAGGGCTTGCCACACTGGCGATTCCAGCGTAGAAGGATTGCATGGCCAGCAGAGAATCCATCGCACCGGAAATGCCCGAGTGGGTTGCGCAAATGGCGTCTGTCCTTGAAGCGCTCAACGAAGGCGTAATCATCGCCCGGGAGGGGCAAAGCATTCTGTTTGCCAATTCCAGCTTCCTCCAGATGACCGGCTTCTCGCGGAATGAACTGGCCAAGTTTGGCGCTTTGGACTTTTTTTCTCCGGAAGAAAGGAGCTTTCTCAAGCAACAGATTGAGGTTTCGGTTCGTGCCGGACATCACCGCTACGCCTTTGTTCTGCCGCAAAAGGGTGGCGGGCGTTTGCCGGTGATCATCAGTTCGCGCGCCATAAAGAATGCCTCCGGAGATTTTGGAATCGTGACCTTCACGGACATTTCCGACCAGGTGCGCGCCGAAGAGGCGCTTCGCGCTTCCAACGCCAGTCTCCAGCACCGCCAGTCGGAAATCGAAGAAGATTTGCGGCTCGCCGCGCGCGTGCAGAAAAGCCTGGCGCCCCGATCCCACGTTTGGAACGACCTGAGCGTGGACGTTTTCTATCATCCGGTGCACTCGATTGGGGGCGACTTCGCGCTGGTAAACACCTTGGACGATGAAGACGTTAGCGTGCTCGTGTGCGATGTTTCAGGCCACGGCATCGGTTCCGCTCTGGTGGCAAATCGAATTTATTCGGAAACGACGACGCATGTGCGGTCCGGCATGCCCTGGGTGGAAATGTTCGGGGAGCTGAACCGGTTTCTTATGGAAGACATCGGGTCTGGAATGTATATCACCGCGGAGGCTTTGCGGATTCGCGCGGGCCGCAGCAGCATGATTTATGCCGGTGCGGGCCATCCGCCGGCGATGATCGCGCGGCGCGGCCAAGCTCCGATACTGCTTGAATCACAAAGCACGATTCTCGGCACGCTTCCGGATGCCGTGGATATGAGTGGAAGTATGGAAGTGGAACTCCGGCCGGATGATCGCATCGTTTTGTACACAGACGGGATCAGCGAAGTTTTCAACGCGCAGGGCCAAATGCTGGGAACCCACGGCGTGCAGGAGATTGTGCGGAAAGCCTCAGATTTGCCCGCCGAAAAAATGAAGCAGGCCATTCTGGACGGCGTAAATGCCTGGCGCGAAGGACCGCCGACAGATGACGTTTCGTTAATGCTGGTTCATGTTCGCTGATAGGTTACAGAAGCAACGAAGCAAAGCAAGGAAATAAAGTAACGCGGTAAAAAACGAAGCAGCGCATATACTGCGGCGTTGGCCTTTTGGGGGGAGCGCTTCAGCGCGTCCCTGCCAGCGCGAGAGGACTAATTTAGTTGGTCTTCGCCTCTCCGGCCATCTCTTCCTGTTCCGGCGGTTTCTGCCAACTGGAATCGGGGTTATATTCCTTCAGAGCCTTGCCGACAGCTTCCGTTTTCTTACCCAAATCCTTCTGGTAGATGACACCGTCGCTGCCAACAACAAACGTCATGACGCCCGAAGATCTATATTCCGCAGGATACGCCACGAACGCAAAGCCTCCGGTCATTTTGCCATCTACAACATAGCTCTTCGCGCCGCCAGGAACGTTCTTGCCCTGACTCGTGAGGACATGAAACAAATATCCG
Organism: Betaproteobacteria bacterium; assembly: GCA_903970165.1. GTDB lineage: Bacteria > Acidobacteriota > Terriglobia > Acidiferrales > UBA7541 > Acidiferrum. The sequence continues at coordinate 25,455 of CAJCHZ010000098.1, forward strand.
CGATACGGCGTCGGCGGGCCGTCTTTGCCTTTGTTGTAGCCTTCGGCAACGGCAGAAGCCACCAGCGGGCCGATGGGGCTTTGCGGATCGCTTGCGGACGCCTTCCAGTAGAGCCCGTTATGCTGGCCTTCCGAGCTGAAGATTTGCTGGGCGTACTGGCTGCCCTGCGTGGAGAAATATTCCTTTTGCGCGGCCACCAGCTCCTGGCAGACGCGAATCGCTGACAGTTCATTGCGGCCAACGCGGCGGTAAAGGATCTCTCTCTTGCCGGCGTCCGTGTCGAAATACCAAGCGTTGCCTTTTTTCACCAGCGGTATGGGGGCCGGCCAATTCATCGCGCCGATATAAAGCATCGTGGTGCCATTGGGTTCGTTCACCAGCCGGTGCATTTCGTTGTACTTCTGAACAAAATTGGCGTGGTTTTCCCTGTCTTCGACTTCGTCGCCCGAGGAGACGATCTGCTTGGCGTCGGGGCCCAGAATATCGAGCAGCGCTTTATCGTCGTTGTTCTGCATGGCGCCGACCAGCGCGCTGGCGGCTTCATCCGCCGAAGAAAATGTTTTTTGGCCACGCTGCTGCGCCACGATGAACGACGAAAAACACGCCATAAGAATGATGGCGCCAGCGGCCAGTTTGGAAATATCCGCCCAAAAAGACTCTCGGGAGTTCCACTTTGTTCGGGAGTTCCACTTCATTCGCCGCATATAACTTTTCTCCATTTCTAAACTTTTTGGGTTAGCTCGAACCAGCCCGGACACTCCGGGCCCAAACAAGGATTCGCGATTCTGCTAAATACCAATTCACACCACGATTAGTGGCGCCGCCCGCCACCACCGCCGCCGCCGAATCCTCCGCCTCGGGAACCTCCGCCCCCAAAACTTGAAC
>CAJCHZ010000099.1 GCA_903970165.1 Betaproteobacteria bacterium
GGGCATTCTTGTGGGGATTTATTCTTTCTACGGTTCTTCTTTATCACGCCACTTTTTGCATTAACTCCATGGCCCACATCTGGGGCTCACGTCGGTTTGCCACTGCTGACGACAGTCGGAACAACTTTCTGCTGGCTTTAATTACTCTGGGCGAAGGCTGGCACAACAACCATCATCGCTTTATGTACGCGTGCCGGCAGGGGATTTTATGGTGGGAAGTGGACTTCACCTACTACGGACTCCGGCTGCTCAACTGGTTTGGCATCGCGCGTGACCTGCGCGGGATTCGTTTGCTTGCGAGCGAGAATAAGGCCGAAGCATGAGCCGCATTGCGGTAGTAGGTTCAGGAATTGCAGGGATGGCGGCGGCATACTTTCTGAGCCGCGAGCACGAAGTCCATCTACTCGAACGCGACAACCGCTTGGGCGGCCACACCCATACTCATCAAGTTGAAACCAGCGGTGGTGTTCTGCCGATTGATACCGGATTTATTGTCCACAATGATCGTACCTATCCCAATCTTGTGAAATTGTTCTGCCAACTCGGTATCGAGCGGCAGAAAGCTGAAATGTCATTTGGAGTTTCATGCAAGAAGACCAGCTTCGAATACAGTAGCCGGGGCCTGCGCGGCTTCTTTGCACAGAAGAAGAATTACCTGCGGCCGGCGCACTTCAAATTGTTGAAAGAGATTCTACGTTTCAACCGTGAAGCACGATTCATTTTGGATGATCCGGCTGGCGCGACGATGACCTTGGGGGAATATATCCGCGCCAATGCTTTTAGCGCTGAGTTTGCGCGTTTCTATCTCTATCCAATGGCCGCTGCCGTATGGTCGACTTCGCTAGAGGAAATTGAAAGCTTTCCCGCGCTTACTCTCATTCGTTTTTTGGATAATCACGGCCTCCTCGGTATTAACGCTCATCCGCAGTGGTATGTGATCAAAGGTGGAAGCAGCCGTTACATCGCGCCGCTAACCCGGCCCTATGCGACGCGTATCCGTACTGGAGCAAACATCGAAGGGGTCACGCGCTCAAGTGCAGGTGTGAACATACGATTTGACAACGGCCCTTTAGAAAGCTTTGACGAAATTGTATTCGCCTGTCACGCGCCTCAGGCCTTGGCGCTTCTAACCGATGCTTCACCCGTCGAGCGCAGTGTATTGGGTAGTTTGACCACCAGCCGCAATCACACCTTGCTCCACACGGATTCGCGTTTGTTGCCGCGGCGCCCTGGAGCCCGGGCCTCGTGGAACTACCACCTGGGAACAGACATTCGCGCGGTAACAGTTACCTACGACATGACTCGCTTGCAGAGCCTGCCTGTGCCTGAACGCTATTGTGTGACCCTCAATGCAAACGGCCGAGTTGCAGGGAGAAGCGTTTTGCGTGAGATGACTTACGCACATCCCTTGATGACATTGCCAGCCATTCGCGCCCAAGGACGCTGGCAAGAGATCAGCGGTAAAAATCATACACATTTTTGCGGGGCTTATTGGTTCTACGGATTTCACGAAGACGGATTGAACTCCGCGATTCGCGTGGCGCAAAGCTTAAACTCGCCGTGGACGCCTGTGGCATGATAGAAAGCGCACTCTACGTTGGATGGGTCCGTCACCGGCGCTTTCGCCCGGCAAGTCATGAGTTCGAATATCCTATATTTATGACCTTTCTGGAAGTTCACAGGCTTCCGGAACTTATGCAGGTATCGAGACTAGCCAGTTACAACCGCTGGAACTGGGCCAGTTTTTATGAACGCGATCATTTCGGCGACCTGCGAAAGCCCCTGTCGGAGCGCATCGAGGCAGATGCCGCGCGCAACGGTCTACAACTGCCGGACGGAAAGATTTTTTTGTTAACGCATCTGCGCTACCTTGGCTATAACTTCAACCCGGTTTCCTTTTACTACTGTTTTGATCGGGACGAACAAATACGGCTAATTCTTGCCGAAGTGAATAACACCTTCGCTGAAACACAGAACTATTGGCTCTCCCCTGCAAATCAGGTGGCGACTTCGGAGAAGGTGCGGAGCTACAAGTTCCCCAAGACTTTCCATGTGTCCCCTTTCATGGGCATGGATTGCCAGTATCACTGGACTTTCACGTGCCCCGAGGAATCGCTGGTCATCCAAACTAACGTTGCCCAGAACAATGAGGCTCTGTTTGATTCCACGCTGAGACTCGAGCGACGACCATGGTCTGCCAAATCAATTCGTAATGCGCTGCTGAGTTTTCCGTGGGTCACTGCCAAGACCATAGCCGCCATCCACTGGGAGGCGGCGCGACTTTATCTTAAGAAAGTCCCCGTAGTTCATCATCCAGGTCCGGGACGCTTTACCCCCGTCAATCAGCGCCACTTCGGCGCCTCGCGGAGTAACAAATGAAATTCACAATTTCCAAACGCCTGCTCTTACAAATGCTCAACAAATTGAAGGAAGGCCATCTCGAGATTGTTTGCCCGGAAGATACTTATATCTTTGGCTTGTCAGACGCGGAGCTTAAGGCCGTCCTTGCAGTACACAACCAGCGTTTTTTCAGGCGGGCGCTCTTCGGTGGCGATGTAGGTATCGGCGAATCCTACATGTGCGGCGAGTGGTCCACTCCCGATCTGGTTGCTGTGGTGCGGCTGGGAGTGCGCAATCTGGAGCGTCTTGAGAGCGCCGGCCGATTCACAGGCTTCTTCCGCCGGTCGATCGACTTGATCTCGCACTTGAGCCATCGCAATACACAAGCCGGCAGCAAGCGAAACATCGCCTATCACTATGATTTGGGCAATGATTTCTACAGGTTGTTCCTCGACCCCACGCTCTGCTACTCGTGCGCATACTATGAAGCTCCCGACATTTCACTGGAAAATGCGCAACTCGCGAAGCTGGACCGCATCTGTCAAAAGCTGCAATTAAACCGGAACGATCACGTTCTGGAAATTGGGACCGGGTGGGGTAGTTTTGCAGCTTTTGCCGCGAGCAATTACGGCTGCCGCGTGACTACCACGACGATCAGCCGGCAACAGTACGACTATGCCAAGGAATTCTTCTCGCACAACGGCTTAGATGGCAGGGTAAACTTGCTTTTCGAAGATTACCGGAATCTTCGCGGCAAGTTCGACAAAATTGTAAGCATTGAGATGTTCGAAGCCGTGGGGTACGAACACTACGACGATTACTTTGGCGTCTGCGACCGTCTGTTGAAGTTCAATGGCGCCATGTTGCTGCAGACCATCACGATCCGCGAGTCAAGATTCGACCAATACCGGAAGCAAAGCGACTGGATTAAGAAGCATATTTTCCCAGGTGCCGAACTCGCTTCCATACTCGCGATTATTTCTTCGTTAACGCGTTGCACTAGCCTGCAACTGTTTGACCTCGAGGATATCGGCCTGCATTATGCGTTCACGCTCCACGACTGGCGCCGCCGTTTTCTGCAAAGGCTCGATGAGGTTCGGCGACTCGGATTCGACGACAACTTCATACGTATGTGGGACTACTATCTCGCCTACTGCGAAGCCGCGTTCTTGGAGCGTTACATCAGCGACGTACAGTTGGTTCTAGCCAAGGTGACGAGTGGGACTCATTCGTATCGCCCGCTGAAGGTAGATGGAGCTTGCGCCGCAAATAAGATTGAGCCGACCACCAAAACTTGCGATTCGAACCCTGCACCTCGAGTCGCTGTAAGTTGTCCTTTAGGGCCTCCGGCCCGCGAAACCCCATGAAAATCACTTTGAGGTATGCTCGCAACGGCTCGGAGCGGCGAGGTCGATGCAACAATGGATAAGTAGAGGCCGTTCAGTTGTCTGATCCGGAGCGTGCGTGATTGAGCGAATAATTGGGCGTCGTTTGCATTCCCCTGTGGGAGCGGCGATAGCCCGCGACCCTGGTTAAGGTAACTGCAGCACGCTCTCCGCTCCCGCCGGGAGTAGACAATGCCATACAGGATAGCGGGAATTGATGTTCATAAAAAAATGCTGGCTGTAATTGTGTCCGACGTGGAAGTCGAAGGTGAGTACAAGTTCGAGCGGCGGATGTTTGGCAGCAATCCCGAACAACTGCGATCGTTGGCCGCATGGCTGCTCGAGCAAGAGGTCGAGGAAGCGGTTATGGAATCGACGGCGCAATATTGGAAACCGGTGTGGGAAGAGCTGGAACGGCACTGGAAACCGCTAGCCAGAAGAAGGAAGGCGCAAGTCGGAGATCGGGAACGCTGCATTTGGCACAGGCGCAATCAAATCGCGGACGGCGGGGACGCAAAAGGGATTTCCCAGATGCCGAACGCCTGGTGAAGCGACTGGTGGCGCGGGAACTGATTCTGAGCTTTGTGCCCGATACCGAGCAGCGTCTGTGGCGAACGGTGACACGCAGGAAGTACCAGTTGACGCGGGATCGAGTGAGGCTGCAGAACCAATTGGAATCTCTTCTGGAAGAGGTCCACATTAAGTTGTCCTGGTTGGTCTCGGATCTGCTAGGCGTCAGTGCCCAGCGCATGATGAAAGCACTGGCTGACGGAGAAACCAACCCGGCGGCTCTGGCCGCTTTGGCCGATCGAAAGTTGCGCGCCACACCGGAACAATTGTGTGATGCGCTCGGTGCGTGCACCGACCTCAAGCCCGTGTACCGACGGCTCCTGAAGATGGTGCTGGAGCAGTTGCAATTCCTCGATCAACAGATCGGCCAACTGGACCAGGAGATGGCCATGCTGCTCAATCAGCACCAGGATGCAGTTACGAGACTGGCGGAGGTGCCGGGTCTCGGAGTGGATTCAGCGCAACAGATCATTGCCGAAGTCGGTGCAACCGCAGCAACATTTCCTTCCGCGAAATGCCTCTCCTCCTGGGTTGGTGCATGTCCCGGTGATGACGAGAGCGCGGGCGTGAATTACAGCCACCGCTCCCCGAAAGGCAACCGCCACATGCGGCGCGTTCTCAACCAAACGGCTAAGGCTGCAGCCAGGACCAAAGGAAGCATCTTTGAGATTGTGTATCGCCGCTGCGTCCCGCGCCTCGGACATAATCAAGCCATCGGGGCGATTGCCCATCGACAGTGTCGACTGATCTGGTTGATCCTGCATCAGGGAGTCCGTTACGAAGAACGGGGCCCAGCCGTCAGCAGACGACAAATCGGTCGCGCGGAAACTGGCCGCGCGCGATCGCTGTGAGTGCCGCACAGTCCGAGACCGCGATGAGCCCATCCGTAAACGCAAGATAGGTCGGCCTTCCACTCGCCATAAGAGCGTTCGTAAGATACATCTTGCAGACTTCGAATATCATTCATCGACTAGTTCGATTGGAGCATCCGCATGTGCGAGGTAGCCTAACCAAGGGGTAAGATCCATGCCAACGGCACCCTTGGGGATCCTAACCGTCAACTGGTTTCCTTTTTTGGAAGCCAAATACCCCCGAACCCGTCCGCTGGAAAACACCGCTGAGTTGAGTCGGGCCAAAGGCTGGAACGCTGGGGACAAGCGAGGGCGCATCGAGCATCAGATTGGAATGCTATTCACCATCCCCCCGAAACTGCTTCCTGTAAACAAGGCTCTCAATTACGTTTGCGTCTGTGACGATGGCTCGAATCTATTCCCAATCGTCGTCGATCACAAACGCTAGGTCTACGGTGGCATCGAAGGGAGATACGCTGAGGGTCATCGTGCCAGTACAATCCGGCTTCACCGAATACGTGCCCTCAACAGTAACAGGATTGATGTCGCCGTTTGAGCTCACCGTCGCGGTTGCGCTCGTACGCCTTTCTCCGGTACCTGTTTACCAGCTACTGAGTCGATTCCTCGACGAAGACTGTCCTTTAAAGAACAGCTTCCGCGTTAGTGCGGTGCAATAGTTTAGGTTCGAAACTTGCTTAACGGATTAAGTGGCGCTGGCGAGGACCATCATCGAAACCGCGAATCCTGCGAATTATGAACTGCACTCCAGCGTTGGGGTGGCACCGGCAGCAGTTTAAGCGAATTGAACAGTTTCGGCGGCGACCATCAATAGCCAAGCCCGTATAAAGAAAGGAACTTTTTATTATGCTATTCAAAGCTAAAACGCTTATCGCCTACAAGTTGGAGTGCCTAGACGGTGAAATCGGGAAGGTTAAAGAATTCTATTTCGACGACCGTCATTGGACCATTCGCTATCTGGTCGCCGATGCCGGGGACTGGCTACTCGCCAAACAAGTGCTCGTCTCTCCCTACGCGCTCATCGCTGTGAATGAAGCAGATAAGCATATAGCCATCGATTTAACCAAGAAGCAGATTGAGGACAGTCCGTCGGTGGATACCGACAAGCCGGTATCGCGTCAATTTGAGGAAGCCTATCACGGGTATTACGAATGGCCGGTGTATTGGAACGGTCCCTACACGTGGGGGGCTTACTCCTATATCGAGCGTGATCCCGCAGAATGGAAGAAATCTAAGAAAGCCGAGAAGACGTGGGATCACCATCTGCGGAGCACACACGCCGTCACTGGCTATCACATCGAGGCCTCCGACGGCGAGGTCGGCCACGTCGAGGACTTCATCATCGACGACGAGACCTGGGCGATTCGCTATTTAGTTGTCGCTACCAAGAATTGGTGGCCGGGAAAACAGATCCTGCTCTCGCCACAATGGATCGAGCGCGTTAGTTGGAACGAGACAAAAGTGCTCGTGAGTCTTTCCCGCGAGGCCATTAAGCAATCTCCGGAATACAAAGGGGATTCCCTAGTAGATCGCGAATATGAGAACGGACTGCATCGACACTACGGTCGACTAGGATACTGGGTTGGAGAATCGGATGCCACGCCGGCCAGTACACCCGCTGCAGCCAGTGTGGGCCGAAAATAGTTAGCTCCAGGGGGCGCACCCCGGATCGCAGAGGAGGTCGTGAGCATGAAGAAAATCAGAAAGTCTGTAGGCGTTCCGGAGCCTCGATTGAGCAAAAAGATCGCCGCAAACGACGATGCCGCGGCAAATGAGGAACACGTCGGGGAACAAATCGAAGAAGAGAACGTCGAGAGAAAAGCACGTGAGAATGCAACCGCGCTTCCTCGTGAGTGACAAACAAGCTGTGTCCATTGGACGACGACGTGCCTTAATGCCCCGGGTTGGGTCGTAACGGGACATCTCTAATAATGTCGGCTCCGTCGAACTCTTTATTAACACACTCCTTTCTTTTCACGTAAAAGAGCTATTTTATTTCGCTTTTTTTAGCACTCCTTCTACTCCGCATCGACGAGCAAGGCTCGCTCGCAATTTACCGGTCGGCATCCGTCCGACCCAAACATCTCTTCGATCAACACTTAGACCATGGATACATCTTCACGCTCCCTTGCAGGGGCCAGGTCACTGACCAAACTGATCTGATCGCACGTCCAGAATACGGCTGTCTAGGGCGCTGTTCTGTTTTGCACAGGGCTCGGTTTATAATGGTGCAATACCGCGTAAGTTGGTCTGGATTGAGAAGCCTAGCTCTCTGGGCTTCGGTTGCTCAGCATGTAGTTGGGTTTATAAACCCTCAGGCCCGCTTGTTGGCAAAACACTGGATGACATGAAGTGAACGTACGAAATCGATCGTGACAAAGAATTCTCCACCCATGTCTGCATAGGTCTTTCCGGGGCCGCCAAACCGAAGATCAAATAGGCCGGCGTCGATATTCTGTCCTTTGAGAGAGCAGTGGCCTCATATCATTCTTGATTTCTAATAGTGTGCGTTTTTGAACAGTCGTGAGGTTGCCCATCTGTATAGGATGGCGTGTTTTTGGACGAATGTGGAATGGCAACCGCTGAACTCGAACTGGAGACAACGAATGCTCAACCTAAAAGCACCTTAGCCGTTTCCGTGTTGTAGAAAATCTTGCGCATGCCGCAGTTAGGCAATCTCGTGGGTCATCGCGTCGCGATGAAAGTCATGATGCGGGTATAACAAACGTTCGAAAACGCGTGGAGAGAGGACGCACTCCAGTTGGCCTGATGGTTGACTCCCTCATTGGTGCCTCGAGAGTTCTCGAGACCATCGACGAACGCCTGATGCGGTGTGGCGTCAGCCGCCGCGCATTTCTCCAGTTCTGCTCCTCCCTGATGGTCGCAGCCCCATTCGGACTTGCCATCACTGATAAAAAGACTCCGGAAGAGGTCGCGCACGGCCTAGGGAAAGTCGTTCGTCCGCCGGTGATCTGGCTGGCCTTCCAGGACTGCACAGGATGCACGGAGACGCTTCTGCGTACCTCCCACCCGGACCTTGCCGATTTGATTCTAAACGTCGTCTCACTCGAATACCACGAAACGCTAATGGCGGGTTCGGGAACGCAGGCTCGAGAGGCACTTGCAGAGGCCGTGAGCACGCACGCGGGTAAGTACATTTGTGTCGTCGAGGGCTCCATCCCCACGCGCGATAACGGCGTATACATGAAACTGGCTGGGCGGCCGGCCATGGAAGTTCTGGCGGACGTCGCGGGAAAAGCAGCAGCGATTGTTGCTATCGGTTCTTGCGCCTCCTGGGGAGGAATTCCGTCGGCCGATCCGGATCCGACGGGTGCGGTCGGCGTTGTTGATCTCATGCCGGAAAAGACGATTGTGAACATCCCGGGGTGTCCGCCGAATCCCTACACGCTGCTCGGTGTCGTCCTGCAATACGCTGACTCCGGGACATTGCCGGAACTGGATGGGGAGAGACGTCCGAAGTTCGCCTTTGACCGTAACATTCATGATCAATGTCCGCGCAGAGCGCACTTCGATGCCGGCAACTTTGTTAAGCAATACGGCGACTATGGGCATCGTGAAGGCTGGTGTCTGTATGAGATGGGGTGCAAGGGACCGGATACTCATGCTGGATGCTCGACGCGGCATTTCAACGAGATTCCCGATGTGTGGCCAATCGGGATCGGAGCACCATGCATTGGGTGCACGGAAAAAAGTATTGCGTTCCGCGTGCCGATGTTCCAGGTGGTGCAAATTCATACTCCCGCGAATCCTCCGGAGACCTACGCCCCTATAAATGCACCCCAAGGGGGTATCAGCCCGTTGGCAACTGGTCTTGTGGGATTAGCAGTCGGTGCGCTCGCAGGGGCTGGCTACGTCGCTTCACGCAAGTTTTCGAAGGTACCCGCGGACGAGAGCGTTCCTGGCTTTGGTGGGCCTGACGAGACCGAACGGGGACCAGGTGCGGGTCCGAGGGACTCTGCATGAGCGGGGGCATCAGTCGCCGTCAAGCTCTTTTGGGAATCCTCGGGTTCGGAGGAACCGTCGCGGGAACGCTGGCTCCGGCCGCGGCCGCCGAGGAACACCCGGCACACCCGGTGGCTCCGCCAGACGCCGTGTCGATGCTGTACGACAGCACCATCTGCACGGGTTGCAAGGCCTGCATGGTGGCGTGCAGCGAGGCCAATGGACTGCCGCCGGACACGTCGCTCTCCGGCGGCCTGTGGCAAATGCCCGAGGGACTCAACGCAAAGACTAAGAACATCATCGAGCTTTACAAGGAGCCGAATGGACCGGAGTTCGCTTACGTCAAAAGACAGTGCATGCACTGCCTCGATCCTGCGTGCGTGACAGGCTGTCCTTTCGGCGCGCTAAAGAAGAACCAGTGGGGCGCTGTCACGTGGGAGAGTTCGCTTTGCATCGGTTGCCGCTACTGTGAAGTAGCCTGTCCATTCGAAGTTCCCAAGTTTGAGTGGGACAAATGGAATCCCAAGATCGTGAAGTGCGAGTTCTGCTTCGACCAACGTCTTCTGGAGCACATGGAACCGGCATGCACAGCGGTGTGCCCCACGGGGTCGGTCATTTTCGGTAAAAGAACTGATCTGCTCGCCAAAGCGAAAGAGCGCATCGCGGCCTCGCCGGATAAGTATTTCGAGAAGCGCGTGTACGGAGAGCATGAGGCGGGTGGAACCCAGGTGCTTTATCTCTCCAGCGTGGCGTTTGAAAAGATTGGCCTTCCGAAGCTCGGCTCAACCTCGCTCGGCCATTACGGCACCAAAGTGACTTCCGTGATTTACAAATGGCTTTCGGGGCCGATCATCGTGGCTGGAATTCTGGGCGCGGTGATCAAGCGCAACTGGAACCGTCATGAGGCCGAAAGGCCGGAACGGGAGAAGAAAAGCGGATTTCCGGATCAGCTATGACCAGCCTCGATAGAACTGGCACAAACTTAATCAACCACTGGCAGCGTGGCGTGCCTGTGTATCGCGCGTCAGTGATTACACCTACGTTCCTTTTCTGTGGAGCATTGGTTGCCATCGGCTGTGCCCTTGCAGCGGTGCGGCTCTTCTCTCCGCTGGGGCCGTTTTCAGGGATGAATGACGCTTACGCCTGGGGAATATGGAAAACCTTCAACGTCATGACCCTGACTGCGTTGGGTTCGGGACCTTTGGCATTGGGGATAGCCGCTTGGGTCTTCGACCGTCAGAAGCTGCACGTTGTGATGCGGACGGCGCTGGTGTCTGGTTTCCTTCTTTACGCGACTGGTCTCATCGCCCTCGGCTTTGACGTCGGGCGTCCGTGGAATTTCTGGAACGCTCTGCTCCCCTGGAGATGGAATGCGGAATCGGCCATGCTTGAGATTTGCATTTGCATGCCGATCTATGTCGCCATTTTCCTGTCCTTTGAGATCCTTCCACTTTTCCTGGAAAGGTTGTATTACACCGGCAGTGACGCAACCCGCGTGAGCCTGCGCAAAGTCGCTCCCCTTCTGCGGCGGATCTATCCGTTCATGATTATTGGGGCCTACGTTATTCCGCTTATGCACCAGTCCTCCTTGGGGGGACTGCTACTCCTGGCCGGCGACAAAATCCATCCGCTGTGGCAGACACCATTCCTCCCGCTCCTCTATCTTCTGGCGGCGGGATTGTGCGGCATCGGTTTCGTGACCTTTCTTCTTTTAATCGCCTGTCTTCGCTACTCGCGGGCGCTGGATATCGGTGTTCTGGACGAATTGGGCAAATTGCTCTGTGCGGCGTGCTTCTTTTTTCTCGCCGTGCGCGCCGGGGACCTGATTTGGCGCGGCCAAGTGCATGCCGCTTTCGCGCTCGACAGGATGAGTCTCATCTTCCTGGTCGAGACCGGCCTCATTCTCGTCCCAGGAGTCGCGCTGCTCTTCAAGGTTGTGCGCGTGACTCCTCGCAGCCTGCTGAAAGTGGCCACGCTTGCCTGCTTGGGCGGGATGTATTACCGCTTTGTGCCGACGACCGTCGCATTTCACCCGGAACGGCAGAGAGGCTACTTCCCCACACCTCCCGAGTTGCTCATGGCCGCCGGCTACATCGCTCTCGCATTCCTAGGCTTCGGCCTGGCGGTCAAATTTTTCGCAGTCTTGCCAGGCGACACCCACGGGTGGAACAACAAATTTAGATCTCTGCGTCTACCTCGATGGGCGAACCGCCACGAAGGCAATCCGCTACCAGGGGCGGAAGGAGAAACCGCATGACCCGCGTTTCGATTGATCCCGTAACGCGCATCGAAGGGCACCTGCGAATCGATGTCGAGGTGGATGGCGGCACAGTCCAGAAGGCCTGGGCAAGTTGTACCATGTGGCGGGGCATTGAGACCATATTGCGAGGGCGCGATGCGCGCGAAGGCTGGGTTTTTGCGCAGCGCTTCTGCGGAGTTTGCACCACGGTACACGCCATAGCCTCTGTACGCGCAGTGGAAGATGCATTGCAGCTCGAGATTCCGGCGAACGCGCAGTACATCCGCAATCTGATTCTGATCGCTCACGCGCTGCACGACCACATCGTGCATTTCTATCATTTGTCCATTTTGGACTGGGTAGACATCACCACTATTCCCAAGGCTGATGCCGCGCGCGCCGCTTCGCTAGCAGACGGCTACTCCACCTGGCCGGGGAACTCCCACGCCAAACTCGAAGAGGTTCAAAACAAAGTAAAAGGATTGATCGGCAGCGGCCAGCTAGGAATTTTCTCTCACGGCTACTGGAGCCATCCGGCGATGCGTCTGAGCCCAGAGATGAACCTGATTTTCTTTGCTCATTATCTGGAGGCTCTGGAATTTCAGCGCAAGGCTTGTCAAATCGTTGGGATTCTTGGGGGCAAAACACCACACATTCAGAACATGGCCGTCGGCGGCGTGATGAATGCGATCAACCTGAACAGCCTGGCCACCATGAATATGGACCGCCTCGGGGTGTTGCAATCTCTAATCCACGACATCATTCCGTTTGTGCAGCAGGCGTACTTGATCGATACCTGCCTGCTCGCCGCCTCTTATCCGGAGTGGTTCCATTACGGACGCGGGGTTGCAAATTATCTTGCGGTACCTGACCTTCCGCTGGATGCCAAGGCCACACAATTCGATCTTCCCGGTGGCGTCATCATGGATGGAAATCTGGCTGGGTTGCGGGCGATAAAAGATTGGCGGGACGAGAAGTTCCGCGCGGCGGTTGCTGAGGATGTTACTCATGCGTGGTACAGAGGAGAAGGCGCGCTGCCGCCCTGGAAAGGCAAAACTGAACCCGACTACACCGACTTCCAGGAAAACGCAAAGTATACGTGGGTAAAAGCACCGCGCTACAACGGACATCCCATGCAGGTCGGTCCGCTTTCAAATGTTCTTGTCGGCTTCGCTTCCGGTCATCAGCTCACACATAAGTGGACAGAAACGGCCCTCGCGAAAATTTCCTCGGTCCATGGGTTGAAAGTCCCGCCGGAGGATTTGCAATCGACCATGGGACGTCATCTTGCCCGGGGAATCCGCTCGGCGATGCTCTGCGACCTCGCCCTCGGGCATTGGCAGTTGCTCACCGCCAATATTCTCAAGGGCGACGATGCTACCTACAATCCGCCACAATTCCCGAACCACGAAATCGCGGGCGTCGGCATGCATGAAGCCCCACGCGGCGGGCTTTCGCACTGGGTGATGATCGAGAAAGGAGCTTTCTCCAATTACCAGGCGGTGGTTCCAACTACTTGGAACGCCAGCCCGCGTGATGAGAAAGGCGTCCCGGGGCCCTACGAAAGTTCGCTTCTTTCGAACCCGGTGGCCGATCCAGTGAAGCCGCTGGAAATACTCCGCACCGTGCACTCCTTCGATCCATGCATGGCGTGTTCCTGTCATACGCTGGATGGCAGGGGCCGCGAGATCGCTCAAGTGAAGGTCTTATGATCACAAGCGGCCGCCGAAGTCACAAGCGAGTGTCTGTGATAGGGATAGGGAACGTTCTTCTTGGCGATGACGGCTTTGGTCCGTTGGCAGTCGAAATGTTTCGATCAGCATACGAGTGCGACTCGAATGTTGAAATTCTCGACCTGGGCACGCCTGGCCTGGACATCGCTCCGTATCTCTACGACACGGATTTGGTTGTGCTAGCAGACACCATTCTCGTGGATGAGAGGCCGGGGACTCTGTGCATTTACTCCGAAGCCGACCTTTTTTCCCGCCGCTCCCAGCTTCGTGTGACGGCCCATGATCCTGGAGTTCAGGAGTCCCTGGTGCAGTTGAGGCTGGCTGGTCATGCGCCATCCGAACTGATTATCGTCGGCGTCGTTCCCGATTCGTGTGGGCTTGGAGAAAGTATCAGCCCCTGGGTGCTGAGCGCTTCGTTCGTCGCGATCGATAACATTGCGCGCTTGCTCGCGGAACGTACCATCGCCTGTCGCCGCCGGGAAGTTCCGGCCCAGCCGCATCTTTGGTGGTTGTCTGGTGATCAACGCGAATTGGTCTCGTCGTAAGAGAGGACCCGGGGAAAGTTGCTCTTCGTCTATGCACGAAATCTCCATCGCTCAAAGCATCATCGAAATTGCCGAGGCCAAGGCTCGCCAGGAGAACTCTCGATGCATTCAAGTGATCAAAATTCGGCTCGGCGAGTTCACGACAGTGGTACGCGAGGCGCTCGAGTTCGCCTTCGAGGTCGCTCGCTTGGAAACGTTGGCAGAAAATGCCAGGTTGGAGATCGAAAGCGTGGCAATGACCGTCCGCTGCGTGATCTGCGGATCGGTGAGCAATCCGGTGCGGGCGGTTTGCCTGATCTGTCCGCAATGCGGGCTGCCGCTGGAAGTTGTTTCGGGCGAGGAATTTCAAGTGGAGTACATCGAAATCCAAATAGAAGCTGAGAGGGTGTGATGGATCGCGTATTGGTGCAAACGAATGTCCTAAAAGCCAACCAGGAAGTCGCCGCGGAGAATCGCCGTTTGTTCGCGGGAGAAGGAACGGTGGTCATTAATTTGATGTCCGCGCCTGGCGCAGGCAAGACCTCGCTGCTCGAAGCCACCATACCCGCGCTGAAAGGTCAGTACAACCTTGCAGTCATCGAAGGTGACCTTCAAACCGATCTTGACTCGCAGCGCATTCGCGCGCTCGGCGTCCCCTCTCACCAGATTACGACGGGGACGGTCTGCCATCTTGACGCCCGCATGGTCGCCCGCGCGCTGGCCGAATTCCCAATCCAGAAACTCGACCTGTTGATAATAGAAAACGTCGGCAACCTCATCTGCCCGGCTTCCTATGATCTTGGCGAAAGTCTTCGCGTTGTGATTTGCAGCCTGGCAGAAGGGCCGGAGAAGCCGAAGAAGTACCCCGTTATGTTTCACAAAGCAGACTTCGTTCTCCTGAACAAGACGGACCTTTCTCCGGCTTCTGGACATGATCTGAAAGATCTGATGACAAACGTCTGGGAAGTTAATCCGAGGGCCGTAGTCTTCGCGGTCTCCTGCAAGACTGGGGTGGGCCTCGAGGATTGGATCGCCTGTCTGCGGGAGGTGATCGCATCCGCAGCCTGGCAGTCGCACCGAGGATATGAATCTAGCAATCTCTGCTCGCAGGCGTAGCGGGCGGCAGCGCGACGTGCCGCGCGGAACTGTGCGAGCAGTGTGGTTTCTCTGCGATGGTATCGGAGCCAGAGGAAAGCTGAGGTGTTTGCATGTGTCTGGCTGTGCCAGGAAAGATAGTCTCGATTTTTGATGTAGAAGCCCTTGGCTTGCGGCGTGGCAAGGTGGATTTTAGCGGCATTCGTAAGGAGGTTTGCCTGGACTACACACCCCAGGCTCGCGTAGGCGATTACGTTTTGGTTCACGTGGGTTTCGCACTGACCGTGGTGGATGAACACGAGGCTCAGCGGGTCTTCGAAGCGCTTCGGCAACTCGATCAACTGGAAGAGCTGAAAGAGTTCGAGACATGAAGTTTCTCGACGAGTATCGCAATTACAGTGCCGTTCGGCAGATGGCTCAGGCCATCCAGCGCGTTGCAAAGCGCCCTTGGACGCTCATGGAAGTGTGCGGCGGGCAGACCTACACGATCGTCAAGACCGGGCTTCAGGACCTGCTTCCCCGAGGAATCACGCTCGTCCACGGGCCCGGCTGCCCGGTGTGCGTTACGCCCCTCGAGATGATCGACCGCGCGATCGCTACGGCGCTCCGGCCGGAAGTAATTCTATGCTCGTTCGGAGATATGCTGCGCGTTCCTGGCTCAACACAAAGTCTTCTGGATGCCAAAGCCTCGGGCGCTGATGTGCGTATTGTGTACTCGCCGCTTGATGCTTTACAGCTCGCTCGTGCGAATCCGAACCGCGAGGTTGTTTTCTTCGCAGTCGGTTTCGAGACCACCGCCCCTGCCAACGCCATGGCTGTATGGCAGGCGGAACGCGAAAAGATCCCGAATTTCTCGATGCTTGTGTCCCACGTGCTTGTGCCGCCAGCCATGGAAGCCATCCTGGGTTCGCTGGATTGTCGCGTGCAGGCGTTTCTGGCTGCTGGTCACGTTTGCATGGTGATGGGTTACGAAGAATATGTCCCCATCAGCCGGAAATACCGGGTGCCTATCGTCGTCACAGGATTCGAGCCACTGGACCTGCTGGAAGGCGTGCTGATGGCTGTGGAACAACTCGAAGATGGCCGCGCGGAAGTCGCGAATCAGTACGCGCGGGCGGTGCGCCGGTCAGGCAATCTGCCGGCGCAAGAGCGGATCGCCGAAGTCTTCGAAGTCACGCCACGCGCCTGGCGCGGAATCGGCGAAATTCCCTCGAGCGGATTGCGGCTGCGCGAAGCGTACCGTCGTTTCGACGCGGAAACGCGTTTCGCCATGGATATTGACCGCGTTGAGGAATCGAGAGAATGCATTGCGGGGCTTGTGTTGCGGGGCCTGCGCAAGCCTTTCGAATGTCCGGCATTTGGGACCCGCTGCACACCCGATACTCCTCTCGGCGCACCGATGGTCTCCTCGGAAGGCGCATGTGCAGCCTACTTTCACTTTGGGAGGCGGAAAGAAGATGGCCATTCTATCGTGTCCACTGCCACGGCCGGCCACTGACCGGATTTTGCTGGCCCACGGAGGCGGCGGCCGCCTCACCAATCAGCTGATTGAAAGCGTCTTTCTATCCGCTTTTTCGAACTCGGCGCTGGAGTCGCGGCACGACGGCGCCGTGCTTTCTGCGAGTGGAACCCGACTTGCCATGACTACTGATACATATGTCGTTCAGCCTCTCATTTTCCCAGGAGGCACGATTGGAGATCTTGCAGTCAACGGCACTGTCAACGATCTTGCGATGTGCGGCGCACGGCCTTTGGCCTTGAGCGCCGGTTTCGTTCTTGAAGAAGGGCTGGCGATGGAAATTTTGCATACTGTCGTCGCGGCGATGCGTGAGGCAGCACGAGTCGCCAATGTGCCAATCGTGACCGGCGACACGAAAGTTGTAGACAAGGGCAAGGGCGATGGAATTTTCCTCAATACGACGGGCATCGGAGTCGTCGTCGCGCCGAAACCGGTCGGCCCCGAATCCGTGCGCCCCGGGGATGCGGTGCTCGTGAGCGGCGATCTAGGTGCTCATGGAATCACGATTCTTTCGGTACGCGACGGTCTCGAATTCGAAGGCCCGGTGAGCAGCGATACAGCTCCTCTTTGGGCCCCCGTCCAAGCATTATTCGAAGCTGGCATAGAAGTGCACTGCCTGCGTGACCTAACGCGCGGTGGACTCTCTTCAGCGCTAAACGAAATCGCATCGGTCGCTCGAGTTCGTATCACCGTGGAAGAAACACTCATTCCCGTTTCCGATGTCGTGCGTGGCGCGTGCGAACTTCTCGGTCTCGACCCTTTCTATGTGGCGAACGAAGGGCGGTTCGTTATCTTCGTGCCCGAGAGCGACGCCGGCCATGCTCTTGAAATCTTGCGCTCACAAAGTGTTTCGGCTGGTGCCGCGCAAGCCGGAACGGTGCATGAGGATCGCTCCGGGATCGTCACTGTCCGCAGCCGGATCGGAGGACATCGCGTGCTTGATATGTTGTCTGGAGAACAACTTCCCAGGATTTGTTGAAATCTTCGTCTGAACAACACGTCCGGCCAAATGGATTTGGCCCGCAGTAAGAGAGCATCTTGCAAAAGTGTTGTTGCCCCACCTCTGGGAAGACTGACTTGCGCCGTCTCACCCGCTTCCCGGATTTCCGCTGCTCAACTAATCCTCCTGCCCGTTAGATGATATTTCCCGGCATGGCTAGTGCGTTTTTAGAGCTCGCTAGATTCCAGATGTGGAAAGTCGTTAGGAAAGACTGCCCACATAGTGAACCACGAATCTTATATCCGAGCGTTGCATCGTATGTATTTTTGCGAAACGTGCACTTTCGGACAGATTCGAGGCCAGCAAAGCTCGAAACTCAGAACACAACATATTCAAAAGCACGAGCATATTGAAGATTGCATGTAACAACGACTCGATGACGATTTAATGATGATAGGAATCTGCAGCCCTGACGACGAAGCGTGGCCTCCATCATCCGAACGGCGGATGAACGAGCACCGGCGACGAGAAAGCTTCTCCATGTTCGGCAGACATCTGCGGATAGTCCTTCTACTGTGCTCCGGTCTTTGGGCACTCGCATTTCCGGTTTATGGGCAGACTGCGCCAGCAGAAACGCTCAGCGGTCCAGACGCCCATGAAATTCTGGGCCTCAACGGTCATCTCTTTGGGGATTGGGGCGGAGAGCGGTCGAGCTTACAAGAGCGAGGAGTGGATTTTGATTTTCATTACATCAGCGACTCACTTTGGAACATCGAGAGCGAGCAGAAAGAACGATTCGCAAGCTGGAACCGCTTCCGCGGGACTGTGGACATCGATTTCGGCGCATTGATCGATCAGCCGGGATTGTATTTTCACGCAACTGCTCTTTGGCAAGGCGGCGGCAATCTCGGAAGCTACCTCGGGCTCCTGACCAGCCCCAGCGGGATGTCTAGCCATAATTTATTTCGCCTCGATTCATGGTGGATTGAAAAGCGATGGCAGAGAAATCGCATAGCCCTTCGCGTGGGCCAGTTCGCGGGCCAGGATTCTTACGGAGATCAGGACTACGGAACATCCTTCTTCTTCGAGCCGATGAGCTATGCCTTGAGCAATTTATCCACCACCTTCGAAACCGGCAGCCCCGCCTCGACGCCGGCGCTGGAAATCCGCGTCGTATTGATCCGCAACCTCTATGTGAAATCGATAGTGCTGGCCGGGGATCGCGAACCTTTTTCCCACAACGCAACAGGCCTGGTGCCCCAGTTCCGTGGATCTCCGGTGAGCGTTTCAGAGATAGGGTTTACTCCTGGCAAGAAGGCGTCGGCCGTGCGCCCAGCTGACGACGTCGAGAGCCGTAGGGGATATTCGGGCCTCTACCAGTTCGGCGTCGCATACAATCCCGGGAAATTCGAGACCTCAACAGGTGCGAAAAGGTCGGGGAACTACCTTTTGTATTGGATGGGCAGCCAGGCACTCTGGCGCTTAGACCCAAAGGGTGGGAAGGGGTTGGATGCGACGTTCGCATACGACTGGAGTCCTGCGAACCTCAATAACGACAACCGTGTGCTCACCGCGGGGTTGCGCTTTAACGAGCCACTGCCTCTACCCATTCATAACACTATGTCTTTCGGCTATGTGCAAAATCGGCTAAATTCCCAATTCCTTCCTACCGGCATGCCCGCATGGAAGGCCGAGCGCGGTCTTGAGTTCAACACCTTGTTCAACATCAGACCCATGCTCCTCCTCCAACCAGTGATCCAATATTACGCAAACGTGGGTGGCGGGGCGCAGCGCGCGGTTGTGATCGGATTCAGAACCAAGGTCGAGTTCTAGAGAGACGAAACATTCGATCGTATTAGCGTTCGCGCAATAGCAACCCTAACCTGAAGGCGGGCCGCGCGGCTACTTATCCCTGACTCTTGAAAGTGTCCCGTATTGGACAGTCTCTGTATTGCGAATCCATATAGCATCCCACTTTGTGAAAGGATTCATTGAACGCAATCGCAGGTTTGAGTTCCTGATTGGTAGTGTTGTAGACGCGCGACACTGACAGGCAACCCTAAGTTCTTGGGCGTCGACAGGTTTTTGTGCGTGCCCTCTGCATAACACGCCCTCTGAAATTCGGCCGAGTTCATACAAGCTCTTCGAGGTAGCAAGTTGGCGACAATATCGCTCGATCAGGCTGCTCCAAACGCATCACAAGCCGCGCGACATTCAGCCGCGGCACGCCTTGATCGCCTCCCTATTGGTTCTTTTCACAAGAAAGTCATGTGGCTGCTAGCCTATGTCTTTTTTTTCGAGCTGGGAGACCTTAACAACTTTGGTTTCGCGGCTCCAGAGCTACGGGTGCAATGGAAGCTGTCGATTGGTACAGTCGGGCTCGTAACTTCAGCGGCCTTCATCGGTATGTTTGTAGGAGCGGTCGCAGGCGGCTGGTTTTCCGACAAGGTAGGGCGAAAGAAGGCTCTGCTCCTGACAACTGTGTGGTACTCGACCTTCTCGCTTCTAAATGCCTTCGCCTGGAACGTGCCGGGGCTTTTCGTCACGCGATGTCTGACCGGTGTAGGGCTTGCCGCGATGACGGTTGCCGCCATCACGTATATCAGCGAGATGTTCCCGGCAAGCAAACGAGGTACCTATCAGGCCTGGATTATGACTATCGGCCTCTTGGGAATTCCCGCATCCGCGTTCGTGGCGGGAGAGATCACGCCAATGGCTGCCTACGGCTGGCGGCTGGTGTTCATCTGGGGCGCACTCGGCATATTGATTTTGTTGTTTTCCCACAAACTAGAAGAATCACCACGTTGGTATGAGAACCAGGGCCAGCTAGCCAAGGCGGATGCCGTTTTGGATCGCATCGAAGCACACACCAAGGCCAGTTCAGGATCTCTTCCCGCCCTGTTGGCAGAACCGGTAAGCCCTCCGCGGCACGGAAAGTTTACGGATCTCTTCGCACCGGCCTCTCTGCGACGCACGTCCATGCTGATCGGCGTCTATATCTTCCAGACTATTGGCCTGTTCGGATTCATGGCTTGGGTACCGACGCTACTAGCGGCACGGGGTTTTCCGGTGGTGAAGTCGCTGCTATGGGTTTCGATCATGTACGTGGGTGCTCCGATCGGCGCCTTGATCGCAGTGCTCGTGTCTGATAAGTGGGAGCGTAAGTACCTGATCACTATCGCGGCAGTGGTGATTGCCTGGTTCGGCATAATGTATGGGCTCAGCTCCAAGATGGTGCCGATTATTATCTTGGGCTTCTGCGTTTCGATGTTCATTCAAAGTTTCGCGCCGTTGCTGTACGCCTACACACCCGAATGCTTTCCTACGCAAATTCGCAGCTCCGGTTCAGGCATCGCGTATGGAGCCGGGCGGCTGGCGAATGTTTTCGGGCCACTGATAATTGCTTTCCTGTTTACGCACTACGGCTACAAGAGTGTGTTCATCTATATCGCTGCAACATGGCTGTTGGTTGCTGCAATCGTCAGCCTATTTGGACCAAAGACCAAGGGTCAGGCGCTCACATAGCTGCGTGCGGTATTCCGCTCGCGGAATGATACCTGGCAAGCTTCCGGAGATGCCAATGACGGACGATTTATCGGGAATTGATGTTCTGGTAGTGGGTGGAGGCAATGCCGCCATGGCGGCGGCTTTGAGTGCGCGTGAAGTCGGAGCCAGTGTGCTTGTGTTGGAGAGCGCGCCGAAAGATTTCCGTGCCGGTAATAGCCGGCACACCAGAGACCTGAGGTGCATGCACGACGCACCGACGAACGTGATGGCCGGGGCGTATACGGAGGATGAGTTCTACAAAGACATTCAGAGCGTCACCGGAGGCCAGACCAACGAGCAACTGGCGCGCATGACAATCCGCGCTTCGGCCACCTGTACCGAGTGGATGAAGCGCCAAGGAGTACGTTTTCAACGCGCCTTGGGTGGCACCCTTCAGCTGGGGCGTACCAATGCATTTTTTCTCGGCGGTGGGAAAGCCATGATGAACGCGTACTACGACCAGGCGGAACGCGTGGGCATCCGGGTCGTGTATAACGCCGAAGTGGTGGATCTAAAAGTAGAGGATGGCAAGTTTGAAAGCGCGACTGCCATGGTGGCGGGTAAGCCCGTGGAAGTCAGGGCCAAAGTTGTCGTGGCGGCTTCTGGAGGCTTCGAAGCGAACTTGGACTGGTTGAAGGAGGCATGGGGCCCGGAAGCTGATAATTTTCTGATCCGCGGAACTCCATATAACAAAGGCAAGGTTCTGAAAAAATTGCTCGAAAACGGAGTGGAATCTGTAGGCGAAGCGAAACAAGGACATATGGTGGCCATCGATGCGCGAGCTCCAAAATTCGATGGCGGCATCGTCACACGACTCGATTGCGTCTCGCTGGGCATTGTGGTGAACAGGAACGGCGACCGTTTTTACGACGAAGGCGAGGACTTTTGGCCGAAGCGCTATGCCATCTGGGGACGCTTGGTGGCAAACCAACCGGAGCAGATTGGCTACTGCATTATCGATTCCAAAGCGATGGGTAAGTTCATGCCTTCGGTTTTCCCGCCGGATACGGCGCAGAACATCGGCGAACTGGCAAAAATATTGAAACTGCCCGTCGAGAAGGTGGTAGCCACGGTCAAGGCTTACAACGACGCGGTGCAACTTGGTACGTTTAACCACGACGTTTTGGACGACTGCAAGACCTCGGGCTTGGATCCCGAAAAGACGCATTGGGCTTTGCGCATCGATAAACCGCCCTTCTACGCCTATGGATTGCGGCCGGGTCTCACGTTTACCTATCTCGGACTGAAAGTCGATGAGCACGCTCGAGCGCAGATGAAGGGTGGCAAGGGAGCGCGAAATATTTTTGCGGCAGGCGAGATCATGGTCGGCAACATTCTGGGGAAAGGGTACACCGCGGGCATTGGCGTCACCATTGGGACGGTGTTTGGCCGCATCGCGGGGCGTGAGGCTGCGTCACAAGCGCTACACCCTGTTGAAACGCGGAAGGACACGAAAGTTGAGGAATTCGTCCATGCTGCCGACTGAATTGCTGCAGGAAGGTGAGCATCTGATGACAGTGTGCAACGCTTGCCGTTACTGCGAAGGCTATTGCGCGGTGTGGCAGACGATGGAGTCACGCTTGGTATTTGTGGAGAGCGATCTGAATTACCTTGCAAACCTTTGCCACAATTGCGGTGAGTGCTTTTACTCGTGCCAGTATTCGCCACCGCACGAGTTCAACATCAATCCGCCAAAAACTTTGGCCAAGATTCGTTTATACACCTATGGACTCTACGCCTGGCCGGGCCCACTAGCCAAGGCCTTCTGCAAGAACGGGCTGCTGGTGTCACTGCTTGCGGCGGCAGTGCTCATCGCTTTTCTATTGGCGGCGAGCTTGGCTCTTGGCAGCCGCCTGTGGGAACCCGTTCGCGGGGGAGACTTCTACCAGATCATTCCGCACAGTGTGATGGCGCTGACTTTCTCGGTTGTGGGGTCGTTCTCTGCGCTGGCTTTGCTGATCGGCTTTCTTCGATTCTGGCGCGACTCCGGGGAGTCGTATTCCACGCTCGCCAATCCGGTCGCGCTATTCAGAGCCGCGAAGGATGTTCTCAGCCTCAAGAATCTGGACAACGACGGTGCGGGCTGCAGCTATCCAAGGGAAAAGAGTTCGGAGGCGCTGCGCTGGTTCCATCACGCGACGTTTTACGGATTTCTGTCCTGTCTCGTCGCTACCACTCTAGGTGCAATCTACTACTACGTGTTCGGCTGGCACGGACCTCCGGGCTTTTTGAGCTTACCGGTCATCTTCGGCACGGTGGGCGGAATTGGCTTGGTTATCGGACCCATAGGCCTCTTTGTGCTGTTGCGGCGCCGCAATCGTGAAATTGTCGATGAGAACCAATCGGGGATGGACTTGGCGTTCATCGTCTTGCTGCTTTTGATCAGCATCAGCGGACTGCTCCTGCTGTTGTTGCGACAGAGCGCGGCGATGGGCACGTTGCTCGTGGTTCATCTTGGTTTTGTTATGACACTGTTTTTGACGATGCCCTACGGCAAGTTCGTCCATGGCATCTACCGATCAGGCGCTTTGCTCAAGTGGGCGCTTGAACGCTCACGCCAGTCAGAGAATAAGGCAAAGGCGTAATAGCGCAGCAGCGGCGACCCGAAGATCAAGCATGGGCGGACGCCTTGCCAAAAGACACATTCAAAACATTGGTGAGGCGCGCGATATCGTGTATTTCAAGCTGCGCTACTGCCTCCACAATTGCTGCGCGTTGCGCTTCGTTCGTATAAGGGGATGCCAGACTATTGAATTTGGCCACGACTTTGTCCCATGGCATCGGTCGGGTATAAAATCCTTCATAGTCATGCTTCTCGATGCTGAGTTTTTTCCCGTCGTTTAGTTCAATTTGAATGTGGCATGGCATCTCCGCAGGGAAGCGCTCGCTCATCGACTTGTCGGGACGGATTATTACCTTGCGCAAGAGGTCTTGCACGTCTTGCTTGAGGATGCGATTGGGTTCGTATTGCGCCGGAGTAACTGCACCGTCGATAAGCGCCACCGCAATCATGTAGGGCAGACTGTGATCTGCTTCCTCTTTGGTCTGCACGTGTTGTTTATTTCCATCGTTCCCGCCGCCGATGATGTTGTACGCGACGTCGAAGATGTCGACGCTGATCGCCTTAATTTCGGCTGGCTTGACCTGCTGGGCCGAGTGGAGCTCCAGAGCGGCTTCCATCGCGGTCTGAGCGTGGAACTCCGCGTTGTACTTCTTGATGTTGGTCTTCAGAACCACCTCGAGATCCTCGTGCGCCCAGTCCAGTTCGAAGGTGCCCGTGATTGCATCCATTAGGCCGCCCTTCCCTTCGAAGACTTCCAGCGGGCCCGTCACGCCTCGCATTGCGAGGAATGCTGCACTGGTCGCGCCGTACGCCATGTTGGGGTAAGCCAGTCCCTTCCAGTTGGAGAGGTTTCCGGAGCGCGTAACCCGCAAGCCCACGTACGAGGCTCCGCTGATCGCGACGGCGTTCGCAACGGCAACTTGATCGAGGCCGAGCACCTTGGCGACGCCGGCAGCGACTGCGTAGGCTCCCTGGGTGGTGTGATCAAAACCTTTGGGGCGCACCGGCGCGACAGCGGAGAGCCGGCACTGGACCTGGTATGCCACCGCGACTGCCGTGAGGAAATCCTTACCGCTTTTCTTGCCATACTCGCTAGCGGCCAACACGGACATCACGTTGTCGGCAGGATGGCACGTCTCGTGTTTGGCGATGTAGGAGTCCATGAAATCCAAGTAGCGCTCCAGGGCAGAGTTGTAGAAAGCTGCGAGGTGTGGGGCGCTTTTGCCGCCCCCGATAAGACTCGATAGAGGCTTGCCGCCGAATTCGTCCAGCTGGGCGTGCAAAGCTTTGACTGGCGAGCCTTCCAGAGCTCCGATGGCGCAGCCGATCGAATCGAGAATGTGGATCTTCAGTTGTTGGCGCGCGTCCTTAGATATATCTTCGAAACGCATGCGCACAACGAAAGCCGCGAGTTGTTCTGCTAACGTCGACTTTTTTTCCTTCGTACCAACTCCTGTCGTAGGCATTTTGAAACTCCTTACTTAATTTGATGTCGAGAATGAATATTGCAGACTGAGTTGAACAAAGTCGAAAAATGTTGAAAACCGGCACATCCGGGCAATGTCGGTCAAGATCACCTCGCCCGTGGACCTGGCGACCGGGCTACGCTTTTGCAGCCGCGGCCACTTCCCCTGAGTGGAGGGAAAATTGGGCGGGATGTGTAGTCTCGATGATGTCCTTCGCCTTAGCTACCTCTGCTGCGGTCCCACTGACGATCAGCAGGAATTGGTCTGTCCTGAGCGCCGCTTCATATTTTACGATACTGTCCTTCGGAACTCCGATGCTGAAGAGCCCAGCTCCCAGTGCTCCCAACGCCCCTACCTCCACCGCGCCCTCTATTGCTCCCACGATCGACGCGACGATCGGTCCTGCTGCCAGAATTGGGCCGAGACCTGGAATCATGAAAAATGCAGAACCGAACAAGAGTCCCCAGAATCCTCCCCAGAACGCGCCCACCTTGCCCCAATACTTCATGCGGTCGCCAGCATTGTAGTAGCCCACCGCATGCTCATCGGTGTGATACCCCTTTCCGACGATCGACAGTTTATGCAGGTCGACTCCACCGCGTTGAAGTTCCTTAACCGCTTGGTCTGCCTCCGTATGCGTGCTGTAAACTGCAACAACTGAATTGCTTTTGGACATTTCAAAATCTCCTCGAGCACTTGCCGTCGCTCTCAGGCCATCAGGCTAAGTCTCGAACCGAACCTTGACACGTCGCTACCAAAGAAACTGTGCCGTATTGGACAGAATGAGTGGCGAATCCACGCGTTCTCTCTGGGCTGCGGAAGGCCACCTCCGGGAAATGATGCAATTGCTCTTCAATTGGGCGATGCGTTGGGAATTGACTCCAGCTGGGCGAAACCCCATGAGTCTCGTCCGAGTGAAAGGGTCTTCGAAACGGACGAAAGTTCCGAGGATTTTGACGATTAAGGAATTCAACCTTCTAGTTGCAAGGTTGACGGAGCCGTTTCGAACAATGGCCCTACTCGCTCTTTTCTTGGGTCCGAGAGTGAGTGCAATTGCGGGGCGGAAATGGAGCGATATCGATCGGGAGAATTCGACTATCTAAATCGCACGTTCATGGGTTGCCGGCAATGTGGAACACACCAAGACGGAAGGTTCCGCAAAACCGCTCCCGATGGATCGTGACTTGGCCATGATTCTTTGGCGGCATCGAGAAAGAATGAAGAACGTTGATTCCGAATGGATTTTCGCGAATCCGCAGACGGGCAAACCCTACTGGCCCGACAAGATTCGTGAAGATCATCTGATTCCGCCTGGGATCGCAGCCGGAGTTGGGTGTGTTGGTGGCATTCGTTTCGGCATACTTAATCGTGCTTGTTGCGGGAGCACGAAGTAGATTTGAAAGTTCAGCAGGCTTTAATGAGGCATTCTGATGTCCGAACAACGATGAACATCAACACGCACGCAATACCAAGAGCAGTACGCGAAGCAAATCGCAAAGTTGTTCGCAGCATTCAAACGCGACGCGAGCGATTCGCTCGCCGCCATCGAACCCTGGACCAACCCGCTATCGGCTCTCCGTTTATCGACAACCTGAACGCTTCCATTGACCTGCGCGCGCTCCTAACGGATCTCTTTCTCCCGGCGGAGATCGCATAGATTCAACCGCTCGAAGCCTATGGCTTCGAGCGGTTGGGACTTCCTTTTTCGCAGCGTATGTTTTAATCCGCTAAAGCCACGATTCACCACAACAGCTTCAATCCAAATTGCACCTGGCGCGAGCTTGTTGCTGTGGAAGTGATTACCCCAGCCGTCGGCGAGGGATCGCCCGTGGCGGCCGCGTACACCACGGGGTTCGGCGTATTGAAGTTCACTTGGTTGAACAGGTTGAAGATCTCCGCGCGGAATTGCAATCCCAGGCGTTCGGTCAGCGAGAATCGTCGCGACACAGAAAGGTCCGTTTCGTAGAGATTCGGCCCCTGGAGTGTGTTTCTTCCGACGTTGCCGTATGTGCCGGGCAACGGCTGAAGGAAAGCGTTCGGATTGAGATATTGATTCGGACCGCCCTCGATGATCGATCCCGTAAAATTCGGATTTACGGAAGGGCGCACAGGATTGCGCGTGTCGCCGTCGTTCGACGGGTTATAGGAAAGCTGCGGCGTAAACGGCAGGCCGGAAAGCAACGTCTGAATTGCGCTGACTTGCCAGTCCACAGCGAACCTTCGGAACCATGGATTGTCTCCAGCAGCTGCAGAGCGGCCCAAGGGCAAATCGTAGGTTAGGTTGATGACTCCCGCGTTCCTCACGTCGAACGAGGCGCGTCCGTAATCCGCCCTCGGGTCCAGCGGATTCGCGACGAAAGCTGGAGAATTTGTCGCCACGCTTGTGTTCATGTTGTCACCGTCGTCGAGCGATTTCGAAAAGGTGTAGACGCCGCGGAACTGCAGCCCTTTGCCGAGACGCCGATTCACGTCGACCTGCAATCCGTTGTACGAACTGATCCCTTGGGAGAACCAATGAGTCGTGTTCCAGACCGCATTGTTTTCGAGCGCCGCGCCGGTCGGGTAGTAGAGGGTGCCGTTCGGATATCCCGCTGGGCACGGTGCCGCGGGGCAGACTGTTGGTGTCGGCAGATTTGCATCCACAGAAAGTAATTCGTGATAACCGTGGGAGCCGATGTAACCGATGCTGAAAATTGTACTGGGAGTCAGCTGGCGTTCGATTTTCAGTGACCATGTGTCGACGGTCGGCGTCCGCAAATCAGGTTGCACACCACTTGGAATTACCTTTGATCCGGCGTACGTGGCGTCTGGTGCGATCGTTGAGAACGCGATGCTCTTCACGGCATAAACCGTGTTGAACGGCCCGTTTTGATCCAGCCGATAACTCAAATTGTCCAGCAGCGCGTAGTACACGCCGAATCCGGCGCGCACGACGGTTTTCTTGGAGGCGAACGGAGCCCATGCGAGCGCGACACGAGGGGCAGGCAGAAACTTCGCGTTGTTGGAGGTAAAGACGGAGCCGCCCACGGTTGGATCGGTCGCGATGATGCCATTCTGATCAAATAGGTAGTTCGAGGCGCGACCGTTTGCTTCATTCCAACCATTCGTAAATTCCGCGCGAAACCCAAAACGCACTTCGAGCGAAGACGTTACGCGAATCGCATCCTCGGCGTAGGCTGCGCCTTCCAGCGTTCGCCAACCGAGAGGAGTGAACGAAGGCGCGTAGGTGTAGGTGCTTACTTTCCCTTGTAGGAAGGTCTGCAGGTTTGTAAACGAGGCCTGGCCATATTGATCCTGAATCAGAGTGTCGTTTGCCTGAATGCGTTGGACCCAACCGCCGAAGGTGAGCAAGTGCTTTCCGTGGGTGATGGTCAACTGATCGTCACCGGTAAACAGATTGCGAACCGCGGTGAGGTTGCTTCCGGCGTTCGTGCCCCCGTTGGTGATCTGCGACGCGCCGTTCAAGGTTGTTCCACCGCCAACGACGACTGCGCCGACCGGCTGGTCCTCGTGAATCCAGCCTGCAAGATCTGTGGTCGTGTTGCTATCGAAGAAAAAGGCGCCCCGCGAGAAGCCAACCGTGGCGCGATTTACCACTGTTGGGGAAAAGACGTGCGTTTCGCTGAGGCTGGCTACCTGCTCGCGCAGATTCACGTTCGTGTACGTGAAAGGATTGCTGGTCGGCGAAAGGGCGGTACTGTCGTCAATGGTGTATATTGCCGCGAGATTGTCGCCCGGGCTGAATACCTGGTCCACGCGTACTGTTCCGAAATCTTCGCGAACGTGCTGCAGAGGATTGCTGAATGCTTCGGCAATGCCGCTCGAGCTGCCGGACGATGTCAGGATTTCCGGTCCGTTCGCCACAGGCCAGAGAGCCAGCAGAGGCCGGATGCTCGGCACGGCGCTTGCCCGGGAAGCGTTGTCCGGCACCAGTGTCAAATCGCTGACGCCGAGTGACTGCCGGTATCCCTCGTAGTTGCCGAAGAGGAAGGTTTTGTCTCTTACGATCGGGCCGCCAGCCGAACCGCCAAACACATTGCGTCCGAAATGCGGAATGTCACCATGGTCGAAGAAATTTCGAGCGTCAAAGATACTGTTGCGCAGAAACTCGTAGACCGACCCATGAAACGCGTTCGTGCCGTTGGCGGTGACGATATTGATCTGTGCGCCGGGCCGTTTGCCATACTCCGCGCCGTACGTGTCGGTGACGACGGCAAATTCGCGGACCGCATCAACGCCCAGCAACTGGCCGCTTACACCTCCCGGCGTGTTGTTGATCTCGGAAGCGCTCGTGTATTCCACTCCATTAAGCAGAAAGAGATTTTCCTGCGGCCGGCGCCCGGAGACCGCAAACATATTTCCGACCACGGAGTTTGAAGTGCCTATTCCACCGGACCGCTGCGAAGTGTAATTGACGATGCCTGGATTCAACGTCAGCAATTGATCGAAGCTTCGTCCGTTTAGCGGAAGGTTCTTTACTTCGCGCTCGCCAACCAAGCCAGAAGAATCCTCTGTAGAAACTTGGACCGCCGTGGAAAATGCAGGAACTTCGATAGTTTGGTGCACGTCTCCGACTTGCAGCTTCAAATCGATTTCTTCGCGCTCCCCGACGGTCAGTCTAATCGCGTGACGGCGGTCCGTCTGAAAGCCAGTTTTGGCAGCCGTAATTTCGTATTGTCCAACCGGCAATGCCGCGGCGTTGAACAGACCCGTATCGTCCGTGACCAATCTGCGCTCCGTGTCCGTCTCCATGTTCCTTATCACGATCGTGGCGCCGGAGACCGGCGCATCGGTCGCATCCGTGACCCTGCCCCAGAAAGAAGAATCCCCCTGCGCAAAAGCCGAAAGAGCAAGCAATAGCGAAGCGAGCGTGGCGAAGATACCCCGCGCCCTGTATTTTTTAGGTAAAGAGACTGCGAGATGTAGAGAAATCATTTCCAAGCTCCATTTCGTTTTCTTGATTTATGTGCGCAAGGCGCATGTGGTGCGAAATCCGGACTACAGTTCAAGTTGTAGTTTTACTGCTCGAAACAAAAGAGAGGTTCAGCGACAACAACAACAGGCAACGAGGAGACGAAGAGGAATAGAGGAGAAGCAAGTCACGGGTGCACCGTACGAGTCAATCGCGTGTCCAATTTCGTTTCGACGGCGGCAGACTTTGGAGCAATTGAGTGCACTCCCGACCAAACCAGCTGCAAACCGGCTAGCAGACCGACGGCTGCCACGACGGTCTTCAATTTCTGCGCAGGCACCCTTCGGGCAAGCAAGCAACCGAGCACCACGCCCGGCAATCCTCCGGCCAGCAATTGCAGGAGCGTCGCCGTGCTGATCGATCCAAACGTCCAGTGCGCCAAGCTGCCAATCACCGCCAATACCAGGCCGAACAAGATGTCCGTGCCAACCACCTGCGCTGGAGCCATCTCCGAGTAATTCAGCAGCAGCATGGTGCCGAGCGCGCCCGCGCCAGCGGACGAGAATCCGGATTCAACCCCGATCGGAAATGCCAGCCACGGTAGCCAGCGCGAATTCTTCGAAGCAAAATGAGGATTCCGGATGCGGGGAACAAAGGTGATGCTGGAAGAGACCGCCAGCAACAAACCTAGAATGATCACGACTGCGGAGTAGCTCCCGGGCTTTGTGAGGGCGCGTAGCACGAAGATACCCAGAACGAGGCCCGGCACGGCTCCCATCACCAGCAACCGGAAATATCTTGAATGCACATGGCGGCTCGCCAGATAAAACGGCGCCGCGACTAACCGCAACACGCCCGCGAAAACAAAAGCTGTCCCCACGGCCTCTCCCGCGGGGAGCCCAACGATCAGTAGCAACGCAGGCACAGTAAAGCTCCCGCCACCGATTCCGGTTAGCCCGACGATCAACGCGATCCCAAATCCCAGGAGAAAATTCATCCGTCTGTTTTCTCCGAAAAAGTATGCATCCCGCATTCGAGTTTCTTGCCGCCCCATCGCCCGGAACGCGCGTCCGCACCGGATGTGGGAATCGCCGTGCACGGCTCACAGCCGATACTCAGGTAGCCGCGGTCGTACTGCGGGAGGTACGCGAGTTGATGCTTACCGGTGAATTCCCATACCTGGGCCCACGACCAATCCGCGAGCAGACTGATCTTCAGGAGTGTTTTGCCGCTGGGTAGTCTGTGGCGCTCGATCTTTTTGAGATTCCGCCTCGTCGGCGATTGCTCGCGCCGCAGCCCCGTAAACCACAAGTCAAACGGCTCCAGCGATTCCATGAGCGGCTCTACTTTTCGAAGTTGGCAGCACTTCGCAGGGTCGATTTGGTGCAGGATCCCAAATGTCGCTTCCTGTTGCTGTACCGTTGTTTGCTGCACTACGTTGACGAGGTTCAGCTTCCAGTCCCTGGTGACTTGATCGCGAAACCGGTAGGTATCGGCGAAGTGATATCCTGTTTCAAGAAATAATACGGGAACGTTTGGAAGCCGTTGCCGCAAGAGTGAAAGGACGATCATGTCTTCCGCTTGAAAACTACATGTGAGGCAAGCCGGAACCGACGGCATTTGCTCGAAAATAGCTCGAAGTAAATCCTCAGAATTCAGGGCTTCCGACTTTTCGAAGAGTTGCGCGTCAGACATTTTTCGACTCCTTCTCTGATTGGTTGAACGGGCTATCGATTCGCAGTTTTTCTGCGTGAGATAGGATCTGCGCGGTGATCTCTTCGAGATTCTTGCGATCTGAATCCGGGCCCAGATTAAATAGCGAATCTCCTGCGACACGCTTGAGTGCAACGACGAGCCGTCGCGATGGCTGGTCGATAACCAGAAGAACCGACAAGCCTGCGGAACAAACCGAGGCGAGGAGAGATGGCAAGTACCCTGAAGAAATCTGATCACCGTTAATTATGATCGTTGCGAATCCGTTCTCGAACAGCGCCCGTGCCGCCGTATTAGTGAGCGACGCACGATTCGGCAGCAGAAAAACCCCAGGACGGTGTCCGTATCGCGCCGCTTTTTCCGCTGCCAACATAGGTTGATCGTTCGAAACCTGGCGAGCGGTCAAATCCTCGCGCATCATGCCCGCGCCGACGGTGGCATTCGAAAGCGGATCCAGCAGGATGAAGCTGCCCGTCGCGCGATTCAGTGAATACGGATCGAAGAAGAGAGGCGTGGTCGTTTCTATATGGACCAACGCAATTCCGTTCATGGTTAAATCGCGCGCAGGTTCCTGCGCGAGCGTGTTGATATCAATGCGATGGCGGATGTCCGTTACGCGCGCTTTCACCTGGCGCGTCGTGTGCTTCAGCAAGTAGCCAACGTCTTTGCGCAGCGGCTGTTCGTGGAGCCAAACAAGGGAAGCGCTGAATCGATTGGAAATCGCTGGCGGTTGCGACGGCGAAACTAGCATGTCGCCGCGGCTGAGGTCAATTTCATCGTCCAATTTCAGCGTGATCGACTGCGGCGCGCCCGCTTCATGCAATTGGCCGTCAAACGTAACGATCGATTGCACTCGCGTAGTTTGTTTCGAGGGCAATGCCACAACCAGATCCCCGGGGTGAATCGTTCCTGCGGCGATTTGCCCTGCGAAGCCCCGAAAGGCAGAGTCCGGCCGGATCACCGATTGGATGGGAAACCGGAAATCGGGCAACGCCGAGGCCACTCGTACCGGGACGGTTTCCAGATGTTCGAGCAGAGTCGACCCGGAGTACCAATTTGTTCTGCCACTGCGATCGACAATGTTGTCGCCTTCCAGCGCACTCACGGGCACGCACTGTACGAGCGAAAAGTTCAGTGGTTCGACGAGTGAAAGAAATTCTTCCCGCAGCCGAAAGAATGTCGCTTTCGAATAGCCGACGAGATCCATCTTGTTCACGGCTACCAGGATGTTCGGAATCCCCAGCAACGATGCGATATAGGTGTGCCGCCTCGTTTGCGGCAACAGGCCCTTGCTTGCGTCAAGCAAAATTACCGCCAGTGAAGCCGTGGAGGCGCCCGTCGCCATATTGCGTGTGTACTGCTCGTGGCCCGGTGTGTCCGCAATAATGAATTTGCGCCGCGCCGTCGCGAAATACCGGTAAGCAACGTCGATCGTGATGCCTTGTTCGCGTTCCACACGCAAACCATCCGTCAGCAAAGAGAAATCGATCGGACCGCTCGATCGGTTCACGCGGCTCTTTCTTACCGACGCGAGCTGATCCTCGTAAACCCCCTTTGCGTCGTACAAAAGCCTCCCAATCAAGGTGGATTTTCCGTCGTCGACACTCCCCGCCGTCGTAAATCGCAACAATTCTTTCTTCAGGTCCGCCTGAAGGAATTGCTCGAAGGAATCGTGAATAACCGGAGCGGAGGCCATCAGAAGTAGCCCTCCCGTTTCTTGAGTTCCATCGAACCTTCCTCGTCGTGGTCAATGGCCCGGTTTTCCCGCTCTGACCGGCGGAAAGAAACCATTTCCTCGATAATTTTCGGCAGCGTATCCGCGTCAGACCGAATCGCTCCGGTGCACGGAACGCAGCCGAGGGAGCGCATTCTGCAATTCACAATTTGTGAGGTTTCGCCCGTCAGAATTTCATGCCTGGAATGGATGAGCACCAAGGAATCGCCGCGGATTACGACCTCTCGTGGTTTCGCAAAATACAAGGGCACAATGGGAATGTTTTCGACGTGGATGTACAGCCAGATATCTAGTTCCGTCCAGTTCGAAAGCGGGAAGACGCGGATACTTTCATTCTTGTCAATACGTGAATTGAATAGATTCCACAATTCCGGGCGCTGATTCTTGGGATCCCATTGCCCGTGTGCGTCCCGGATAGAGTAAATCCGCTCTTTTGCGCGCGATTTTTCTTCGTCGCGTCGCGCCCCGCCGAACGCCGCGTTGAAACCGCCTTCCTGCAGAACGTCCAACAGAGATTTCGTTTTCAGCAGGCCGCAGCACTTCTGCGTACCGAGTGCGAAGGGATTCGCGCCGCCTGCGATCGCCTCTTCATTGCGGTGCACAATTAGTTCCGCGCCGATCGACTTCGTATACGAATCGCGAAACGCGATCATTTCCGGAAATTTGTAGCTGGTGTCGACGTGCAGCAGCGGAAAAGGAATTCTGCCGGGAAAGAACGCCTTCTGCGCCAACCGCAGCATGACCGAAGAGTCTTTGCCGA
This sequence comes from Betaproteobacteria bacterium, assembly GCA_903970165.1. Classification (GTDB taxonomy): domain Bacteria; phylum Acidobacteriota; class Terriglobia; order Acidiferrales; family UBA7541; genus Acidiferrum. The sequence continues at coordinate 33,873 of CAJCHZ010000099.1, forward strand.
TCGAATAGAGCATCACGGGATTTGAGAACTCCGCCGTGGCTTCTCGCAGGATGTAGATGCTCTCCGCCTCCAGCGTCCGCAAATGGCTGAGCCCGCGCCGTGCACCGCCCGAGGCATCCTCGGTTACATTAGCGCCGCTCGTGAGCGACTCGATCATCTCTTCTGTGCTGCGCTGCATCGTTCTCCTTGTCATTCTCGCGTGAAGCAGAACAATTCGGCCCCAAAAAACAAAAACCCCACCGACCAGGCTCGCTGGCGGTGGGGTTTGATACGACTTTTCTAGAGTAAAGTCCTAGATTAGGAGCTCCCCGACGCCAGTGTACACCTGTAGACGACACGTACAATGCGCCCGACATGCGCCGGTGAAAAGCTGGCATGGGTTGGAGGAAATTGACATCCTCAAGACTCTACGATGGAACTTCTCGAACTGCAAGCGATTATCGCCTTCTAGATGCCGTCAGCTTTCCGAAAGAATCGAATGTATACATCTGCCCGAGAACTCCAGCCGCGCTGCTCAATGAAGTGATGGAGCCCAGGCCATCGGCATGGTAGTAGCTAGTGGTTGAACCACGCAGCATAACGAGCGGCTCATCTAAGTTCAGCCCCTGAGAGTACCGCGCGACCACGGTTCCTGCGCCATTTGTCTCTTCGACCAAGTTGCCATCGGCGTCGTAAGCTGTTTTGTTTGACCATTGCGCAACTAACAGCATCAATCAAGTCCAGGCCAACAAGCAATCGGCCCGTTTTTAATGACTCTTGTCTTTTTCCACAAAAAATGGAGCCAGAGGCGGTGCCGCTATCTTTGGCGGCGAAAGAACAAAGACACACTACCCCACATCTTGAGGCGACACACCACTGTGAGACATCTAGATGGCCGACAGAGCTGGCTAGACCGAGTTCAAAGCGTCGGGCATGGGGTGCTTGTCCACTTCTCTAAGCAGCTCGCGTTCTAATTGGTTTAGCCTGTGTGCCTTCCCAATATCTTGCCGAATACGCGTGCAGTTTTTCCGAAAACTGCTGTTCCCACGAGATGATGGGAAACGAAGGCGGAGCAATTCCGCCAAACCCGAGCCAATCCCGTCCCTAGACCACCTCAACAGGCTCCATCACTTCGTCGCCGATCCCAATATCCACGTGAAAGCGCGCGAACCCTCGACCGTCCATGCGCGCATCGACGGGGTAGCGACTTCCACCCTCGGGCGCTCCGTCCAATACGCCGCACGGTCGAGGCGAAGCAGCCGATCTCCAATACCCCGCCGATCCTGAATATGCCCCACCTCGGGGTCGTACTCAGATGTCGAATTGAAGAAAATTGGTTGACCATAACTGTGAGCAATGCAATCCAGCAACGTGGCCAGTGACGCGGAGGACGGCGCTGGATGATGTCTTGAACTCGCTGCGTACCATGGCGGTTGTGGAGGCGCTTTTAGTGGCGGTGGAGGCGGAGGCACGCACCACCGCACCAAAGAGCTCAGCAGGTTAGCCAATGCGATGTGGACGAAAAACGCGCTAGGATCGAGAGCGATTGACAGGCTCAGCAAGTCTTCGGCTTTTTGAAAATCCTTCTTTTCGGCATGAATCTTTGACTCAGCTGCAAAATAAAAGCCCGGGGCCAGCATGCCGCCGCACTCGCACGTTCCCGCCGCGGCGCAAGTCGAGGGGTGGACCGGGGAACGGGGCTGTGCAGGATCGTCAGGATTCAGGGACACGCATCAGGGGCAGTCTGTTTTAAAACGAGGTGACGCACGTCCTGCCAGCAAGGGTGAGCCTGACGGCTTGATCATCCGCCGCCCTTGTCGTGGCGCCATGTTGTCGCCACTGGCGGAATGGCCTGGGTTCGCGGACGACCCAGGGTGATTTCACGGTAGCCGCCGCGTTGCCGAAAAAAGAGGCCGAGGGCCAGGAAACAAACGAACATGATCGACGGCAGGATGGCAATTTTCGCCAGGGCGGCCTGATTGGTCTGGGTGACGATTTTTTGCACCTGAGCTTGGTCGCTGCTGGAAAGGGACTTGATTTTCGCCTTGTCGAGTGGCTGGAAAGCAAAACCGAATTTTTGTTGCACGGGTCCGGCGACTACGGCATGCAGGGCGGAGTTGTCCCGTAGCAGGTTTCGGTCGAGCGATGCATCCTGCAGTGTGCCAAGGAAAGGCCCTCCGAGAATGCCAACCGAGATCATCCCTAGCGCGCTGATGGCGTTAAGGGTCAACGCGCCGCCGCGAGGGAATTGTTCGGACGCGAGGCCGAGCATGGTCGGCCAAGACAAACCAGTGCCTAGGCCATAGAGCGTGGCTGCCGCGAAAATGAGGAGTGGAGCGACACCCGCATGGGCGAGACAGAAGAGCCCCGCAGCGGCGATAAGTGAGCTTGCGACTAAAAGACCGACCGGACCGAGGCGACGGACTAGGGGGGCCGCAAAGAAGCGAAGCCCGAACATGATGGCCGAGGTGTAGATGAGTACCCAGTTGCCGGCGTTGGCGCCGAAACCGTTCAGCACCGGCGTGAGCAGAGCGGGGATCCAGCTGTTGGTGCCTAGCTCCGTCGCGGCCATGAGTATCATAACCAACAAAAGAAAGATGAACATCGGGCGTCCGAACGCGCGGCAATGGAAGGCGAAATAGAGCGTTGGCACGAGGGCGTAGGCGACCGCCAACAAAAAAGAATGACCGATAGGAAGAATGCAAGCGCCAAAGACCAGGCCCACTTCGTTGAGGGCGTAGATGGCGAACGTGCAAACGATCAGGCATCCCGCCCAACCGAATTCGTTCAACATGCCCAGGTAGGATACCTCGGCGGCAACCCTCTCCTGGACGGGAAATCTCTGACCGAGCATCATCAGACCATAAACCAGGGTGGGGAGAAGAAAGAGGCCGATCTTCCAACGCCAGCCAAGAGCGCTGAGCGAGATGGCCATTAGACCCCCGAGCACGAGTCCAGCAGCCCAGCCGGAATGGAGCATGATGAGTCGTGACGTCTTGTTTTTAGCATAGAGCGTGGCGGTGACCGGATTGACGACTGCCTCGATGGTGCCGTTGGCCAGCGAGAATAGTAAGGTACCGATGTAGAGCGACGCGTAGCCACGAGCGGTGATCGTAATGATCGCGGAGAGCGCATGGAGAACCCAGGCGAACGCCATGGCGCGGCCATAACCGATGCGGTCGATGATCAAACTAAAAAAAATGATGCTCAGCGCAAAAGGAAAGAGGCCGGCCCCCTGGAGCGCGCCTTTCTGGCTTTCGGTAAGATCGAACACAACGCCGAGGGTATTGAGCAGCATTGCGCGCACGATGAAACCGAAGGCAGTTGCTGCGAGCGAAAAGATACAGGCCGCGAAAAGCCGATTTTCCTTTTTCATGATGAATTCAGCACGAATGGTCGGGGCGGTGGTCACGAAGCGTTATTCTCAGTTAGGCCGCATGCAAGATCACGCCCATGGTCTTGAGCAAGGTCTCCGCCGCGCACGGTTTCCTCTGGAGATGCTTGACTCCACAATCCAGCACTCTGTTCCCACCGCATTTTCAGACAGACCGCCCGCGCTCATTATTTTCGACGCGGGATTGCTTCGCACCAGGACGCGAATGAGACTCGGAACGTCTCGAGGTTAGCGTCGTTATGAGATCAATGAGGAGTTGGGTTGCCGGTGTCATTCGTTCTAAGCTTGCACCGACGTGCCGACCGCGAAGGCTTCAAACTTGGAAGAAGTCAAGGCTGGACTGAAGAGAAATCCTTGGTACATGGAGCAGCCTGCTCTTTCGAGAAACTCACGCTGTGCTTCGGTCTCCACGCCCTCGGCAATTACCGTCAGATTTAGATTCTGACCCAACGTTATAATGGTGCGAGCAATCGAAGCGTCCTTGTCATTCGTGAGCAGATCCTTTACGAACGCGCGATCAACCTTAAGTTGACTCAAGGGCAGACGCTTCAGGTGCGACAGAGAAGAGTATCCGATACCGAAGTCGTCAACAGAAAACTCGATGCCAAGTGCTTTGAGTGCTTCCATTTTGACTATAGTATCCTCTAGTTTCTCCAGCATGGAGCTTTCCGTTATTTCAAGCTTGAGTTTGCACGGATTCGCTCCCGATTTCCGCAGCGCTTCAAGGACGAGATTTACGAAGTGCAAATCGAGGAGCTGACGGAGACTGACATTCACCGCAATACTGAGGTGCTGCATGTTTGGGTTCTTGGCCCATTTCGAGAGCTGCAAGCAAGCGGTCTCCAGCACCCAGCGACCAAGCTCAACAATGAGTCCGGCATCCTCGGCTAAAGGGATGAATTCATTTGGGGGGACCATGCCACGTTGCGGATGTCGCCAGCGCAGCAAGGCTTCGGCGCTGATCACTTGCCCATCCTTGTTCACCTGCGGTTGATAGAACAGTTCGAACTCGTTCTTCTGCACAGCGTGCCGCAGATCCGCTCGGAGCGCGGCACGGGACGTGACGTACGTCTGCATTTCCGGATCGAAGAAAGACAACGCATTGCGACCCGTTGACTTGGCCCGATACATCGCCAGATCTGATTGTTTAAGCAAGTCCTCTGCCGTGTCGGATAAGCCGGAGAACAGAGTGATGCCTATGCTCGCAGTGCTTTCGGTCTCGTTACCTCTCAACTTAAAAGGCAGTAGAAATGCTCCGAGAATCTTATCCGCCACAAGCTTTGCGGTCGCCCCCGCCGTCTTGACATCCGCGCTCAATCCCTCCAGCAATACGATGAATTCATCACCGCCTAGTCTGGCCACAGTGTCCATTTTGCGGATGCAGGATGTGAGACGAATTGCGACTTGCTGGAGCAATAGGTCGCCTATGTGGTGGCCCAGCGTATCGTTCAGACTCTTGAAATCGTCCAAATCAATGAAAAGTACTGCCCCCGTTGTCTTTTGACGAGCCGCGATGGTCAGCGCCCGATCGAGCCGCTCTCGCAAGAGCTGACGGTTCGGGAGTCCTGTAAGGGTATCGTAAAAGGCGAGGCGTTCCATTTTTGCCTCGGCGGCCTTTCGTTTTGTGATGTCGGTGTTGATGAAAAGAATCGAACGTGGCTTGTCATCATGGCCCTTCACCATCGTTATGCGGCTCTCGACATTCAGAGTGCTGCCGTCGCGTCGGCGCTGAATACCTTCTCCGACCCAAACGCCATCTTTTAAGACTAAAGCAACGCGCGCGTTGATTTCCGAGGCATCGTCATGAAGGATTTCTGTCGCCAGCCGCCCGAGCACCTCTTGGGATGTCCACCCATAAAGGCGTTCTGCGCCTTTGTTCCAGTAGCGGACGCGTCGTTGGAAATCCACAACATAAATTGCATCCTGGGCATTGTCGAGAAGTTCAGCCTGTTCGCGAATATTCTCATCTGCCTGCCTGCGCTCGGTGATATCCGTGCACACACCGAGCACGGCCTTCTCGCCCGTTTCGGCCACGGTGAACGGAATCTTAACGGTCTGGAGAAAGCGCGTGCGGCCTGACAAATCTGTCCTCGGTTCCTCCGATATGACCATCTTGTTACCAGACTGGAGGACTGCGAGATCGTCTGCGCGGTAAGCATCGGCCTGCGCTTTGTCGGCCACCAAATCAAAGTCGTCTTTTCCGAGAATCTCCTCGATGGAAAGGCCTGCGAGCTCGGCCAGCGCGGGATTGGCGAAGATGTGACGGCCGGCGGCGTCCTTCGCGAAGATGCCATGTGGCACCAGATTGGTGATCAGGCGCAGTAGCTCCTCGCTTTGCCGCAACGCGTTCTCGGCAAGTTTCCGCTCGGTGATGTCCTCCGCGATCACCATCAGTGATGTGATTTCTCCCCCGGGCGCGTGGGTGGCCGAAACGCTGTCGCGCGTCCACAGAATGTCTCCGTTCTTTTTCAAGTACCGCTTTTCCATGAAAAAGCCTTCCCGATGACCAGCGAGCAGCTCGTCCCGCAACTTGAGGTTGCAGCTGAGATCATCCGGATGTGTCAGCGACGCGAAATTCAAGGTCCGCAATTCGTCCTCCGTATAGCCAAGCATCCGGCAGTAGGCCGCATTCGCCTGCAAGTAACTGCCTTGCGGTGTTGCGACGGCGATGCCGATGGCTGCGGCTGCGAACAAGCCGCGCAACCGTTCCTCGCTCTCTTGCAATTTCTCCTGCGCCTCCCGGAGGGTTTGGGAGGGACCGCCGGGATGGAGCAAGGGATCCACTTGCTCTGCCGTCAGTTCCTGTAACCGCTGCTCTATCTCGCGGAGGGTTAGCACCAGGGCGGCAATTTCGTCCAGGCGGGCTTTTTCCTCGCATCCAACGGGCGTTTTCATTGAGTTCGGATTGTGATACTGATACCAATTCCGGAGGGGCACGGGCTCGCGCAGTCGGCAATCCTGCAGACAGTCATGGCCTATACGCTTAACCTGAGTCGTGCCATCGAAATACTCAGGGCAGCCTCCATAAGTCGCCTAATAGCCTAGTAAGCTGACCGAGGCAATCGCACTGCCATCTTTAATTACTTTACCGAAGGCTCTTCCCCGGCCGACGCTGGATGGTCATCCAGGGATTTAGATCGGCGAATAAGTATGAATCCACAATGTTTAGTGCCTTGGGTTCAATCACTAGATGTACGGGCAGCAACATAAGTTCGCGCCCTTCTTGCATCGAACGCCACCGTCAAAACCACCTACGCTGTCCAGAATCCAGAAAACTGTGCGAAATCTAGATAGACCATCCCAAGCTCGCCAGCGTCTAGAACGTATAAACCTGAATTCCTAAATTGAATTGCACTGTTTTGCCCTAACTCGGTTAAGTTTCAGTTGGTTGAAAGAAACGCCGAGGAGGACAAAACAGTGCAATTCAATAATTCAATTTAGGAATTCAGGCTCAATTGGAAAATAAATGGAAAATGAAAGGAGTCTGCCGGAGCTGGGTGGAATCGCCATACCGCGAGTCAGCGAGCCGCTCGGATGGGCAAATTGCGGAGGGCGGGGTGGACTAGCTGGAGGGCTTACACACGAGCGCTCATCGGTAGAATAGAACCTTCCCGGAAGGATCGAGTTGTTGCAAGAAATCAAAATCAAGAACATTGCGGGTCAGCACGGAGCAACCATGCTTCCTGGCTGTGGCGAATAGCAAGGCATCGTTCAACACCCGGCGTCGCTGGTCGCTCTTGTATGCCTGTATGCCTGCAGCCGGGCGAGTAGCCTGTTGTACTCACGTTCGCACTAATCGAGAGACCCTATGTTACATACTCTAGGCACTTATTTACATCTGCCGAGGATTTGGTACACTGTTCTAGAGGGCATCATGCAAAACTCAAAAGCCGAAAAGCTCCGCAAGCTGGCCTCGAAACGCCAGATCGTAAGGGCCAAAGATGCCAGGGAACTCGGCATTCCCCGAACGTATCTCCCGCGGCTGGCGCGCCAAGGGGACCTGGAAAAGGTCGGCCGCGGGCTCTATTCCTCTCGGGATTTCTCCGGAACCGAGAACGCCTCCCTAATCGAAGCGGCTTACCAAATCCCCAAGGGGATCGTCTGCCTGCTCTCCGCCCTCCGGTTCCACAATTTCACCACGCAGTCTCCACACGAGGTCTGGATGGCGATCGGTCACAAAGCCTGGGCTCCCAAAGGTTCCTCTCCCCCCGTTCGCATCGTGCGCATGTCCGGGCCTGCCCTTCACTTTGGAACGAAAGAATATTCTATTTCCGGCGCAACTCTTCGCGTGTTTTCCCCGGCAAAGACGGTGGCCGACTGCTTCAAGTTTCGCAGCAAGGTTGGCCTCGATGTCGCCATCGAAGCCCTCAAGGAATGCCGCCAGCAGAAGAAAGCCTCGATGGACGAACTCGCTGCCGCCGCCAAAGTCTGCCGCGTCGCCAACGTCATGCGTCCGTATCTGGAGTCACTCTAGTTGACAAAACCGGCCCAAAAGAACCTCCCTGCTTCCGTCCGCCAGAAGCTCGCGAACCTAGCACGCAAGCGCAACGTGGATTTCGGACTGATCCTCGTCAAGTACGGGCTCGAACGTATTCTCTTCCGGCTGAGCCGCTCCCGTCACCGCGACGATTTCATTCTAAAAGGCGCGCTGCTCTTCGAGCTGTGGACGGAACAACCCTATCGCCCGACAAGGGATGCTGATTTCCTCGGTCGCGGTGACAACGCCCCGGAGCGCTTCGCACGTATTTTTCGGGAACTCTGCGTTTTGGAAGTCGTCGAGGACGGCCTGCGCTTCGTTGCCGAGACCGTCGAAGCGGGGCGCATATCCGAGGATGCCGACTACGAAGGCGTCCGGGTGACCTTCGTCGCATATCTCGAACGCGCAAAGATTCCCATTCAGATTGACATCGGCTTCGGTGAAGACGTGAAGACGGTCCAGGAACTGATGCGGCACGCAAGCAGCAGATTGACGCTGGACGTGTACGCGCAGGCTCTGACCCCGGTTAAACGGGCAGCACATCTGAAGTTGGTTGGATTGATTCAGCCAGCAGCAGAAACAGCACTTGGTCCTTTATGGTCCCGCGCTGAAGATGGAGTCGCTGTAAGTAGTTGAAATTATGGAGCGGCCTATCGGAATCGAACCGACACCTGAACCTTGGCAAGGTTCCGTACTACCACTATACTAAGGCCGCTCAATCTCGCTTCTTTTTATAACACGCCAGCCTGTGCAGCGACAAGCCCATCGTCGCGCCACTTTTAACCCTGCAATCTGCGAAAGGAAACTACCTCAGGACACTTGTGTAACTCGGGCGGACTTAACCACCGGCGAGCGTTTCTGCCGGTCTGCGAAGCGATCCGCCTTGTCCTTGTCGGTGTACACGCGGCCAAACTTCTCGCCGTCCGCGTAATAAACCGTCACCAGAAAATGATGATGCTTTCGTCTTTTGTCTCTGCTGAAATTGGTCGGTTCTTTCTTCGCGGACTTTTTTGTCACAGTTTTCGTCACAGAGGCCATCCCTGTTGTGTGATACGTCGTATTAGGCAACTATCGCAGGGATGCGCCACATGTGCAAGTACGCCCCTAGATAGTTAAGCGACTTCTCTAACAACAATTTGGAATGTGACAATCGCGTAAACGGTTGATGTTCACGGCCGATGTTCCATTGCCCCACAGAGCCCCAAAGCCCGTTCATGTCTGCTTTAGGAGCGCAAGAAGTCCTTTGTAAATGTTTTGGATGAACCCCTCAACCCGCCAGTTGCGCAGGAAGTTGCTTTCCAGCCGCATTTTCACCCTTTTGCCGCATTTTTCATGCGGCCAAAGTGGCCTGCTGCGCATCCAAAAGATGTTGCGCATGATGAAACTTTTGCGGCGTTTTTTCGTCTTACTGAGTGAGGCCAACGATAAGCTGTATGTGGCGGAGATTGAATGCCATGATGACCATAACGAAACTCCCGCCCCTCGTGGAAGACCTGCGAACTCATTCGCAGGAGCAGATTGCTGAACTTCGCATTCTGCTACAGTCCGGGGCTCCTTCGCGGCCAGATCCGCGGCGGCCCGGCTTCTTTGAAGTCGAAGGGCGTTCGAGCATTTATTACGTTTTTAAATATCCTACGGGGTCGAAGGTAATGCTGCTCGGCGTATGGGAACGCGATAGCGATCCCGTTGCGGAGCTAGTGGCTTACACCTGCCCCGCGGCGTAAATTCCCGTTTTTCTCCTGAGAGCGCATAAATCTGAAAAGCGTCCCGGTGGCAGCCGGGACGCTTTTTAGTTTCTACTCTTTTTCATCCAGATTCAGCGCCGCCGAGTTGATGCAGTACCGCAATCCCGTTGGCTTGGGTCCGTCGTCAAACACGTGCCCCAGGTGCGCGTCACACCGGCTGCACTTTACTTCGACCCGCTTCATCCCATGGCTCACGTCCGTCTCCGTCTCAACCGCCCCTTCCCCCACCGGCGCGTAAAAACTCGGCCACCCGGATCCCGAGTGGTATTTGGTCTCCGACGTAAACAGCGGCTGCCCGCAGCACACGCACTTGTACACTCCAGGCGTCTCCGTGTCTTCATACTCCCCGGTGAAGGGCGGTTCCGTCCCCTTCTGCCTCGTGACGTAGTATTGATTCGACGTGAGTTGTTTCTTCCACCCCGCCGCATCTTTCTGAATCTTCTCGTCCATCGTGTTCTCCTGTCCCCGCAGTCTATCTCAGGCTTGCTCTTGCTGACGTATTGGATACCGCTCAAGCCGCTTTGGATTCGCCCGCGGTTCCCGTTACCTCGATTGCCCCCGAGTTCTGACTCCAAACCCCATAGTCCAAAACATCGCGAATCCCACGCCCAAAACCGCAGTTGACACCCAGCCGGAATTTCTTTATTTTCATACCATGATCTCTCGGGCGCATCGCCACCATCCTAATCACGGCCACAAAGCGCGCCCGATGAGTTGTGCATAGACTTCGCAACACAAAGCACTCATCGGCCCGCTGGCGCAGCAAGCCCCAGCGGGTTTTTTGTTTGTAGCAGCTATGGAGTGCGGGAGCCCTGCTCCTGCTTTTGAGAAGTAAGCGGCACTAGTATCTCGCCATTTTCGAGGAGGCGCCGCAAACAGGAAGAGAGAGCATCGCAGCATGACTACAAACATCGACTTCGACAAATCCGGCGGCCTCGTCCCTGCCATCATTCAAGATCACCTCTCCGGCGAAGTCCTAATGCTCGGCTTCATGAACTCCGTCTCTCTCGCCGAAACCCAGCGCACCGGTGAAGTCGTCTTCTTCAGCCGCTCCCGCAACAAGCTCTGGAAAAAAGGTGAATCCAGCGGTCACGTCCTCAAACTCCGCGAACTCCGCGTCGACTGCGACGCCGACGCCCTCCTCGTCAAAGTCGAAGCCCTCGGCCCCGGCGTCTGCCACGAGGGCTACCGCACTTGTTTCTTCCGCAGACTAAACTCCGACGGCACCGCCAAAATCACCGACAATCGCGCTTTCGCTCCGGAATCCGTCTACGGCTCCGTGTCCGAAAAGCAGGAGAAAAAATCGTGAGCCCGCTTAAGCTCGGCATTCCCAAAGGCAGCCTGCAAGACGCCACCCTCGATCTCTTTGCACGCGCTGGCTGGAAAATCACACTCAGTTCCCGCAGCTACGTCCCGGCCATCGACGATCCCGAAATCGAATGCCTCCTCATCCGCGCACAGGAAATGGCCCGCTACGTTGAATCCGGCGCCCTCGACGCCGGCATTACTGGCCATGACTGGGTCGTCGAAACCGGCGCCGCGGTCGACGAACTCTCCGAACTCGTCTACGCTAAGCAGCGCCTCGCCCGCGTCCGCTGGGTCCTCGCCGTTCCCGAAGACTCCGCAATGCGCGATGTCCGCGACCTGCAAGGTAAAACCATCGCCACAGAAGTCGTACAAATCACCGAAAAATATCTCGCCCGGCACAACGTAAAAGCCCGCGTCGAATTCTCCTGGGGCGCCACCGAAGTCAAAGTCCCGCAACTCGCCGACGCCATCGTCGAAGTCACCGAGACCGGCTCCTCCCTCCGTGCCAATCGCCTCCGCATCGTGGATACCGTCCTTGAATCCGCCACCGTCTTCATCATGAATCGCGCCGCAGCCGCCGATCCCGCCAAGCGCGAAAAAGCGGAAAACCTGATCCTGATGCTGCAAGGTGCCATCGCCGCCGCCAGCAAAGTAGGCCTGCTTCTCAACGTTCACCGCGACGATCTCTCCGCCGTTCTTGGCGTCTTGCCGGCCCTCAAGAAGCCCACCATTTCGGCCCTCAGCGACCCCGATTGGGTGGCTATCAATACCATCGTGGAAGAGGCCGTCGTCCGCCAAATCCTGCCAAAACTAAAAGCCGCCAAAGCCCAGGGCATCGTCGAATATCCCCTGAACAAAATCGTGCTCTGATGCGCATCCTTAAACTCACTCCGGCAATCGAAAAGAGCCTCCTCCGCGCCCGCCACGAGCGCGATCGCGAAGCGGAGCGCATTGCCTCAAAAATCATCGCCGACGTCCGCAAACGGGGCGACTCGGCCCTCATCCATTACGCGGAAAAATTCGATGCGCTCGACCTCCGCCGGAATGGACTCTGGATCGACGAAAAGGAATTCGACGGACTTGCTAAACAAGTCAGCCTGGATTTTCGCCGGGCTGTCCATCACGCCGCTCGCAACGTTCGCGCAGTAGCTCGCCAACAACTTCCTCGCCCCTGGTCGCTCGCAGTCGAACCTGGCGTGACCATTTCACAGCTCGTCCGCCCCATCGACTCCATCGGCTGCTATATCCCCGGTGGCCGTTTCGCGCTGATCTCCACCATGGTCATGACGGTCGTCCCAGCCCAGGTCGCAGGGGTTCACAACATCACAATCGTCTGCCCCAAGCCAAACGCCGAACTTCTCATCGCCGCAAGCATCCTTGGCGTCAAGAAGATCGCGCGCATAGGCGGCGCCCAAGCCATCGCCGCCCTCGCCTATGGCACGAAACAGATCCCTCGCGTCGACAAAATCTTCGGCCCAGGCAACCGCTTCGTCACCGCCGCCAAACAACTCGTCAGCAGCGATTGCGCCATTGATCTCCCCGCAGGCCCCACCGAAGCCATCGTTCTCGCCGCGGCAGGCAACCCAAAATTCATCGCCGCCGATCTCCTCGCGCAGGCCGAACACGCTCCCGACGCTGGCAGCTTCCTCGTCACGCCGTCGAAAACACTGGCACGCAAAGTTCAATCGGAAGTCGAAGCCCAACTCGCGAATCTCCCGGCAAACAATCCGGCTCACTTGTCCATGGAAAGAACGGGTGCCATCCTCCTCGCATCCTCAATAGCTGCCGCCTGGGACTTCACCAATCGCTTCGCGCCGGAACATCTCAGCCTCCCAACCTCGCCCGATTCCCTTCTCAAAAGAATCACCGCCTCCGGCACTATCTTCCTCGGCCCGTGGGGTGCGCAGCCCCTCGGCGACTACATCACCGGCAGCAATCACGTCCTACCAACAGGCGGCTCGGCGCGCATGCGCGGCGGCCTCTCCTCCGCCGACTTTGTAAAATGCATCACCGTCCAAACAGTCCACCGCACCGGCTTCCATCGCCTCGCCAACGATGCAATAAAATTGGCCAAGGCCGAAGGCCTCCAAGCCCACGCCAATGCCGTCGAGGTCAGGAAATGAAGTCCAGCCTATGAGGCTCCACCAATGATCCAACTCCGCGCACAGGTAACCCATGCACGGGCGCATGTACAGGCGCGTGTAGGGGAGCGCTTCAGCGCGTCCCTTCCCCTCTCCACTTTCTCTGTGCCCTCTGTGTTAAAAGACACGTTCCACCCAACCTCGACTTCTCCGTTGACCGCGTCTCTTTCCATCACGGGTCACGGATCACGGGCCACGGATCACGCCACACAAAAAGGCCGCACATGACTCCTCAACTCCCAACACGCCAGGCCATACTCGACCGCCGCACTTACGAACCCCCCGGCGAAGGTCGCGCCGACAAACTTCGCCTGGACTTCAACGAAAACACCGCAGGCTGCTCGACAAAGGTCCAGCGCGCCTTGGCAAAACTCACTCCCAAACTTCTCTCGATGTATCCCGAATACGAGCGCGGCACGCGCCGCCTCGCGCGCCATTTCCGCGTCGCTTACGAAGAGCTTCTTCTCACCAACGGCGGCGACGACGCCCTCCGCCTCTTCTTCGACGCCTTCGTGGACGCCGGCACCACCGCCGTCATCATCGAACCCACATTTCCCATGTACCGCTACTGGGGCGAAGTAGCCGGAGCCAAAATCGAAGTACAGCGCTATGGCCTCAACATGGAATTCCCGCTGGAAGGAGTCCTCAACGCTCTTGCACTAAAGCCCCGCGTCCTCTTTGTCTGCAATCCCAACAACCCGACCGGCACGCTGCTCGAAATAACCGTTATAGAAAAAATTCTGCAAGCTGCTACGCACACCGCCGTCGTCCTCGACGAGGCCTACGCTGAATTCTCCGGTCTTACCGTCATCCCGCTGATCCATCAATATCCGCAGCTTTTTGTCGCGCGCACGTTTTCCAAAGCCGCGGGCCTCGCCGGACTCCGCTTGGGCGCGGTCATCGCCTGCGAGGAATCTCTCGCCATCCTTCGTCGCGCCACGGCTCCCTTCCCCGTCAACGTAGCCGCGCTAACAGCCGCCGAAGCCGCCGTAGGCGATCCCAAAACGATGAAGCTCTATGTCAAAAATATCCTGCGAACGCGCGCCTGGTTCGAAAAAGAGCTCCACAAACTCGAAGTAAGAACCTGGCCCAGCGCCGGCAATTTCCTGCTCGCCGATTTCGGCCCTGGCGGCTCGGAAATGTGCTCGCAACTCCAGGCAAAACACGGCGTCCTTCTCCGCGATCGCGCCAAAGAGATTAGCCCCGGCATCGTCCGCGTCAGCATCGGCACACAAAAAGAAATGGAGCGCTTGCTGAAACTCATCAAGCGTTACCGCTGAGGACCTCGCTCATGCCTCGCACCGCCGCCATTCATCGCAAAACCAACGAGACCGATATCCGCCTCAAACTCAATCTCGACGGCCAATGCAAATCCCGCATCAACACCGGCATCCGTTTCTTCGATCACATGCTCGATCTCGTAGCCCGCCACGGAGCCTTCGATCTCGAAATATCTGCGAAGGGCGATCTCGACGTGGACCAACACCACACCGTAGAAGACGTTGGCATCACCCTCGGCGAAGCCGTGCAAAAAGCCCTCGGCACAAAGCGCGGCATCCTCCGCGCAGGCTATTTCCTAATGCCCATGGACGAAACCTTGGCCGCCGCCGCTATTGACCTGAGCGGCCGCCCGTACTGCGTAATCAACGCAAAAATCAGCGCCAAGCAAGTAGGCGGTTTCCAGGTCGAACTACTCGAAGATTTCTTCCAGGGCTTCGCCCAATCCGCCCGCGCCAACCTCCACCTCCGCTCTCTCTACGGCCGGTCCTCCCACCACCAGGTCGAAGCCATCTTCAAAGCCTTCGCTCGCGCCTTGCGATTTGCCGTCTCTCGCGACAAACGCCTCGCCCGCGTCCTCCCCAGCACCAAAGGCCTCCTCTAATGCCAACGCAATCACCTCTCATCTTCTCCGTGCCCGCTGTGCTCTTCCACTCTGCGTTCTCTGTGCCCTCTGCGTTAAAAAAACACGTTCAACCAAATCTCACTCTGTCGGCGAAGCTCCGCTCTTTCTTCCACGGATCACGGGGCTCGGGCCACGGGCCACGCCTCATGGAACGCACATGAACCTTCTCCTCCTTGACCACGGCGCCGGCAATGTCACTTCCGTCGAGCGAGCTCTTCATCGCCTCGGCGCAAATCCGCAACGCGCCAACACAGCCGAATCTCTCGCCACCGCGGACGCCATCATCCTGCCCGGAGTCGGTCACTATTCCGCCCTCATCCGCGCCCTCGACGAACGCCAACTCCGCGCGCCGCTCGTCGCCGCTATCCAACGCGGCGTCCCCTTCCTCGGCATCTGTCTCGGCCTGCAAGCTCTCTACAAATCCAGCCAGGAAGCTCCCGAACTCAATGGCCTCAACCTTCTCCCCGGCCACGTCTCTTCCCTTCCCGCCAACGTCAAGCTCCCTCACATGGGCTGGAACCAGCTCCAACTCAGCCGCCCCTCTCGCCTCCTCGCCAACATTTCCCCTGACGCCTTCTTTTACTTCGCCCACTCCTTCGCGGCTACAGAACCCAACGGCGAAGCCGTAGCCCTCTGCAACTACGGCGCCCCCTTCGTCGCCGTCATCGAAAACCGCAACATCCACGCCACCCAATTCCACCCCGAAAAAAGCGGCGCCCCCGGCTCGCAGCTCCTCGAAAACTTCTTAGAGGCTAGCCACTCATGAACAGCGCACGGCCACAAAATGTCTTGCCTGCCTCCTCTCTCTCTGCCCTCTATGCTCCGCTCTCCGTGCGCACTGTGTTAAAAAAACGCAGTCAACCCAACCGCGATTCTTCCGCGACGCATTGCTTCTCTCACGGGTCACCCTCTCCCGTCGAGGCCATTCCATGTCTCTAGCCCGCCGCATCATTCCCTGCCTCGACACCGACGGCGACCGCGTCGTCAAAGGCGTCAACTTCGTCGGCCTGCGCGATGCAGGCGATCCGGTTGAACTCTCCGCTCGCTACAACGCCGAAGGCGCTGATGAACTCGTCGTCCTCGATATCGCCGCTTCCCGCGATCGCCGTCCCACATTCATCGAAACCATCCGCCGTGTCGCCGCCGAGCTTTCCATCCCGCTCACCGCGGGCGGCGGCATCCGCTCCCTCGAGGATGCTCGCTCCGTCATCCAGGCCGGCGCAGACAAAGTCGCCGTCAACACCGCCGCCGTCGCACGCCCTGAACTCATCACCGAGCTTTCTCGCGAATTCGGCGCTCAAGCCGTCGTCCTGGCCATCGATGCCAAGTTCTTAAGTCAGCCGGCGACTCAAACGAACAATGGTCCCGAACCATCCCAACCAGACGCGCCGGTCTATGCGTACCTCTCCCGCCCGCAAACCTCTGCCCCTTATTGGGATGTTATGGTCCGCGGCGGACGAGAGTCCGCTAACATGGACGCGGTCCGCTGGGCCCAATATGGCGTCGCCGCCGGCGCGGGCGAAATCCTCCTTACTTCCATGGACCGTGACGGCACACAGCTCGGCTTCGACGTTCCTCTCACAGCAGCCATTTCGCGCGCTGTCTCCGTTCCCGTCATCGCCAGCGGCGGCGCAAAGCTCCCTGAGCACTTCGCTCAGATTTTCTCCGAAGGCTCTGCTGACGCGGCTCTGGCCGCCTCCATCTTTCACGACAATGTCCAATCCATCCGCGTCCTCAAACAATTTCTCACCGCGCAAAAAATCGAGGTTCGGTTCCCATGTTGATTCCCTGCATCGACCTGCAATCCGGCCAAGCTGTCCAACTCGTCCACGGCCGCAAACGCGAACTCTCGGTCTCCGACGTTTTTGGCCAGCTCGAAAAATTCCGCAAATATCCATGGCTTCACGTAATTGACCTGGACGCCGCCATGCACAAAGGCGACAACAATAATCTGGTGAAGGATTTATGCACGAAGGCCCTCAAAGCGTACGGCCAAAGGGTCCGCGCAGGAGGCGGCATTCGCACCGCATTCCGGGCCAAAGAACTCCTCGATTGCGGCGCCGAGCAAATCATTATCGGCAGCGCCGCTTTCCACAACGGCAAACCCAACAAACGTCTCCTGGCGAATTTGCGCGGAAAAATCGGCAGCACGCGCATCGTCATCGCTCTCGACACCGCCAAAGGCCGCATCGTCGTGGACGGCTGGCGTCGCAAGCTCGCGCTTCATCCGGAAGACCAGATGTCCGCGCTCGAACCCTACTGCGCCGCCTTCCTTTGCACCGACGTGGACCGCGAAGGCACCATGCAGGGCGCGCGGCTCGAATGGTTTACGGCGCTCCGCCACGCCACGCATCACCCCATCATCGCCGCAGGCGGCATAAAATCCCGCCGCGAAATCACAGCTCTGGAAAAACTCCACATGGACGCTGCAGTGGGCATGGCCGTCTACAAGAACCGCCTCCGCTGATTTTTTCTTGAGGAAGAATTAATCGCAGTATTGCAGGAGTCTTGCTACGATACGCACCCATGCGAAAACTAACCGTCCTCTCTTCTCTGCTTTTTCTCTTCACCCTCGCAACCGGCGCACAGACCGACGCGCCCCTCGCCTTCACGCTAAAGCCTCTCGCCAACAACGTCTACGCCGCCATCAAAGCCCCAAACAGTAAAGCCGGTTCCAATGCGGGTTTCGTCATCGGCGACGACGGGGTCGCCGTCATAGACACGTTCCAGGACGCCGACGCCGCGAAACAACTCCTCGCCGAAATCCAGAAACTCACCAAGCTCCCCATAAAGTTTGTTGTCAACACGCACTATCATCTCGATCACGTCACCGGCAATGGCGTCTTTGCACAAGCCGGCGCTGTCATTATCGCCCACAAAAACGTCCCAGGCTGGATTCACACCGAAAACCTCAAGTTCTTTGGCCCTACTCCGAAGCCTGAACAAAAAGCATGGGTGGACGGAATCGTGTCGCCCAACCTCGTCTACGACTCCTCCATCGAGCTTCTCCTGGGATCGAAGCGCGTTCTGGTTCGCTATTTCCTCGGCCACACCGGCGGAGATTCGGTCGTCTCTATCCCCGATGCGAATGTTTATTTCTGCGGCGATCTTTTCTGGAACAAAACGCTGCCCAACTTGATTGACGCCTCGACGGAAAAGTGGATAGCCAGCGACAACAAAATGGCGGCCGAAGGACCGAGGGCGACTTTTGTTCCGGGTCACGGTGAAGTGGGAACGGCCGCCGACGTTCTTGCGCACGCCGGATACATCACGGATTTGCGCAATGCGCTCGTGCAACCGGTGAAGGATGGCCTAAAAGACGATGCGCTGGTGAACGCTGTTCTGCCGGTACTCAAACAAAAATACGGCGACTGGAATTTCTTCGATCACTTTGCCAAGCCCAACATTCTCGATACAGCGAAGGAATTGCGCGGCGAGAAGAAAATTCCGCAGCCTGCTGCAAAGTAGCAATTCATTTCGTGCCAAAGAGTTTTTTTGGAGAGGATCTCTTTCTGCAATTCTCCCTGGAGGCCTATCTCAAATACGCGTCGGTGATGTATTGCTGGACCATGCGCTGAGTGTTGAAGAAGGAGCCGTTGATGGCGATGGCGTGCTGCATGATCTGGACGTATTGCTTGGGCTCTTTGTAAAACATTGGCAGAATTACGTTTTCCAATTTGGAATAAAGTGATTCGGCTTCTTTGGTGTTATCCGTGTGGACGTCCGCCGGGCCCAGCCCGCGCCACGATTCGCCGATCGACCAGCCCGTTACGCCTTCGATGTGGCCTTCGGCCCACCAGCCGTCGAGAATACTGAGACTGGGAACGCCGTTGAGAGCTGCTTTCATGCCGCTCGTGCCGGAGGCTTCGAGTGGAAATTGCGGCGTGTTGAGCCACAAATCCACGCCGGAAGTGATTTTCCCGCCGAGTTCGAGGTTGTATTCGTCAAGGAAAACAATGGGGATAGCTTTTCGCAGCGCTTTTTTGGCGTGGAAAATGTGCCGGATAATGTCTTTACCGCCGCCATCGTTGGGATGTGCTTTGCCGGCATAGATAATCTGAAACTGGCCCGCATTTTTTGCAATCTGGCGCAAGCGGTCCAGGTCTGCAAGGATCAGGTCCGCGCGTTTATATCCGGTTGCACGCCGGGCAAAACCAATCGTGAAAACCTCTTCGTCGAGTTGAAGGCCGGTTTTCTCCCGGACACGCTCCATAAGATCGTGTTTGGCAATGAGATGCGCCGACCACACTTCTTCCGGCGGCATGCCCAGCGCGCTGCGCAGGCTGTAATTATCCTCGCGCCACTGCGCGATCTGGCGGTCAAAAAGCTGCTGGAACGGTGGCGAAGTCCATGTTCCTGCATGAACACCGTTGGTGATGGCTTCGATGGGCACTTCGGGGAACATCTGCCGCGAAGTGACTCCGTGCTGTTTGGCCACGCCGTTGACGTACTTGCTGAGGCTCAGGGCGAGATACGTCATGTTCAAGTGCGCGCCGCTCGCGGCTGCTTCTTCGAGATTTGGATAATTCGTCTCCGCTTGGAGGGAGCGCTTGACCAGATCGGCGACGGCAGCGTCTTTCAAATCAAAAAATTTACTCTGCTGCGGAAAAACGCGGGTGAGATATTCGATAGGAAAGCGGTCGTGGCCGGCAGGCACCGGAGTGTGCGTGGTGAAAACGCACTTGGCGCGGACTTTTTCGATATCTTCGCCGTTAATGGCCGTGCGGCCTGCCTTCATGGCTTCTGCGCCGAGAAGTTCGAGCGAAAGCAGCGCGGCGTGGCCCTCGTTCATGTGATAGCGCGTCAGGTCTTCGTAACCCATCATGCGCAGCATGCGCACGCCGCCGATTCCGAGCAGGACTTCCTGGCAGAGGCGGTAGTAGGAATCGCCGCCGTAGAGGCCACCGGTGAGGTTGCGGTCCCATTCGGCGTTAGCGGGGAGATCAGCATCGAGAAAATAGACCGGGACTTCGAAACCGCGTACGCCTTTGACCATGTAGCGCCAGGCGCGCAGTTCGACGCGGCGGTTTTCCAGTGGCACGCTTACGCGGGCGTTTTCTTCCTTGAGAAAATCCTCAACCTTCCACTCCACCGGCTCTTCGGTTTGGGTGCCGTCTTCGGAGAGATGCTGGGAGAAGAAGCCACGCCGGTAGAGGAGCGAGACGGCCACCATGGGGAGGCGAAGGTCGGCGGCAGCACGAATGGTGTCGCCGGCAAGGACGCCGAGGCCTCCGCTGTAGCTCGGCATGGCATTCTCGAGGGCGATCTCCATGGAGAAGTAAGCGACGAATCTCTTGACCGAATTGGCTTGCGTGGGCATCTCTCTCGATTCTCCGCTGGCTGCAACATTAGCCCAGCGAGGAAAACGGGCGATAGTTGACCTTTAATTGTCGGGGAAACGCTTTCTCCAATCAAGCGGGTAGAGATGGCTGGTTGCCATGGGTGTTCACCCTGGTTCAAGGGCAAGGGCTAATTCCCTTTTCCCGCGGACGACGCATCAGGCTTCGGCGTTGGCCGACTCAGGAGGCCTACATACTCTTTGTAGAATTTTTCTTTGTCGAGATCAGCCTGGACGTCCACCAGGCATTCGCCCAGGTTGGGTTGCTGGCCCGGGGCCCAGGCTAACGTGTCGCCGTAGGAAGGGCCGCGGCTGATGTCCACATCCATGTAGAGCTTTTGCCATTTCGTGATGAAGGTGGGGTCGAGCCAGGCAACGGCGGCTAGTTCGTCCCAGAGGATGTTGGGTTCGGCGTATTTTGCGACGTATTGGGCCGCAGGGGTCTGGCTTTTCGCGATTTGCTCGATGAGGCTTTTTTCCATGCGTGTTTTGACGGAGATGTCTACGGTAGTGAGAACGAAGCGCGGCCAGTGGGCATGAAGAACGGCGTGAGTCGCTTCGGGATCCATCCAGAAGTTGAATTCGCGGCGAGGGCTGAGGCTGAATTCGGGGTTGTCGGTGATGGGCCTGATGCTGCCGCCCATGACGATCAGTTCTTTGGCTAGTTCGGAGAAGTGCGGATCCAGAGCAATGGCCAAGGCGAGGTCGGTCATGGGTCCGGCGGCATAAATGGTTACCTCGTGAGGGTATTGGTGCACCATGCGAACCATGAAATGAGCGGCGTCTTCGCTGGAGGCTTTCGATGTAGGAGCGCCTTCGGGCATGGGCGGAATGTCGTAAGGGCCGTGGACGGCGTGGCCTTGGGCAAAATTCCAGGCGCCTTGATAGAGGATTTTGCCGTAGAGAGTTTCCCATTTGGCGATGTATTCCCTGGAGTTGACGAGGGGGAATGCGGCCCCGGGAACGACGGGGATGTCCGTGCGACCGATGATTTCCAGGAGGCGGAGAGTGTGGAGGACTTCTTCGTCGCGCCAGGCGTCTCCGGTGAGGACGGTGATGCCGAGGACATCGGTTTCGGGGGAGTTGATGATAGAGAGGATGGCTTGCATGTCCGTGCCGCCGGGCCCGGCGGCGTCCTGGTCGATGATGACTTTGCGCTTGGTTTGGGCCTGGAGAGGCGGGGTGAAGAGAACGGCGAGGAAGAGGAAGAGCGCGAACGGGCGAAGTCTGGGCAAGCTGGACATGAAAGAGTTCCTCTCAGCGGCGATTGGAGATGATTTGCGGAGAGATGATGGCGCACAACCGAGGGCGGAGCAAGCCCCACCGCAACCGCGGGTCCGGAGAAGCGATAGGTCCGTTCTAGTTTACAATGATTGCCTTCTCTCCCTGGTTTTTGTATAAGTGTTCATTCTAAAGGCAGTTAAAGTCGTTTGTTTTGACACACTTTTACAAGTTTTGATTCTAAAGGGAGTTAGCTGTTTTCGCGAAATTGGCGGACATCGGCCTCTTCCGTGGCCGGTGATGCGTGACCCGTGTTCGTGCCTCCGTGAACCTCATGAGCCTAGAAAGGTTTGACGCAGGGAAGCAGAGTTCGGGAACGGGGGCGGATTGGAAGAGAGGGGCGGGGCGAGCCCTTCGCGTTCGCTCAGGGTAAAGGGTGAGGGTGAGATTGGCGGCAATCATGAACAAGCATGGCACGAGAGTTACCGAATGTCACTAGATTTCCGGATTACTGAATTGCCATTCGAACTGGGGCCGCGGAAGTGGAAGGATTTGAAGGGGTTGCGCGGGCTAACGGATTTGATACGGCTGTGGAAAGGTGTGGAAAGGTGTGGAAAAGTCGAAACGAGGAAACGTCCCGGCTGCTCCGCCGTCGTCCGCGGCGACATCAAGCCCCGCACCGTCGCCTACATGGCCCAAACTCTCCTCCAATCCATCCACCACGCCCAATCCGAATTCCACGACGCCTTCGGCCCCGACAACTACCGCAAATCCATCCGCCCCGGAATCACGTCCAACCACACCCGACTCTATCCGCCCGACACCCCGCCCCACGCTCCGATGCCGAGGGCCACTCCCGCCCAACCCCCTTCCGGCGTTGCGGCCCTGACGAACGCCGGGACCCAGGCCGGGGCCCACGCCATTCGCTCAATCCAGCCACCGCCACCCAAAAACCAGCCACCGGCGCCAAACACCGCACCGCAACCGCACCCGACCTCAACCTTCACCCAACACGCAACCGCCAACCAACGGGCAACGCCGGCCACTCCCACCCTCTCGGCACCGCGACCCCTACGCTGTCCACTTCGATCGCTTCGATCACACCTGCATCCTCCGCGAACCAGAAAAAGCCTATTAGAATCGACATTTACGAACCATATGCGTTAAATGAGGCATTCTTAAGACTGTAGCCTGCGCGGATACCCCGCCATTTCTGCAAGTGCTGAATATAAAGAAGTTAGCCAACCAGCTGGGGTCGCAGAAGGGAGACGCCACCAGAGGAGGGCAACGCAACAAAGAGAATGCAGGCGCATGAAACATCTTGCCCTGCCTTACCGCAGACCTACACCCAATAACGCGCAACCAACCAACGCGGCAAAGTGATTCATCGCCACGAGTGTAGGCGCAAGGCTGTATGCCGGTCCTCAGGTGAGACAGAAAAAGCAGATCCCTCGCTCCGCTCGGGACGACACCTCTTCAGTTTTCTACGCTCGGCAAATACCTTCTCGCCAGTTCTTCATACGCCCGTTCCCATGCTTGACGCGACCACGGGACATGGACCACACGGGACACGGGTCACTCCTCAATATGTGCCAAAAACTTCGGCGCCTGCCTAAATTTCGTGGCCTGCTCAAACCCATACGCCAGCTTGATTAGAACCGGCTCGCTCCAGGCCCGCCCGAAAAAGGAGATGCCCACCGGCAACCCATGCACGAAACCAGCGTTCACCGTGATATTCGGATAGCCGGCCACCGCCGCAAAGGAGGAACTCCCACCGCCATACGCATCGCCGTTTACTATATCGGTTAGCCATGCCGGGCCGCCGGTCGGCCCAAGGATGGCATCCAGCTTGAATTTGTCCATGGTCGCATCCAGGCCCTCTTTGCCCGCAAGTTGGTGATTTTTCTGGATGGCGTCCACGTACTCCTGCGTGGTCAGCGGACCTTTTTCTTCCGCCGTCAGAAAATTCTCCTGACCGAAAAACGGCATCTCTCTCGCCGCATTTTTTTCGTTGAACTCTATAATTTCTTTCAGCGTTTTCACCGGCGTGTTCGGACCGAGCCACGCGAGGTAGGCATTCAAATCCGCTTTCAGTTCGTACATGAATCCCAGGAATTCCGATTCGCGGAATTTTCCGGCGGTCTCAATCGCCACTGGATCGACCAGCGTCGCTCCTTGTTTTTTCAAAACATCAAGCGCACTTTCCAGCAGTTTGTCCACTGCAGGATTAAATCCAAATGCCTTGCGCAAGACGCCGATATTCGCCCCGCGCAATCCGTCGGGGTTGAGGAACTGCGTGTAGTCTGTAAAAGATTTTCCGCTGCTTGCGGCGGTCGCGCTGTCGGCTGGGTCCACCCCCGTCAACGCGCCCAGCAAAATCACCGCGTCGCGCACCGTGCGGCACATCGGCCCGGGCGTATCTTGCGTGTGCGAGATCGGAATAATTCCGCTGCGGCTCAGCAACCCGACCGTAGGTTTGATTCCGGCAAGTCCGTTCGTGGAAGACGGACACACGATCGAGCCGTCGGTCTCCGTTCCAATGCCAACCGCC
>CAJCHZ010000100.1 GCA_903970165.1 Betaproteobacteria bacterium
TTCTCCGCCCCGTTGTACGCATCGCTGCCGAGCAACAGTCGCAATGGAGGTTTCTGTTCCTGCGTCAGTCGCACGATCGCTTGAGCCGCCTTTTTCGGATCACCGGGCTGCTTACCGTTGTAGTCGCGTTGAAACCTGGCGGTGGCTCCAACCGTCGAGTCGTACTCGGGATTTCCTTCGCTCAGTTTGGTGGAACTGCCGGCGAAGTCCGTGCGGAAGCCACCCGGCTCAACGATGGTGACATTGATGCCTAGGGGCGCCACTTCGCGCGACAACACTTCCGAGAAACCCTCGACACCCCATTTCGCAGCCGAATAGGGCCCACGCCCTGGAGGCCCGATCCTTCCGCCCATCGACGAAAACTGAACAAAATGACCGGCTTTCCTTTGGCGAAAGTACGGAAGAGCGGCCTTCGTCACGATGATCGTCCCGAAGAGATTCGTTTCGATTTGTGCGCGAAAATCCGACATCGGCGTGTCTTCGACGGATGAGAGATTGCCGTATCCTGCGTTGTTGATAACAACGTCCAGCGAGCCAAAGGCACCGATCGCCGCCTTCACTGCGCTCGCTGCCGCGGACTCATCGGTCACGTCCAGCGGGAAGAGCTTGATCTGGTCACCGTGGCGTTCCGATAGGTCATGTAGAGACCCGATGTCCCTGGCTGTCGCCAACACTTTATGACCCGCCGCAAGGCCCGCTTCGACAATCGCGCGACCCAGACCGCGAGAACTGCCCGTCACTAACCAAACTTGCGCCATTCATTCTCCTATTCGAAATTGGTTCCTCAGGATATACGAACTCATTGCGAAGTCGTAGCTATGTCGAAATCGCACATGCCGCGCGACCAGCATGCAACTCGTGATCTGATATGTTGGCTCACAGGGCAAAAATGTTCAGCGATTTCGGGAACGCTCACTAGGCTAGGACCACAAATAGTTCCCCGTCATGCCGGTTTTCCAATTCACCCTGATCTGTTCGCACGGACCGATTTTTCGATTGTTTTGTGAGCGTTACAAGCCCCTCGGTTGCACCACAAGCGCTCATTTGCAGTCTATTGTTCAGCAAGAATTCCGCGTTAAACCGCAGCTAATTGCCAGAACCACGCGGTAAGTCCCGATCAGATTTCCAACAACACAAGCGCGTTTGTCGTTACCTATCCATGGCTGTAATTGCTGAATGCTTCTCTCGGCGCAAACTAACGCCGAGTGTCGCATCCTAAGTCAGAGAACTTGGCATTCCCGTGCGGTAATATTTGGTCCTCAAGTCTATATCGCCATGGTAATTATTCCCGTTCGGGAATAATACTTGCGATTTTCGTGGGATACCTCAATAATATTACCGTACGGGAATATGGAGGTATTCATCCTTACATGCGATACGCTCCCCAAGACATAGGTCGAATCGTTCGAGAAACGCGCAAGAAGCTCAAAGTGACGCAAAAGGACTTGGCTCTGACTTCCGGCACGGGTCTTCGATTCGTGATCGAACTCGAAAAAGGGAAACCCACCTGCGAAATCGGCAAGGCTTTGACCGTCGTGCAGACTTTGGGAATTCGCATCACTCTGACTCCACCCACGGCGATCAAAGAGTCCTGACCATGGCCAAAACACTCGAAGTCTACCTGCACGATCAACTCATCGGCCAGTTGATTCAGGACGATGGCGGGCAAACTGTATTTGAATACGCGAACGCGTGGCTCGACCGGCCCGGCGCTACGCTACTCTCCGTGTCCCTGCCATTGCGGAAGGAACGTTTCAGCCGAAACGAATGCCGGGGATTTTTCGCTGGAATTCTTCCGGACGAAACCAAGCGCGAGATCATAGCGCGAAACCTGGGCATCAGCGCGCGTAACGACTTCGCCATGCTGGAGCGTATCGGCGGGGAATGCGCCGGCGCCGTCACTTTTATTCCTACAGGCGAGCCACTGCCGGCAAGAGACTACCGCTATCGCGTGATCTCTCCGAAGCAGCTCGCAGATATCTTCAAAGAGCTTCCCAAACGTCCGCTGCTTGCCGGCGAAGAAGGCGTGCGGCTCTCGCTCGCAGGCGCGCAGGACAAAATCGCCGTGCGTATCGACGGCGAGGAAATTTCACTTCCTCTCGGAGGCGCGCCGAGCTCGCACATTCTTAAACCTTCGATCGAGCGATTCGCTGGAGTCGTTTTCAACGAAGCCTTCACCATGCAACTGGCAGGTGAGAGTGGCCTGGCCACAGCCAGAGTCGAAGTTCGCGAATCCCACAAAATCGAATACCTTTCCGTCGAACGCTACGACCGCACACACATCCAATCGGGCACAGGTATTACGCTCGATCGCCTGCACCAGGAAGATTTCTGCCAGGCGCTGAACATCGTTCCCGAAATGAAGTACCAGAAGGAAGGCGGACCTTCTCTCAAACAATGCTTTGAGCTGGTACGCGGCGTCTCCAGCGCTCCCGTCGTTGACCTCGCTCGTCTTCTCGACTTCGTCATCTTCAACTACCTCATCGGAAATAACGATGCGCACGGCAAAAACTTTTCGCTCCTTTATCACGATGCCGGAACCGTGAATCAACAGATTCGCGTTGCACCGCTTTACGATGCGATCAGCACCGTGTACTACCCGGAACTCAGCAACGACATGGCGATGAAGCTTGGAGACGCCTATCAACCGGAAAGAGTCGGACCGCGCGACTTCGAAAAGCTCGCCGAGCAGGCCGGACTCGCCAAACCGCTTGTCCGCCTACGTGTTCCAGAACTCGCTCTCATTGTTCTCGACGCCACGGCGAAAGTGAAAATCAATCAGGACGTCGCGCAAAAGGTGGCCGCGCTGATTCGCGCACGTTGTGAGAAAACGCTCAAGAGATTCAGCAGCTGAGTGCCCCGGAGCCAGCTTTCCCTAAACGCCTTTTCTTTTCACCCGCGCTTCTGGGACAAATCGATGTTTCTGCGCATATACCAATTGAAGAGAACTGTTGGCGGTCGACGCTGTCCTGGATTTCATGCGGCTATTCTCGCGCGACCGTAAACGAAACCGCGGCCGAATCATAGGCTGAACGCACCTGGGTATGCACCGTGAAATTGAAACTCAACGTTGAATTTGATCAGGAAGGCCGTGCTCTTTCGCTGGATCAATTCACCAAGACATTTCTGGAAGCTGTCCAGAAGGTCTTTCGTGAGGAATTCGAACGTTGGCATGTTGCCCATCCCGTTCCGGTTGAAAAACCCGGTGCTCCCCCCGAAACCAAGCGAGCCCTGGCTGTCTCGAAAGCGGAAGCCGCAAAGATTCTTGGTGTAATTTTCGTGCTTCTGAAATCATGAATTTTCCAGGCTAGGAACGCACCTCAGCCCCAAGGTCTGTACGAAAGTGCGAAGAGCCTTTCCGTTATCCCTGCTGGTTGCTCCTGTAGTTTGAAGGCGTGAGAAAACGTCTTAGGTCTTGATATCACTGTCGACGACGCAATCCGGTCCTACGATCGAAATCAATGCGCAAGCCTTAAACCAAAGGAGATCCCGTTCGAGGATAGAGGTGACCCAAAATCATCGGTTTCCGTACCCTGGGCGAGGACGAAGAAAGGAAGCTACGAAGCTACTCGCAAACTCGCAAACGCAACTCCTTACGAACACGGGTTTGCGTATCGGCGAAGTCCTTGCCCTTAGTTGGGGAAGCGTGGATATGGAAAAGAGCCTTCTTTCTATCTTTGTTTACAAGACTCATAAGACAAGGACGGTGCCGCTCATCCAGGGGAACGAAAAAGGAAACCCCGCCGAGAGATCGGATGCGACAAGGTCCTCGCGTACGTGCTTTTTCCCGAGCCCGCAAGGGACGGGCTTGGCACCAAACCCCGAAAGGTGCGTGAGCGGTGCCCGGACATCGTTCACAAGCCTTCATTTCCGGAGATCTGACCTTCCTTCCCCATCAGAATAGTATTATTTCGACGGCATGGGCATGTTTTTACTGATTTTCGATGTTCCGTAGTTGATTTTCGACGATACTAAGTTTATGGTTATTTTCGACGACATAGCAATAATTAAGTCGTTTTTCGACACACGATATAAGGATTTCGACGATGCACCTTGAAAACGATGGATTGAAAACATTTCAGGAACTAGTCATACCGGGAGAGACCCGGATCGCAGGATGGGCCGCGCTCGCCCAAGGCCTTGGAGTTAAAGGTCCGGTGCGGAAGCCGGGGGCCGTTTCGGCCAGACACGTCAGCGGAAGTTTTCGCGATGAGGCGGGCTGGCGCATCTTCGACAAAAGATACTGGCCCGGAGAGACCTTCGGCGATCACCTTGATTTCGCCCTGCGCAATGAAAACCTCGATCTGCTTGTTCTAAAGCGTATTTTTGACGCCGTCGACGTGAAGGTTGTAGAGGATTTTGTGAAAGGGACGCCGACCGGAATTCCCTCTCGCCGCGCCTGGTATCTGTATGAACTGCTGACAGGGCGCAAGCTCGATGTGCCTGACGATCCCGGCGTGCCGGCCGTAGACCTACTCGACCCGGAAGACTATTTCACGGGCAAGCCGCGCCTCTCGAAGCGGCACCGAGTGCGCGACAACCTTCTTGGCACTAGGGGGTTCTGTCCGGTTGTACGCCGCACAAAACTGCTGACGGAATTCACGAACAAAAAACTGGCGGGCAAAGCCGTCGAGACGGTAGGCCGCATCGGCGGGCACCTCGTCGCGCGCGCCGCGAGCTTCCTACTTCTGGCGGACAGCCGCGCGAGCTTCGAGATTGAAGGCGAGCGCCCGACGCGCAACCGGCTGGAGCGCTGGGGCCGGGCCGTCATGCAGGCGGGCAAGAATAAACTCACCGTGGATGAAATGATCCGCCTGCAAGGTGTGCTGATCGAAGACGACCGGTTCGTCCATGTCGGCCTGCGGCCCGACGGCGTGTTTCTCGGCGAGCGCGACCATAACGGCGACCCGCTGCCCGAATTTATCGGCGCGCGACCGGCCGACCTCAACGACCTCGTAACTGCGTTGTTCGCGGCAAATGATCGCATGCGCGAGGACGGCGCCGACGCTGTTATACAGGCGGCGGCGACGGCGTTCGGCTTCGTCTACGTCCATCCATTTCAGGACGGCAACGGGCGGCTGCACCGCTGCCTCGTCCATCATGTTCTCGCCGAGAGAAAATTCACGCCGCCGGGACTGGTCTTTCCGGTGTCCTCGGTGATGTATGACCGGATCGACGAATATCGAAAAACTTTACAGGATCACTCACGACCGCTGATGAATTTTATCGAGTGGCGACCGACGCCGCAGGAAAACGTCGAAGTGCTGAACGATACGGCGGACCTCTATCGCTATTTCGACGCGACGGAAGCCGCGGAATTTCTGTATGCCTGCGTCCTGCGGACGGTCGAGGAGGACTTGCCGCGTGAAATCGACTATCTGCGCCGCCACGACGAAGCACTGCGCCGGATCATGAATACAGTCGAAATGCCGGATAGGCTCGCTGAGAACCTGCTGATGTTCATACGGCAGAACAAAGGAACGCTGCCCAAAAGACGGCGGACCGGCGAATTCAAGAGGCTGACAGACGCAGAGGTGACTTCGCTTGAGGCCATCGTCAACGAGGCGTTCGAGGGTTTCAACGCGCAGGGCACCTCCGCAAGTGAAATTCACACCGGCGATGAGCCGGAGGCTGTCCGTGAACTGACATTTCCAGATCCGCAGGAAGCGTACGTATTTGACCGCAGTGTTGTTACCTTCTGGGGCCAGGACGGCGAAAGGCGCGTCCAATGCGCCGTCAGCCGTGAGGCGCTGGACGATCACTTCAAGGGCAACAAGAAGGACAAGCTCGAAGTCTTTCGGGCCAACCGAAGGGCTATTGAGGAAGAGGCGCGG
Organism: Betaproteobacteria bacterium; assembly: GCA_903970165.1. Lineage (GTDB taxonomy): Bacteria > Acidobacteriota > Terriglobia > Acidiferrales > UBA7541 > Acidiferrum. The sequence continues at coordinate 5,835 of CAJCHZ010000100.1, forward strand.
AAGAAATATCTCGCCGGCGCGATAGAGCCGGATGGGTCTGTGCTGATCCGCACGCTCGATCTGGCACGCTGAGAAAGATTATTCTGGCGGACGCATGAAAATATCTGAAAGAACAATCAAGCGGCTCGGTGAAATCATCACGGGGGAAAAGGCGCTCGCCTTACCGCTCGGGACCGAAGCTCGTCAGTTTTTTCAACGACTTCGGCACCAACCACGCCTACGGCTAGGGTTTTCCGTCACGATGGACGTTCGCTGAAGACTTGTATTCTCTAGGCTTTTCGAACGACCCATTCCTGGGTCCGACACAGGCCTTCTGGCATTCAAGCTTGGAATCCTCCTCAGCGCGGATAAGAATCAATGGGCTCAGCGTCGAAAAACGACATCAATCGTCGAGAAACAGCTATTCACGAAGTGAATAGTCGAAAAACAGCAAATCATTGAGGGTATTTACGGCTCTATTTCTCTGGCGATGTATGGTACTCAGCCTTGAATGGTTCTTATGCTTCCGACCCAGGCGCGCCCCGCCGCCTAATAAGGTCCGCTTAAGATGCCGATCATTGTTTGACGATAATCTGCTCATAACAATGGCCTTACTTCATTTTGCCCGCCCAGTGATGCCGTTCATTTTGCCGGTTTCAAGGCGCAGAATTGTAGTTTGGTGGCACTCTGTAAAGTTAGGGCTTGTCATTGAATGGCCAATTGACAAGCTATAGCTTGTCTTTTATACTATTCGTGCCAAGCTATAGCTTGACGGCGTACCCTATGAAACGTGAATTCAGACAGTTACGGCTCTCTCAACTCGACCGCATTTTGGGGACGGCGCGAAATCTTCCCCCTCGCCCGTCACAGGGCTGGCTCGCCTCAGTGCGCGAAGCCTTGGGTTTAAGTCAAAGGCAGGTCGGCAAAACGATGCGGGCCACGGGACAAGCTATCCAACAATTCGAACAGGGCGAAGCCGAAAATCGCATCACCTTGCGCGCCCTCCGCCGGGTTGCCGGAAGCATGGGTTGCGACGTGGTCTATGTTCTCGTACCGCGGACTGGTTCGTTCGCAGAACTCGCGGAACAGCCGACGCGCGAACGGGCTGAACGCGATGTCAAAAGCGTCGTGCACACAATGGCACTCGAAGATCAGCGACCGGAAAACCCGGGCAAGCTTATAGAGGATGAGGCACAGCGGCGTTTGAATCGACGCAAAACACGATGAACTTCATCCTCAATCAAAAATACTCGGACGGCAATACACCGATTCGTCCGGAAGAAGCGGAACAGCTCATTCCGAAAATCAGCACGCTAGCTGAGCTGAACGAATACGAGGCGGTGAACATTCTACGAGCCCGAGAATGGGCGTTCGACAACCGAACGATGAAATCCAATGACCCGCTCGATGAAGTTTATGTGCGCGAACTGCATCATCGGATGTTCGACAACGTTTGGAAATGGGCGGGCACTTACCGGCAAACGCAGCGCAACATTGGCTGCGACCCAAAGGAGATTGTGCAACGCATTCCACAGCTTCTTGCCAACGCTAGGTATTGGCTCGAAAACAAAACGCTTCCCGTGGACGAAGCGCTGCTTCGATTCCACCATCAGTTGACGAAGATTCATCCGTTCGCAAACGGCAACGGCCGTCACGCGCGGATGATCGCGGACATTGCCGCTGTAAAATACGGCCAAGCGGAATTTACGTGGGGTGCCGGCAAAGATCTCGTCGCCGCAGGCGACGCACGCACTCGATACCTCGCCGCGCTTCGCGCGCTCGACGCCGACGAAAACGATCTGAAGTCACTATTTGATTTTGCGCGTTCCTAGCTCGAGGCCCTCTACTGCAACAATAAATAACTCAGCCGATCCGCCTATGTCCGACACACCTCGGCCTCGTTGTCTAGTCACTAACGAAACGATTCGACAATCGAATCACAGTCGCGCATCCCAGCGGTTGAACAGATTTGAAAGACGCTGGTCCCCCGAATTTTCCCCTGAGTCGCTCTTTTCACGCTTTTTAACGCCATGTTTTTCTTGGTTTTTTCCGCTGGAGCACACCTGTCTGCTTCAGTTTGAGTAGAACGGTGAGAGACTAACAGTTCTGATTGGAGCAACTTACGACCCGGGGCCTCCTGCCTCATGTTTTTCAACAGGAGGGTCTAAGGTGAAGTAGCAATTGCGCATCATTAAGCCTGAATTCCGAAATTGAAGGCGGTTTCATCGAGATTCCTTGGTCTATTTTGGTTCAGGTTGCTGTTTCTGGATGCGACTTCGGCGAAGTTGCGGTGCCGTAAGCTAAGACATTCTCCAGCAACGGGATGCGCCGTTGCAGGCCGCCCCAAGAAGACGACAGATGCAGGACCAAGCGATGGCCCGCGCGACCGAGTAGAGCTCCGCAGAGGAACACTT
>CAJCHZ010000101.1 GCA_903970165.1 Betaproteobacteria bacterium
CTACCAGCGGCGGATCTTCAAGAGGAACTGTGACTCCCATGAGCGCCACGGACAGAGACTCAATCGCGCTAAGCCGACAGGGAGGACTCCGTGGTCGCCCTGAAACCACAATTCCTTGCTCGAAAGCAGAGTCTTTCGTAAGACCCTGTGAAACGTACTCGCTGACCGTTTCACTACTTCCGCAGACGCACAATGTCATTTCAGTTTGAAACTGTCTGTGCGACATCGCACAGACGTGCACTAAAAACTGGAGCAAAAGAGACCGTGACAAATTGTGAGAGCGGTGCCGTATGTCCCACATTTTTCAGCACGAGGATAATTCCTCAAATCACCTCTTATCGAATCTTCCCGTTGAGGACTATGCTCGTCTTGTTCCCCATCTTCGCACCGTCAAATTCTCCTTGGGTGAGGTAGTCGGCCAAGGAGCGCGGGACTTTGGCTTTGCTTACTTTCCGACGACCTGTGTCGTTTCCTTGGTTTGCGACATGGAAGACGGCGCCACTGCTGAAGTGGCATTGGCCGGAAACGATGGCGTACTGGGCACCTCGCTTTTCCTCGAAGGGCACGCCACCACCAATCGAGCCATTGTTGGCATCGCCGGAGAAGCATTGCGTATGGAGGCGCGGGTTCTCCGAGATCATTTCACGCGCGGCGGTCCTTTTCAGCGCGTCCTTTTGCGATACACCGGCACGCTCATCAATCAGATCTCTCTAACCGCTGCTTGCAATCGCAAACACACGCTTGAAAAACGCCTGTGTCGCTGGTTGCTTTTGATCCGGGACCGCGTTTCTTCTGACGAACTAATAATGACGCAAGAGTTTATCGCTAACATGTTGGGTGGCCGCCGGGAAACCGTAACCGTCGCCGCGGGACGTCTTCAAGATGCGGGTCTCATCCATTACACTCGCGGCCATCTCCGCATCGTGGACAGAAAACGGCTCGAAGAGACTGTCTGCGAGTGCTACAAGGCCGTCAGCAGCGAGTGCAATTGCTTGCTTACTGCGAACACGGAGAAATACGTCAGTGTGTGCGCGAAGCCACGCGCAGAACTCGCATAAGTAAGGCCCTGAGTTGGTTGAAGTTATCTGGCGCCGTAACGCGAATATTTTCACCAAGCTCTTCTTCTGCACCTTCGGGAACAGCTTCCAGGGAGAAGATAACGATTGGAGTTTGCTGGGTCAGGACGCTTCTTCCGCGTATTCTCTGCGCTGTTGCTATCAGCTGCTTCAGTGTCCCCTCCAGAGATATGAGTATCAAGTCGGGGTGGTTTCGCTGAATCCGGTCGACAGCTTCATCTTCATCTCTCACTGCGTCAACCCAATAGCCATCGCGCTTCAGCAGCTCTTTGATCGCGTCGCGAGTCTCTTGGACCTCCTCAATAATCACAATTCTCGACCTGGGCGCGGTCCTTGCAATCATAAACTTTTGTGTATTTCCTTCCCCTTGTACGGGACTACACGATTCGAAAACAGATTTCAGTGCGGCAGACCACATTTCTCTACATTGTTTTGCTCTTTAGACACGCGCGAAGATGGATAGTGGTGGGCGCTGCCCTGAGTGCCATTCACGACAGTGTGAATACACCCTGGACGGTCGAATCCCGGGCCGAGAAGCGGCGGGCATGTCTCGCTCCGCATTCGCAGCCCGTTTTAAGGAGCTGCTCGGACAAACGCCACTGGAATACGTAACCGAATAGTGAGGGTATTGAACCAAAATCCACTGCAGTCTCGAATTTGAGGGACTTGGACGATCAACGCCCGTAACCGGACAACTGAAATCGGTCCAAAACCAATTGTCCGATTAAGCGCTGATAAGGTTTGAACGCACAACCCTCCAAGAATTACTGCAGCTTTGCGTACTCAGCCTTGGCAGCGATAAGGATCGGAATGTCGGGGTCAGCGTCCTTCCAAGTGACGAAAAAATTATCGTACGCTTTGCGGCTTTTCTCGCGGTCCCCTTCCATGGCATAGGCCTGCGCGAGGCCGAGTTGCGAAAGCGGCTTAAAGGGTTCCCAATCCGGCCAACCCGGGTTGTCAATCACGGTCTGGAAGTCGGCGATAGACTTGGCCTGATCTCCAGCGGCCATATAGGCGCGAGCTCGAGTGTAGAAGACCACGACATTGTAACCCGGCGTGACGGGCGCAAGTAAGTCCACTGCGGCCCTCGGATTTCCCCGCGTTCGCTGGATGACGGAGTGAGTGACGGGACGGAGGACCTTCTGCTCGAAAGTGTTCTCGGGGAACAGTTCATTCAGTTTCGCGGCGAGTGCTTCTGCGGCGGATGTGTCCGCGGCCTGCCCGAGAGCGTGCGAGCAGTGAAAGAGTCCGGAAGCGCTATGATTCCCGGCTTCGTCGGCCTGGGCGCACAGTTTGCGGGCTAAGTGATAGTTCCCAAGGTAGGCCTCCTCGTCGGCATGGTAGGCGAGCGCCTCGGCAACGTCTTCCATTTTGTTGGCCTTCCTCTGACGACTAATCAGAGCGTCACTGAGGGAACGAAGTGTCGCGACGTCGCCGCGAAGGAATGCCATGCGCATCTGGAGATGGACCCACGGCCCATCCTCGCCGGAAGTTTCGCGAGCAAGCCGGTCCATGGTAGCGGTATCGTGCTCGAGCTATATACGCTTAAATGAAATCACTTTTCAAAAGGCAACAAGCACCGATCTGAGCGATTCAATTCGGACCGATTTCAGACCGGGGGGCGCTTGTGGACAGCCAATTGCTTACTCGGTTTCCGCCACGAAGACTGCAGTAGTGAGCGCGGGAACTGTAGCCGTTCCAGCTTTGGAGTTAAACGTCGACTGTCTTGTTGTTGGATCGATCGAGTTTCGTTGCACCGGGTGCAGATGCAAAGCCAAGCCCTGCAGCCGGCTGTCGGTGAAGGTCACCGCCGCATTAGTTGCGTTGAAAATCACCACGATGTGTTTGTACATTCCGTAGTTCCCGCCATTGGCGTCCAACTTCATCACGATCAGCCCCGGCGTCTGGTTTTGCCCGGTGTTGAGGAAGGTGAGATTCCGCTGCACTTCCTCAAACGTCGCCATGCGGAATAATTCCGAGCTGTAGCGAATCTTCAACAGTTCGCCGAACGCCGCTTCACTGTAGGCAATATTTGCCGGAAGTGGCGTATAAACCGGGTTACTGAGTAGCGGCGTCATGATCGGCCACTGTCCCTGGTTCTGGCTCGCAATGGGCAGGCCGATCCCCCAGTTTGCTGTCTGGCCGCTCCAGTCGATCTTGTTAAACCAATCGCCGGAGTCATAGCTGTTCTGGTCCATGTCCTTCGAGCGCAGCAGATCATCGCCCGCCTGGAAGAAGGGAACTCCCTGCCCCAGAGTGACTAAACTCATGCCCATGACCTGCCTCCGAGAACGCGTGGCGATGCTGTCGCTAAAGCTCGACTTCAGCTGCACCGCGTCGAAGAGATCCTGATTGTCATGGACGGAGGCGTAGTTCACCGCTTCGAGCGGACTCTTCGTATATCCGGTCGGTTGCCCGTTGTAGCTCACCTGGGCTCCCGTTACGGTCGCCCCGGCGCTGTCCGTGAACGAGTAGTCGCGCAGATTTCCCGTCAGCCCTATATCGATCCAGTCGGAGTATTGCAGCAATTGAGCTTGCTGCTGGGTCGGCGCAAGACTGCCATTGGTAAAGTCGCTGGAGTCGGTGAAAAGTCCGGTGGCAAAGCCCTGCACCCGCTCATCAGTAAAAGGGCTGCCGCCGCGAACGCCATCTCGGATGCGGTCGTTGAAGGTCCCGATACCAAATCCATAGAGATTGATCTGCGAAGCATTGGGCCCTATCTGATTGTCGGCGGTGTCGCCAAAATTGAAGCCTTCTCCATACAGATAGATCTTGGCTCCGTCCACGCCGTCTTTCTCCAGAGTAAGCGCCTGCAGCGCCTGCTGAATGTCCAGCATGTTGTACGTGAACATGAAGCTCATGATGTCGAAGCGGAAGCCATCGATCTTATATTCCCGCGCGTTCAGCAAGAGCGTGTCAATGATCAGCTTTTCCATCATCTTGTGTTCGCTTGCCGTATCCGGGCAACACGAGGCAGTCTCGAGTGCTCCATTCGCATCCAAGCGGTGATAGTAATTGGGCACCACTTCGTCGAGATTGGAGTTGGGACCTTCCCCGCTGGCATTCGTGTGGTTGAAGACCACATCCTGTACGACGCGCAGCCCAGCTTTGTGCAGTCCATCCACCATCACCCGGTATTCCCGCACGCGGTTATCCGGATTGATCGCGTAGCTGCCTTCCGGCGTCATGTAGTGCACCGGATCATAGCCCCAGTTGTACGCAGGACTTGTCTGGCTGGCGGTAACAGCTGCCTGCTGCTGCTGGCCGTCCGGCGGATATTGCACCAGACCGGTGGGAATGATCCATGTGGATTTGTCTTCATTGACGCTGGCGAAGTGGAAGGACGGCAGGATATGCACGGCCTTGAGCCCGCTTGCGGCCAGAGACCGAAGATGTGTCATTCCGTTGGAGTTCTGGTCATCAAAAGCCTCATACAGTCCGCGATGAGCCGGTGGTACCGTGAGGTCGTTCACGCTGAAATCGCGAATATGCAGCTCGTACAAACTCATGTCCCTTAGGCTTCTTAGCGCAGGTGAACTATCCTCGTCCCAGCCTGCAGGCTTCGTCTCGTCGGAGTCGAGGTCGGTGATTCTGCTCTTGGCTCCGTTCAACGCGATGTCGACGGAATACGGATCGCTGGTTACATTGGTGTCCACGGCTGAGTCCGATGGGACCCAGACGTTTACGCTGTAAAGGTAGTATTTATTTTTCCAACTGTCCGGTCCGCCTGCTACCCACACGCCACTGTGTTCGTGCATCGGTATCACGGCGGAAGGCGTCGTATCCAATTCGTGATCGAAAACTTGCAACGAGACGCTCTGCGCGGTTGGCGCCCATAGCTTCAGCTTCACTCCCCAGTTTTCGTCGTCCTGCCAGTCGCTCCAACCATTCTCTCCATGATGAAACACAACGCCGAGCTTGCCTGGGTAGTAGTAAAGATCATCCAGCACGCCCGCGATCTGCATCCCCGTGGCGTACTGAAGCGTTCCATTCGAGCCGATCACGGAAAGCGCGAGCTGTCCCTCAAGAACCGTTTGCAAGCTTGAAGCCTGAGTATTTGCCGGTAGTTGAAGAACGGCGTACCCGCTCAATTGCGGATACCGCAGCAATTCCTCCGCAGTCAGGCTTCCGCCCGGAGTCAGAGGAATGTTTGTGCCTCCCGTGATCCCGGTTGTGGTCACAGACAGTCCGCCCGTCAGACTCCAGCTGATCGCGTAACTATCCCCACTCTGCGCAAATTGCGGCTGTATTGCCACCCGCTGGCGATCGAGCCAGTACGCTTGCTCCACGTTCAGCAGACTGTCCAGGATCTGGGTCGGAGTCGGCGTCGCAGTGAAGACCGTCGTGTTCCCGGAAATCGCCCAGGCCTGTGTGAACGTTCCCGCATTCAGATACATGTTCGGCCCCGGGTCTTTTACTCCGGTCGAGATGTTGTGGATGATGAATCCCAAGTTCTGGGCATTGGGAATCAGGCTGATGTCGAAGTACGCGCCGTAGGAGTCCGTGCTGGTCACTCCGGTCAGCCCGTCGTTGTAGTCGCCGGTGTATTCCGCCGTATCTTCAAACGCATAAACGGTCCAGTTCGCGTAGTCTCCGTCCGGCCGGTAGTAGTGAATGCGCGCATACCCGGGCAACAGCGCCGAGGGATTGCCTAAACTGGGCTGGCTCTTGTACAGCTTGCCGATTCCCGTGTAGCCCCAATACTCAAAGCCCTCCGTGGACGGATCGACGAACTCGTTCGGCCCAGGGTCTTTCTGATCGCCGCCCGGCGCCGAGGGATTGTGAATAATCAACCCAAGATTCTGGGCATTGGGGATAACAGCCACATCAAAATACACTCCATAGGCATCGGAATTCGTTGGAGGTACGAGCCCGCTGTTGTAGTCGCCCGTGTACTCCGTCGTGTCGTAGAAAGCATAGATCGTCCAGCCTCCATAATTGCCGTCCACACGGTGATAATGCACACGGACGTATCCCGGCAGCAGTGCAGTCGGATTCGTTAGGCTTGGCGCGGTGGTATACAGCTTGGCTATCCCGGAGTAAGCCCAAAATTCATTTCCCTGCGTCGCGGGATCGACGAACAAATTGTTGGGCGTGTCCTTCTGGTCCCCGCCCTGCGCCGTCGGGTTGTGAATAATGATCCCCACTTCTTGCGCTCCGGTGGTCACTCCCACGTCAAAATACACACCAAAGCTGTCCGTGCCCGTCACCTGCACGGGCCCGCCGCCGTAGTTGCCGGTGTTTTCTGTGGTGTTATCAAACGCGTAGATCGTCCAGCCGCTATATTTGCCGTCTGGCCTAAAGTAGTGGATGCGCATGTCCCCTGATGGAATGGCAGGATCGGCCGCCGCTAAGGTTTGGCCAGATGCGACTATGCTTAACAGAACTATGACGACGTAGAATCCAACCTTGCAAAGCCGGTGCTGCGTGCTAATCCAGAATTTCATGGGTGGTTCTCCCGAAGGCGTCGGCTGGTTTCGTCTTGCGTTTGCGTTAAGGACGCCTTCGTTCGCGCTCGCCTGGGGTTCCCGAGGACAGGCCGCGACATTATGAAAATAGCCGTTTAATGTCAAGGAAATTGGCCGTCGTTCTCTTTAATCCCTGGAAAGAGAAGGCCGGCGCCGCGTCGTCGAACCTGCGTTATCTATCCTCAAAGCAAATTCTGAATATCGATACGGAAGGCTGCCGATAGATAGATCGCTGCGGATAGCTATCTCTTGAGACGGCTTTGAGGAGGCGCGTGGCAGGCAGTTCTTGAATTCTTGTGTGGTAGCATCGCTTTTATTTGCGGGAGTGTCATGCGGCTTTGTTGCGTGGAATGGGCGATTCCCCTTCTGATGTTTGCGTTGGCGTGGAACGCTGAACTTGCTTCGGCTCAAGATGCGCTGGCCCAAGACGCGCCGGGCAAAGATGCGCTGGCCCAGTCTGCTGTGGCCAGTGATTTTGCCGGGAGCGTGGACATTGGGAATGGGCGGAAACTTTATTTGGAGTGCCGCGGGGCAGGGGCGACGACGGTTGTGCTGGAATCTGGATTGAGGACGCGCGGGGATAATTGGAGCCGGGCGGATTTGTTGCCACACGGCGGAGAACCGGTGATGCAGCAGGTTGCCAAGTTTGCGCGGGTGTGCACGTATGACCGGCCGGGGACGACACTGAATGCCGGAGAGCTCAGCCGCAGCGAGGCTGCACCGATGCCGCGGACGGCGGTAAACGTGACGCGGGATTTGCATATGCTGCTGCGGGCGGCGAACGTGCCGGGGCCATTTGTGCTGGTGGGACACTCGTTCGGTGGATTGTTTGTGCGGCTTTATGCGCTGATGTATCCGGAAGAAGTGAACGGGCTGGTGCTGGTGGATGCGCTTGCGGAACAGATTAAGCCCCTGTTTAGCGCTGGCGATTGGGCGACTTTTCTGGCCTTGAATTCAGGGCCACTGCCTGGATTTGAAGATTACACGGCTTTGGAAAATATTGATTTTGATATGAGTTTTCAACAGATCGAACGGGAACTGACGAATCCGAACAATCCGCCACCGAAAAAGATTCCTGTAGCGATTCTAGTGCGAGGCTTGCCGGTGAAATTGCCGTCGAGCGCGCCTGCAAGATTTGGCGGCGTACTGGAAACCGCGTGGCGGAAGTCGGAAGATCAAATGGCGGTTGTGGTGCCGCATGTCGAAATTGTGATCGCGAGGAAGAGCGGGCATTATATTCAACTCGATGAGCCGGGGCTGGTCGTTGACTCCATTCGTAAAGTCGTGCGTCTAACATCCTTTCGATGAAGGAGCGACTTATGAGTTTCGATCCATTGGCGGCAGGTCCGATTGCGACGACGATTTCGCCATGGTTGTCGTTGCGTGGCGGGGCGATGGCCGTGGAGTTTTACAAGGCGGCTTTTGGGGCAGTAGAAGTTTATCGCGTGGAATCGCCGGACGGAGAAGTTGTGGCGCGAATGTCCGTGGATGGCGCGGAGTTTTGGCTCAGTGATGAGTCACCTCAGCTTGGAAACGTGAGCTCTGAAGCCGTAAAGGGAACGCCGGTACGAATGATTCTTATCGTGACGGACCCGGACGCATCATTTAAGCGGGCGCTGGCAGCCGGAGCGAAAGAAATCTGCGCCGTAAAAAACGACCACGGCTGGCGGGTGGGCCGGCTGGTCGATCCCTTTGGCCATCATTGGGAAATGGCCCGCAAGATTCCAACTTAATCAGGGCTTCCTGCCTCAGATTCTCTGCAAGCGCAACTCTCCACCGTCTTCTTGTCTTACATCGTGCCATACGCCGACAAAAGCGACGCTATTGCGCCGAGCGCGTCAGCGTGACGTAGGAGGACAGGCTGTAATGTGCAGGCTCTTCGGTGGCTTCAGCATTGGCTTCGCCGGTGAGCTTGCCATTGCGTTGCCAGAGTTCGAGGTGCACGGAGTGATTGTGCATTTTGGCGTCGGGCGTCGGAATAGCAGCAGCGAAGCGGGCGTTGAGCATTTTGTCGTCCCACTGCGCGTCGTTGAGAAGAGTTTCAAGTTGGTCTCCTAGTTTGACGTGGATGTCGCCATCCGGTTGAAAAATGAGCGTTAGCGGGACAGTTCCCTGCCAGGTGCGCAGAGTTCCGGCCCAGGTGCCGACGAATTCCGGCGTGGGATGGTAGAGATTCTTCGGGGCTTCGGGAGGCTTGGCTTCGGCCGCGAGGGCTTTCCCGTAGCGCGGCACGAGCGCGCCGGTGATTTCGCGTTCGATTTCGGGTACGGCGCCAGTGCCGCTGGTGTTGGTGAGCACGACAACAGCGAGATCCTCATCGGGATAGAGACGCATCACGGTGCTGACGCCCGGCATACCGCCGCTGTGGCCATACTCGAGCATGCCGTTCTTATCGCTGCCGTAGAACCCCAAGCCATAGAAAGTGTCTGCGTTCATGTGCGAGATGCCTTTGTGCATGAGGTCAATGGTGGCGTCGTCGAGAATAGCTTCCTGTCCGGGGAGGTGATCTTTCAGGTGAAACATGGCGAAGCGGATGAGATCGTGAGCGCTGGAATATATCGCAGACGCGCCGAGATGATCGAAGGTGTAGTACGGCAGCGGGTGCAGCTTGGAGTCATAGCGCGCGGCGGCGAAGTGCTCGAGGCCGGGGCCGATGCCGGAAGACGTGTGCGTCAGCCCAAGCGGAGCAAACACAAGCGTCTGCATGGCGTCGGCATAACTGAGGCTGGAAATTTGCGCGGCGATGTGGCCTAAAATGCCGTAGCCGAGATTGGAATATTGGAAGCGTTCACCGGGAGCGTTCACCAGGTTGCCGTAACGAAGAATAGTGTCCTCCATCGGCGGCGCACGATAATTCTCGTTGTCGTAAAAAAATTGCCAGTGGAGCGGGAGGCCGGACGTGTGGCAGAGGATGGTGCGAATCGTGGCGGCAGAGGCATCGCCGGCAAGGCCGGTGAGCTTCGCGGCGCCAAGGTAATCGTTGGCGGGGGCGTCGAGATTGATCTTGCCCTTTTTGACCAGTTCCAGGATGGCGGTAGCGGTGAAGGGTTTGCTAATGGAGGCCATCGAATACATGGTGTCGGAATTCGCAGGCTGGAGTTTTTCGCGGTCGGCCCAGCCGAAACCTTGCTCCCAAATGATTTTTCCGTGCTGGGCGACGGCCACGGACACGGAGGGCAGCTGATCTTTCTGGATGAGAGCGAGAATTTTTGCGCGTGCGGCGTCAAAGCGGGGATCGGCGGCTCCCGTGCTGTCGGACTGAACGGGCAACTGCGCGTGAGCCGAATGCGGAGCGACGGCCACAACACACAAGATGATCCAAAGGGTTACGGACGGGCGCGGGACACGCGCTGCGAATTGGGCCATGATTCCCTCCGAGACAGATTTGTAGCGGGCTACGATAACTCAATAGTGGAAAAGTGCAACAAATGTTTCCTGGTGTAATTTTGAAAGTGGAACTTTGAAGATGGGGCGGGCTGAAACCCGCTCCCACATTTCTTCCTGCGGGCTATCCGACGGTCTGCATGGTGGAGACTAATTCGGGGATTTCGATTTTGATCAGCGTGCCTTGGCCGGTGCGGCTTTCGATTTGCAATTGAAAATCGGTGCCGTAGAGGACGCGGAGGCGCTCGCGCACGTTGCTCAGGCCGATGCCTTCGACATAGACATGCGGCATTTTTTCTTCGGATATGCCGACGCCGTTGTCTTCGATTTCAATGTGCAGGCGGCCGTCGCGGTTTACGGTGCGCAATTGGATTTTGCCGCCGTCGAGTTTTGGCGCGAGGCCGTGCTTCAGGCAATTTTCGACGATGGGTTGCAACAACATGCTGGGTACGAAGGCTTCGAGTGTTTCTTCGTCAATGTCCTTGACGATGTCGAGGTTGTCGCGGCCAAAGCGGGCGACTTCGATATCGAGGTAATCGTCGATAAACTCAATTTCTTCGCGCAGCGGGACGAAGGTTTCGTGCTTGCGAAGAAGGCGGCGCAGGATGTTGCTGAGTTTTAGCACGACCCCGCGCGCGTTGTCAGGATCGAAACGAATGAGCGCGGAAACGGTGTTCAGAGTATTGAACAGGAAGTGCGGGTTGATTTGTCGCGAAAGCGCGTCCATGCGGGCTTTCAGCAGGAGCTGCTGATGGCGCTCGAGGTTCATCTCGATGCGCGTGTTGTTCCAGATTTTCAGCGGTGCGGCCACGGACATAAGCGTGGCGATGACCGTCAGTGCCAGCCACCAGTCCCACTGTGCGTGAATGGCGAAGAGCCACTTCGGCTTGGTGGCCTGCACGAGCGCGACGCGGCCCAGTTCGAGCAGAACGCATGCGGCCAGTGGGGCCATTTCCCAGGACAGTTGCGCTTTTTTCAAAAGGCGGACGACGGCTCTTGGAATGTTGAGAAAAGTGAACGGGCCAAAGTTCCACAGGTCCTCTTTGTTGGGGATAGCCTGGCGAATCAAGCCCCCAAGCAAGCCTGCCGTCGAAGCAGCGGGCATGGCCAGCCATTCGTGCGAAATAAGCGCAGGAATGGTGATGATGGCGCCGCCGATTGGTCCCACGACGCGGCCGCCAAGCAGACCCATCAGGAACGCGCCTTCGAGCGACAGATCAGCAAAGTGGTACGGAGAACCAACGAGACGCAGCGTCACGCCGAGAATGAGCGGCGGTGTCATGAACAACATCAACTTTAGCTTTTGGTCGGGGTCGCGCTCTTCGGTGAAAAGCACGCGACGGAACGTGTTCCAGCGCGCGAGGAGCGCGGCTATCGAAGCAGCCACGCCCACCTTCAGCAACAGGGTGAATAGGAGATCGCGCACGGCTGTGGCCTTGTCCATTGTTCGTTTGCGGAGGCGCCTTGGCTTACGCTAGCCAATCGCAGAGGGGATGTAAAGCAGGTTATTCGCCGGAATTTCACGCAAAATCGTGTTGAGCCGCTCCGGGCAATTTCATAGACTTCCGGTATGCCCTACTAAATTTCATTTACCAAGAAATTTGCGCTGGAGAAAACAGACATTTACTTCAACGAGTCTTGCTGGGGCGGGGATTCCGTGCGTGATGTGCTCCTGCCGCTCATAGCTGGGAAATATGAAGACGCGGACACCAATCAGGAAGACTGGGGATGGTTCATCTGGTTTCGGAAGGGCACAGAGCATTTAGGGATTGATATCTGCTGCGACGATCCCGGAAGAGGCGAATTCCGGATTCGGCTGAATTCCCGAAAGAAGAAGTTCTGGTTTTTTTATAGGGATGATGTCGACACCCCGGAGTTGGAGACCATTCGCGACCTGGTCTGCAGCAAGATTCAGGATTGGGCCCGCAACTGCACGGCCGAACATCTCTAGCGCCAGAGTCGGTCCTGTTATACTTCTCCTTGCATGGCGCAAAAAACAACTCCAGGAAAGTTCCTCCGCTCAAAGCGCAAGGATTCCACAAAGAAAGTTCTCGACGATGTGCGGCTCATCGCGCACGCTGCTTTGCCGACGCGTTTTGGAAAGTTCACGATTCATGGATTCAAGGGCCAGGGTGCGAACGAAGAGGCCATTGCGCTTGTGCGTGGCAAGTTGAACGGGAAAAAGGCGCCGCTCGTGCGTGTGCACTCGCAATGCCTGACCGGAGACGTGCTCGCTTCGCTGCGCTGCGATTGCCGTGCACAGCTTGAACTTTCGCTGAAAAAAATAGGGCAGGCTGGGTCTGGAATACTTTTGTATTTGCCGCAGGAGGGGCGCGGGATCGGACTCATGAACAAGCTGCGCGCTTATCAGCTGCAGGACGGGGGGATGGATACCGTCGAAGCGAACGAAACGCTAGGGTTTGCTGCGGACGCACGCGACTACGATTTTTCCGCGCAAATCCTCAAGAAGCTCGGCGCGAGAAAAATCCGCCTGCTTTCAAACAACCCGGAGAAAGTGCGGCAACTGGAACAGTCCGGGATTCGCGTGGTGCAGCGAGTTCCCTGCCAGCCGCGCATTTCGAAGATTTCCCGCGCTTACCTGCAAACAAAAAAAAGCAAGATGGGACACTTGCTCGACGGGTTGTAAGACTAGCCGCCACCGACGAATTGAACAATTTCGTAGCGGTCGCCGGATTCCACCACCGTTTGCGCCCAGACAGGACGCGGAAGAATTTCCAGGTTGCGCTCGATGGCCACGCGGCCGGAGTCCAGCCCAAGAGCCAGCAACAAATCGGTCACCACCGCGCCGGGTTTCGCTTCCTGCTTTTCTCCATTCACGGTGATGGAGATTCCAATTTGCGTTGTTTTTTCCAAATCAGACATTCCTTCCTGCTTCTCAGTTTCAGACAGTGGGTACGCGTGACCTTGCGCGCAGCTGAAATTTCAGCTGGGCCTTGGCATTGGCGTGCTCGGTTTCGATGACCAGCGCAGACTCGGTTGCCGGAAGTTGTGCTACTTCGAATTCGAGTTGCGCGTGGCCATCCGCGCCCGTGACTGCACTGAATCGGCGGGCGTCGGCAGAGCCTTCGATGTGCGCGACGACCGTGGCTCCGGCGACGGCGAATCCATCTTGCTTCTGCCGCACCACAACTTGCAAGTTCGCGCGCTTGCCGGACAGCCAGTTTCTGGAGTTGAGTAGTTCAACGCAAATGGGAAGGGCATGCAAACCATTCACATTTGCAAACGCAGCGGCTGTGCCTGCGGGATTTGCGGCACCGGGCTTTCGTGCCGGGTCCGCAGCTTCCTCTTTGCCAGGCAGAAGGGGCGAAGTCAGTTGCAAAGCGCCGGAGCGGATATCTTCGGTGACGGCACGATGCTGCTCGTCAATGCGCTTTCTTAGAATTTCCTCATGTCCGCCATCGAGCGGCACCAAATCCAGATAATTATTCGTTCGACGATGCAGCACGCGCCCACGGCAGTAAACGGTGGTGTCAATCAGAGCGCTGGGCGTGCCGCGATCCTCGGTCTGAACGTGATAGACCGTGCCTCCTACCTTCACATCGGTGTTGTGCCCGAAGAGCATGGACTCGTCCAATCCTTCGCCCGGCAAACAGGCCGGAACCTTATCAATTGCTACCCGAAGTATTTTTCTCGCGCCATTTGACCGACTGCATTTGAATAGATATTATAGCGCTTCGCCCATGACCGAATCAGGCTTACAAGCGTACGCTCCGCTTCTTATACACCTGCTCATTGCTTCGGCTTTAGCCGGGGCTTTGACGGCAGCCTCGGTGCTGGTGGGATGGCGCCGGCCAAACCGCGCGAAACAGCAGGCCTACGAATGCGGCATGGAGCCGACAGGCGACGCGCGAGAGCCCTTTTCCGTTAAATTTTATTTGGTTGCGATGGTTTTCATATTGTTCGATGTGGAAGCCATCTTTTTGTATCCGTGGGCGTACATTTACCGGGACTTGATCAAGCTTGGTCCAAGTGTCGGTTTGTATGGGTTCGCAGAGATGATGGTCTATATCGCCATACTCCTGGTCGGTTACTTCTATCTTTGGAAAAAGGGCGCGCTCGACTGGCACAAGTACTAAGCTGCGTCTGAGGGCTTCGAACCGGTGACTGAGAATACCAGCCAAAATGCTAATGTTGTGGTCGAGCACCTGCGTGCGTGGAATCCCAACGCGATTGAGGAAGTGATGGAGTTTCGCGGGGAGACGACGATCGTTCTGCCGCGCAAGATTTTGCGAGGCGTCGCGGAGCGGTGCCGCGAAGACGCCGCGCTTCGCTTTGACCTGCTGACCGACGCCACCTGCGTGGACCGTTACCCGCATGAACCGCGTTATGAATTGAACTACCACCTGGTTTCCATTCCCCGCAAAGACAAAATTCGCCTGAAAGTACGGCTGTCGGGAGCGGATCCCGTCGTGGACACGCTGTGCCCCGTCTGGCCGGGCGCCAACTGGCTGGAGCGCGAGATTTTTGACTTGATGGGGATACGATTTACCGGTCATCCGGATTTGCGCCGTGTCCTTCTCCCCGACGATTTCGAAGGACATCCCCTGCGCAAGGATTATCCGGTGGAAGGTTATCGGGACGTGCCCATGGTTCCAGGGTTCAGAAAGAGTTCCGTATGACAACGGTCGAGACTGCTGCTGGCGCAACAAAAACGATGGTGCTGAACATGGGTCCGCAGCACCCTTCGACCCATGGCGTTCTACGTGTGCTTCTTGAACTGGATGGCGAGACCGTCGTCAGTGCGATCCCCGATCTCGGCTACCTCCACACCGGCATCGAAAAAAGCTGCGAGGACAAAACGTATTCGCAAGCGATCACCTTGACCGACCGGATGGACTACCTGAATCCGCTCGGCAACAACCTCGTTTATTGCCTCGCCGTGGAAAAACTGCTGGGTCTGGAAATTCCGAAGCGCGCGCAATATGTGCGGGTGATGATGGTCGAACTGCAACGCATATCGTCTCATCTGGTATGGCTTGGCACGCATGCCATCGACATGGGCGCGATGTCCGTTTTTCTTTACTGCTTCCGCGAGCGCGAAGAAATCCTGAAAATTTTCGAATTGTTTGCCGGGCAGCGCATGATGACCAGCTACATCCGTATCGGCGGCCTTGCGCTGGAACCACCGGCGGGCTGGCGCGCGGTCGTCGACCGCTTGCTGAAAATGATGCCCAGCCGCATTGATGAGTACGAATCCCTGCTTACGGGAAATCGCATCTGGATGGGCCGTTTGAAGGGTGTCGGTTACATTTCGCCGGAAGATGCCGTGGCCCTGAGCATGACCGGTCCAACGCTGCGCGCCGCGGGAATTCCCTACGACAACCGCAAAGTGTTCCCCTATTCAAGCTATGACGAGTTTGAGTTTGACGTTCCCACCCGGACGGAGTCCGATTGTTTCGCACGCTACCTCGTTCGCGTTCTCGAAATGCGCGAGAGCTTGAAGATTGTGCGCCAGGCAATGAACAAGATCACCGAGGACGGGCCCTTCAAGGCGGAAGCTCCCGGCATTATTCCTCCCGCGCGCGAAAAGATGAAAACGGAGATGGAAGCGCTCATCTACCACTTCAAGATTTTCACCGAAGGGTTTTCGCCCGCTCCCGGAGAGGTTTTCGTCACCGTCGAATCGCCGAGAGGCGAATTGGGCTGCTTTGTGGCCAGCGATGGATCGCCGAAGCCGTTGCGCGTGCATTTCCGCTCGCCTTCCTATATTAATTTGCAGGCTTTGCCGAAACTCACGACCGGCCAGCTCATATCCGACGTGGTCGCGTGTATCGGGACAATTGACATCGTACTGGGAGACGTGGACCGCTAACTCATGGAACTAACGCCGCAACTCGCCACGCGTTTTGAGAAATTGCAGACCTCCTACCCGGTCAAGCGCAGCGCCCTGATCCCCATGCTCATGTACGCGCAGGATGAGTACGGCTGCGTCAGCGACGAAATGATCGCGGAAATCGCGAAGCGCCTGGATTTGAATAATGTGCAGGTCGAAGAGACCATGGCGTACTATTCCATGCTGCACCGCAAGCCCATGGGAAAGTTTCACGTGCAGGTTTGTACGAATGTGGCCTGCATGTTGAAGGGCGGCAACGAGATTCTGGAGCGCGCCAAGAAGCGCCTGGAAATTGGGCACAAGGAAGTTACGCAGGACGGCGTTTTCTCACTGGAAGAGGTGGAGTGTATCGGCGCATGCACCGGCGCGCCTGCCATGCAAGTGAACTATGATTTCCACGAAAATCTGACGCCTATTAAGTTTGATCGCATCATCAAGGATTTGGACGGCGGCAAAGTGCCTCCGCCGGAGCCGGTGACCGCGGGCGCGCTTCACGAACGCGCACCTGGCGAGACGCCGCTCATCAGCAAACGCTGGGGCATCAAGGATTCGCGCAAGATTGACGTTTTCCTCGAGCACGATGGCTACAAGGCGCTGGAAAAAGCGCTGAAAGAGATGACGCCCGAAACGATCATTGACGAGGTAAAAAAATCCGGTCTACGCGGGCGAGGCGGGGCCGGGTTTCCCACGGGCATGAAGTGGTCCTTCGTCCCGAAAGATTCTCCGAAGCCGAAATATTTAATCTGCAATGCCGATGAGTCCGAGCCTGGCACCTGCAAGGACCGTCCGCTGATGGAAATGGACCCGCACCAGCTGATCGAGGGCATGGTTATAGCGGGACGCTCTTACGGCGCGCATCGGGGCTTTATTTACGTCCGCGGGGAATATCGCTACGTTCTGGATATCGTGCAAACAGCTGTCGAGGAGGCCTACGCGAATGGCTACCTCGGTAAAGACATTCTTGGCTCGGGCTTTGATTTCGACATCGTGACCCATACCGGCGCGGGCGCCTACGAGTGTGGCGAAGAATCGGCCCTGATGGAATCTCTCGAAGGCAAGCGCGGCTATCCCCGCATCAAACCTCCCTTCCCGGCCGTGGTCGGCCTCTACGGCTGCCCGACCATCATTAATAATGTGGAGACACTGAGTTCAGTGCCCGCCATCATCCTCGAAGGCGGAGAAGCTTACGCCAAGCGCGGCACCCCCAAAAACGGCGGCACGCGGCTCCTCTGCGTCGCGGGACATATTAATAAGCCGGGGATTTACGAAATTCCGCTTGGGATGAACATGAAGAAGTTCATCTACGAGATGGCAGGCGGCATTCCAGGCGGCAAAAAACTCAAAGCCGTAATTCCGGGCGGCAGTTCCTGCCCGCTCATGACCGCCGACGAAATTGATATCCCGATGGATTACGACTCCGTGGCCAAAGCCGGTTCGATGCTAGGCTCCGGCGGCATGGTCGTGATGGACGAAACCACCTGTATGGTGGACATGGCGCGGCGCATCATGCACTTTTATGCGCACGAATCCTGCGGCTGGTGCATCCCCTGCCGCGAAGGAACCACATGGCTAAAGAAAATGCTGGATCGCTTCCACGCTGGCTACGGCCGGCCGGAAGACATTGACATCGTCGGCGAACTCGCACAAAACATGCTGGGCCGCACCTTCTGCCCGCTTGGGGACGCCGCCGCGCTTCCGACCATCAGCATCGTCAAGAAATGGCGCAGCGAATTTGAAGACCATTTGAATGGGCGCTGTGCGTACAAGAACACGGAAGAGCTGTTGGGCGCGCGATAGGAATCCATGGCAGAAACAAAGCTGATAACCCTGAAGATCAACGACCGCGAAGTGCAGGTGCCGCACGGGACTTCGATCATTGAAGCGGCGCGGCGCATTGGCACGGAAGTGCCGTCCTTCTGCTACTTCCCGGGCCTGGCGGTGCAGGCCGCATGCCGCATGTGCCTGGTCGAAGTTGAAAAAATGCCGAAATTGCAGACCGCCTGCAGCCTTGCTGTTAGTGAAGGCATGGTCGTGAAGACCGATACCGCGCAGATACATGACGCACGCAAGGCCATGCTGGAATTTCTGCTGACGAATCACCCGCTCGATTGCCCTGTGTGCGACAAGGGCGGCGAGTGCGAATTGCAGGATATGGTTTTCCGCTACGGCGCGGACACAAGCCGCTTCGTCGAGGAAAAAATTCACCGGCCCGAAGAGAAATGGTCGGACCTGGTTTATTACGATTCGCCCCGGTGCATCCTGTGCTTTCGTTGCGTAACGGTTTGCGATGCGGGCATGGACGTTAAAGCCCTTGGCGTGGGCATGCGCGGCGCGAATAGCATCATCATCCCCAACCGCGAAGATCACCTCGAATGCGAAGAATGCGGCATGTGCATTGATATATGCCCTGTCGGCGCGCTCACCAGTGGCACCTACCGCTACAAGACGCGGCCATGGGAGATGACTTACGTCTCAACGGTGTGCACCCATTGTTCGAATGGCTGCAAGACCACGTTGAGCGTGCGCAACCACGAGATCATGCGCGCGAATAACCGCGATCTTTCCGGGATCAACGAGGATTTTCTGTGCATTAAGGGCCGCTTCGGCTTTGATTTCACCACGCATCCCGAGCGCATCAAGCAGCCCATGGTCCGCAAAGGCGACAAACTCTACCCGGTCTCGTGGGAAGAAGCGGCACAGACCGCCGCGACGCGGCTCAAGCAGGTTTACGATGCCGGCGGAAAGGATTCGATCGGTTTCATCGGTTCGAACCGCACTTCCAACGAAGAGAATTATCTGTTCCAGCGGCTGGCGCGCGCGACTTTCGGCACGAACAACCTCGACCACCACCGCACCGCCGACTACACCGGTCTGCTCACCGCGCTCGGCGACAACGCCGCCGATTCCGTTCTGACCATGAAGCACCTCGGCGAGTCGAAAGCCGTTCTGCTCGTCGGCAACGATCCCACGAACCAGAATCCGCTGGTCGCGTGGCAGATTCGCAAAGCCATCCGCCAGATCGGCGCCAAGCTTTTCATTTTGAATGCGCACGAAATCAAGCTGAAGCGCAAAGCCACGCAATTCGTCAAGGTAGAAGCAGGCCAGGAAGCGGCCGCGCTTAACTGGATGGCTCACGAGCAGGGCCGGCTGGATAGCTCGCTTGTCGAACAGCTTGTTCAGCTGCAAGCCGCTCTCGACGCCGAACCCGAAGTGGCGATTGTCTTCGGCGCGGAAATTACTGGTGCCGCGATTGCGCTGCTCGTCGCCTTCGGCTCCAAGCTGCACGGCAAGGTCCGCTACATGGCTCTCGGCGATTACGCCAATTCGCGTGGCGCCGCCGACATGGGCCTGCTGCCGGATCGCCTGCCCAGCTACGCGCATGTAGACGATTCCGCCGCGCGCGAAGGTTTTGAACGCCTCTGGGGAGGAGTGATTCCCTCCAAAACGGGGATGACCGCGCCTGCCATGGTAGACGCCGCACAGAACGGCAATTTGAAGGCACTCTACGTGATGGGCGCGAACCCGCTGGCACACTTTGGCACCCTGGGATTTGGCCGCGGCAAACTCGAGTTGCTCATCGTTCACGAAATGTTCTTGACCGAAACGGCAAAAATCGCGGACGTCGTCTTCCCCGCAGCCTCGGCCTACGAAAAAGAAGGCACCGTCACCAACACCTCCGGTGAAATCCAGCGCCTCCAGAAAGCCGCGGAAGTGATGGGCCCGCGCACCGACTTCGATCTGCTGCGCATCCTCTCCCATCAACTCGAAAAACTCGGCCTTGGCAAGGCTTTCCACTACAAAACGCCGCACGCCGTCTTCGAAGAAATTCGCAAAGCAGTTCCCGGCTATGACGTGCAGCCCACAGGGTTGCTCACCGGCGCCGCGGAATCGACACGCGTCCGCATCGCGAAGAATGGCCATGCTCCATACGATGTGCCCGTTGGCCTCATCCGCTCCGCGCACGACACCCTTTTCACCAGCGGCACTCTCGGCCGCTTCTGCACCACGATGGAATCTCTCCCGGAGGCAGAAGCGAAGCCGTGATCTCCTTCTTAACTTCCAACGCTTATTGGATCATTTGGCTCGTCAAGATCGCGCTGCTTCTTTTCATTGTTCTTACCGTCAACGCATATCTCACATGGTTCGAACGCAAAGTCGTAGCCCACATGCAATCGCGTTGGGGACCCCACCGCGTCGGCCCGCACGGCCTGCTCCAACCGCTTGCTGACGGCGCAAAATTCCTTTTGAAAGAAGATCCTACGCCCGCCGGTGTGGACAAATTTACTTATTTTCTCGCGCCGCTGATGGCGCTCGCTCTTGCGCTTACGTCGATTGCGATTATTCCTTTCGGCCCTGAGCCATTGCACATCTTCGGCCAGACCATCACTTTGGGAATCGCCGATCTGAACATCGGCATTCTTGCTCTGTTCGCCATCACGGCGCTCAGCGTTTACGGTGTCGCCCTCGCGGGCTGGTCCTCAAACAGCAAATATCCTTTGCTCGGCGGCCTGCGCAGCTCCGCCCAGATGATCAGTTACGAGCTGGCGTTGACTATGTCCGTCGTCGGCGTCCTCCTAATGGCCGGCAGCTTCAACCTCCGCGACATCATCGGCGCCCAGTCTCAGCACCCCGAGCGCGGCCTCTTGGGCTGGAATCTCTGGCCGCAAATTCTGGGCTTTATCTGCTTCTTCGTCGCCGCCGTCGCCGAAACCAACCGCGTTCCTTTCGACCTTCCCGAAGCCGAGTCCGAACTCGTCGCCGGCTTCCACACCGAATACGCCAGCTTCAAATTCGCCATGTTCTTCATCGCGGAATACACCAGCATGATCACCGTCTCCTGCCTCTGCACCATCATGTTTTTCGGCGGATGGCTCTCTCCCTTTCCCGCGAGTTGGACTTTCACGCACTACCTCCCTTCTGCCATTCTGATTCCGCTGGGCTTGTGGGTAATTTGGGACGGCCTCCGTTACGAAACGGTCTTCGGTAAACTGGTCCTTCCGGGAATCGGCACGGTTATGCTCGCCTTGGGTGCCGCCCTCATTGCCTTTCCTGCAGTAAACGAATTCATCCAGGGCCCATTCTGGCTACTCGGCAAGATTCTCGTATTCCTTTTTGTCTACGTTTGGATGCGCGGCACGCTTCCGCGTTTCCGCTATGACCAGCTCATGTCCTTCGGCTGGAAGCTGCTTCTCCCCGTTTCCATCGCTAACGTGATCCTCACCGCGTTCGTCCTCCTGTGGCGGGGTGCTCAGTGACGCCACAACTTGCCATTTTCTTCGTCCTCGCCGCTCTGGCAGTGATCGGCGCCCTTAACCTTATTCTCCAAAAACATCCCATTCACAGCGCGCTTTCGCTGATCGTGGTGATGATCGCTCTCGCAGGCCTTTATCTACTTATGGGCGCCGAGTTCGTCGCCGCCGTGCAAATCATCGTCTACGGCGGCGCCATCATGGTGCTTTTCGTCTTTGTCATCATGCTTCTGAATGCCGGCGTCGAAGAGAAGACGAATATTTCCAAGCTCGCGGGCATCGCGGGCGTTCCGCTGGCCGTCGCTCTCCTGGGTTTCATCGCCGCCGCCATCGCTCGTTCCAACGACGCCGCCCAAGCGGGAGTAGAATCCGGCACGCTGGCCAGCACTAAAGAAATTTCCACCATGCTCTTCAAGGATTTTGTCTATCCCTTTGAGCTGACTTCTTTCCTGATTCTCGTTGCAATTCTGGGCGCGATCGTTCTCGCGCAGCGGGAGAATTGACGATGGTCCCGACGAACTACTATTTGATTCTGAGCGCAATCATTTTTGGACTTGGCGTGGTGGCCTTCATCTTCAAGCGCAACGTCATCACCATTTTCATGTCCATTGAGTTGATGCTGAACGCCGTCAATCTGGCTTTTGTGGCTTTCAGCCAGGCCAAGCACCAGTCCGACGGACAGGTATTCGTACTCTTTGTCATCGTCGTGGCCGCCGCCGAAGCCGCCGTCGGCCTCGGCATCATCATTCTTATGCAGCGCGTCCGGCATTCGCTCAACGTAGAGCGCGTGGATTTGCTCAAACTCTAATGCCAATACTCGATCATCTGTGGATTATTCCGCTTCTGCCGCTGCTTGGCTCGGCCATCAACGGCCTTCTCGGCGGCAAGTGGCCCCATAACATCGTCAACAGCGTCGCTCTGGGCGCCACGGGCCTCTCCTTTGCTTGTGCGCTCGAAGCCGTCCGCGAATTTGTCTCTGAGCCTAACCATCAGGCGCTCGTTCACAGACACTTCTTCGACTGGATTTCGGCTGGCACCTTTACCGCGGGCTTCGACCTCCAGATGGACCAGTTAACCGTGGTGATGCTCCTCGTCGTCACCGGCGTCGGCTTCCTCATCCACATCTATTCCACCGGCTACATGGCGCACGAGGGCGGCTACTACCGCTTCTTCTCCTACCTCAACCTGTTCATGTTCTTCATGCTCATCCTGGTTTTGGCGGCCAACTACGTGCTTCTCTTCGTCGGATGGGAAGGCGTTGGCCTTTGCAGCTACTTGCTTATCGGTTTTTATTTCCTCAAAAAATCGGCTGCCGACGCAGGCAAAAAAGCCTTCATCGTCAATCGCATCGGCGACTTCGGTTTCATGCTGGGAATGTTTCTGCTCTTCCGCGCCTTCGGCTCCCTGGATTTCACGACCGTATTCCAGAAGGCCGCTGATCCTTCCTGGGCACATGAGCCATGGGGCCAGTTTGGCACTATGACCGTTGCGTGCCTGCTGCTCTTCATGGGCGCCACCGGCAAATCCGCCCAGCTGCCTCTCTATGTCTGGCTGCCGGACGCCATGGAAGGACCGACGCCCGTCAGCGCGTTGATCCATGCCGCGACCATGGTCACGGCCGGCGTTTACGTTGTCGCGCGCTCCCACATCCTCTTTGTCCACTCGGAAACCGCCATGGTCGTGGTAGCCGTGGTTGGCTGCGCCACTGCCTTTTTCGCCGCCACCATCGGCTTAGTCCAGACCGACATCA
Source organism: Betaproteobacteria bacterium (assembly GCA_903970165.1). Lineage (GTDB taxonomy): Bacteria > Acidobacteriota > Terriglobia > Acidiferrales > UBA7541 > Acidiferrum. The sequence continues at coordinate 22,782 of CAJCHZ010000101.1, forward strand.
AAAAAGTTCTCGCCTACTCCACGGTCAGCCAACTCGGCTACATGTTCCTGGCCTGCGGCGTCGGCGTCTTTTCCGCGGGCATCTTCCACCTCATGACCCACGCCTTCTTCAAAGCCCTTCTCTTCCTCGCCGCCGGCTCCGTGATTCACGCTATGGGCGGCGAGCAGGACATGCGCCACATGGGCGGCCTCAGCAAAAAAATCAAGTACACCTACTGGACCATGCTCATGGCCACGCTCGCCATCTCGGGTGCCCCGCTTTTTGCCGGCTTCTTCAGCAAGGACCAGATTCTCCTCGGCGCTTACACCATCGAAGGCGGCAAGCCGCTGTACGCCATCGGTTTGCTCACTGCTCTCCTCACCGCTTTCTACATGTTCCGCCTGATTTTCCTGACCTTCCACGGCCAGCAGCGTTACGACGAGCATCATGTCCACGTACACGAATCGCCTTGGAGCATGCTCGGTCCGTTGGTGATTCTCGCGGTGCTCTCGATTTTCGGCGGCTGGCTCGCGCTTCCCGCGTTCTGGGGTGGCCCGGATTATTTTGCGAACTTCCTCGCGCCCGTCTTCAGCGGCGGCGAAGCCTCCGCGGCCGCTGCGGCTTCTGAAGCCGCAGCTCATTCTCTTGAGCTCCCGCTCGCCGGAGTCGCCGTCTTCACCGCTCTCCTCGGATTCGCCGTGGCCTTTTGGCTTTACATCCGCCAGCCGGGCAAACCAGAAGCCATCGCCAAATCCGTCGGCGGCCTTTACACCACTCTTCTTAACAAATATTACGTGGATGAACTCTACGCCGCCGTTATCGTCAAGCCGCTGCTCTGGCTCTCGACCGAAGTCCTTTGGAAAATCGTCGACGTCGCCGGCATTGACGGCACCGTGAATGGCATCGCCCACGGCACCACCTCCCTCGGAGACACCGTCCGCCACACGCAGTCCGGCAACACTCGCAGCTACGCCGTCTGGGTCGTCATCGGAGCCCTTGTGATCCTCGCCGTTATCTTTTTGTGGCCCTACTGGTCCGCAGCCAGGCCAGTGGCTGGGATGGTGCGCTGATGCAAACCATTCCGATGCTTACGATTCTGATTTTTCTGCCGGCCGCGGGCGTCATGGGCTTGCTTTGCTTGCGCAAGGACGACCACGAATGGATTCGCCGTTTTGCTTTCGTCGTCTCTCTCCTCGAACTTATCGCCTCCGTCTGGTTTCTTCTCGCAGGCGTGCCTCTCGGCAGCAATGGCTATAAACTCGAAGAATTTCACCAGTGGATCAGCCTCGGCCCGCATCTCGACGCCCCGCAAACCTGGATCAACTATCACCTCGGTGTAGATGGCATCAGCATGTTCCTCGTCATCCTGACGGCCTTCCTCACCGTCGTCTCCATCCTCTGCTCCTGGAAGAGCATTGATAAGCGCGTCAAAGAATTTTTCATCATGATTTTGCTACTGGAAGTCGGCGTCGTCGGCGTTTTCCTATCCCTCGACCTCTTCCTCTTCTTCCTCTTTTGGGAAGTGATGCTCATTCCCATGTACTTCCTCATCGGCATCTGGGGCCACGACCGCCGCATCTACGCCACCATCAAATTCGTTCTCTATACGATGTCCGGCTCCATCCTGATGCTGATCGGCATCCTCTGGCTCTATAACGCCACCGGCACGTTCGACCTGCCTTCGATTCAACTGGCGCTCCAGCATGGCGGTCTGGTTCTGCCCCGGAGCACGGAAACGCTTCTCTTCCTCGCATTCTTCGTGGCCTTCGCCATCAAAGTCCCGCTCTTCCCTTTCCACACCTGGCTGCCCGACGCGCACGTCGAAGCCCCCACCGCCGGGTCCGTGATTCTTGCCGGTGTGCTTCTGAAGATGGGCACTTATGGCATGATCCGTTTCTGCCTTCCCCTCTTCCCCGACGCCGCGAAGCGTTTCGCTACCCCGATCGCTGTCCTCGCCATCATCGGTATCATCTACGGCGCCCTGGTCGCCCTCGTTCAGCCAAACCTGAAAAAACTCGTCGCCTATTCCAGCGTCAGCCACCTTGGCTTCGTGGTCCTGGGTATCTTCGCTTTCCAGACCGTTTCCATGCAGGGCGCCGTCTTCCAGATGCTCGCTCACGGCATCTCCACCGGCGGGCTCTTCCTGCTTGTCGGCATGCTCTATGACCGACGCCACACGTTTGAAATGTCCCAGTTCGGCGGCTTGTGCGCCCCCATGCCGCAACTCGCGGCGTTCTTCCTGTTCGTGGCGCTCTCTTCGATGGGCCTGCCTATGCTCAACGGTTTCGTTGGCGAATTTCTGATCCTGCTCGGCACCTATCAGGTCCACTGGAACTGGGCCTCCTGGGCCGCCACCGGAGTCATTCTCTCCGCATGCTATCTGCTCTGGTCCTACCAGAAAGTTTTCTACGGCGACATCACCGTCGAGAAAAACAGGACTCTACCCGACATCTCCACGCGCGAGCGTGCGATTCTCGTGACCATGGCCGTCATCACTCTCTGGATGGGCATCGGCTCAACGTTCTTCACTGACCGCACCGCGAGCGCCAGCCAGGCCGTGATAGACCAGATGCAGCGCCCGCAGCACGCGGAAGAGGCCATCGTTCCGGCACCGGCAAAGCCCTCTCGGCCTGCGCCCGGGAGGCCAGCCAACGCCACGGGTTCAGCCATCGCGCCCATCGCCAGCGCCGCTCCCAGACCAAACTCTCTTGAAAGGCTCGGAACCCGCTAAATGTCCGCGTTCCCCAACTCCGCCGATCTGCTCCACGTCCTGCCGGAACTCATCTGGTGCGTCTTCGGCGCCCTGCTGATGCTTCTCCAGCCGCTCACCCAAAGCCGCCGTTTCCTTACCATCGTCGCGGTCATGGGCGCCATTCTCGGCGTCTGCGGCAATTTTTATTCCGTCCACAATACCGGCACGGCGTTCTCCGGCCTCATCGCTGCCGACCGGTTCAGCATTTTCTTTAGCCATCTGATTGGCCTCATCGCCATCATGGTGATTCTCGGCGCGAACTCTTACCTCGAACGCGAACGCCTCGCCGACGCGGAGTTCTACGCGCTCGTTCTCTTCGCCACCGCCGGAATGGGCGTCCTCGCTTCCGCGCAGGAACTCCTCACCGCCTTCATCGGCCTTGAAATGAGCTCCATCTCCAGTTACATCCTCGCCGGCTATCGCCGCGACGTCCTAAAGTCCGGCGAATCTTCGATGAAGTATTTTCTCCTCGGCTCCTTCGCCACCGCCTTTTTCCTCTACGGCATCGCCCTCGTTTACGGCGCCACGGGCACCACCAACCTCCTGCGAATGGACATAACCGCCGGTGCCGAAAGCACCAGCATCCTTCTGAAGCTAGGCCTGGCACTCATCCTCATCGGCCTCGGCTTCAAAGTCGCCGCCGCGCCCTTCCAGATCTGGACGCCCGACGTTTATGAAGGCGCGCCCACGCCCGTCACGGCACTCTTCTCCGCCGGGCCAAAAGCCGCGACCTTCGCGCTCCTCCTCCGCATCTTTGCCGACGTCCACGCCGCCACGCAATTCTGGTTCTATGCCTTCTGGATTCTCGCCGCCCTCACGATGTTTGCAGGCAATCTCGGCGCCCTGCTGCAAACCAACGTGAAACGCATGCTGGCCTACAGCTCCATCGCCCACGCCGGCTACATCCTGGTAGCTTTCGCCGCGGTCACAAAGCTCTCCGCCGATACGAATATCGGTGCCGGCCCAGCCTACGCTGCCGTCGCCTTCTATCTCCTGAGCTACGCCCTCGTAAAAGTCGGCGCCTTCACCATCGTTTCGCAATTCGGCGGCGCTGGTGAAAAGCATCTCTCGCTCGATGACTACGCAGGCCTCGGCGAACGCCAACCCTTTGTAGCCGCGGCCCTATCGCTCTTCCTGCTATCGCTCTTGGGGCTGCCCATCACCGCAGGCTTCTTCGGCAAGTTCTACGTCTTCAAGGCCGCCGTGGACGCACATCTTATCTGGCTCGCCGTCCTCTTGGCAGCCAACAGCATCATCGGCGCCTACTACTACATCCGCCTCATCGTAATCATGTACATGCGCGACCCCATCCCCGAAGTCGCCGCCACGACCCCGATCCGCTTCCCCGTTGTCGTAAACGTAGTCCTGGCCATCGCCGTAATCGGTACCCTCTGGTTGGGCATCCTTCCTAACTATGCCCTGAACTATCTACTTAAACCCGGCTTGATCAACGACAGCCAATCACAAATCACGCAAATGAAATAGCGGTCGTTGTATCATCTTTGTGTACACATCCACGTTCTGAGAGCGGGAGATTTCTCCCGCTCTTTCTTTTTTGGGGGGGCGGCTTTCGCCGGTGAGAACCACAACTCCTCTCCAGGCACATATTGCGCCTTCCGCTCGGTTCTAATGGTGAGGCTCCTTTTCGCGCTTTGCCCTTGCTTCTTCTAAACGTACAGCTAGTTTGTCTTCTCGGATTCGTTTCATGCCGTCAATAATGGCTCCATCGGCTCGCGTGTTTGCTCCACGCTTCTTTCAGACCTCGCCTCGCGGCTCAGTCCTTGCGCTTCGCTATCACTTCGCCTCCATCAGGCTGTGAAGGTCGCGGTAGGGATACCAGTTACCTGGTACCCCCGCACGGATCCGTACGAGCGCTCTAGCGCATACGGAGTCACCATCCTCAACCAGATCGATGAGGAAGACTTTCTCGGCTTCTCTTATGGATTTCGCCCGGGGCGTAACCAGCATCAAGCGCTGGACGCGCTGTCGTATGCGCTTCTGCGGATGAAGGTGATCAGCCGTAGGATTCGGGGGTCGGCTACGCGATGCTCGGGGCCGAGCAGGTCGCTAATCCTTTCTCGTGAGACTCTTGCATTCTCTACTTCATACCGGTTTATCCCGGCGCACAGGACTTTCACCTCCAAGCTGTCGAACTTGCTCGGCACACAAGCAAAAGGCCCAGAGCTCTCGCTTCCGGGCCTTTTCAATTCCATGTGCGCCTCGACTACAGCTTCGCGTAGAGGAGGAAACCCAGCGCGAACGTGAAAAGGGTCAGCGTCTCGACGAACACCAGTCCAAGGATCATGGCAGCGCGTACGCCGCCCGCTGCTCCCGGATTCCGCGCGATGCCTTCGCAGGCCGCCGCCGCAATCCGTCCCTGTCCTAGACCACCGCCAAACGCCGCCACCGCCACTCCAAATCCAACCGCGATCACCAGGGTGGTTGAGTTGATCGGCGGCTTTGCCGCGTCCGTTTGCGCGAACGCGCCCGGTGCCAGGACCAGCATCGCCACGATCGCTACGAACAATACAACTGCCAGTTTCTTCATAACTGCCTCCTCATGAATTGCCGCCAGGAGGTGGTTCCCGGACACCGTGCAGCCGGGCTCACGCTGGAGCGGCTAACAAATCCGCATCGCAAGAATCGTCTTAGTGCTCGTCAGCCGTAGCCAAACCAATGTAAACGGCGGGCAAAATGGCGAACACATACGTCTGCACCACGGATACGAATACGTGTAGGATGATAAAAGCAATGGGTGCCAGAGCCGGAAACACGCCCAATACGATGCCAGCAATCGCGGACTTCGTCCCGGCCCAGACCGTGAGCCCTGTGAACAGGCCCAGGAACAATCCATAGATCAAATCGCTGGCAAAAATGTTCGCCCAGAGACGTACCGTAAGGGAAAGCAAGCGCGCCGTCGTGCTGATGATTTCCACCGGGAACATCAACGGAGAAAGCCAAGCCACCGGCCCCGCGAATTGCTTCGCATATCCGCCCGCGCCGTGGTGCTTGATCCCTTGCCAGTTGAAATAGACGAAAGTAATGACTGCGCACGCCAGCGGAACGCTGACGTTGGCCGTCGGAGCGCTCAAGAAGGGAAACGCGCCAAAGAGATTGGCCAGCAAGATGAACAGCGCCACGGTTCCGACCATCGGCACGTACCTTTTCCAGTCGTGCCCTGCGTTCTCTTCCAAAACATCTTCGATTCCTAAGCCCATGGGGTTGGTCAACAGCAGTTCCGCGATCTGTTGGGAAGCTCCTGGCCGCTCCACCGACAGCCGTGCCCGCAACGCAAGCGCCAGTATCGTGCCGACAACGAGCACCGTCAGGGCCATCACCACGTATTCGGGAATTGGCGTATCGGGATAGTTCGGCTTGATGTGCAGAGCGTTCAGCAGCGCCAAAGCCGGCCCTCCCAGAAGTTGGTTCACAAGATGTGTCAGCCAGCTTACGTGATGTTCCATTCCCTGTCCTGGATGCGCCCTAAGCCCCGGGTCGCAGGATTTCGTACACACTTGCCGCGATTGTCGCGGCTCCTAAAGCACACAAGCCAACCACCATGCTCGCAAGGGGAACTTTCAGAACAACAAAAATAACATACACGCAGAACCCTATCAAGCCGTAGCGGAACATCAGCTGGAACCATGTTCCCACCGGAATTCGCGGTTTGGGAAAGCCTTCCTGCGCAGTCGAAACCGCGACCAATGCGTCCAAACCGCGCTTTAGCCATCGGAAGTTAAACCACGCCAGCACAGCGCCGATGGCTAAACCCGCCGCCCAAGACCGATGGCGCAAGATGGCCGCGACTATGGCTGCAGCACCTCCGATGAAAATCGTGAGCCAGGCGATTCGGCCCTCGGTGCGCGCAAAAGCCGCCAGATCAGCGGCGCTGGTCGCCGTGCTGAGCACGCCATGGTCCGCTTCAGCAGGTTGCGCTGAACTGTCCATGGCCGAATGCTCTGAGCCTTCCATGGCCATTAGCCCGGCAAGCGCCGCAGGATCTCGCGCAATCCCGCGACAAATCCCGCCGCACCAAACACAAACATGAAAAGGAACTTGGTGTGCAACCAGTGGTCAAGCAAAAATCCCAGGCCGCCTCCCAGAACGACCGTGCCGACAAATACGACCGGCAACTCAATGGCCATGCCGAGCTGGCTGCCGGCGCTACTCCCTTTTTTCGCTGGGGCCGGCGTCGAATCCGTATTGTCGGGATTATTGTCCAAAGGCGTAGCGCGTCAGGCGCAGGAACAGCTCAGGATACAACCCCGCCACGATCGTTACAAACACAGCCGCGGTCAGCGCGACGGTTTGCCCGTTGCTGATGGTCAGCGGTCGCCGCTCCTGCGGCAATGCCTCAATCGGCGTTGTGTTAAAAGATTGCTTCTTGAAAGCATGGGCCACGATGCGGCGGTAGTAGTAGGCCGAGAGCAGTGCGTTGATGAGGGCAAACACCGCAAGCTCGGGATGCGGTACAGCGAGCAACGCTTTGACGAGGTAATACTTCGCTAGGAATCCCGCAGTCGGCGGAATTCCTGCGAGCGACATCAGGAAAACAAGCAGGAGCAGAGCCGCCACAGGGCTCCGGCGAAACAAACCGTTCAAATCGGCAAGTTTGTAATCCGCGGCACTTCCAGGAAGACCAGTCGCGCCCGGTTGCTGAATTGCAATCAGAACTCCGAACGCGCCAATCGTCGCGAAAATATGGACGCCGAGGTAATAGAACATGCCCTGAAAACCGGCTTCATTCCCCGCGACGAGCCCAAACAAGATAAATCCCGTTTGTGCCACCGCACCGTAAGCAAGTATGCGTTTTACGCTGGTCTGGCGAAGCGCCGCGATGTTTCCCCAGAGCAGCGACACAATCGCAAGACCACCCCAGACGTGGAGCCATTTCTCGTGCGCAAACAAAAACAAAAAGGAGAAAAGGCGCAGGAGCAACGCGAAACCCGCAGTCATCCCGATCGTGCCGAGAAACGCCGCGACGGGCGCAGGCGCGTTCTCGAAGGTGCCGGGCGCAAACCAGTGAAATGGGACCGCCCCCATCAAGAAGAAAGATCCGGCAGCCGCCAAACTGAGCGCCAGCCAGGAATGCCACGTGGTCAAACCAGCGAACGCCACGCCGTCGCCCAGACGAACTTCCAGAGCGGCTCCCATTCGCCCGAGATTGGCAGTCTGGAACAATCCAAAGAGCAGCAGAAAACCCACTCCCAGCGCGACAGAACTGCATACCCACAACGCCGCAAAGTTCCGCGAAGCAACGGTCGCATCCGGCTCGCGCCTCAAGAATTTTGCGAGTATATAACCACTGAGGCCTAGAATTTCGAGACCGAGAAACACGACGAGGAGGTTGACGCCGGCAACCATCAACATGGCTCCAACGCAGGCAAACAAAAGCAGCGAGTAGTACCCTCCGCGCGTCTCCTCAACGATTTCGAGGTAGCGCACCGAAAGCAAAATGATGAGCGCGGCGGCCGCGAGAAAGAGCGCCGCGAAGAAAAGAAAGAAAGGATCGACCAGCACGCTTTGGCGAAAACCCAACAGCCCGGGCGATTCGGAATCAGCTCCTCTTAACGCTTGAATCTTTCCGTGCTGCACATACAAAGTGAACGCACTAAACGCGATACCGCCCAGCGCGAGAATCGCATTCCAGTGTTTTTCGTTCGCTGCAAGCCATCGATCAACCAACAGGATCCCGCATGCAAACAGGACAAGCTCCATCTCCGGAAGAATAAGCGCGCCGTCACCGCTCAGAAAACCGCGGACAGCGTAAATGAGGGAATGGATCATCGGAAAGAATCGTCAAATACGGCGCGAACAGATGCAAGCGGATACGCCGCTACTTCTCAAACAGCAATTCCCCAGCCCGGTGGGTCGCCTTAACCACGGCCTTGATCAGCGTGACGCGCAGCTTCCCTTCTTCCAGTTCCATGATTCCATCAATGGTGCAACCGGCAGGCGTGGTCACCGAATCTTTCAGCAGCGCTGGATGATCGCCCGTCTCCAGCACCACGCTCGCCGCGCCCTTCATCATCTGCGCCGCGAGCAGCGTCGAAACATCGCGCGGCAACCCGACTTTCACGCCAGCCTCGGCGAACGACTCCAAAATAATGTAAGCAAATGCCGGCCCGCTGGCCGAAAGTCCGGTCACTGCGTCCATATGCTTCTCGTCCACTACGACCGTGCGCCCAACCGCGTCAAACATCGCGCGCGCAATTTCCAGATGCGCCGCGCTGGCATGCGCCCCGCTGCAAATTCCGGTCATGCCGGTATGCACTCGAGAACACGTGTTGGGCATCGCCCGCACCACGGGCACCTTCGCGCCGGCGTGCTGCTCGATGTAGTTCGTCGGCACGGACGCCGCCACGGAAATCACCAGCGTATCCGCGCTCAGTTCCGGCGCGATTTCCCTCAGCACTTCGCCGACAACTTGCGGCTTCACGCCAAGCAGCACGATGTCCGCGCCATGCACGGCTTTGCGATTGTCCGTTGTGGTCGCCACGCCGAGTTCTTTTTCGAGCGACGCAGCCTTATCGCCATGCTTCACCGTTGCCGTAACGTGCTTAGCCGAAAACAATCCCTGCTTCAGGTATGCTCGCAGCAATATGCCGCCGAGCTTGCCGGCTCCCAAAACCGCCAGTTTCTTGTCCGTAAGTTTTTTCGTCATGGTCCAAACATTGTTGACGCGAACCGCAATCCGGTCAACCCATTCTTGGCAGCGTAAGCATCCTCGCCGTCGATTCTGTTTGTCGGCGATTGAGCTTCCGGAACCACGCCGGCAGGATGCCGGCGCTGCCCGTAATTCTAATCGTGGCGTCCGCCGTGAAGGACATGCACGGCGTGCGGAAGAAGATGGGCTATCGCTTCGAGCGATTCGGCGGCACCTTTGGGACTTCCCGGTAAATTTACGATGAGCGCATTGGAACGTGTGGCGGCGGTTCCACGCCCAAGCGCCGCGGTCGGCGTCTTCTGCGAACCTTTGCGCCGCATCTCTTCGGCGATTCCCGGCACGATGCGATCCGCAACCGCTTCTGTGGATTCCGGCGTATTGTCGCGCGGGCTGATGCCCGTGCCGCCGGTCGTCAAAATCAAATCCACGCGTCCGGAATCGGCAAGTTCGCGCAAGTGCTCACGAATATTCGCAGGCTCATCCGATATGCGCAGCGCGGAAGTGATTTCCCAATTCAATCCGCGGCACACTGCGACTACGGCGGGGCCAGAAAGGTCTTCGCGTTCGCTTCGAAAGACAGTGTCGCTGATAGTGATCACCGCAACGCGCATCAGGCAGGCTTCGTTTCCGCTTCGCGGCTGGCTTCGTCCATTAACCGCATCGCTTCCATCAGAAGGCCGGTGGTGTTCTTGGTCGTGGTCGTGCGGGTCGAAGCATTCGCAGCGTTGAAGTCGATCTCGAACTCGCCCGCGGTCCAGAGCAGCACGCGATAGACCGCATCATCGCCTTCGATTTTTCCGCTCTTCGCGTCACGGCACTGCCCGTTCGCAAAAAAGAGCTCGCCCTGTTCGCCATTATGATTCACGAAGAGCCGGCAGGATTTTTGCCCCATCTCGAGCGACTGCATCAGGTCGATCATGCTCATCTCTTCGAGGCGGCCTTGGATCACGCCTGGGCGGGAAGCGCGCTTCTGCAATTTCTCGAGGTGCAGGCGGTCCACAACTTTCTTAGCAATGCGCACCAGGTCCTTCACTAGAAAAGGCTTCGTGACGAAGTCCTCGACGCCATCCACGAGCGGGCGCAAACGCTCCTCGATGTCGGCGCGGCTGGCCATAAACAAAAATGGAATATGGCGAGTGGCTTCGCGCCCGCGCAGCTTTTCAAATAGCTGCCGGCCATCGAGGCCGGGCATTTTGTAATCGCAGAGAATCACGTCAGGAGCATTATCAATCACTTTGAGCAGGGCGTCCGCGCCGTCCGCGGCGGTTTCCACTTCGCAAAAAGGCTCCATGCCCTTGATGACCAGGTCGCGCACAAGGGGATTGTCGTCCGCCAGAAGCAGCTTGACTGTTTTCGTGCCGGCTCCGGTCATCGGGCCCGGCTCCGCGCGGATTTTTTGTGATTACCCTTGGGAGCAGCGCCAGCTTCGCGGAAAAAGTCGCCGCTCTTTCCGCCGGTCTTCTTGACGAGGACTATCCCGGTGATTTCCATCCTTTTATCGAGGGCTTTGCACATGTCGTAGACCGTGAGGGCCGCGGCTGTAACAGCGACCAGAGCTTCCATTTCCACGCCGGTTTGGGCGGTCGCCGTAACTTCGGAACGGACTTCCACGCCATTTTGGCACAGCCGCGCAGTCACATCAATGCGCGTGAGCGGGAGTGGATGACAAAGAGGTATCCACTCGGCGGTGCGCTTGGCTGCGGCAATGCCTGCAATTCGAGCGACCTCGAGGGGGTTGCCTTTGGGGTTGCGCAGGCGTTTTACCTCGCGGAGCACAGCGGGGCTCATTTTCACGAACCCCTGAGCGACGGCAGTTCGCGTCGTCACCGTCTTTTCCGAGACGTCCACCATTCTGACTTCGCCGCGCGTTCCAAAATGTGAGAGTTTTCCCATGCGATTTTTCAGATTGGGTTCAAAGGACGTCGCGGCGTAGCAGCACTGTCACCTTCTCGCCGGCCTCGATCTTCTCCACGTCGGCTGGGACTACCAGATAGCAATTCGCTTTGCTGAGGGCCGCCACATCGCCGGAACCTTGCCATTTGAGCGCCTTAACTTCCATCTGCGCGCCGAGCCGCTCGAGTCGTGCGGGCAGAAAATGAGTCACGCCAGGCTTCTCTTGCAATCTTTCGCCGATTCGCGCTTCGACCAGCGGCAAGGAGCGGGCGTCCGTGCCGCTCAGCAAATCAACGGCGGGCGCGACAAGCAGCTCAAACGTGACCATCGTCGAAACAGGATTGCCGGGTAGTCCAAACACAAATGTCTCTCCGCACTTGCCAAAGACCGCGGGCTTGCCGGGGCGGATCGCCACCGCGTCAAAATAAAATTCCGTCTGCATGCCGCGCAGGACTTTTTCGACGAGATCGTACTTCCCCATCGAAACGCCGCCGGACAAAACCAGCAAATCTTCCTGTAAGCCGCGGCGGATTTTCGATTGCAGATCGTCTTCGCGGTCCATGGCGTTGCCGAGGAGGATCGGCTTGCCGCCGGCGAGACGGACCTGCGCCGCAAGGGAGACACTGTTGCTGTTGCGAATCTGGAAGCGGCCGGGAGCGCTTTCAACCGGAACAATTTCATCGCCGGTGGAAAGAATGGCCACGCGAGGCTTTTGCCCGCATTTTAATTCCGCCGCGCCGACCTGCGCCGCCAGCGCCAGCTCCGCGTAGCCCAAACGCATGCCTGGCGTCAGCAGCGTTTGCCCTGCGCGCGCTTCGCTTCCGCGTGGAACAAAGTTTTGTCCTGAGGCAGCGCCGCGCTCGAAGCGCACCTGATCGCCGTCGCGCGAAGTGTGCTCGATCATTACGACGGCGTCGGCGCCGGAAGGCAGAGCTGCGCCGGTCATAATCTGGACGCAAGTTTCGGCCCACAATTCTTTGGTGACGCGGTCGCCCGCCTTAATTTCGGCGGTACATTTCAGAGTGGTTCCTGGATGGATGTCTGCCGCAAAAACCGCGTAGCCGTCGCGCGTGGCGCGGTTGAAAGGCGGATACTCGCGGTCGGTCTTCACTTCTTGCGCCAGCACGTAGCCCAGCGCATCGCCGACGCGGATCTGTTCCGTCGCGCGCGGACCTTTCTCGGCTGAAATTCTTTCGATGACGGTCTGGCGTGCTTGCTCGTAGGTGAGCATCGGTGAATATTTCGAGGCAGCTTTCTCAGCGTTGCGTTCTTCTCTGCGCCGTCTGAGTTCTCAGGGTCCTCTGTGTAATTCTTTTTCTTAAACGTTCTTACAACCAGCGTGCCAGGAGCGTTCCTTGCGGAACAATCGTTGCATCGCGCTCCGGCCCGGTAGAAATCATGCCAATTTCCACTTGCAGAAAATCGCCAATGAAGCGCAAGTAATCGAGCGCGGCTTTGGGGAGTTTGGCGCCGTCTTTCACGCCGTAAGTGCTTTCGCACCAGCCGGGGATAGTTTTGTATTCCGGCACGACGTGTTCGTACTCTTCCGCAAGCGCGGGCATTTCGGTGAGCGCCTTACCCTTATATTTGTATCCGACGCAAACCTGAATTTCGCGCTGCGTGTCAAAGACATCGAGCTTGGTGACCACCAGCGAATCGATGCCATTAATCATCTTCGCGTACTTCAAAACCATCAGGTCGAGCCAGCCACAGCGTCTTGCGCGCCCGGTGACGGCGCCGAACTCCTTGCCGCGCTCGCGGACTTCTTGCGCCTCAAGCTCGGGCATTTCTGTGGGAAACGGGCCGCCGCCGACGCGAGTTGTATAGGCTTTCGAAATTCCAAGAACGTTTTTGATCTTTGTTGGCGGCACGCCTACGCCGGTCGTCGCGCCACCGGAGATGGCACTCGAGGAAGTCACATACGGATAGGTGCCATGGTCGATGTCGAGCATGGTGCCTTGCGCTCCTTCGAACAAAACGGACTTACCTTCATCGAGCGCGCGATTCACCAGTTCCGCGGTGTCGCAGATATAGCCGCGGATTTTTTCGCCGAGCTTCAGTGTCGCTTCCACTTCGTGAAAAAAATCGATGTCCGCGCCGTAAGCCCCTTTGGCTAGCCGGTTTTTTTCGGCAACAACGCGCTCGGCTTTTTTGCGAAAGAGATCGGGCTCGAGCAAATCGCACATGCGCAGACCACGGCGGGCCATCTTGTCTTCGTAAGCGGGGCCGATGCCGCGCGAGGTGGTGCCAATTTTGTCGGCGCCACGCGCGCCTTCCGCCGCTTTGTCCAACTCCCGGTGATAAGGAAAAATCAGGTGCGCGCGATTGCTGATGTGCAGGCGGCCTTTGACGTCCACGCCGGCCTTCGCCAGCGTTTCGATTTCCGCAACCAGCGCGGCTGGATCGACCACCACTCCAGTACCAATCACAGCCTGCTGCTTCGGACGCAAAATGCCGCAGGGAATCAGCTGCAGCACGTACCGATCTTTGCCAATGATGACGGTGTGCCCAGCGTTGTGACCACCCGCGACGCGCGCAATATAATCAAAAGAGCCGGCGAGGTAATCCACCACCTTGCCCTTGCCTTCATCACCCCACTGCGCGCCCACCACCACAACCGATTTCATTCAGGCTTTCTCCTGTAGCACAGGCAAATCCTGCCCTTCTCTTGCCGGTCGCCCCAGACCACACTTCATCGCCTAAGCGTTCACTACCATCAAACTGCTTTGGAAAGCACCAGAAAACGGCAGGTTCTTATCGTAAGCTCGGCTTGCCTCCAACGCAAGCAACTGTCTGTTGCACGCTACTTTCGCAAAGCAGCATACCGAAAGCAGGACACCAGGTGATCGTTCACCATTCCAGTAGCTTGCATGAAGGCGTAGCAGATCGTTGAGCCTACGAATCGAAAGCCGCGCTTCTGCAAGTCCTTGCTCATCGCATCGGATGTCGCGCTGCTGGCGGGCAATTGTTTGCGCGTTTTCCACATATTCTGTTTTGGTTTGCCGTCGACGAACTGCCAGATGTACGCATCGAACGATCCAAATTCCTCGCGCACTTTCAAAAGGGCCTGCGCGTTTCCAATTGTCGCTGCGATTTTCAGCCGGTTCCGAATGATGCCAGGGTCTTTCAGCAACTCTCGCACTTTCTTCTTGTCGTAGCGCGCCACTCTCTCGGGATCAAATCCGTCAAAGACCTCGCGATACCGCGCCCTCTTCTTCAGAACCGTGTCCCAGCTCAAGCCCGCCTGCGCACCTTCCAGAATGACCATCTCAAAAAGCGCGCGATCGTCATGAAGCGGCACGCCCCACTCCTCATCGTGATAAGGAATGTTCCATTCGTTCGCGGCCCAGTGGCAACGCTTCAAGAGAGTGTTCACCGGGTTCATGCGGGGCGGCATCTACTTCAAGACGGAGTGGATGATTATGGTATTGCCGCCGAGCAGGACCGGATCGGAGGCCAGTTCGTCCGTCCAACGGTCTGCGCGGCGCTTTGCAGGCGTAAGCTTCGCGAGCAGGCGGATAAAAGCCACCAGCGGCCAATAGAGCCACTGATTACCCTTTTTGCGGTCGCGGTAAACGCCCTGAATCGCGAAGCCGTTTTTCTCCAGGTAGTAGCGCAGCTCGTTGTAGCCGATGGGGTTGGCGTGAACGGCGATTTCGTCCATGCCTGCGCAATCGTAGTGAATCTTGGCTTTGGACTGCTCCGAAAGCGGTTTGAAATGCGAGGTATAACCGAAGAGGAGCCATTTGAGGCGCTCCTCGACATTCATGATATTAGGCACGCTGATGATCAGATGGCCGCGCGGCTTCAGAAGGCGGCGATACTCTCGAAAGGCTTGTGGCGGCGAATCGATGTGTTCGAGACCGTCGAGCGAGGTGATGTAATCGAAAGACTGCGAAGAATACGGCAGAGTTCCAGCGAGGTCGCCGCGCTTGATCTCCACTCCATCGAGGCGGAATAGCTCGGAATACAAGTCGCAACAACGCACGTCGAAGCCTTCGTTGAGCAAATCCTGTGCGAGGGCGCCTTCTCCCGCGGGACAATCGAGAATCACGCCGCGCGGCAGTGGCTTCAGAATCTTCAGGACCGTTTCATGTAGTCCGGGACGCGACATGGCCATTGGGCCGCGTTCGCCCGCCAGCAGGGGCGGGTGGTCGGCCGGCTTTATCGTTCGCGTCGTAGCGGTTTCCGCTGTGGCCAATCTTTGCTCCTAAAATTGTGTAGCCTGGGACGCTGGCGCAAAAAAAGGGGCACGCCGCACTTAACTGTACGACATGCCCGGTAAATATTCCTATGTTTTTGCAGCGGTATTTACACCGCGACACGCCGGGGCATTACGCCACGTGGCGGTCTATCGCTTTGGTAATCTGATCCTTGGGCACAGCGCCCACGATCTGCTCGACCACTTGGCCGTTCTTGAAAACCAGCAGCGTGGGGATTCCGCGAATGTTGTAGCGCCCCGCGGAATTCATTGCCTCATCCACATTGAGCTTCATTACTTTGAGCTTGCCCGCATAATCCTGCGCAATCTCGGCAACCGTAGGCGCCAGCATGTGGCAAGGGCGGCACCACTCCGCCCAGAAATCCACCATCACCGGCTGGGCGCTACTTGCCGTCAGCACTTCTGCCTCAAAATTTCCGTCCGTAACTGCCTGAATCGACTCCGCCTTGGTGTTTTCAGCCATGTTGTTTGTCCTCAACAGCTTGCCGGTAGGCCGCTGTTTTTCTCTCCTTCGTCAGTTCAATTAGATGTTGCAACAGGCATTTGGTTTCGAGACGCCTGCCGCCCGCCCCGGAGGGCCAGCGCCGCTTCATACACTTTAGCGTACTCCGCCGCAGGCGCCTTCCAGGAAAAATCCTTAGCCATACCGTTCAATTGGATGCGTCGCCAGATGCGTTCGTCGGTGCAATGATGCAAGGCTTGGCGAATGGCATACATCATCGCGCCGCCGGAGTATTCGGCAAATTTGAAACCGGTGCCCGTGCCGTGCTCCAGATCAAATGGCTCGACAGTATCGTCCAGTCCTCCCGTGCTTCGCACAATAGGCACCGTACCATACTTCAAGCTGTAGATCTGATTCAAGCCACAAGGCTCGTAGCGCGAGGGCATCAAAAACATGTCCGCGCCTGCTTCGATTTTGTGCGCAATCTCGTTGGAGAAAGCGATTTTTACACCAGCGCGCCCCGGGAAAGCATCGCCCAGCGCCTGGAAGAGTTCTTCGTAGCGGCGCTCGCCGGTTCCGAGGACCACGATGGAGACTTCTTCCTTCATCAGTTCAAGCGCTTTCTCCGCGATCAAGTCGAAACCTTTTTGATCCGCGAAACGCGAAACGATTCCTATGAGGGGGCGCGAAGAATACTCCGGCGCGATGCCGAACAATTCCATCACGGCTTGCTTGCAGACTTGTTTTCCGCTCATATCCTTCGCGGAATATTTCACAGCAATGAGTTTGTCTTTGTCGGGGCTCCACGCGGAATAGTCCACTCCGTTCAGGATGCCGACCAGCCGATCTGCGCGGCTGCGTATAACGCCGTCGAGGGCATGGCCGTATTCCGGAGTTTGGATTTCTTGCGCGTACCTGCGGCTGACGGTTGTCAGGTAATCGGAATAGAGCAAGCCCGCCTTCAGAAAATTTGCGTTGCCGTAAAATTCGAGGGCGGCGTCGTTGAACAACATATCAGGGATGCCCGCGCGAGATAGAACTTCTCTCGGGAAAAGGCCTTGATAGCCCAAGTTGTGAATCGTGAAGACAACCGGAATGTCCTTTACGGAGGGATCGTCGCCGTAGGAAGTGCGCAACAGCAAGGGAAGAAGACCGGTTTGCCAGTCATGGCAATGAATCACGTCGGCAGGCCAGATGTGTTTGACGATTTCGATGGCTGCGCGGCAGAACTCACTGTAGCGCTCGGGATTGTCCGGAAAATCGCCGGAATTGTTGCCGTAAAGGCCGTCGCGGTCGAAAAAGCCTGGATCATCAACAAATAAATAGCGGACACCGGAAATCTGCGTGCCATCCAAAATCGCAGGAAAGAGCAAGCGGTTGCCCAGTGAAATGGTTAGGCTGGGCAGGACGACCGTGCCAGTTTTGGTGCCGCGGTAGCGGGGCAGGACGACGGCCACTTCGTGGCCTTGCGCTGCGAGCGCTTTGGGAAGGGCTTCGACCACGTCCGCGAGGCCGCCCGTTTTTGAAAACGGCAGGCCTTCCGATGCCACAAAAAGGATTCTCAAAGTGTTCTCGCCGCTTGCTTCTTTTGACGTACGCCGCCTGGCTCTCTTTTTCAGCGCGTATACGCGTTTCATATTGCGAAGCGCCTTCCATTTACGCTACTGGAGGCGTTTCGCCGCGTCAAGGCAGAACAGGCTGGTGAAACCGCGCAGCGCACATCCTGATACACTGCGTGCGCATGGCTCGTCAACGCCTTGGGCAACATTTTCTGTCGGATGAAGGATGGCGCGAAGAGATTGCGCGCGCCATCGGGGTTTCGTGGTATTCGAGTTTGCACGCTGCGCCCGCCAACGATGAATCTTTTTGCTGGATTGAAATCGGAGCCGGGCACGGCGAGATGACCGAGCACCTGATTGCCAGCGGCGCTCCCGTTTACGCCGTGGAGCTGGATGCGCCTCTCGCGGCAGGGCTGGAAAAGACGGCGAAAAAGGTTTCGAATCTTACGGTGGTCCACGCCGATGTGCTGGAAACAGACCTTGCAGCGCTCGCGCCCGGGCGGCGAATTCGTCTTTACGGCAACCTGCCGTATTACATCACCTCGCCCATCCTTCATCATTTTTTTACGTTCGCGGATTGGATCGACGAGATTCATATCGTCATCCAGGAAGAAGTTGCGCTGCGGCTTACGGCCCAGCCGGAAACGAAAGCTTATGGGTATCTTTCCGTGGTGACACAGCTTTATACGCGGCCGGAGTTCGTGCTGAAAATCCCGCGTGCAGCCTTCAGCCCGCCACCGGAGGTTGGTTCCGCTCTCGTGACGCTGCGCTTGCCAGGCGAACGGGCGAAGCTTGCCCTTCGCGACGAAGTGGCGTTTCTGGATTTTGTGAAGAAGTGTTTTTCGCAGAAGCGCAAAACGCTGGTGAACAATCTGCGCTCGGTGGCGGAAGCCGATGCCGTTCGCGAGGCGCTTGCACTGCAAAATCTGCGCACGGATGCGCGCGCTGAACAGCTATCGGTTTCTCAATTCGCAAAACTTCAATCTGAGCTGAACTTCCATCTGAGCTGATCAGACCGCATCGAGCTGCGCCTAGCTATCCTTCTTCAGCGCAGCGACCAGGCGGTCCGGATAGTCGCTCATGATGCCATCCACGCCTGCGCCCACCAGGAGCCGCATGTGCGCGGGACTATTCACGGTCCAGCACACGACCTGCAAATCTTTTTTGTGGGCCTCCGCGATCATGGCAGGCGACACGAGGTCACCGCGTACGACAATTTGCCTTGCACCCACTTCCAGGGCGGAACTCTGCGGGTCTGCAAGCTGCCTCTGCCCGTCATACAAAACACCGGTCATCAGCGTTGGCTCGATTTTTCGCAGACTGGCAAGAATGGAAGGGTCCATGGAAATAACCACGACGCGCGCGATTTCTCCCGATTCGCGCAGCGCGCCGATCAAGGCGTGTTCGCCGCCCCAGGAGCCGCTCGGCTTCAGCTCGAGGTAAAACACAACGTCGTTTTTCTTCGTGAACTCGAGAATTTCTTCGAGAGTGGGCATGCGCTCTCCGGCAAACTCGCTTCCGAACCAGGAGCCTGCGTCGAGCCTGCGCAGCGCGGCAAGAGTTTGATCGTGCACGCGGCCCTGGCCGTTCGTGGTGCGGTCCAGCGTATCGTCGTGTATGGCCACAAAACGCGCGTCGCGTGAAAGCTGCAAATCGGTTTCGACGAAACCGGCGCCGAGCGCGACGGCTTTCTTGAACGCGGCCAACGTGTTTTCCGGCGCATGCCCCGAGGCCCCGCGATGCCCGATGATGAACACTGGGTCACTCTCCTTCTACGGACGGCCACGCCAACGGCGAATTCTCATGGCAAGAGTGTATGGACGATTACCTGTTTCCGCCAAATAAAATAATGTGTCTCTGGTACGCCAGAAAGACTAGCACGCGTTTCATTTCTGTTTCGCAGCGCATCTAATTGGGGAAAGCGCGGTTTTTACGCTTTCGGAGGAAATCATGAAAAAACGAATTCTAGACTCATTTGCGGTGGCATTTGTTGTTTCGGCGCTGGCGACCTGCGCGCTCGCCGCTTCTGCATCTCCCTTGAAATGGCAGGAGCCCAAGATGCAGCAGGAAGTGGTTCGCGAAGTGCGTCACCAGCTTGTCATGCTGCCGTACTACTCGGTGTTCGACAATCTTTCGTATCGGGTGGAAGGCGACAAAGTAATTTTGGAAGGGCAGGTCGTGCGCCCCACTCTGAAATCCGATGCGGAAGCGGCGGTGAAGAGCATCGGAGGCGTGACCATGGTTGTGAACAATGTTGAGGTTCTCCCTGTGTCCCCGATGGACGACCAGCTGCGGCGCGCGGTTTATCGCGCCATCTACGGAGAGAGTGGACTTCCGCGGTATGCGGAGTCCGCGGTGCCGTCGATTCACATCATCGTGAAAAATGGAAACGTGACCCTGGAAGGGGTCGTGGACAGCGAAGCGGACAAGAGTCTGGCCAATATTCGAGCCAGTCAGGTGCCGAATGTTTTCGGCGTAAGGAACAATCTGACGATTGCAAGCAACGGGAAATAAGCCGGGTTACGCGCTAGCGCGTGGAGCCGCCCGAGCCTGCGAGCAGCCCCTGCGAGCGGAGGATGCGGCGCACTTTTTTGGGTGAAATGGAAAGCTTCGCGGCGACGCGCGCCACTTTGCACTCTTCGCGCCTCCAAACTTTAGGGATCACGATGGCGGCGAATTCCTCGGTGACTTCCTGAAATGTTTTGCGGCCCACGATTCCCTGAGACCATTCACGCAGGGTCGAGTTGATGCTGCCAACTCCACGCAGCTTTTTGCGCAGCTCCTGTAATTCCTTCCAGACATAATCGTGGCTCGCGGGATTGAGTAGCGCGTCGGCATCATCGGCGCACTTGCGCGCGGTTTCGAAGTCGCCGGAGAAATCGAGGCACAGCGCCAGCCCGAGGGCGAGGTAGGCCTTGGCAATGAGGCGCCGGTTTTGCGTGTTCAGGGCCGAACCGACGGCTTCGCGCGCGAACTCGCCGGCGCGCTGCGTGGACGAGGCGCCGCTCGAGCCCTCTTCAATCTGCTCTTCGAATTTCTGGCACTCGACCGTGGATTGGAGAATGCGCGCGCGGCTCTTCAGCACGCTGTCCTTTTTTTCTTCACCCAAACGGTAGGCCGTCGCGCCCACTTCCGCTGCACGCTGCAACTCGCCTTCATCCAGGTAGAGATAGCCGTAGGTGATGGAAACGTTTCCGTTGCCACGGTGATCGTCGTAGCGGTCGTAAATCTCGCGCGCCTGCACGAGATGCTCGAAAGCCTCGGTGCGCAGGAGGCTCAGCCTTTCTCTTCCGCCTATTTTCGATGGCGTGCCTTGCACCAGAGGCTCGCCTGATTTTTTCCGCCGCAAACGCGCGGCGTCCATATCCAGCTTTTCGCGCAGTTGGACGGCCAGCAGGCGCTTGACGAAGGCAATATTCACGTAAGAACGCGCGAGATTGCGGTTGTACGGGTCGCGCTTTTTGTATTCCTCGATCGCCTGTCCGAAACGGGCCAGCGCCTGATCGTAGTTTCCCTGCCTGCGGCTGATGCGGCCGTAAGCCGAGCTGATGTTGCCGCGCGTCACATAGTCGTCGGTTTCCATCAGGACGCTTTCGGCTTCGCCAAGAAGCCTTGCGGCATTGTCCGGATGCCCTTCCTGAAAAGCGATCCAGGCTTCGAGGACGCGCATTACGGCCACCATTTTCAGATAGCCGAGTTGCAAAGCCATTTCACGAGCTTTGGCCACGTACCCCAGGGAATCGTCATAGCGTCCTTGCCGCCGCAGGCATCTGCCCATCCAAAAATGCGCGATGGAGACCATCTGCTTGTCCTGGATTTCGTCTTGCAACGCCAGAACGTTCTGAAAACGACGGACGGCGGCGGCGAACTCCTCTTCCGACATCGCCACTAATCCTTCCGCCATTTGCAGTTGGAGGTATTCGATCAGGGGGAGTTGATCGCGGCTGAGGCCGGAAAAACGCTTAAGGATTTTTTTGATGAAGTCCGGGCGCGCGTAGCCCATGTCCACCCACTGTGCGAGATAACCCAATAGTGCAGCGGCAGATTTGACGCCCGGCGAGCAGGCCTCGAACACTTCGCGGTGCGCATCAAGGCACTGAAATCCGTGATCGAGCCGCCGCGAGACGATGTCCTCGCGCAGTTGTTCCAAGAATTTTTCCGGGACTCTTGGCGGCTCCTTAGAGACGCGCTGTTTATTCGAAGGGGGCATAGAGCCAACCGGCTTTCCGCAGAGAACGCTGTTTACGAGGCATTTACAAGCCCGATTCGGCCACTCGTCCGATTCGGACGACCTATTTTGACTCGTCTTTCGGTTTGAAGTCTACTCTACCGCAGACGCGAGTGCCCCAGTTGTATCGGCCCCGATTTCCGCCCCGAGGTGAAAGGCATTATGGCAACTGCTGCGGCTCTACCGAAGTGGTTTGAACAGCCTGTACTTTTTTCGAATCGAGCCGTGCCGGTCAACTCCGTGCCCGAAGGTTTTGATCTGCGAAGCGGTCTTCCGATGGGGTTTCTGGAATTCCTGGCGCCGCTGCATGCCGCGTTGACGCTGCGGCAGCGGGCGCTGCTTGCACGCCGCGAGCGCGCGATGGTGGAAGCGCACGCGGGAAAATTGCCGAATTATTTGCCGCCCTCCGTGGCAACCACGAATTCCTGGCGGATCGAGCTTCCGGCGTGGTGCGCGGATCAACGCAACCAAATGACCGGCCCCGCGGACGAAGCGGAGCTTGTCGTCAAAATGCTGAACTCCGGCGCGCCCGGCGTGATGCTGGACCTGGAGGATTCCATTGCCAACTCCTGGGAACACACGATGTGCGGCATCCAAAATGTTCTCGATGCCCTCTCGGGCGAATTGACTTACTACGACCGCAAGCGCGAAAAAACGGTGGAGATTGTTCCGAGCAAGACGGTCATTTTCACGCGTCCCCGTGGATTGCATCTGCATCAAGAGGGCGTTCTGGACGGCGAGCTTTTGCCGGCGGCGCTGTTCGATGTGGCGATGGTGGCGTATCAAGTGGATTTCGGCAAGCTGAAGCATCCGCTGTGCTTTTACATTCCAAAGTCGGAGGCCGCGGACGAAGCGCTGTGGTGGCGGGATCTTTTCCAGATGATTGCGCGCGCGAAGGGCGTCCCCGCGAACTCGATCAAGTGCATGGCGCTGGTGGAATCGCATCCGCTGGCCTATCAGATGGAGGAGTTTGCCTGGAATCTGCGCGATCACATTTTGGGTTTGAATCTCGGGCGCTGGGATTACATGGCCAGCCTGATTCATTTCAACCTGGAAAATCCGGAATGGGTGCTGCCCGACCGCAACACGATTCCGCACAACGTGCCGTTCTTTCAGAACTTTCGCGAACTGCTGCCGGAAATCTGCCACAAGCACGGCATCCTGGCGATCGGCGGAATGACCGCGCTTTTCCCCAGCCGCGAAAATGCAGAACTCAACGCACGTGCGCTGAAAGTTCTCGCGGAAGACAAAAAAAACGAAGCCACGTCCTTGATGGACGGGGCCTGGACCGGGCATCCCGATCAAAACGCGATTGCCGTGGCGCAATTTCCGGAGCCCAATCAGTTGGCCGGACGACCGCAGAATCAGGACACGCACCCCAACTTGCGACCGACACCCGCCGGTGTTGGGAAGCGCACAGTGGAGGGAACGCGCGCGGCCATCAGGACCGTCATCCGTTACCGCAAGGGCGTGTTGAACGGAAAAGGCGCGAGTCTTCTAGACGGCTACATGGAAGACCTGGCGACGGACCGGATTTACCGGCTCATGATCGCGCAGCGGTTGAATCATTCCAGCAGCGTGGAAATTCTGGATGAAGCGGGCGCGCCCGTGAGGCATACGCCGGAATTGATAAGCCGGATTTTTGACGAAGAACTCGAACGCCTGCTTGCGGAACCGGCGAACGCAAAAGATCCGCAAGCGGCGGAAACCCTGCGTGAGGCACGCCGGATCAGTGAAGAAATGATTCGGCTGCACGAATTCAATCCGGCTTAATCGAACAAGGGATTAAACCACCCGTTCCATCGCATTCGCTTCCGAGAAAAGTGCTAAAGGGGCCGGAAAATGGCCCCTTTTCGCGTTTTGCAAGAACCGCCGCGGCCGGATGCAGTTAGTTGCTGCCGCTGGGGCTGGACGGAACCGCGTTATCGGCCGTCTGGATTTCCAGATCGTACGTCTTCCCGCTGAAGAAAATCTGCTTCAAGGAAAGAGTGCCGTCCTGAGCGTGCGTGGTTTCGTAACCATCCCTCGCGTTCGCGTTCTTCACCGAAATCACTTTAGCCGAAAGCGTGGCCACAACGTCCTTGCCATGGATAAAGTTCAGCTGGACATTGTCCGCCGACTCCGTCCATTCGACTTTGTAATCGCCGGCCGGCAATTGTTTGCCTGCAACGGTGATCGGCTCCGTCAAATGGATCGACCGCTTGTTCGTTGTGCCCGCGAAGACGCTGGCGCAAAGCAGCAACGAACCTCCCAAAAATGCTGCAGAAAGCCTCGACAGTTTCATAAACGACTCCTTTTTCTCTTCTCCGGGATCCACGCGCTTTGTTTTGCGCGCCAAGCCTCGGAGGAATTGGTTTTCACTTCCTTACATTGGACTGCTTGAAATGCGCCGGCGTTACTTCTTCTACCCGTCAATTTTTGTTTGAACAGAAACCAAATTTCGCATCGAAATTTTTATCGCAGAGAAATAACGGATTCCGCCGTTCCCGCATCGCATAGAAGAACTTTCCTATAGAAAATCCTCATCCTTAGAATTCGCTGTACGGCCGAGAGATCGGCCCGAACCTGAAATGCGTTGCAATAATGCGTCGCAATAAATTGGACAAGTGCAACGGAACAGGCGAGTCATGCGGCTGCCGGACTCGCATATACTGAACAAATGAGCAGAAAAAACTTTCTTCGCAAACTATTTTTGTTTGGAATTCTATGCGCTTCGTTGTCGGCGACGGTCCTCTCGCAAGACGCGGACTGGCAGCAAGAACTGACCGTGTGGCGCAAGCTCCATGTGTCCGACCTCCTGAAGCCGGCCGGCTGGCTTTCGCTGACCGGTCTGGAATGGCTCCAGCCGGGCGACAATTCTTTTGGCGGCGCCGCCGACAACAAGATTCGTCTCACCAGCGGCACCCCTCACATCGGAATACTTCGGCTCGAAGGCAACAACGTCCAGCTACTTCCACCGCAGGGAGGATTTCCGCCGGATTTCAATGTGGCAGGCGTGGCGGCAAAAGCGCAGCCTATCCCTGTGGACGCGGACAACGACAAGAACGCGCCACACCTGACCATCGGCACGCTCAATATGTATGTCATCCGGCGGGCGGACCGGTACGCGTTGCGCGTGAAAGACTCGAAGTCGCCGACGCTCGTCGGCTTTCATGGGTTGAACTGGTACGAACCGGACGCCAACTATCGCGTAAAAGCGAAATGGATTCCATACAATCCGCCGAAGTCGGTGACGCTGGCGACCCTGGCGGGCACGACGTATTCGCAGCCGGTTCCGGGAACTGCGGAATTTGTTCTGGGCGGAAAAACCTACCGGTTGGAGCCCGTTCTGGAAGACCCCGCCGCTTCGCAGCTCTTTTTTATTTTGCGCGATACGACCAGCTCTTCGACCAGTTACAAGGCGTGCCGTTTTCTTTACACGGTGCTCCCGACCCATGGCCTCGATAAGCCCGGCGAACTCTGGCTGGATTTCAACCGTCTGGAAAATCCTCCGTGCGCCTATACCCCGTTTGCCACTTGTCCGCTCCCGCCGCCGCAGAACCGGCTGCCGATTCCGTTGCCGGTGGGGGAGAAGCGTTACCACGAATGAGCAAACTATTTTTCGCGTGAGCTTCCTTCCAGAAGTTGGAAAAAGTCCGCAAACTGTCGGACAATGAATGCTGGACAGGAGATATGGCCACGCCGGAAGCCAATTCATCCGCAAACGCAAACAACGAATCAGCAGCGCGAGAGAAACTCATCGGGCTGCGGCTCGCTCTTTTAAAAGTGCACAAAACCCTGCTGGACATGGAGCGGCGCGACTACGAACGCGCCAACGGAAAAGTTACCGTGGGGGAGCTGTTCCGCCTGGTGATTGATCACCAGCAGTTCGCCTGGCTGCACAATATTTCAGAATTCGTGGTGCGGTTGGATGAAACTCTGGCGGGAGAAGAGCCGGTTACCGCCGAATATGTACACACCGCCGTTTCGCTCGCCCAGAAAATGTTTACGCCATCGGAAGCCGGCGACGCTTTTCAGAAGAAATATTACGACGCGATTCAGCGCGATCCTGCTGTCGTGCTGGACCACGCCGAACTCGCCCGGCTTTTTAATAACGAGCCGCCCGACACAAGCAACAATCCGTGACTCACCCTGGTTCGAAAATCACCTATCGTAGGATTCGCCGCGCGGAGCTTCCCTCCGGCACTTTGGAATTGGCGCGGTTTCTTGTTGGCAAGATCATAGTCCGCGAACTGCCAGCGGGGCGGCTTAGCGGGCGCATTGTGGAAGCGGAAGGCTATCCGCCGGGCGATCCTGCAGGGCACCATTTTCGCGGTGAAACTCCGCGCAATCGTTCACTTTTCTTGCGGCATGGACATGTCTATGTGTATTTCAACTACGGCATGCACTTCATGCTGAACGTTTCAAGCGAGCCGGCAGGCGTCGGCGGAGGCGTTTTGATTCGCGCCATGGAGCCACTCGAAGGAATCGAGATCATGCAGCGCAAACGCAAGGGAGCGAAACTTCTCGATATCGCGCGAGGCCCTGGGCGGCTTGCTGCTGCGCTGCAGATTGATCGGCAGCTCGATGGCCTGGATCTTTTTTCGCGTGGACCGATCTGGCTTGGCCAGGTCACATCGGTCAAATTCGATGCGCAGGCGGGCGTAAAGGAAATCGCGGTTGCGGAGACGGTGCGGATTGGCATCACCAAGGCTGCGGAAAAGTTCTTTCGCTTTTACGAAAGCGGCAGCCCTTTCGTCAGTGGACCCAGGCGATTGTTGGGCCCTGGCTCGATGCAATCGAAGCGCGAGAGTTAATCTCCGCAGGCGTATTCGGCTGGAACATTCCCTTGCAGATATTCTTTCTTGAGGGCCGGCTTGGCCGCTTGGGCGCCGCGTAACTCCACAACGTTCAACGTCCGTCGCTGCTTCTGCCGCAAACGGTCCCGCAGACCTTCGCGGAGCCTCCGATGCGCGCGGAAAAGCCGCAGCCGAACGGCCACCGTCGAAATTCCCAATCGCTCGGCAACTTCGTGCGTCGAATATTGCAGTACGTCGCGCAGCAGGCAAATCTGCCGCAGGTCGGGCGCGAGCCGCGCGATCACGCTGGCAATTAACATACGCATTTCTCGCCGCGCGAAACGCTCTTCGGGATTGTCCGTGCGCGCCGGAAGCCGCGTCCCCAAGGTTTCCTCGGGCGAGATCGTCGGTTCTTCGAGCGAGACGTACTTCCCTTCGCGCCGCTGACGAATCAAGTCGATCGATGCATTCGTTGTGATGCGTGAAACCCAGGCATGCAGATCATCCTTGGTTTCATCCTGCTGCCCGGCGAACTGGTTGAGCCGCGAGAACGCTTTGAGCAGCGCTTCTTGCCGGGCATCCTCGGCGTCGGCGGGATTGCCCGTCATGCGCAAAGCCCGGCGATAGAGGCCGGGCGCATAGGGAAGGATCATTTCGGCGAAAGCTTCGCCGTCGCCGGAGCGGGCCTCGGCCAGCATTTTCCGCTTGGCCGCCGCGAGGGAACCATCCGCGTGCCCGGGCTGGAACTTATAGGGTTGCAGGATAACGGTTGCAGCGCTCATAACGCGGCGGAGAGTCGCACCCCGAGCGCCACCTGTCATTCATTTCAAGCTATTGAAAAAAAAGATGTTATGGAAGGAAGTTGCCAATCCTAGGCCCGACGGACCGTCCGCTTGTGGGACGCGCCGTCGCGTTTCCGGTCAGTAGCGTCTGCTTTCGACCACCCCGCGATCCTGTTCTCGTCTTCTGGAATCCATCTCTCCGCGCCGCGAGCGAGGTTGATTCTCGTCCGCGGCACCGCTCTTCACCCACCGGAGATGCAGCGTATATCAGAATGAATTGAGAATGTGAAATTCCCTCGGTCACTCTTTCTGCGCGAAAATAGCAGGACGCGAGGCATGCGCATGTCACCTCAGGATCTTCTCAACCTAATCTCCTCGCTCTCCCGCGAACCGCAGCAAGCGGTGGAAAAGTTTGTCCGCATCCTCAAGAAAGAACAAGCAGCCGGTATGAGTTTCCGCGACGCACTGGATGAATTTGTCGGCAAGCATCCGGAACTGCTTCGCCGGCTAGCGCAGTGAGCCGCTATCTTTCCGTTGCTGAAGTCACCTAGATGAACGCGGAGTGGTTCGAAAGTTCGGTGGAATTCACGGGGCTTCGAGACAGCGGAGCTTTGCAATCAGTAGTGGGCCGTCTTGAGACCGGCTATTATGCGGATGCCATTGAGCAAGCTGCCGCTCTTTTTGAGAGCCCGTCGCAAAACCACCTGTTTCTTGACGGAAATAAGCGAACTGCAATCCCTGCGACTGGCGTTTTCCGGTTTCACTGTCGCCGGACTCCGCAGCTTACGTCAGAAGGTTTAGCGCGGAAGAGCACGCCCATGTAAGCACAGTATTAGAGAGCATGATCGAGGATTTTAGACGCACAAGAGAACTGGAGCAATTGAACGCAAACATTACAGCTTTTTATGACTCTTTGCCTGATCCGGTTATGCAAGAGCATGCCGCGTGGGGCACAGTCGGTGCATCTGGACTTGCTGAGGTGTTTGAATCTGAAATCGAGCCTGCTACCCCAGAGATAGCCCACCCTGGAGATTAAGTGAGTTCAGCGCCGCCTGCTCTTCCAAAGCCTAGTCAGGGGGAGATTTGGGTTGTAAAACTGCCCACGGGACCCCCAGATAAGGGTCGCCGCTTCGGAATAGTTGTGTCCAGTGATGCTCAAAATCACCACCCCCGAGCCACTACCGTTCTCGTTGTTCCTATATCAACAACGCTCACCAACTCCGGCCGCCTGCAATTGAATCCAGGAGAAACAGGGCTAGAAGAGAAATCTGAGGTGTGGGCTAACGGCATTACCACAATTCGCAAAGCAGACCTTATACCGCCAAGAAATCAACTGCGAAGACTCAATCGTGCGACCGTATCCCAAATTATGAAGCAGGTAATCCTCTCAGTTGGAATCCTTCCGAAGGAGGTCGCCTAGTAAGCGGGTCAGACTGCGGCAGGGGAAATTGTCCCTGGTTTAGTTGAAAGTAGCGGCTCTCGACTTTGTGCACGTTACGCGACCTGCGCCTGTTGAGTCAACGACGGGTTCATCCGGCGATGCAGCCGTTCCAGTTCCCGATAGCCTTTCACTCGCCGGAATTTCTTCTGCGCTTCCAGCAAGCCGGTGGCCGTCCAGCGCAAGGCTTGCTCTCCTTCTCGCCAGCGTTTCACGTTGCGCGCCACGCGCTCGACGGTCGAGAGGCAGGACTCGATGGGATTGGTGGAGGCCAGCGTGCGGCGCAGCAGCCAGCCCACACCCAACCGGTGCACCGTCAGCGTTTCGATGTTCGATGACCTGGAGGCTTACCACTGGCTGATTGGTCTCTACGAGTCCGGCAAAGTGAACAAGGCAACCATCGAGGTGTGGTTGCGTCAACATGCCGAAGGATTCTAGCCGGCTACCTCATTTTCGCGCGTTAACCGCGACCCTATATCTGCGTTTACTTCGCCGCGGGTGTGATCGTGATGTTGCGGAACTTCACGTGGCCTTTTTCACTGCCCTGGAGATAGATGGGGCCCGGGAGTCCTTCACGGCTGTCGAGGGCGCCGCCGGTGATTCCCGGAATTTCCTTGTTGTCTATGATCGTGGTGCCATTCAAAACGACGGTCACCATTCGCCCAACCAGCGTGATGTCGTAGGCCTGCCATTTGTCGGGCGTCCGCGCCGGCTCGGGCGAAGGAGCTAGAAAACCATACACACCGCCAAGGCGTTGACTCGGCGGATCAGTAGGTGAGTCCGTTTCGATCTGCACTTCGTAGCGGCCCCGGAGGTAGACGCCGCTGTTGGACTCCGGACCGCAGTTGAACTCGAGGTGCAGTTTGAAATCCTCAAACTTCGAATTATTAATCAACTCGGGGCCATTACCCGGGGTGATCAACACCCCGTTGTCGACTTTCCACGCCGGGGATGCGCCGGCTTTCTCTTCGTGCCAGCCAGTCAAATCCTTTTCGTTGAAAAGAGTGATCGCTTCTCCCCAACTCGGCGGGCTCGTTCTTTTGAGGGACGGCGCTCGGCGTCCGGTCCATTGCCAGGTTTTGCCATCGGGGCCATTCAAAGTTCCCGAAAGAATGTTTCCGGTGAGAGTGCCCTCAAAAACCAGATCGGTCTTGCTGCCTTCCTCTTCTTTCGGCGAAGTGAATTTCACTTTGCCATTCGAGAGTTCCGCGCTCGGCAACGGTCGTGGGTTTCCCCAGCGGCCTGTGTATTCCGCCTTGAGCGTGCCATTTTCCTTGCGGAGTTCCAGCCAGGAGGGATATTCGTGGTCCGGCGCTTTTAGCGTCATATCCCAGCGGCCGAGAAACGCCTTGTCGGAATCCGCTGAGGAACCGCCGGCGGATTTCCCTCCCTGCGAATAGGCCGCGGCGGAAAACAGCGCGGCAGCCGCGAACAAGCACAAGCTTCGGTGCAGCTTCATAATTTTGGAATCCCTTCTGCGTAAAAATAGTAAATGCGGATGACGAGCAGACTCGCGGCGCCCTACTCGTCTTTTTCCAAATATTCTTCCGGAACGTCGTCCTCGGGCACTTCGTGGGTTCTCACTTCGCCTTCATCGGCGTCCGGAGCATCCTCCACGCCCTTGACGATTTCGGCCTCGAACGCGTTTCCTTCCTCGATCAGCTCATCCACGCTCTCGGAATCGGCACCCGCAATTCCGGAAAGGCCCTGCAAATCGCCGGACTGGCCGCCAGACCGCGCGCCCAAGCCTTTCGACTCATAGCTGACCGAGTTGACGTTCTCGCTCTTTCCGCGAGCTTTGCGCTTCGGCGTGGCTATTTTTTTTGGTATGGGCTTTTTGGGGCTGGCCTTTGGGGAAGCAGCCTTGATTGGAACAATTTTTTTCGGCGACGCCTTCTTTTTCGCGACGATTTTCTTCGGCGCGCGTTTCTTGCTTGCTGGTTTTTTGGACTTGCTTTGGTTTTTCTTTTTGGTGGCCATGCTGGGAGTCTACCACTGAGAAGGGGAAGCGCAAGAGAGGGGGCACGAGAAAGGGGCCGGGAAGGAGAAAGGTACGTGAGGGGTACCTGGAAAGTGATTGTAAACGTCTTACATAAGGAAAGCCCGCACACGGCTCCTATTGCGGAGTACTGTGGCGCGGCATGATAACGCAGGCGCTAGCAAATGAAATGAGAAGGGGGAAATTCCCTTGCAAACATTCAGGTTGTGGACTTTTTCCTTCGCCTTGGCGACGGGCTTGGCGATCGGGACTCTATCAGAAGCAGCAACCACGGATCCGCCCGCGGCGCCAATTCCTTCGCAAATCCTCAACGGCAAGAAAGTGTTCATCTCCAACGCCTCAGGAGAGAGCGCGGTGCCTGCCGGGACTCCCGAATTGGCGTACAACGAGTTCTACGCGGCGATCAAGAGTTGGGCACAGTACGAAATTGTGTCCGCTCCCGCCGATGCTGACCTGGTTCTTGAAATACGTTTCCTAACGCAAGTGGGGACCACGAGAATAATGGGCGGCAGCGGTGGTTCAGGCCAGGATTTTTTCTTCCGGCTGGTTGTTCTCGACCCAAAAACGCGCGCGGTGCTTTGGGCCTTCACGCGCGGCGTTCAACAATCGGGAAATCAGGCGAACGGAAGGAAGCTGTTTGACCAGGCCATGGCCGCGATCGTGGATGATTTGAAAAAGGTGGCGACGCCCGCCGCAGCGGCCGCTGAAGCTGCGCAGAAATAATTTCCAACTTCCGTGGAAGCGGATTCCACGATGCAGCGGTCCGCATTAGCAGGCATTTCGTATGCCGCTTCGCATGCCACAATCCGGGCGCGCAGCTTGCAAACCCTACGGACAACCTCTACTCTGCTTTGGCTGAGAAAACCAGGGAGCTTGACTGCGTGCCGGAACTCACTCCAGAAAATCTCGTTTTCGCATTCATCTGGTATGTCGCATTTCTCTTTTCAACGACCTGCCACGAAGCGTCTCACGCTCTGGTCGCCAAGCTCGGCGGCGATGACACCGCTGCGAAAGGCGGGCAGGTCTCTCTGAATCCCGTGCCGCACGTCAAGCGCGAACCCTGGGGCATGGTAGTAATTCCACTCCTTTCGTACTTTTTAATGGGCGGGATGATCGGATGGGCCAGCGCGCCCTTCGATCCGCTTTGGGAGCGCCGGCATCCCAAGCGATCGGCCTGGATGGCGCTGGCCGGCCCGACGGCCAATTTCACGCTGATGTTCCTGGCGGTGGCCGGGCTGCATCTCGGCGCGGCCCAGGGGTGGCTTCACAGCGATCCTGTCACTGGCCGTCTCGATTTCGCCGCCACTACACTTGTTATCTTTTTCTCATTGAACCTTTTGTTGGGCACGTTCAACTTGCTTCCGGTGGCTCCTCTCGATGGAAGCACGGTCATTATGCTGTTCATGGGCGAGAAAACGTCCCAACGCTACCTCGATTGGTTGCGAGGCAACAGTCTGGCGATGGCCGGCTTGCTTGTTGGAATTCTCTTGTTTCGTTATATCTATGGCCCAATCAATACGTTCGTAAGCCACTTGCTCCTGCCTGGGCAGATCTGATTTGCCGATTGCGCATTTGCCCGCTCCTTATGTGCCAACCGGCGATGTGCCAACTGTGAACAGTTCGCACTCAGGTGTTGCGCCCGCGAACATTCCGACCACTTCTCCCCAGACCTAAGCGATGGAATCTCAGCGGGTTAGCATTGCCCGTATTGGCTCTCGAACTGCATTTTTCCGGGGCGGAGGGCGGAATGGTTCCGTGTGAAGACTTGGTTGGCTCACGCTTGTACGCGGTAGAGGTATCGGGCTGGGACAACCAGCAGAAATTCTTCGTGGAGAAATGCGACCTAGCTTGGGACGATGACTCCGGCAAGCAGATTGAGCTCAGACGAAAGCTGCACGACAATGCCCTGCTCTTCATCCGGCTGTCGCAGACCGACGATGGCGAGCGCTCGTCTCCGGTGGTTTACGAAGCGGAATGGGTAGGCACGGGGCCGAACGGGCAGAACCAGTTCCGGCTCAGCGCGGTTGTTCCCGTCATACGAGAGCAAGAGGTATCCCTAAGCTAGAAAACCTGGCTGCGTCGGAGTAAAAAGTCTGGGCTCAAAAAGTTTCTAAAAGGCGATGCGTTCCGCACCGAAACGAGACAGTGAACCAAAATGAAAGAGGCGCGAAGGCTGCTTTTGCTGCGCAGTAAAGTTCGCTGCGCGTGTTCGGCTTGGATGCTTCACCTGCGGAGCCTCTAAACCATTGATTCTCCGCGATGTGCGGGCCTGGAAGTGCGGCCTCAGCCCCCTCCTGCAGAAGAAGCGCGAAAAAAAAGGAAAGTGCAAGGATGGCACAAACGTTGCGAGTGTGTTGGGCGTGGCACACGCATACTCCAAGGCTGTTCAGCTGGCGACGCCAAGAACGGCGCTAACTCCCTGCATTCTGGACGACGATCACACTCAGTTGGTCCTGCTTTCCGCAGTCATGGAAGAGATGGGCTATGAAGCGGTTACGACCTCCGATCCGGAAGAAGCGCTGAGCTTCGTGCGGTCGGGGCGTTGCCGACTGGTTCTTGCGGATGTAAAGATGCCGGCGATGAACGGTTACGAATTCCTGGATCGCGCGCTGCGCATGGACCCGGGGATTCACGTCATTGTGATGACCGGAGACTACACGCTGGAATCGGCGCTGGACGCCATCCGGCGTGGGGCGACGGATTTTCTGCCCAAGCCGATTGACCGCCTCCGCCTAAAGAGAACGCTCGACGAAGTCGCGACGCTCTATGACCAGCGGAAACGGGTACGTGCGCTTGAAGAGCAGCTGCTGAAGGATTTGGAGTTTCACGGGATCGTCGGCAAAAGCCCGGTGATGCTGGAAGTTTTTGATTTTGCGCGGAAAGTGGCGCGGCACTATACAAACGTGCTACTGGTAGGCGCGACGGGCTCGGGAAAAGAGCTGGTGGCGCGGGCGATACACAACATCAGCCCGGTGAGCCAGCAGAAGCTGGCGGTTTGCAACTGTTCGGCGATGGTGGACACGCTGCTGGAAAGCCAGCTTTTTGGGCACGTGCGGGGATCGTTTACGGGTGCCACAGACACGCGGCCGGGGCTGTTTGAGTACGCAAACAACGGGACGGTTTTTCTGGATGAAATTGGAGAAACGTCCTTGCCGATGCAGGCGAAGCTGCTGAGAGTGATTCAAAACCGGGAGATTCAGAGAGTCGGATCGCCGGAAGTTCGGCAGGTGAATGTACGCCTGATTGCGGCGACCAACCGGGATTTGCGGGCAGAGGTGCTTGCCGGGCGGTTCCGCGAGGATCTTTTCTACCGGCTGAGCTCCATCCAGATTCGCGTGCCATCGCTGACGGAACGGCTTGAGGACATACCGCTGCTGGTGCACTACTTTCTTAAGAAATACAACGAAGCGTACGGCAAAAACATTTCGGGTTTGACGCGGCGGGCGCAGACGGTTGTGCTGCAGCATTCCTGGCCAGGGAATGTGCGTGAATTGGAAAACGTCATTGCCACAGCGGCCATTACGGCTACCGGGGATTTCATCGACCTGGGAGACCTGCCGGAGCATTTGCATCACCGGGGGTCAAGAAGGCCGGAGGACGAAGACTGGAGGCCGCTGTCGCTCGACGAAGTGCGCAAGCTGCACATTCAAAGAGTGCTGGAGCTCTGCCAGGGAAACCGCCTGCGGGCGGCGCAGATTTTGGGAATTGGCCGCACCAGCCTGTACCGCTACCTGAAACGCGATGGCCATGACGTGCGCACGCGGGAGAAAAGCGGCAGCGCAGTGGCTTGAAAAACTCAACACGAGTTTTGTTTCCGCTCCTTTGCCGGCAAAACCGTTGGTCCCACCGCTGCGCCGACCGTGCCGCCAGTACGCGTGGTGTTTCGCCAAGACACAGTGTCCCGGCTTGACGCAGGAAGGCTGTTTGGCGGCGTTCGTAAACCAAAGAGAATGCGGCGTTTGCGAAAACGGTGTTTGGCAAGCGCCCTGCATTTGGAATAGCCGCACCGCAGATGCGACCGGCCGCACCACCGAAAAAGAAGGCACATGAGTGTATCGACGAGATTCGTAAAGATTTGCGGGGAGGCCAAAGGCGGAGTGCTGCCGGAGCCCTCCGCGAATGAGTTCCCGCCAAGCGTAGTTCCCCAGCGTACACCCCGGAGACCTAGCCAGAACCCCCAAGAGCGCCGTCCTCCCTCTCTGAGGGGAGTGCGGCGCTCCTTTCCTCCAGGTAGGCCCCCTCTTCATTTTTGTAAGTATTGCATATAAAAGACTTAGACTTTTCGCAAGTCCTTTAGAATCAACAGTTAACTCATGGCGCGTCAGTGTTGCGTTTAAGGGGCTTATGCACTCTGTGGCGGTGGTGGCGAAAGCTGTGGCGTGAGGTTATGCGGCACGGATTGGGGCTGGTGGCACGACAACCTCAACGAGCCCGGTGGCGACATCGTAGACCAGGCCCGAGAGAAGCCACTGGCCCGGGAGCAACGGAATCGTCTGGAGCAAAGCAACGTCGGCCGCTACCGCCGCGCGGGGATCGGTGACCGCTTTTGCCTTGAGCTGGGCTTCCGGAACTTGAAAATAATGCGCCAGCTTGTCGGGGTCGCCGGTGAGGCGAGTGATGCCGCAGTCGGTGTGCTGAAGCACGATGAGGTGAACTTCTCCGCCGCCTCCCGGAATTCCTCCAGCGACCTGACCAATGCGCCCCAGCAGACCCATCTCCTCTAGCAAAACGGGCGTGATCCGACCTCCGATATTCCGTAGCACTACCGCCTCGCCCGGTTTGATTCCAAGGACATCAGCTGGATCCACGCGCATATCCGCGCAACCGATGATGAATGCCTTCACATCGGGCATGGCGCTCGGAAGGCTGGGCATCAGTGTGCCCGCAGCAGACTGCTGAGCAGCAAAGCTTTTATTGCGTTGTAAGAAGCTGTCGAGATTGCTCATTTGATTTCCCCAAGAGGTGTTGCGTGGTATCGCGCTATCTTTCGTTGGAGGTACTCGAGCCAGTTCGCGGCAGGGTGGCGTGCTCTTTG
Organism: Betaproteobacteria bacterium; assembly: GCA_903970165.1. Taxonomy (GTDB): domain Bacteria; phylum Acidobacteriota; class Terriglobia; order Acidiferrales; family UBA7541; genus Acidiferrum. Next base: position 58,556 of record CAJCHZ010000101.1, read on the forward strand.
AAACCACAGTATCGAGCAGTGCCCGGATCTTTTCAACCTCTCAATGTGCTTCCGCATGCCGAATCCGAGGGGGAACATGAGCCAGCTCCCGGTATTCTACGGCGCCTGTTTTGTTTGGCCGGTTATCCAGTAATCTTGCGGGAAGACTTGCGTTCAAGGCAGTTGTCGCGAATAATGACGAACCGACCCCTCCGATGCGCCATCTAAATTCATGTATATGACCAAGCAAGAAGGATCGAGAGGCAGAAGGAGACAGAATGCGTTCACGCGTGGCAGTTCGCTTGTTACTCTTCCTGGTGGTTTTGATGGCTCTTTCGGCGGCTTCGAACGCACAAATCGGAATTTCCGTGTCGTTTGGTCCGCCGGCACTCCCCGTGTATGAACAACCGATCTGCCCCGGGGATGGGTTCATCTGGACTCCCGGCTATTGGGCGTACGGCGATGACGATTATTATTGGGTGCCGGGCACCTGGGTTGAAGCGCCCCAAGTGGGCTTCCTGTGGACGCCTGGATATTGGGGATGGGGCGGCAGCGCGTTCTTCTTTCATGAAGGATACTGGGGACCGCACGTCGGATTCTATGGCGGTATCAATTACGGGTTCGGCTATGGCGGCGTCGGATACCTAGGTGGGCGCTGGGAGAACAACCATTTCTTTTACAACACGAACGTGAACCGGATCAACGAGACGATCATCCGCAACACCTATAACACGCGAATTGAAAACGTCACGGTAAATCACATCAGCTACAACGGCGGCAACGGCGGCATCAACGCGCGTGCCTCGGCGGAAGAGGAAGGGTACGCGAGAGAACGCCACATCGGCCCCGTGGCTGCACAAAACGAGCACGTGCAGCAGGCTCGCGGCAATCCCGAACTGCGCGCCTCGGCAAATCACGGCAGGCCCCCTATCGCGGCCACGGCAAGGCCTGGAGACTTTAAGGGCGGCGTAGCTGCCAAGGAAGCCGGCGGCGAATACAAAGCTCCCGAGCGCGGGGCGGGCAATAATCATGCGAGCGAAGTGCAGTCCCATAAATACACGGCGCCGAGCAGCGGGAACCCTAATACCGACAAAAAGTATCAACAGAAGCAGGACAATCTAGCGGCCAAACAAAACCAGGAACACCAAAGGCTGCAGCAAAAACAGGAAAACGAACACCAGCAAGCGGCCCGGAAAAATGCGACTGACGCGCAAAAAACGCAGATGGAACAGCGGCATGCGCAGCAGACACAACAGCTCGAACAAAAGCACACTCAGCAACAGCAGAAACTGCAAACGCGGCAAAGTCCACCGCCGAGCCATGCGCCGTCGGGAAAGCACTGAGCGCATTTCTTCGGGCGGAAATCCGGGGCCACGGAAGAGCGCGACTTCGGCTCGGGCCCGAATATGCAGGGCGTTCTCGTCGGGGACTCAACGCACAACCACCAGCATAAGATGGGTTGGCACCCGTGCTCTGCTGTTCTTTTTCCGCCAATTTATCCAAGGGCAGGCCTGACTTAGCCTTACTGAAGCGGCGCGCTAGCGGAGGTTGCAGCAGCTCCAACCGCGTAGCGAATCACACCGGACTGATCCGAGTAGAATCCTCGCACGCCCGTGGTGTTAAGGGTGACAGGATTGCCCTTGATCGAATAGCTGACCGATGGGGTATTGCCGTCGCCGGTCCAAGTGAAGGTGTAGCCGCTCTTCGTGCCAGCGGCGAGAACCGCATCAAGCAAGCAGGCTTGCGTCGAGGAAGCCACGCAAGCGCCGGCCGGGCCGCTCATTGCAACGAGCGTCAGAGGGAAACCCTGGCTGACGTACGTGGACGAGTAAGTGACCGCCGAGGTGTTGATGGTACGGATGGAGCCAACTGCCGAAGCCTCGTTGGCGGCCATACGCGACCGCAGGAGGTTCGGAATTGCAATGGCAGCAATAATGAGAATGATGGCCACAACGATCAACAGCTCGATGAGAGAAAAACCTCTTTGTTTTTTCATGTTTTGACCTGGGCGCACGAGTTTATAGTCTCCGCCGCGCATTCTAAATGGGCATGTAAGCTGCCACTCTGATACAAAGCGTTGCGCGATGTGTTCCCTCTGCATCTTATTGATTCAAAGAATGTTACTAGAAAAATGCGCGAGCGTTCCGATTTCCTTGGGCGCTCGAAATGACTTTTAGTGACCGTCGCTCTGACAAGATTTGGCATACATTGCTTGGACGACAAGAACAATTTCCGTTACGGCCCTGGAGTTGCGGACGCAGGCGCGGGCGCCAAACGGGTGCTCCAGCAGAAAGATTTCACGGCCGACCGTGCTATGAGCGACATCTCAATTAAGGACGAAGGAGGGTGTAACCGGTCTAACCCGGAAACTGGCTTCTTGCGCGCACTTGTACGAGGAGTAGCTGGGCGGACGAGATTCTGCAGTGCCGGCTAAGGAGAAGATCATGAGCAGCAGGTTGATGGGAGCAGCGGGATTGAGTGGGGCGTTTATTGCCGGGATGCTGGTGGCGACGGCGTTGAGCGGAGGGTTTGCTGCAGCGGGGGCGAAGTCTCCGGCTGCCATGGCGCCTGCTGCGGCGACGCAGGGACAGCAGGTGGTGGTGGAGAAGATCATCAGCCCGACGATCACGGACGAGGACATCGCTTTGCTGCGGCAGGATTTGCGGGCGAAGAAAATGCAAGTTATTGGGCAGAACATGTCTCTTTCGGATGCGGAAGGAGAAAAATTCTGGCCGATCTACAACCATTACGTGAAGGACTTGCGCGAAGTGAACGACCAGAAGTATGCGCTGTTGAAGCAGTACGCCGAGATGTGGGAAACGATGTCCGACGAAGACGCGATGATCTATGTGCGGCACTGGCTGGAGGTGGATGGGCAGGCGCAGGCGCTGCGGTTGAAGTACGTGCCGGTGGTTAGCAATGTGTTGCCGGGCAGGAAGGCGGCGACGTTCTTTCAGCTGGACCGGCGGCTGAATATGATCATCGATTTGCAATTGTTTTCGCAGATTCCGTTGGCGCACGTGAAGGAGTAGAGGGCAAAAGCACTCCAGATGCTATTGGACGGTGACCTGGACGGTTACGTTGTGGGACACGGCTTGAGCACCTGAGCCGCCGCTGGCGGTAATGGTCGCGATGAAGGAAGTGGACGAACTGCCGCCAGACGAGCCGGACGTTCCCTGGGCACTTTGGCAGCCGACGAGCGCCCACAAAGAGCCGGCAAAAATCAACAACAGTGCGGTAAGTCTCAGGGGCGCATCGCATTTAGGCGATGTGCGGAGGCACAGAAATGCGCTGAGTGTCCCGCGTTTCTTCGCAGGCCACGGCAGTGCAACGCAAGCAAGCGCCATCGCGCCAAGGCATGCGGCGATTGTGAGAGCTCGTTGAGCTGATGGCATGCGGAACGCGGCTATCTGTGACGGTTTGCTGATGGTGAGAGCGACACTTAGGGGACTGAATCCATTGAGATTCGGTTGGGCCGGCAGAAATGTGCACGCAGACCCCGCAGGCAGGCCCGAGCAACTTAGCGAAACTACGCCAGAGAAAGCCAAGCCAGCCCCGGGCGAGAGCAAAACAGTGGTCGCTCCGGGATTTGCACCGCTAATCGTGACGTTTCCTGGATTCACGGAAATTTGAAAATCGGGGTTGCCGACAACAACGGTCGCCGTACCCGATGTGGAGCCGACAAAGTTAGGATCGCCGGAATACACGGCCGAAATGCTGTAAGTGCCGACGGCCAACTGAGGAGTGGTCAGAGTTGCCACGAGATTTTTTACGGTGATGGGGGGCCCCAGGGTATTTTTTCCTGAATAGAACTGCACCGTTCCTGTGGGATCGAAGGCGCCATTGGGAAGAACAATGGCTTCGAATTCGGCGGTGGTGTTTGGCAAAACGCCCAGAGGCGTGAACAGAACAATGTTCGTAGGCCCTTTTGCGATGTTGACAGTTATCGGACCGGCGATGCTTGATGAAAAACTTGGGTCACCGGAATAGCTGACATTGAGAGTGTGGGTTCCCAACGCGAGAGCGGTCTCCTGCAGGAATGCGTTGCCCTGGCTGTTCAAAGTGGTGTTTAGCAGCGTGGCGGTGCTTCCATTGAAGGTATCTGAAAAAGTCAGCGTTCCGGTGGGAGTTCCTTGCTTTGATGCGCCCGCGACGGACACGTCGAGATCGAGGAAGGCTCCGTAGGTGGAGTTCACGGAGGTGGAAGGATTCCCGGATTGGCCGGAGGGGAATGCGGTAAATGCGGTGTTGCTTGGTTCGGGATTTATGGTGATGGGGACGCCGGTGGAGGTGCTTGGGCCATAGGTGCCGTCGCCGCCATAGTTGGCGGTCACGGAGTAGGAACCACCGGGAAGCGTCTCGATTGCGCCCGATATGGTTCCACTGCTCAGACTACCGAGATTGACCGACTGCTGACCCCCTGCAAGGAGCGCCACATCGCCGGTTGGTTTGCCACTTCCAGCACTGGGAGCAACGGTAGCGGTGGCGGTCACTGGTTGGCCATGAGTCAGATTGGCGGAGGAAAGGTGGAGGGTGGTTACCGTCGATTTAAACGTGATGTTCTGCCAATTCGCGGCGAGATTTGCTGCGTTGACAGAACCCAGGCCGGTGGCCTGATCGTAGCCGACGGTGGCGGAAAAACCGGTTTGCCCGGGGACATTGTCATTGCCGACAGTGATGTCGTTGAAGGTGCAGCCAAGCTGCGGGCCCGCGCTGGAATTGCAGTTCGCGCCGTTTTGCGACGCGGCCAGAGGATAGAGAACAAAGTTGGCCTGGCCCTGCCGGGAATTGGTCTTCTGGGCGATGAGCGTCATGATCGCGGCAAATGTAGGAGCGGCGGCGGAAGTGCCGCCGACAAGCTCGGCATTGACGAGCTGGCCCTGCGCGTTGGTGGTGCAGATGCCGTCCTGGCAGAGAAGATAGGCGTCGTGGCCGGCGGCGGCATCGAGAGAAACGTCGGGAAGGTCGCGTTTGCCATCGTTTGGAACGCCGAGACCGGCTTGCCAGGTGGGCTTACTGTAGAGGGTGCTTGCGCCGCCACTGCTGGCAAAGAGTGAAGCGAGGCCGCAGACGTTTGGATCGGCGCAACTTTCATTCCAGACATTTTCCGGGATGTAGCCCAGCGCGGAGGACTGGTTCGGGTTGTTGGTTGCGGACCAGTACGTGCTGTCCTGGCCGTTTTCGTTGAACTGCGTGCCGCCAACAGCGATGTTGAAGGGCGTGGAAGCGAGGCCACTGACAGCGAGGCCCTGGCTGGCGGGAGTTGTTTGCGTGTCAAGGTCGCAGCCGGCGGGGCCGTTGTCTCCGCTGGAGACCACGGCGGTGATTCCTTCGGCGGCGGCTTGCTCCCACAAATTGTTGTAGAAAGTGTTTTCCGCGGCACCGAGCGATTGTTCGCATTCGCCGAAGCTCACGCTTAAAACAGTCGCAAGGTTGTTGTCCACGATGTATTGAGCGGAGAGATCCACGCCGTCGGTCGTGTTGGTGCTGGCGGAGACGACGAACTTAATTGTCGCATTGGGCGCAATGGCGCCGGACCATTCGACGTCAAGATCAGCTTCGCCTTCTTCGGAGCCGCCGAGATTGCCGGGATCGGGACCGTCGAGAATGATTTGCGGATCGTTGACAGGGAGACTGAAGGCGATGCGGAAAATCTGCACGTCGGAGAGATTGATGTTGCTGCGGGCGACGATGGCGAGGCTTTGGCCTGTACCATCGATGCCGCTCTGATAAAGCGGGGAGGTATTGTAGATTGTCGCGAAGTCTCCGGGGGCGAGATAGTGCTGCGTGCCGGAGGGGCCGCTGAACGTGAAGTCAGGCTGCCAGAGATTGGAGTTGGTGAGGCGGGTGGCTTTGCCTTTTAGATGGATGGGCGGCTTCTTTTGAAAATTATGCAGAGTTTTTATTCCGGCCACTACGGAGGTCAGCGCGGCTGGGATTTGCGGATCGGATGCATTGGCGTAGTGATTTTCGCCGTTCACTTCGTAGGAGTGAATAGCGGTGTGGAAGGCTTGCTTGACCTGGCCCGCGTTGCCGCTGAATTCGATGGTCATGGCGCTTTGGCTCACGCCATTCACGCGAAATCCACTCGATACGAGCCATGCGGTTAGCTTCTCGATATCCGAGGGGGAAACGCCGAACTGCGCACCGAATTGAGCCGGAGACATCCAGGCATGGAAGTTCGGCGAGGATTTGTCTTGCTGCGCAGCGAGGAGTTTTTGGAGAGCAGACTCGGCGGAAGGATCGCGAATCAGGACCAGAAGCATGCGTTCCATGGGAAGGTCGGGCGAGACCTCTCCGCGGTCATTGGCTGGCGTCGGAAGTGGAAAATGATTGTTGTGCAGTACCGCAAGAGAGAATTCATCGATCGCGCCGATGCGGCCAGCGGAAGCAGGGACGGCTTGGGCCAGTAGGCGGCCCGAGGGATGAGCAAAGATGCCAGCAAAAAGCAGCAAGGCAAAAGAGAGTTTTTTGTGGAATGGCATGGCTTCCCTTGGTTTGGCAGGAGGATTGTTTGGATGATTGATTTATAGCTGAACTCTCACTCACTGGGAAGCGCAATCTGGCAGCGCATTTCCAACATAGGCAAGGCGAAAATGCGAGCGCCGGCGGCATGGAGAGGCGCTGCTTCGCAAGGCCATTCTTGAAAAAATAGCGCTAGGCTCGATTGGGGTATTTTGGTACATTGGTACCAAAGAAGGAGCTGCTGGCGATGGCTCAGGATAAACAATTCGTTGTCGAGCGGGTGCAGACGGGCGTGCGCATGGAAAAGCGCATTCTGAAAGTGCTCAAGGGATTCGCTGAATTCCACGACATGACGCTCGGAGACCTGCTTGAAGGGATCGTGCTGCACGCCTTCGACGGCAAGACCCCCTTTGGGGCGGAAAGCCTCCAGCGCATAAAAGATTTGAAGAAATTCTACGGGCTTGATCTGGATTCCCGCGCGAGCCACCAGCTCACAGAAGTACGAGGAGGCTCGACACGAAAGGAAAAGCGCGCAAAATGAAACGCCCTCTTTCGCAAATCGCTATTGCGCTGCTTCGGTGGACTTTGGGTCTGGTCATTATCGTAGAGTCCGTGCGATTCATTTTTTCCTCAGGCGTGGCTCATTTTTTGGCGGAAGCACGAGTGCCGGTCTGGATTCAGCCCGCGCTTGGGGCGACGGAAATTCTGGCAGCGGTTTTGTTTCTTATTCGCTTCACAGAACGGATTGGCGGCTACGCACTGCTTGCGGTGTTTGTCTTCGCTGCGTTGATCCATTTCGTGCATGGGCAGTTTGATGTGGGTGGACTGGCGGTATACGCCGCGGCTGTCCTGGTGTGCATGGCATACGGGAACGACGAGAGCGCCGGGCCGCAGCATGCGTGACGAGCAATGGATTGAGCAATTTGAAAGCTGCACGTTACCGGTCGATTCGTTTCACCATACTGACCACGTGAAGATGGCGTTTTTGTATTTACAGAAGTATCCCCCACTCGAAGCGCTGGGGCGCTTTTCTTCAGCGATCCTTCGATTCGCGACGGCCAACGGCAAGACGGACCGCTACAACGAAACGGTGACGTGGGCATTCGTGCTGCTGATTCGAGAACGAATAGCGCGCGCGCATTGCCCGCAGACATGGGCAGAATTCGCGGAGGGCAACGAAGACTTGTTGCGCTGGGACGACAACATTTTGAAAAAGTACTACCGGTCCGAAACGCTTGGTTGCGCGCTGGCGAAGAGCACTTTTCTTTTCCCCGACAAACTATAATTCTGATTACAGCGGCTCGCTGAAAACGTCCGGCAAATCAAGTTGCATCCTCAACACGTATCGCTTTATCCTTTCAGGCACCGGTTCCATCGTTGGGCTCCGCGTTTCGGCCTGTCAGGCCGGAGACAAGCTTGCGTCGAGGTGACCTCCGAAGGGTGCCGAACCAGAAGCTTTCGCGCCGTGGCAAGGCGGGCGGCGCGCAGGAAGTAAGAAATCACAGGTTCTGACAAACGGACGAGTGACTCGATGAGTTCCGCGGAACGCCAGACAAACGAAACTTCCGGCAAGGGGCACAGGGCGTGACAGGACAGGCGAACAATACGACTCGCGCAAGCGGCCCGCGCCGACTGGACTCCGTACAGCAGGACGTGAGATTCGCAGTGCGAGCGCTGCGGAAAACTCCCGGCTTTACGATCATTGCGATTCTGACGCTCGCGCTTGGGATCGGAGCCAACACGGCGATTTTTCAATTGCTCGACGCGGTGCGTTTGCGGAGCCTGCCGGTGGCGGACGCTGGTTCGCTGGTGAAGGTGCAGATCAAGGGCGGATTGCACCGATTCGGGTGGTACGAGAATGATTCGGCGCTGAGTTCGGCGCTGTGGAAACAAATCCGCGCAGAACGAGGAGCGTTCTCCGGATTCTTTGCGTGGAACAGTCGGCGATACGCGGTCGGGCAAGGAGAGCAGGAACGGCTGGCGCAGGGCCTTTGGGTGAGCGGAGAGATGTTTCCCGTGCTGGGAATTGTTCCGGCGCGTGGGCGTCTTTTCACGTCCGAGGATGACCGGCCAGGCTGCGGCACTGCGGCCGCGGTAATCAGCTATTCGATGTGGCAGACCGAGTTTGGCGGCAAGGATTCCGTGATAGGAAGCAGAATTTTTGTCTACAACCGCCCGGTCGAAATCATCGGAGTGACGCCATCGAGTTTTTTTGGACTGGACGTTGGAAAAGAGTTCGAGGTCGCGCTTCCGGTCTGCTCGCTTCCAGCGTATATCACGGGAGATGGAACGGCGATTCGGCCGGATGTTTTCTGGCTTCAAGTGATGGGGCGGCTGAAGCCCGGGTGGTCGCTGGAGAAAGCGTCGGCGCAACTGGATGCGGCCAGTTCAGGAATATTCGAGACGACTGTGCCGGCCGGATACACGAAGGAGCAGTTGGATCTTTATCGAAGCTTTCGTCTGACGGCGTATCCTGGCCGAAATGGAATGGATTTGCCCGGAGAGACTTATAACTCTTCCCTATGGATTCTCCTAGCGACGACGGGACTGGTGCTGCTGATCGCTTGCGCGAACTTGGCGAACCTATTGCTCGCCCGGGCCAGTTCCCGGGAGAAGGAAGTCGCAGTGCGCCTGGCGCTGGGCGCAACTAGGGCCCGAGTGATTCAGCAATTGCTGCTGGAAAGCCTGGTGCTGGCGCTAAGCGGTTCACTGCTGGGAATGGGTCTTGCGCCGGTGCTGAGCAAAACGGTTGTGAGGATACTGAGTACGGAGAGAGACCCGCTACAGCTGGAGATCAGCATGGACTGGCGGGTTTTGACGTTTACAGCGCTGGTGGCGATAACGACTTGCCTGCTTTTTGGACTGGCTCCGGCGCTGCGCTCATCGCAAACCCAACCGGGAGCGGTGTTGAAAGCTGGCGGCCGAGGAATTACGGGTGGACGGCAGAAATTTTCGTTCCAGCGAGCGCTGGTGGTTGCACAGATTGCTGTTTCAATGGTGTTGCTTGTCGCGGCTCTGTTGTTCGTGCGGAGCTTCTGGAATTTAAGCACCCTTGATCCGGGGTTCAGGGAAGACGGGATTCTGCGAGTGTACGCGAACTTCCGGCGGCTCGATCTACCTCCCGACCGCTACGAATTGTTCAAGCACGACCTATTGGAGCAGATTCGCTCGATTCCCGTTGTGGAATCCGCCGCGACTTCGACCAGGGTTCCACTAGATGGAAGCACCTGGTCGCTGGGAGTCAGCGTGAATGGGCTGGAAGGAGATTCCAAATTCACTTGGGTAAGCCCCGGATATTTCGAGACGATGCAAATTGCGCTGGTGGCAGGGCGCGATTTCAGCGACCGCGACACGGTGAAGTCACCGCCGGTCGCCATTGTAAATGAAACATTTGTCCGGCAGTTTTTGGGAGGCGGGAATGCGGTTGGAAAAACGATACGCACGAAAGCCGAGCCGCATTACCCGGAGACGCAATACGAGGTTGCGGGGGTGGTGAAAGACACAAAGTACGGCGGGTTGTGGGATGAGGTGCCGCCGATTGCCTTCGTGCCCGCTCAGCAATATCCAGAGAGAGTTTATTTTACGAATGTTTTCATACGCTCTTCCTCGCCGTCGGCGGCGCTGATTTCGGCGGTGCGCCAGAAACTCAACGGACTCTACCCGGAAATGAAGGTGGAGTACCACGAATTCCAGGCGGAGGTTCAGAATGGGATCGCGCGCGAACGCATGATGGCTCTGCTTTCCGGTTTTTTTGGCGCGCTGGCGGCTATTTTGGCGATGATCGGCCTTTACGGTGTGATCTCCTATATTTTCGCCATACGCAAAAATGAGATTGGAATCCGAATGGCGATGGGGGCCACGCAGGACAATGTGGTAGGAATTGTTCTGCGGCAGACAATGGGTCTTCTGGCTGTGGGCGTCGGAATCGGATTGGTGCTCGCCGTTTTCACGACAAGGGCGGTGCAGGCACTGCTCTTTGGACTGCGGCCAAACGATCCGATCAGCTTGATTGGAGCAGCACTATTCCTCGCGGGCGTCGCGCTTGTCGCAAGTCTGTGGCCCGCTTATCGAGCGACTCGCGTCGATCCCATGAAAGCTCTTCGTTACGAGTAAATCATGGCCCCCTCCGGGGACCACAACGAAGGATGAAAATGGGCTCGAGACGGCGTAGCGTTAGTGGAGCCGCGTTGGCGACGGAGGCCGAGCTACTCTGGCGCTGGTAGAGCCCGCGTACGAGTATGGCTG
>CAJCHZ010000102.1 GCA_903970165.1 Betaproteobacteria bacterium
CTGCGCGAGCTTTTCAATCCAAAGGACCGCCGCTACAACTATCCTTATATAAACTGCACGAACTGCGGCCCTCGCTACTCCGTCGTTCGCAGCCTCCCCTACGACCGAGCCAACACCACCATGGCGGCCTGGCCGCTCGACAATTATTGCGAATCGGAATACGGCGATCCCGGTAACCGCCGCTTTCACGCACAGCCTGTCGCCTGCCCGGCGTGCGGTCCGCACTATGAGTTTCGCTCTGGAGATGAGCTTTTGCGTGGCAGCGACAGAGTGATTTCCAAGGCGGCCGCTTACCTTCAAGCGGGAAAGATCGTGGCCGTGAAAGGTCTTGGAGGTTATCATCTGGCCTGCGACGCGAAAAATGTGGAGTCTGTGGCCACCCTTCGAAACAGAAAATTTCGAAAAGAAAAGCCGTTCGCACTGATGGTGAACAATATCGAAATGGCCCGCGTGCTTGTGGAGTTGACTGCGGAAGCAGAATCGCTCTTGCGTTCCACTGCACGCCCCATCGTGCTTGCGCCCGCAAAAATCGAACTGCCTGGAGTGGGGCCGGAAAATGACGAGTTCGGCATTATGCTCCCGTACGCTCCGATCCATCATTTGCTCTTTGCATTTGGCGCGCCTGAAATTCTGGTGATGACCAGCGCTAATCGCTCAAGCGAGCCGATCGCCTACTTGGACGAGAACGCGTGGCATGGGCTTTCCGGCATAGCGGACGCTTTTTTGATCGGGCAACGCCCCATCGCCCGCCGCGTCGATGATTCCGTCACGCGTGCCGGCGTTTTCGGGCCGACAATTCTTCGCCGCGGGCGAGGTTACGCTCCCAACGCTCTCACTTCCTTTCCGACAAACCGCCCCATCCTCGCACTCGGTGCGGATTTGAAGAACGCGATCACTCTGGTTGTGGACGGGCAAGCTTTCCTCAGCCAGCACATTGGCGACCTGGAGCACTACGAAGCGTTTCGGGCGTTCGAAGAGACGATCGAAGATCTCCTTTCCATGTACGAAATTGACCGTGAGCAACTGCTCGTTGTTCACGACGCTCATCCGCAATATGTTTCCGCGACACATGCCTTGAAGTTGCGAGCATCAAAGACGTTGAGTGTTCAGCATCATCGGGCCCACATCGCCTCGGTGCTCGCAGAACGCGATATCAAGGAAAAGCGCGTCATCGGAGCCAGCTTTGACGGAACAGGTTACGGCGACGACGGCACAATCTGGGGTGGCGAGTTCTTTGCGGGTTCGCTGCGCACCGGCTTTAAACGTGTAGCGCATCTTCGTCCTGCCTGGCTCCCGGGCGGCGACGCCGCGGCTGAGTTTCCCGTCCAGGCGGCGGCGGGGTTTCTGGCGCACTTGGATTCGCTGCCGGATATGTCGGCTCCACCGTTCGCCTTCCCGGCGCGCTATGAAGATGCTGCCGAACTTACGCGTAAAAACGTTCGAACGTTTGCGACGACTTCCGTTGGCCGGCTCTTTGACACTGCCGCCGCACTTCTCGGCTTCACGCGCGGAATTTCATTCGAAGGGCAGGCCGCCATGTGGCTCGAGCGGCTCGCCCATAGTGCAGATTCTGCCGACGCTTATCTCTTTCCATTTACCGATTCTCAGCTTGATTTTCGTCCATTGCTCTCGCGCGTGATCGAAGATCGTCTCTTCGGGCGTAACATCCACGAAATCGCGCGGGCGTTTCAGCGCGGCGTGGCTTCCGGCCTCGCGAACGCGGCGAAAGAATTGTGCGAAACTCACAAGGCGGATGCGCTCGTGCTTTCGGGAGGGGTGTTCCAGAACGAATTGCTACTCACCGATCTGAGATCTCTATTGCAGCCGACGCTCCAGGAGATCTGGACGAATCACGCAGTACCGGCCAACGACGGCGGTATAAGTCTCGGCCAGGCGGCTCTGGCGGCATTTGCCAGCGCGAACGACTACGACCGCGAACTTCAGAGCGACGTGGAACACGCAGCTCTTCTAACCGCAGTTGGGCTTGAGCCAAATGCGGGTAGACCAACGAGGCCAGCCTGAAACCATGCACGAACTCTCTATTGCCATGAGCATCGTTGAAATGGCAGAAGAAGAATCCGCCAGCCGAGGTAACGCGCAGATTCTCGCAGTGCACCTGCGCCTTGGGCCTCTCTCTGGCGTGGTCAAGGAAGCGCTGCTCTCATCCTACGAAATGGCGTGCGCTTCCACGCCGCTGGCAGGATCTCAACTCTTGATCGAAGAAGTTCCCGTTGAAGTCTTTTGTCCCAGGTGCAAAACCCGCGTGCGAGTTTCCTCGATTCAGTGGATGGCTTGCCCGGAATGCGGGACGCCAACACCCGAAGTTCTCCAGGGAAGAGAGCTCGAAGTCACTGCGCTGGAGATGAACGAATGAGCGCGGCACCACGTCTCCTGGAAGTACGAAAAAATGTGCTGAAGCAGAACGACGTAATCGCACACGCGCTTCGCGAGCGATTCCGCGCTTCCCGTGTTTTTGTTGTCAGCCTGGTTTCAAGTCCCGGCTCCGGCAAGACCGCTTTCCTGGAAAAAGCGCTCACTCTTCTTCATGCGCGCTGCAGAGTTGCGGCGCTGGTAGGAGATCTTGCCACAGAGAATGACGCAGCGCGTCTCGCCAGGAGCCTGGCACCCGTAAAGCAGATTACGACGGGCACGGTCTGCCACCTCGAAGCGGCTATGATCCAAAATGCCCTTGCAGACTGGGATGTATCGCAGTTGGATTTTCTTTTTATAGAAAACGTCGGTAACCTTGTCTGCCCTTCGTCGTACGATCTCGGAGAGAGTTTGCGGCTGGTGCTTATTTCCGTTACGGAGGGCGAGGACAAGCCGCTGAAGTATCCAACAATTTTCAACAGCGCGGACGTCGCAGTGATCACTAAAATGGATTTGGCGAGCGCGGTGGAATTTGATGAACCGATCGCACGCAAAAATATTCAAGCTGTGCGCCCTGGAATGGAGATTCTGAAAGTGTCCGCCAAAACCGGCGATGGCATGAACGAATTTCTAGAATTTATTGAAACGCAGCGCAGCCGCTCTCGGGCGACTTCGGCCGTCTAAGCAAAAATGCTTACATTTACCTCCATCCTCGTTCTTGGTTTTTTTCTTGGGATGCGCCATGCCACCGACCCCGATCACGTCATTGCGGTAACCACCATCGTTAGCCGCCAGCGCAGCGTGAAGCACGCGGCTATCATCGGCGCGCTCTGGGGCGTGGGCCATACATTGACTATTCTCCTCGTTGGTTCGGCGATTGTCGTTTTCGGCCTGGTTATTCCGCCTCGCGTCGGCCTCACCATGGAACTCTCGGTGGGCCTGATGCTGATTCTCCTTGGCATTCTAAATCTATCCGGCATCACGCGGTGGATGACCGAGACACTTACGCCGGCAAACCTCACTGAGCACCGCCATGTGCACTCGCACGGCGACTACATTCACAACCACTGGCACGCGCACGCCCCCGAAATTCACGGCCACGCGGAGTCGGCAACGGCGGTGAGCTGGTTCGACCGAACCTTCGGCCGCCTTGGGCTATACCAGGCTTTACGTCCATTGGTGGTTGGCATCGTTCACGGCCTCGCCGGATCAGCGGCCGTAGCCTTGCTCGTTTTGACGACGATCCGCGTTCCCTCTTTGGCGGTGGCCTATCTTCTCGTGTTTGGTCTCGGGACGATCGCCGGCATGATGCTGATCACCGCGGCGATTGCCGTCCCATTTGCGGTTTCGGCGCCACGCTTCACGCGCTTGAACCATGGCCTTAGCATCGCCAGTGGCTTGGTCAGTTTTGCGTTTGGCGTTTTCATCGTTTATCAAATGGGTTTTGCCAGCGGCCTCTTCACCGGCCATCCAAACTGGAGTCCCCGCTAACTCCAGTCGGTACAGCATCGGCGTACCAGGTAATCCCTGAAAAATTGCGCTCTGGAAGAGCATTAACTTGCGCATGGCCTCGCGCCTGACTCAGAGTGAGTGACTCGTGTGCTGCGAGGCCTGTCGAATCGCATGAAATTAGGAGGGCAACTTGAGCGTAGGCATGTCCGGGTCGTGGAGGGCGCGCCCCATTTTCAGGAGGATGCGCTACTCCTCGATGGTTGCGGGAGCGACACGCTCGTATGAGTCGCCCCCGTCGCCGAAGAGTTTCGGCCCTATGCGCACCATAGAGTCCGAAGTTTGGACATCCACTCGAGTCATCGAATCGGACAACGGGACGACGAGCAGTTTGCCTTCGGCCTTGTAGGCAAGCGGAGAATTCAGCCAGTGGTAGACGTCCGATTTCGTGAGGCCCTTTTGGGCCAAATCAAACTCCGTTTCAGGAGAGCCGCGACCACTCATGCGCGACGGATTCCAATCGCCGTAGAGACCGTCATCCGGAGGCGGATAGGAGAAGGAGGATTCGATGGCGATGCGTACTTGTGCGATGGGAGCGTGAAAAGCGTATATCTGGGGATTTTTGTCTGGCAGTTTTCTGGTTGAAAAGGTCAGATCCTTCAAAAAAAAGAAGGCGAGCGGACCGAAGAAGATGCGGTGAAGAATCGGCACGAGCCAGAGCCGGCTGATGTTCTTGGCCATGTAGCGGATGGGATTCTACATGGCCTCGGTCGGCTCGCCCACAATTACTGAGCGGCGGGTTGGACGAGTTGAGACTCGCTCGCGGGGACGCGGTAATGGAGGAGGCCGCGGGCGGCCAGAAGTTCGGCGTTGAGGAGGGCGCCGCCTGCTGCTCCGCGGACGAGGTTGTGAGAGAGCAGGGTGAGTTTGATGTCGAGGAGCGGGCACTCGCGGACGCGGCCTACTGCGGCAGCCATGCCGTTTCCAGCCTGGACGTCGCGGCGGGGCTGCGGCCGGTCGTCGCCGTCGATAACGACGACAGGGTGGCGCACAGCGGTCGGCAGCGAGGCCAGTTCGTGGCTGACTTCGAAGGTGCGAAGGGCTTCGCGGACTTCGTTGAGGGAGGCGATTTTCTTGAGGCTGACGGAGATGCACTCGAGGTGGCCGTCGAGGACCGGGACGCGGTTGCAGTGGGCGCTTAAGCCGAGGCCGGCGTCAATGAAACGGGCGCCGTCCCATTTGCCGAGGAGTTTTTGCGGTTCGGACTCCATTTTTTCTTCCTCGCCAGGGATGAAGGGGACGACGTTGGCGTGGATATCCATGGAGGGGACGCCAGGATAGCCCGCGCCGGAGACGGCTTGCAGAGTGACAACGAAAACTTTTTCGAGGCCGAAGGCGTCGGCGAGCGGCTTCAGAACGAGGACGAGGCCGGCCGTGGAGCAATTCGGATTGGTAACGATAAAGCCGCCTTCGTAGCCGCGATTTTTCTGCTGAAACGGGATGGCGTCGAGATGGGACGCATTGACTTCCGGGATCAGCAAGGGAACATCGGGATCCATGCGGTGATTTTTGGAGTTGCTGATTACGGGATAGCCAGCGCGAGCAAAATCTTCTTCGGCGCCGCCGGCCACGCTGGAATCGAGGGCGGAGAAAACGAAATCGCATGCCAGGGTGGGGTCGAGACCTTTGACGATGAGGCCTCGGGCTACTTCTGGAATGGGCCCGTCGAGATGCCAGCGAGCGGCTTCCGCGTAGGTTTTGCCGGAAGAGCGTTCGGAGGCGGCGACCTCGGTTAGCTGAAACCAGGGATGATCGGAGAGAAGTTTTACCAGGCGCTGACCGACGATTCCTGTGGCGCCCAGAACACCGGCGCGCCATCTTTTCCCGGAATTACGGGGGAGAGGGTTTTGCATAATCAGTTCCTCGCTGCGCTTATCGCCATTTCCGGAAGAAAACAGGCTCATGCTACACCTCCGGACTGCAGGCGATCATTTGCGTCTTGCGGCAGGCCAATGCGCGTGCCTCGAACGTCCGGCCTAAAAGTGTTGCGAACCCAGACGGTCATCTCCGTTTCCGCCGCGAGCGGCAGGACGTGAGGGTGAAGCACTTTAGCACCACTGGCGGCCAAGGCGTGAGCCTCATCGTAGCTGAGGTCGTGGAGAAGCCTGGCTTCGGCGGCTTCTTGCGGATTAGCGGTGTAGATGCCGTCAACATCGGTCCAGATGACGAGTTCTTCGGCGTCCACGACATGGGCGATGATGGCGCCGGAAAAATCGGAACTGTTGCGGCCGAGCGTGGTGATGCGGCCGTCGGGAGTGGCACCGATGAAACCGGTAACGACGGGAACAAGGCCATCTTCGAGAAGGGGCAGGAGGACAGCGCGGCCGCGAGATTTAGTTTCGTCAAGATGCGGCTTGGCATCGCGGAAAGTGTCGCAGGTGAGGACAAAATCGGAAGAAGCGACGGGTACCGCGGCGACGCCGGAGCTTTCCAGTGCGGCGGCGAAAAGACGAGCGCTGAAGCGTTCGCCGAAGGACGCGAGGCGATCCGAGAGTTCCGCAGCGTGTTCGACGTGGCCACGTTGAGGAACCTCGTGGAGGAGATCGCGGCCGAGGAGATGAAGCTCGCACCGGACGCGGTCGTGCTCCGCAGGGGCGAGATGGAGATCCTGGAGCACATCGCCGTGAAGATGGATAAGGCCTTCGGCTTCATTGCGAGCGTAAGCAAGCCGGCCATCGGAGAGAGCGCGCGCGATCGAGAGGAGACGGTCGGTGACACCCTTCATGGCGGAAACGACGACGGTGACATTCGAGGCGCGCGCGGCGGCGCGGACGAGACCAGCTGCGTGCATCATGCGCTTAGCTCCCAGAAGAGAGGTGCCGCCGAATTTAAAGGCGACAACGTTACGCCGGAGAGCCTGCGCGTGAGCGAAGTCGCTTTCCGCTGCTGCTTCCACTTCTACTTGTTCGGGCCTCATGGGTCCGCTCCTGGAATCCGCTGGAGCGTCTCTGGCAGGGGCTCTAAAGAAGAAACCCACCGCCAGTTTCGCTTCTGGCGGTGGGTTTAGAAACTTTTTCTAGCTTTGCTAGTTGTTTCCCCTCGCGCCGGAAGCGGAAATAGTGGACTTCGCCTTAGTCGAGGTAGTCGACATAGACGTGGCCGCGGTAATTCGCTTCGTCGCAAGAGAAAACATATCGATAAGACACTAACACAAGTCGAAGAGCGAGAAAAGAAGGGATTCAGAGAAAAGCAGTGGTGCGCCCATCATGAGTTATCGAGAGCGAAAGGAGACGCATCGCAAGAAATGGCTCTAGTACTAGGCCGGTAAAATACTGATAATGCGGCACTTTTAGTGTGCAACTTTCAAGACGAGCGGGGGTTTCATTGGGCAAGGGTCGGTGGGCGCGCCGTGCGCCTCCGGGGTATTCCAGCAGGAGAGGAAAGGAAGCCATGAATCCAAGAAAGTGGTTAAACGCTCTATTTGCGTCGGCACTCGTCGCCTTCGCTGCAGGATGCGGCGGGGGAACAGCTATACAGCAGGTGCAGCCGCAGTCCGGATCCGTATTTATTTCCGGAGGTGACGCACCGTTAGCGGGCGTGGTCACCTGCAGCATGACCGTTGTTGGTATCCAAGTAGCACAAGGCTCGGGCACTCCGATCACAATAACCGGGGGATCGCAGCAGGTAGACTTTGCCCGGCTGAACGGCATGCATACGCTGCTGGATTTCAATCAGATTCCCGCAGGCTCCTATGACACAGTGATCGTCACGCTGGCGAACCCTGAAATCGGGTATCTGAACGTCACGAATCCGCAGACAAATCCTCCCACGCGGCCCACCATAAGCACGTTGACAGGTACAACGAATCCGCCGGCGACGCTAATGAACTCAACGGTGACGGTCCCGTTGGCCAATCCACTGGTCGTAGCCTCGGGTGATGTGATCGGGCTGGGTTTCGAGTTCAGCATCGTGAAATCGCTCGCGGTGGATGGGAACGGGCAGATCACTGGTGCGATCAACCCGACGATCAACATCCATGCGGTTACGCCGAGCGATGCGGACGCTTACATCGATGAATTCATCGCGGGGGTGACGACCGTCAATGCCACGGGTGGTACATTCACGATTCAAGGACCTCACGGGCATGCATTCACGGTGAATACCAACGGGCAGACGGAGTGGGAAGGCGGCGACACGATCAACAGCCTCACCAATACGTCCATCGTGGCCATCTCTGGAACTTTGGACCGGACTGCTGGAACGTTTGACGCGGATACGGTGGCGGTCCTTTCGCAGAACAGCTTTTATGCCGGCGGGTTAATCACATATGTTGATCCGCCAACGGGTACAGCGAACGACTTCGACCTGTACGTGCGCGACGTGCTGCCATCGGGCACGGGCTTTACGTCGGGGCAGATTTCAACAATCGACCTGTTGGGGACTGAGAAATATCTGGTCTATTGGATGCACAATGCGTTCGTGAACCCGAAATGGAGCAACATTTTTTTCAACTCCTCGTTGCTTGTTCCGGGACAACACGTGAGCATCGGTGGGCCGTTTACAAATGGAACCGTCACGGTGAAGCGCGTGGTGCTGCGGCATGAAGGGCACACGGGAACACTGGTGGCAAACAGCGCAAATACCGGGACGAGCACCTTCCAGTTCAATTCGAACGGACTGGCGGGCCTGTTGTTCAACGGGCCGGTGACCGTCTATGTGACGCCGTTCACGACGTTCGGTGGCGGTTTGACGGGACTCCAGAGCCTGACGAGCAATCCGACGAATCCGTTGCGCGTGGTCGGTGTGGTGTTGAAGGATCCGATCAGCGGGCAGCCGGTGTTTGTGGCGCGAAACGTTACCGAGCTGGCGGACTAAGAACCCGGAAACAAAAACTAGAAACCATTCGACCGAAACGGCCACTTCGAGAGATCGGCGTGGCCGTTTTCCTTTTGTTGGATAATGCATTGTGATGCTTGTGTAGAAATTGCTGGTTAGGTATGGAAGATCAAACTGGAACAGGTTAGGCCCGACTCCGCTTTTTGCAGTTCGGAGATGTCGAGTGGCGTGACGTGGAAACCGGCGGCTTCGAGACGTGCACGAGTGCGGGGGAAAGAAGCTGGGAAAATAATCGTGTCTCCAATCGGCAGCGCATTGGCGGCGTGGGGCTCGGAGGGATCCACGTTGATCCACGCGAACGAGAAGAAGGGCGATGGATCGAACCATGCGCGATTGGCCAGGAGCGTGCCGCGACCGAGCCTGGTCGCCGCCGACTTAAGGTGAAGGCAACCAGTCACTGGGACGGGAATAACTTCGTAGTGGTGAGGCGCAAGGATAGCCGCTAGCTGACGGATTCCCTCGGCGTTGGTCCGCTTGGTGAGGCCGACGTAAAGTATGCGGCCCACGCGCAGGATGTCGCCGCCCTCCACGGTGCCTGGCAGCGTGATGTATTTCAGTTTGCGAAATTTGGAGAGCGCTTCAGCTATAGAGTCTGCTTCCGGGCGGCGCGATTCGGTGCCGAGTGGGAAAATGACGGCGAGTTCGTCAAGAACTATGGCGGTATCTTCTACGAACATGGAATCCGGGAGATTGGGCTCAGCAGGAAGCGAAACCACACGAGCACCTAGTTTTTTGAGGAGTTGTTCATAGGCGTGATGCTGATCGCGCGCCACCTGCAAATCAATCGTTTGGCGCTGGATGAAGCTAAGTTGGCAATCTACGATGGCTGGACTGACGGCGCGAGTTATGGCTGTGATCATTTCGGCTAAGCAAGTTTACAGGAGAATGCCACAAAAAAAATAAGCCAGGATTAGGAAGAAGCAGGGCCGAGGCGGTGCCTGGAGATTACGTTTGAGGTGCTAGGGCCAGCGGGTGGTTTGCGCAAAGTGAGAAATCCAGAGAGTGGTGAGGGTGATCCCCGCCCCGAGCAGCATTCCTGCGAGGATGAGGCCGACCACGCTTACGGGGATCCAGAAGCCGGGGCGGCTTGAGGGCGCTTGAGCCAAAGGAGCTGCCACGGTATTTGTGGAAGCGGCTTCCGGAACTGCGACCGGATCAAGAGGTGCCGGGGGGATATCGGAGGTTTCTGGCCGCACAACAAGACAGTAGCCCTTGCGAGGAATGGTCTCGATGTAGAGAGGCTTGTCGGTGGAGTCTCCCAAGACCTGTCGAAGCTTGTTAACCGTAGTGTTAACGTTGGCGTCGTAGTTGACGTGCGTGTCGGCGGGCCAGAGGCGCAGGCGCAATTCTTCGCGGGTGACGACCTCACCCGGCTTGTCGAGCAGCGCGACGAGCACTTGATAGACCTTCCCCTGGAGCTTGAGGCGAGAGCCATTCCTCGACACTTCCTGGCGCTGTTGATCCACTTGGAACGGGCCAAAACGCATAAATCGCGGGCCTGAAGAGGGCGCGAAGCTCGATCGTTCTTCCATCCCGGTATCCATAGTGCGGACAGCGTTTGCAGCCATACACCCCATCCTACATAGGCATTAGACGCACAGATCGTCTGACTGTTTACGGTGAATACGAGAAATCCGAAATGGGGTTTCTTTTTTCTTGGAGATGCGCAGGGATGAGCATGGGACGATGCGCCGGAAACGCGAAGCGAGCACGCCAAAAGCGGGGACGGTAGTCCTGTTTTCTGACTCCGGAGAAAAAATTCGGGCATGTTGACCGGATGCGCACAAATGTTCGCTTCTGGGACACGGCCAAGGCCAGCCAGCCGGAAATAAATTGAGGGATAATTTTTTCGATTTGGTTACTGGAGTGCAATGCACGCCAGAAAATTTAGGCATTCACGAAAAACATCGAGACAAAATTCCAGGGACCATCCCAATTAGCGACCGTTTCAGTTGGCCGGGTGCGCACTACCTCGAGGCAAAGTCATGATTTCGACGCTCGAAGGAAATCTCTTTGAGCGAAAGATGTGCTGGGTCGCTTTTTGATAATCAGACTCTTTTGCTTCAAAAATATTTGGCACGAATGTTTGCGGGTTGCGGTCGTAAACAGGGAACCAGGTGCTTTGGACCTGGACCATGATGCGATGACCCTTTTTGAAAACGTGATCAGCCGTGTGCAGGTCGATTGTGAATGGCGTGACTTCTCCGGGCCTGAGGGCCTCCGGTTTTTCGAAGGAGTTGTGGTAGCGGCCACGGAAAATTTCGTCGGAAATCATGAGCTCGAAGCCGGACAGTTTCCAGTCGTCAGGATATTTTTGCGGGTAGACATCAATTAATTTGACGATCCAGTCGCTGTCGGTGCCCGTGGTGGAAGCAAAGAGTTTGGCGGTGACCTGACCGGCAAGCGTGACGTCTTCTTTTAGATCCTCCGTTTGCCAGGTCAGGACGTCGGGGCGCTCATCGACGAAGCGTTGATCCTGCACGAGCCATGTGTACCAACTCCCGGGATGATCCTCGGGATAGGTCATATCAATGGGGCGATGACGGTAGGGGACTGGATGCGCGGGATCGCTGACGTAGCTGTCGGAGGCGTCCTCGGAATCCGCTTGCGGGGCATCGAAGGAAAGTTTGCCGTCAGCGTGGAAATATAGGTTGCGAGTCTGCGCTTCGCGTGGCGGCCAGGAATCGAATTGAACCCAATTGTTGCTTCCTGTTTGAAAGAGCAGGGCTTCTTGCAGAGGGAGAGAACCTTTGTCTTTCAGCCAGTAGGCAAACCACGGCGCTTCAATGCTCTGGCGAAAATAGAGAGAGGTTTCGCTGCCAAACGGAATTTCCCCCAGCGTTTTGCCAGGACCGCCGCCCCAGCCTCCGTGATTCCAGGGGCCGGCGACGAGATAGTTGAGATGTTTTGAGTCGGATTTTTCGAGGCGCGCATACGTCGCCATCGGGCCATAGAAGTCTTCCTGGTCCCACCAGCCGGCGACGTTGAGATTCGGGACGGTGGGTTCCTTCAGGCCGTAGGCGACGGCATGATGCTTCCAGAAATCGTCGTAACTTGCATGGGCGACAAACTCATTCCAAGTCGGAATTTTTCCGTGAAAATATTTTCCATTGGCGTTCGAAAGCGCGCCGAGGCGGAGGTAAAAATCGTAGACGTCGAACTTGTCAAAAGCAAAGCTGAAATTTTCGTTCGAGGATTCCAGGAGCGCGGTGTATTCGAAGCCATAGCTTAGGCGAAATGCGCCATTGTGGAAAAAGTCGTCGCCGAGCCAGGTGTCGCCCATGCAGGCTTGTTCGGAAACGGCTTTTAGAGCGGGGTGCGGGTTGATCATGCCCATGGTAACGAGAAAGCCATCGTAGGAAATACCGTCGAGACCGACGCGACCGTTATTGTTGGGAACGTTTTTTACGAGCCAGTCGATCGTGTCGTAGGTATCGGTAGATTCATCGACTCCTTGGGGGTCGCTCGGGTCATGAATCGGACGGAGCATCACGAATTTTCCTTCAGATCCGTAGCGGCCGCGAATGTCCTGGAAAGCGAAAATGTAGCCATCAGGAACCATGTCGGCATAACGGTAGAGCATGCCGGTGATGCCCTTGTTCGGGTCGGAAATCCCGTAGGGAGTCCGATTCATGAGAATCGGCAGCGGGCCGGAGGTGTTCTTTGGAATGTAGAACTCGGTGTGCAATTTGACGCCATCTCGCACGGGAATCATGACTTCATGCTTGTCAAAGACTGTGGCGAAATCGAGCCGCTGTCGCTGGGCGACACCGGTGCCTGCGAAGAGAAGCGCCAGAAAAATGCCGATGAACACGAGGCAAATTGCGGCGCCCCCCGTCTTGCGGATGGAATGCATGGATACTCTCCCCGAAGGTTTCACGTGAAACTTTGCGCGACATTACTGCAGGAACGACGCGCGCCTAAATAACGAATTTCAGTTGGCCAGCTTGGCCGGCGCAATCGAAAGCACGATTCCAGAAGGAAACTCTTCCGAACGGTAAATGCGCTGGGTGGCCTTCTGGAAGTCGGATTCCTTCGCTTCAAAAATGTTGGGAACGAATTTCTGCGGATTGCGGTCGATGATCGGGAACCACGAACTCTGCACCTGCACCATGATGCGATGGCCTTTTTTGAAGACGTGATTCGCGGTGTGAAGATCGATGGTAAAAGGAGTGATGGTATCCGGGGTAATGGGTTCGGGTTTTTCAAAAGAATTGCGGAAGCGTCCGCGGAAAACCTCGTCGGCAATCATCAGTTCGTAGCCGGAGAGCTTCCAGTCCTCGGGGTATTTTTCGGGATAAACGTCGATCAGCTTCACAACCCAATCCGAGTCGCTTCCTGAGGTGGATGCGAAAAGCTTGGCGGTCACCTTGCCGGAGAGGACCATGTCATCGGTCAGTTCTTCGGTCTGCCAGACGAGTACATCCGGTCGATCGGTGACGAAGCGCTGGTCTTCGACGAGCCAGGTGTACCAACTGCCGGGATGATCGTCCGGATAGGTCATATCAATAGGCCGATGGCGATAGGGAACAGGATGTGCAGGATCGCTGACATAGCTATCGAAACCATGGGCCGTTTTGGACTGCGGCTTTTCGAAGGACAGCTTGCCATCTTCGTGGAAATAAATTTCACGGGCGCTCGCATCGCGCGGAGGCCAGGAATCAAACTGCGTCCACTGGTTGCTGCCGGTTTGAAAGAGCAGCGCTTCTTTGAGAGGCAGGCTCCCTTTGTTCTTTAGCCAGTAGGCAAACCAGGGAGCTTCAATTTTTTGACGAAAGTAAAGGGAGGTGTCGCTGTCAAAAGAGATTTCGCCCAGCGATTTCCCGGAGCTGCGCGCCCAGCCGCCGTGATTCCACGGGCCGGCGACGAGATAATTCAGGTGATCGGGATCGTTTTTCTCGAGAAGTTCGTAGATTTTCATTGGACCATAGGCGTCTTCCTGGTCCCACCAGCCGGCCACGTTCAAATTAGGCACTTTCGGCTTCGTCAGAATGTACGGCATGGCTTGCTTTTGCCAAAAGGCGTCGTAATTGGGGTGCGCGACGAAATCCTTCCACGTCGGCAAAGTGCCGTGAATGTAGTTCTTATCGGCGTTGGATAACGGGCCGAGACGCAGATACCAGTCGTAGGTATCGAAGCGGTCGAATTCGAATTGGAAATTGGTTTTTCCCGTTTCCATCATCGTAGAGTATTCGTAGCCGTAACTTAGGCGAAAAGCTCCGTTGTGGTGAAAATCGTCGCCAAGAAACATATCAGCGGGAGAAGCTTGCTCGGAGACGGCTTTCAGCGCGGGATGCGGCTCGAGCATGCCCATAACCGTGAGCCAGCCGCCATAGGAGATGCCGAGAAGGCCGACGCGGCCGTTGTTCTGAGGGACGTTTTTCACGAGCCAGTCGATCGTGTCGTACGTGTCTGTGCCTTCGTCAATGGCTTTTGGATCTTTGGGATCGCGGACGGGGCGCGACATGACGAAGGTACCTTCGGAAGTGTACCGGCCACGAATGTCCTGGAAAACGAAGATGTAATCATCGGGAATCATTTCCGCGTAGCGGCCGAGTTTGCGGCTGAAGCCTTTGGGATCGTCGCTTATTCCGTAGGGGGTGCGCTCGAGGACGATGGGAAGCGGCTCGGTCGCGTTCTTCGGCTTGTAGATTTCGGTGTGCAGTTTTACGCCGTCGCGGGCCGTGATCATGACATCGGTTTTGTCAAAGAGCAGTGAATAGTCGGGAGGATTTGGCGCCTGGGCATGACCGGCGAGGAGAAAGAGCAGAAGAATGACGAAGACCCACAGGTAAATTCTGGCTTTCCAGAGCAAACGGACAAGTCGCATGAAAATCTCCGTCGATAAATTCAAAACTAGAGCGAGCAACCAGACCCGGATGAGGATAGTACAGGAGGTTCGGGTAGGACAGATATTCTTGTCTGGGGGCTGGCCGTGGGCGGCTCGCAGAAGCTAAAGCGGGGTCTGGCGGGAATTGCCATTACGGGAGTGACAAAAGCATGAGAGAGACAAGAATGTCTGTGCTCCTCATTTCTCTGCTAAACTATAAGCTGCTCGACCACACCTGAGAACAGAGGAGATTCGTCCGGGCTGCTGGTTGTTTCAGCAGCTATTTTTGTCTTTAAAGGGCTGCCCGGAGGCAGTCTTGGACCGGCGTAGAAATTATGAGCACAAATATTCGAAATATCGCCATTATCGCGCACGTAGACCACGGGAAAACGACACTGGTTGACGCAATGCTGCGGCAGAGTGGGATTTTTCGTGCCAACGAAGCAGTTGTCGAGCGCGTGATGGATTCCAACGACCTGGAGCGCGAGCGCGGGATCACGATTCTTGCTAAAAATACCGCGCTTTTTTTCCACGAAACAAAAATCAATATTGTGGACACGCCCGGCCACAGCGATTTTGGCGGAGAAGTCGAACGGGCGCTGCGCATGGTGGACGGCGTGGTGCTTCTTGTGGATGCCAGCGAGGGGCCGTTGCCGCAGACGCGGTACGTTTTGCAAAAAGCGCTGGCCGCGAAGCTGCCGCCGGTCATTGTGCTTAATAAAATCGATCGTGCGGATGCGCGGGCGAAAGAAGTTCTCGACGAAATCTACGACCTTTTTATCGATCTGGATGCGACCGAAGATCAGCTCGATTTCCCCGTGGTTTACACGAACGCACGCGACGGGGTTGCACATCGAAAATTAGGGGATGAGTCGAAGGATTTACTTCCGCTGTTTGAGACCATTACGAAGCATATTCCCGCGCCGCCCGGCGATCCGGATGGTGTGCTGCAGATTCAGGTGATGAATCTCGATTACAGCGAATTTCTCGGGCGCATCGCGATTGGGCGTGTGTTTAACGGCACGCTCAGGCGCGGCGAAGACGTCGGCATCAGCAAACTGGACGGAAAACTTCAGTCCACGCGAATCACCAAGCTTTATACGTTTCGCGGACTCGAGCGCGATGAAGCGGAGGCGGTCGGCGCGGGCGACCTTGTGGCGATAGCAGGCGTGGAGGGAATTCAGATCGGCGAAAGCATTGTTGACCTGACGACGCCATTGCCGCTTGAGCCGTTGCTCATTGATGAGCCGACGCTGGCCATGATTTTCACGGTGAACAGCAGCCCGCTTTCCGGCAAAGAAGGCAGCTACCTTACTTCACGCGATCTGCGCGACCGCTTGGCCAGAGAATTGTTGACGAACGTTTCGATTCGCGTGGAAGACACCGATACGCCGGAATCTTTTCGCGTTTTGGGGCGCGGCGAACTGCAGCTTGCTATTTTGATCGAGACAATGCGGCGCGAAGGTTTTGAGCTGATGGTCGGGAAACCTGAAATCGTCGTGCGCACGGAAAGTGGGAAGAAACTGGAGCCGCTCGAACGTTTGGTCATCGACGTTCCGGAAAGCTTTATCGGGATCATCATGGAAACACTGGGCAGCCGGCGCGGAGAAATGACCAAGATGAGCAACCACAATTCCGGGCGCGTGCGCATGGATTTCAAGATTCCTTCGCGCGGGTTGATTGGACTGCGGAGCCAGTTGCTGACAGACACGCGCGGCACTGCGTTGATTCACTCGATCTTCGACGGTTGGACAGATTATGCCGGCGAGATGGCTCTACGGCCTACCGGCGCTCTCGTCGCGGACCGGTCGGGGCCGTCGACGGCTTTCGCGTTGTGGAATCTTCAGGAACGAGGGGAATTGTTCATCGGGCCCGCTGTAGAAGTTTATGAAGGAATGGTCATCGGCGAAAATTCGCGAGAGCAGGACATGGAAGTAAATGTCACGAAGGAAAAGAAGCAGACGAACATGCGTTCTTCCAGCGCCGACGAAGCCATTCGGCTAATTCCGCATCGCGAACTAAGCCTCGAACAAGCCATAGAATTTATCGCCGATGATGAGTTCGTCGAAATCACGCCAAAATCGATTCGGCTGCGGAAAAAAGTTTTGCAAGCCAATAAACGTCCGCGCCGCTGGCAGGAAATTCGGGCCAGCCAGGAAGCTGGCCGCTGACGAAACGCTTTGCAGTGTTTCTAATGCGCCGATTTTGCCAATAGTTCCGCCAAACTACCACTTCCGCAGTTCCGTGCCCGGAATCGCCGCGCGAGTTGCAAGTACGGCGCTTGTGCGGCGGTTCGCCGATGAATAGACTCCACAATCGCGAATGGGCTTCCAGCCCGCGAGGTGGTCTGATGCGGAAACTGCTTCTTGCAATTCTTGGCATAGTGCTGGCGCTACCCGTCTCCTTTTCACAAACAAAGCCCAAATTGTCAGCGGCGGTCACGCCTTTTGTAAAAGAAGAGGCCGGCGTGATTGTGCTCGCGCACGTACGCGTCGTGGACGGCACTGGCGCCGCGGCTCGCTCGGACCAGACGCTAGTGATTGCCGACGGGAAGATCATCGCGCTTGGCGACAGCGGGACGACGAAAATTCCCGATGGCGCGAAGGTGCTCGATCTTGCCGGAAGGACCGTGATTCCGGGATTGGTGGGAATGCACGATCATATGTTTTATCCATCGCCGGGCGGCGGGCTTCCGCTTTATCCGGAGCATGCTTCGAGTTTCCCTCGGCTTTATCTGGCGGGTGGCGTTACCTCCATCCGAACGACTGGCAGTCTGGAACCCTACGCGGATCTGGAGTTGAAGGATGCCATCGATGCCGGAAAGCTCGCTGGCCCGAAAATTCACGTGACGGGCCCTTATCTCGAAGGCCAAGGCGCGTTTGCGTTGCAGATGCACCAACTGAAGGACGCGGAAGACGCGCGGCAAATGGTGGAGTTCTGGATTGCGCGCGGAGCCACTTCGTTCAAGGCCTACATGAACATCACCCCAGATGAACTCTCCGCTGCGGTCAAAGCGGCTCATGCCCACGGGATCAAAGTGACGGGCCACCTTTGCTCCATTGGTTTCCGCGAAGCTGCTGCGCTCGGGATTGATGACCTCGAGCATGGCATCGAAGTGGACACGGAATTTTTCCCGGACAAAAAAACCGGTGTGTGTCCCAATCCTCAGGCGGCCGCGAAAGCGCTGCTCTCCATGGATATCGCGAGCAAACCCATGCAGGACATGATTCATGATTTGGTCGCGCATCACGTCGCGGTCACTTCCACGCTGCCGGTGTTCGAAACTTCCGTGCCAGGACGCGCTCCGCTCGATAGCCGCGTGCTCGATGCGATGACGCCGGAGGCGCGACTCGCTTATCTGACGCGGCGCGCACGCATCTCTGACAATGCCGCAACTTCTGACGCAGCGGTCATCTTCAAAAAGGAATTGGAGTTCGAGCACGAATTTTCGAAGCAAGGCGGACTTCTGCTGGCGGGGCTCGATCCCACGGGGTATGGTGGCGTGATTGCCGGCTTCGGCGACCAGCGTGAAGTCGAGTTACTCGTCGAAGCGGGTTTCTCGCCGCTGGAGGCCATTCATATTGCTACGTCGAACGGCGCGGAGTTTCTTGGCGAGCTGGATAAGATTGGGACGCTTGCCGTCGGAAAAGCGGCCGACATTGTCGTTTTGCAGGGCGATCCCTCGACGAACATCAAGGACGTTGAAAAAGTAGAACTTGTTTTCAAAGATGGAGTGGGCTACGACTGCGCGAAATTAATCGAATCCGCAAAAGGGATGGTCGGCCTGCGTTAGGCTGAGCAGCCGAAGTCCGCACGGCGCCAGGTATGGCACTTCCTTGAGCTCGCCACGAAGGCTAAGGCAGAAGGATTTTTCCATCGGCACTCGGAAGGGACAGTCCAATTTCATGCGCAAGTGTGGGCGCCACATCGCGCATGTCAATAATCCCGAGCGATTTGCCTGCTGGAACGCCAGGCCCCACAAGAAAAAATGCCGCGCGCAATTCCGGCAGATCCGGCAACGCTCCGTGAGTACCGCCTAATTTAAGCGTTTTTGAAAGAACAGGCCCTTCCAGCGTTGCCCCAGTTCGCCAGCCGGCTTTCAAGCTGACAAAAAAAGATGCGGGTGGATAGCCGCCGCGCTTGAGTAGATCTTCCGCTTCGAGGGTCCGGTCGATCCCATTCGCGGGATTGTTCGCCAGCTTGGCAAGAAGTTCGCGCACTTGCGAAGCGATCGCCGCATCGCTCGGATCTTTCAGGACGATGGCGGCTGACCCGCCCGTAACCCAGGGCATGGCCTTCCAATCCGTGATCTTGCCTTTTCCATCGGTGGTAATGAGATTTGCTTCTCGAAAGGCCGGAAACAGGTTCAGTTGGTAGTCGGTTCGGACGAATCCGTGGTCAGAGACGACGGCGATATATGCACGGCCAGGAGCCACCCGCTCCGCCGTTTCCCGGATTTTGCCGATGGTGGTGTCAATTCCTTCCAGTATGGCAATAGATTCCGGACTGAAGGGACCCGTCTCGTGTTCGATGTGATCGAGCGAGGTGAGATGAAGCGTCAGCAATCCAGGGTGTTTTTTTTCCAGGATCCACTGCGTGAATCGGCCTCTGCTTTCGTCTGCCTTTCCCGAAGTGTCTATGCCGCCGGTATATTCGCCGAGATCGGGTTTGGCTTCCTCGAGTAAGCCGGGCGTGGAAACAGCGCGCAGCAGCTTTGCATCATCTGGCGTGCCCGCGCGCCAGAACTCCGGAATGTTCCAGTTCATGTGCGCGCCCACGGTGACGGGCCATTGGATGCTCGCGGTACCGCGCCCAGCCCGTGCAGCCACGTCCCAGAGCGTCGGAACGCGAATATCTTCGGTATACCAATACCAGCCCTGAAAGTTCTGCTGTAGCGGGTCAAACGTCGTGTTCGCAAAGATTCCGTGCTTTGCAGGCCATACCCCGGTCACAAGGGTTGTGTGGGCTGGATAGGTGACAGTAGGAAGGGTCCCAACGACGCCCTCTGCGTACGTTCCCTCGTTAAGAAACCGTCGGAGGTTCGGCACTTTCGCGCCGTGTGCATCCGCCTCGGTAATGTAGTCCGGGCGCATGCCGTCCACGGAAATCATCACCAGCAGTGGCGGCGCCTGCTGTTGGGAAAGCGCGCCGGATGCGAGCAGAAAGATTCCCGCCAGGCTCAGAAAAAGGATCGCCTGCCGCAAGCTGGCTCGATTGCGATACTTCATGGATATCTTCATGATGGCAAAGAGCATACCCCAAACCGCGCTGGGCATTTTACAAAGCGTCTGGAGAAGGATAAATTAGTTAGGAACGGTGCTGGACGACGCGACCGGGGGAATTGTCAAATCGAACTGTTCCCCGCGCAGGGAATGTTGTAGAGTCTAGCGCTCATGCGACCCGCCGCTGAACCGTTGTAACGAAATGGCTTGGTAAACTGGTGTACTCTCTGGCGGAGCTATCTCGCAGAATTGACAGGTGGAATCCTTGACTACTGGATCCTCGAACGGGGCTTCAAACTCGCACTGCACGATTGCCGCGTCGGCTACGGCTCTTCCGCCGTTTACCATCACGCGCGACGATGTAAAGTACTACATGGGGCGCGTGTTTGACATTCCGGAACGGCGCCTTGAAGCCATGATGTCCATCGTGGACAACGCCCAAGTTCACAAACGCTACTCGATTTTTCCCATCGAATACACCGTGGAGCCAAGGGCACTTTCCAAGACCAACCAGGAGTACATGGAGCACGCGATCAAGCTCGGCAAGGAAGCCGCAGAGAAGTGCCTCGAGCGGGCCGGGTTGCGACCTGACGAAGTCGACCTCATCATTACCGTCTCCTGCACCGGGTTCATGATCCCCTCCCTTGACGCGCACCTAATTAATCTGATGGGCTTCCGCTCCAACGTGCGCCGAATGCCGTTTACCGAGCTTGGCTGTGCAGCCGGTGCGATGGCGCTGGGCCGCGCCGCGGATTATTTGAAAGCCCATCCCGGCGGAAACGTTTTGATCATCGCCGTCGAGCTGCCTTCGCTCACCTTTCAGCGCAAGGACATCTCCCAGGCAAACTTAATCTCCTCGGTTCTGTTCGGGGATGGTGCCGCCGCAGTCCTGGTAAGCGGAAAAGCGCAGAAAGGCCCCAAAATACTCGTTTCGGAAACCTACACCTTCCCTGACTCTCTGGGTGCGATGGGTTTCGACCTGCGGGATTCGGGCTTCCACATTTTGCTTGCGAAAGACGTCCCCGAAATGATTGGGGCCAGGATCCGCGAGCTCGTGAATGGTTTTCTCGAACGCCAAGGGCGCACGCAAAAAGAAATAAAGGGATGGATTCTGCACCCCGGCGGCGCGCGGCTGCTCGGCAATGTCGAGAAGGAATTGGGGCTCTGCAAA
The DNA here is from genome assembly GCA_903970165.1 of Betaproteobacteria bacterium. Classification (GTDB taxonomy): domain Bacteria; phylum Acidobacteriota; class Terriglobia; order Acidiferrales; family UBA7541; genus Acidiferrum. The sequence continues at coordinate 20,939 of CAJCHZ010000102.1, forward strand.
TGTGACACGCAACCCTCCTGGGATATTCTCAGTAACGTCGGCAACCTCTCGAGTGCCACGATTCTTTTCATTCTCCAGGAATGGCTCGAGAAGCGGCCGCTGAAGTCCGGCGAATACGCTATGGCCGCCGCATTCGGCCCGGGATTCAGCGCGGAATTTCTTTTGCTGCAATGGCACTGAGCGTCATCGCGTTTCTCGGCCTGCTCGTGGCCGTGGCTCTTCTGCGCATCGCCGAGTTGCAGATCTCCCGGCGGCATCAGCGGGAGATGCTTGCGCGCGGGGCCTCCAGGGTGGAAGAGCCGCGTTTTCGCTGGATGGTGCTTCTTCATACCGCCGTCCTGATCGGCGCTGCGCTGGAAGTCCTGCTTCTTCATCGCCCCTTTATTCCCATGCTTGCCGCCGTGATGTTCGTGATTTTTCTGGCGGCGAACGTTCTTCGTTGGTGGGTTATCCGCACGCTCGGCAACCACTGGAACGTCCAAGTGGTCGATTCGACCGGCCTCGGCGTTATTTCTTCGGGACCTTTTCGTTATGTGCGTCATCCAAACTACGCGGCGGTCTTTGCCGAGATGCTGGCGCTGCCCCTGATTCACACAGCCTGGATTACCGCCATTGCCGGCTCGCTGGCGCACATTGCCGTGCTTTCGATGCGGCTTTCCACGGAAGAGCGCGTGCTACTGGCCAATCCGGAGTATCAGGCCACCATGGCCAACAAGGCGAGATTCATCCCCGGTGTTTTTTGAAAGCGCCTATGCGCTTTGGCTGGCGGCTTTTTCTCTTCGCTCTGGTTATACTGCTCACCCCGGTCTTCTCCTGCGCCCAGGAAGCCTCCGATGGCAGCGATTCCGCCTTCACGGAAGTGCCGCAAATGAAGGAAGGCTTCCGCCTGCTTTACGTTCAGAAGTATCCTGAAGCTCGCGAAAAGTTTTCCGCGTGGACCTCGGAGCACCCCGCGGATCCTTTTGGTTTTGTGGCGACAGCGGCGAGTTATCTATTTGAGGAATTTTACAGCCAGGGTGTCATGACCAGCGATTTCTTCCTGGATGACAAAAAATTCCTTCGCGGCATCGACGGCAAGCCCGATCCCGAACGCCTGAAGAACTTCGATGACAACTTGGCCACAGCCCGGAAGCTCTCGAATGTGCGGCTTGCCAAGAACAAAAACGACGCGGCGGCACTTTTTTCTTTGACCCTGGCGGCCGGCATGGATTCCAACTCCGACAGCATCCTTCAAAAAAAACATATGGAGGGGCTCAAGAGAATGAAGGAAGCCAACGAACACGCCAAACTGTTGCTGGCGCAGCGCCCCGACGCAAGCGATGCGTGGGTCGCACCAGGCTCGGCCAATTACATCATCGGCTGCCTCTCCGGAGGCGTCCGTATGGTTCTGTGGTTCGGTGGCATTCATGGGGACAAAAAGCTAGGGATGGACGAGGTTCAAAAAACTGCCGACAAAGGCCGTTACCTTGAACCGTTTGCGAAAATACTTCTGGCTCTGGCAGCGCGGCGGGAAAAGCAAGACGATCTGGCAAAAAAGCTCTTGCTCGAATTGACGCAGGAATTTCCAGACAGTCCGCTTTTCGCTGCCGAATATGCCAAGGTCATTGGCCGGCCGATTCCCGCAGTGATTAAGCCGAACTGAATTTGGCAACTGCGAGAACGCTGGTACTCTGTTTTGACGTTTCGCATAGTTTAAAAACAGGTTTATTAACTGCCAAGGACGGTGCTGTGTGTTTCAACAAGATGTGTTGAAGGGGCGGGCGATCTTCTTGACGGGCGGAGGAAGCGGCTTGGGCCGCTCCATGGCCCTGCGTTTCGCGGAGCTTGGGGCGCGCATGTATATTGTCGGTCGCCGTGAAGAACCGCTAAAGGAGGTTTGCGCCGAGATTCACCGCGCCGGAGGCTCGGCCGCTTTCACCACCTGCGACGTGCGCGACTACGGCGCAGTGGAAGCCGCAGCCGAGCAAGCCGAGCAGCAGTTTGGTCGCATTGATACGGTCATTAACAACGCCGCCGGAAATTTCATCGCACGCACGGAAAAGCTTTCTCCCAACGCCTTCAACACCGTCGTCAGCATCGTTCTCAACGGTACGTTTCATTGCACGCAGGCTTTCGCTAAGCGCTGGATTTCGCAAAAGCTTGGCGGCAATGTGCTGAATATTGTGACCACTTACGCGGCTGCCAACAGCGGCTCGGGGTTCATCGTCCCATCTGCTTGCGCGAAGGCTGGTGTGCTAGCCATGACCACTTCCTTGGCTGTGGAGTGGGCTAAGTATCACATTCGCCTCAACGCCATTGCGCCGGGGCCTTTTCCGACCGAAGGCGCATGGTCGCGCCTGATGCCTTCGCGGCAATTCGAAGAGCACTCCAAGGACAAGCACCCCATGAGGCGCTTCGGACGTCACGAAGAGCTGGCCAACCTCGCCACCTTCCTCATCAGCGACATGGCGGAATACATCAACGGTGAGTGCGTGGTCATTGACGGCGGCCAATGGCTGCGAGGCGCGGGAGAATTTAACGACCTGCTGATGCTCCCGGAAAGCGTCTGGGAAGGTTTGGAAGCGGCTCGCATCAAGAAGACGTAACGCGACTTGAGCTACTCCGGAAGCGCGCGCTTGCGCAATTCGACGAGAATCTTCACGTCGCCAACAACCTGCCCATTCGATTCGCCGCGTATCTGGATTTCCTGCGCCTCAGGCTTTTTTGCTCCCGTTTCTGTGAGAGCCGGAAGCAATATCTCCATGCGCGCAGCTCCAGTCTGTTTTGCTTCCACCTTAAGCTTCACCATGCCGTTTTGTGTCGTCCATCCTGCTGGCAAGCTTACAGAGAGCGAAAACTCCCGCGCCTCGGCTGTCTGATTGCGCAACCACAAGGGAATCACAAAAGTGCCCTCTGCTTGCTGGGCGATTTCCGGCGGCTCCGGATGAGGCAGATGCGTCAGCCCGTGTGCGCGCCGAAATTCCGCATAAAAACTCCAGGGGCCGGCGAGTTCCACAGACACTTCGGGTGCGGAGGGCTCCGGCGAAGCGTCAGGCCTCGCGAAAGAAATCGCGCCTGGAGCTATTCCCTCAAAGACGTCTCCCGTGACGCTGCCTCCCACCAGCGATTTTCCGCGTACGAAACCTATCCCGTTGCTCCAAAAACCGTCCGAGGTAGCCATCTTTTCGATTTGCGAGTCATCCATTTTGGAAAGCGAAGCAATGAAACCTTTGGCCTGTGTTTCGTGCTTCAAAAACGAGTCCAGTGCCATTCGCCAGTACGCCTTCTTCGCCGATTTCGAAATCTCCGTAACCGAATACCTCGGGCCTTTGTCCCGAAAAATCTCTTCCTTGTCCCCATCGGGAAAGTAATAGATTTTTTTCGGCTGCCACGGACGCAGGTTTTCGAGGTAAGGCTCAAGCCGGCGCAAGGGCGCTGCGACTTGTTCGGAAAATACGGTGGGATCCCCTGCGAGATCGAATGCTTCTGTGGCCAGTACCCCCGCAGCCTGATGGTCTCCGTGGTCCTCTCCAATAAAAGTCCCTGGCAGAAACGTGAGAATCACTTCCGGGCGCGTTATCCGCACGATACGCACCAGGTTCTCGAGCGTGGCGCCATGCCCCCAGTTCGCCAGCGATTGCAGAACGTCTTGTGACGCGGTGTCTTTCCCGCCCAAAAACCATACTTTGTCGATTCCCAGCGTTAGGCAGGCGCGCCGCGCTTCGATTTCGCGAATCTCGCCAAGCGCCGCCGCCTGCTCCGCCCCGGCCTGATTCTCACCGCTGCTTCCGCGCGTTCCATAGGCCACCGCGACGCGTTTACCCTCATCAACGGCGCGGGCCAAATAGGGGGTCGCCGCTCCTTCATCATCCGGATGCGCCACGACGAGCAAAATATCTACTTTGTATCGGTCGTCAGCCCACTTGACCCGCGTGGATGTTTGCGCCGCGCCGGGTTGTGGGTTGGTGATGATGATGATCAGAACGACGAGATTTGCAAGCCAGCCAAGAGAACGGTTAAATCCAAGAGATGGATACATCGAAGAATTCTATCTCGAATCAGCAAGAATCCCACATCTTGCCCTCGGCTCTGCATGGACAGCCACCTTGACCCGTGTTGTGCACGCCGATAAGCTTGGAGTTCTCCTTCCAGGTGGACAAATCATGGAGCAAGTGCAAGTCACATTACCGGACGGCAAAGTTCAAGAAGTGCCCAAAGGCACGACTCCAGCGGATATCGCGCGTAAAATCTCACCCCGGCTCGCCGACGCCGCCCTCGTCGCACGGGTGACCGCTAGCAACGGCGCTCCTTTGCCCAACGCCCCCGATCTCGGCGAACTGATCGATTTGCGCCGCCCCCTCGAGGAAAACGTCAAGCTGCAGATCCTAACCGAAAAGGATCCCGACGCGCTGTTCGTCTTCCGCCATTCCGCGGCGCATTTGATGGCCGCCGCTGTGATGGAACTCTACCCCGCAGTAAAACTAGGTATCGGTCCGCCCATCGAAAACGGTTTCTTCTATGAATTCCTTCGCGATGAACCGTTCACTCCGGAAGACCTCGCCAAAATCGAGAAGAAGATGCATGAGCTTGCCGCGCAGGACTTGCCCAACGAGCGCAAGCTCATTCCCAAGCCCGAAGCGATCGAGCTTTACAAAAAGAGCGACCAGATTTTCAAATGTGAGCTCGTCGAAGAAAAAGCCAATGAGTTGATGGTCTCATTTTACACCACCGGCAAATTCATCGACTTCTGCCGCGGCCCCCACATCCCCAGCACCAAACGCATCACCGCGTTTAAGCTCATGAATGTCGCCGGTGCCTATTGGAAAGGCCAGGAAGGCAACCCGCAACTCCAGCGCATTTACGCCGCGTGCTTCTTCAATCAAAAAGATCTCGACAACTATTTGAATCGCCTCGAAGAAGCGAAGCGCCGTGATCACCGCAAACTCGGCGTCGAACTCGAACTTTTTAGCATTCAGGATGAAGCCGGACCCGGCCTCATCTTCTGGCATCCCAAAGGCGGCCTCGTTCGCAAAATCATGGAAGACTGGCTCCGCGAGGAGCTCCTGAAGCGCGGCTACGATCTTGTCTACACCCCGCACATCATGCGCCTCGACCTCTGGAAAACCAGCGGCCACACTGGCTTTTACAAAGACAGCATGTTTGGACCCGTTGAAGTCGAGAAAGCGGACTATCAGCTCAAGCCCATGAACTGCCCGGGCCACATCCTCATCTACAAATCCAAGCAGCACAGTTATCGCGAACTCCCTGTGCGTCTCGCCGAACTCGGCACTGTTTATCGCTACGAACGCAGCGGCGCCCTGCACGGTTTGCTGCGCGTCCGCGGATTCACGCAGGACGACGCTCACATTTTCTGCACCCCGGCGCAAATCGAAAGCGAAGTGGAAGCCTGCATGGATTTTGCCTTCGCGGTAATGAAAAATTTCGGCTTCGATAAATTCGAAGTCGAACTCTCCGACTGGGACGCCTCGCATCCCGAAAATTACGCCGGCAAGCCCGAAGACTGGCACCGCGCCACAGCCGCGCTCGCCGACACGATGAAGAAGCTCAACATCCCGTACAAAACCATTACCGGCGAAGCCGCGTTCTACGGCCCCAAAATAGACGTCAAGCTCATTGACGCCATCGGCCGCCCCTGGCAGCTCACCACCGTCCAGTTCGATTTCAATCTCCCCGCGCGTTTCGGCCTCGAGTACGTCGCCGAAGACGGCGCCAAACATCAACCACTCATGGTCCACCGCGCACTTCTCGGCTCCGTTGAGCGCTTCTTCGGCATCTTGATCGAGCACTACGCGGGCGCCTTCCCGCTTTGGCTGGCACCCGTGCAAGTGCAAGTCTGCCCCGTCAGCGAAAAAGTCGCCGACTATTCCAAACACGTCACCGAAACTCTCAAGCGCCACAACATTCGCGTCCATCTCGACGATCGCAACGAGAAGCTTCCGGCCAAAATTCGCGACGCCCAGCTTCAAAAAATTCCCTATATGCTCATCGTCGGCGCAAAGGAGGCCGAAGCCGGCACAGTCTCCGTCCGCCACCGCAGCAAAGGCGACCAGGGCCCCAAGCCCCTCGCCGAAGTCGTCGCCGCTTTGCAAGAAGAAGTCACCGCCCGTGCCTTGGCCTGATTTGAGAGTGGCACAGGCCATCATGGCTGTGATCCGCCGACTTCAGAATGACCCAGCATTAGCAAGCGACAACGGAGCAAGGTTGAGATGATTTCACGCCGATTCTTTCTCGCAGCCACCACCGGATTCGCTTTAACTCCCCAATTCGCGACGGCCAGCGATGGAGCCCCCGCCCTGCTCGACCACATTCTCCTAGGCTGCAGCGAACTCGATCGCGGCATCGACTTCGTCGAAAGACACACCGGCGTCCGCGCCGCATTCGGTGGCGTCCACCCCGGTCGCGGCACGCGCAACGCTCTCCTCTCCCTCGGCGAAAAACACTATCTCGAAATCATCGCGCCCGATCCCGAGCAGCCCGGCGCGCCCGATCCTTACGGCTTGCAAAAACTCACCGAACCTCGCCTTGTCACCTGGGCCGTTCATCCCGGCGATCTAACTCCATTCGCCGCTCGCCTCCGTACCGCCTCAATCGCCTTCGAAGGTCCGACTCCGGGCTCACGCAAACGTCCCGATGGCCGCCTCCTCCAATGGAAAACTCTAAATCTTAAGGACGACCGTTCCGGCCTCCTCCCCTTCTTCATCGAGTGGAGCGCTGACACTGTCCATCCCTCCGCCGACGCACCCTCCGGCTGCAAGATCGAACATTTCTCGCTCGCCACACCTGCCGACTCTGAACTGCGGCGCATCTCCGTCATTCTTGGTCTCGGCGTACCTGTCTCCTACGCCGAGCAGCCGCAACTCCGCGCCCGCATCGAAGGTCCCGGCGGCAAAGTCCTCGCCATCTCTTCTTGATGCCCCCGCCGCTCTCCTAAGGCTCAACCAACCCTTGCTCAACCAATCCCGCACCGTGCTATACTTTGAAGCCCGTCCCCGGCTTCTTTTGCCTGTGTGGACGGACTTGTGGCGGATTCGAGGGCCAGCCCGGCGAGGCGGGCCACCAGGCGCCTTTAGCAATTAGGGGGGAATATCCCAGAACGCAGCTTCCGGCAGAGCGATCGCATTCGCGTGAACGAGCGGATTCGCGCTCGCGAGATCCGGGTGATTGATGAAGAAGGCGGCCAGCTTGGCGTCATGCAGCCATTCGAGGCCATGAAGCTCGCGCGTGAGCGCGGTCTGGATCTGGTGGAAATTTCGCCGACGGCCGACCCGCCAGTTTGCAAGATCACTGACTACGGCAAGTATCTTTACCAGGCCAACAAAAAAGCGCACGAACAGCGTAAGAGCAGCCGCGGGTCGCAGCTCAAGGAAGTGAAGTTTCGCCCCGCCACGGCCGAGCACGATTATCAGGTTCGCAAGAACCAGATCATCCGCTTCCTCGGCGACGGCCACAAAGTTCGCGCCATGATTTTCCACCGCGGGCGTGAAATGGCGCACCAGGAAGTAGGCCGCGCCAAGATGAATCGCTTGCTGGTGGAAATCGGCGACTCTTGCCAGATCGAAACGATGCCACGCATGGAAGGCAACGTTCTGGTCGCGCTGCTGGCCCCGAAAAAAGGCGTAGCCGTCGCGAAACCTTCCGGGCAATCGGCGGCCAACGCCCAGCAGTCGCAGTAGTTTTTGACTTTGCTCTTGAACTTTTAGTGGTACGGCATGCTGCGCCCACGTTTGAGCAAGGCGTAGGAATCGAGACGCCAAAAAATCTTAGGAGAGTTTCATTCAATGCCAAGAAATTCCACGAAACCAAAACTGAAACTGAAAACCCATCGCGGCGCCCGCAAGCGTTTCAAAATCACCGCGAACGGCAAAATCAAACGCATGCACTCCGGCAAGCGCCACCTCATGGGCACAAAAGCCCCCGGCCGCATGCGCAAGCTGAAGAAGCTGACGCTGGTCAGTCCCAGAGATGTAGCCGCCGTTAAGCAAATGCTTCCGTACGGCTAGAATCCGCAAAGATTTTCAGCGCGCGCAAATTGCAGTTGCACGCGCAAAGCTTTTCTTCGTAAGGGCGCGGCATGCCGTGCCCTTACGATCAAACGCAGGACGCAAGTCCCGCGCATCGTGCCAGGCAGCGCTTCACGGGTGCCTGCCGGCCGATAAAGCCGCCAAATCTGATTCGCCGCAAGGCGAATCGTCTAGCGGACAGCAACAAATCCGAGACAAACCCGCTGCCGAACGCGTTTTTCTGCGCGTGAGCGCACCGCCTTTGTCTCCAACCTAAGGAGAAAAACCCATGGCACGCGTAAAACGCGGCACAAAACGCCGCGCTCGTCGTAAAAAGTACCTCAAACGGACAAAAGGCTTCTTTCTAACAAAGAGCAAGCTCTACCAGTCCGCCCAAGAAGCCGCGAATCGCGCCGACCGTTACGCCAAGCGCGACCGTCGCGTAAAGAAACGCGAATATCGCAAACTCTGGATCCAGCGCATAGGCGCAGCCGCCCGCAACAACGGCCTGACCTATGGCCAGCTGATCCACGGCCTCAAAGCCGCTGGCGTTTCTCTAGACCGCAAAATTCTTGCCGACATGGCGGTGAAAGACGCAGCTGCTTTCGCAAGCCTGGCAGCCTCAGCGAAAAGCGCCGCTCCGCCGCCAGCAAAAGCAGTCAAATCATAAAACGTAGCACGGTGGGGGCACGGCAAATCGTGCCCTCCGGTGTAACCCATATCTCTTCCTATGCCGAACATCGAAAATCCAACCAGTCGGACTCTTGCCGACCTGGGCGTAACGCAAGCGGACCAACTCTCTTCGCTATTCACCGAAGTTCGCTCGCGCTTTGACGCCGAAATTTCGCGCGCACACGACGAACCAGCTTGGAACATAACCAAGGTGATGTGGCTGGGCCGCAAATCCGGCGTACTTGCGCAAATCACCGACAACTGGCTAAGACCCGCTTCACCCGAACTAAAACGTGCGGTAGGCGCCGGCCTCAACGAACTCCGCGCCCAGGTCGAATCTCAAATCGAAGCTCGCCGCCAAGCCATCGAGTCTGGCTCCGACGAAGCAGCCCTGGCTCACGATCGTATCGACCTTTCACTCCCGGGCGTCGCACGTCCCATCGGTTCACATCACCTGATCCGCCAGGTCTTCCAGGAAATCGAAGACATCTTTTTCTCTATCGGCTTCTCGGTTGTCGAAGGCCCGGAAATCGAAACGCCTTACTACAATTTCGAAGCGCTCAACATCCCTGAGTTCCATCCTGTGCGTGACGACATGGATACGTTCTATCTCGATTTGCCGAAGAACGCGCCAACGCCGCTGCTTCTTCGCACGCACACATCGCCCATGCAAATTCGTACCATGGAAAAACGCCAGCCGCCCGTGCGCGTCATCGTCCCTGGCAAGGTCTATCGCCGCGACAATCCCGACGCCACTCATTCCTTCATCTTCCATCAAGTCGAGGGCCTGGCCGTAGATAACGACATCACGTTCTGCGATTTCACCGGCACCATCGAATACTTCGTCAAACAATTCTTCGGCCCCGGCGTTAAAACACGCTTCCGCCCAAGCTATTTCCCATTCACCGAGCCAAGTGTCGAGTTCGACGTCTCCTGCATCTTCTGCGGCGGAAGCGGTACAGCCGCCGGAGGCGGCACCTGCTCCAAGTGCAAAGGCGCGGGCTGGATTGAGCTTTTCGGCGCCGGCATGGTCGATCCCGCTGTCTATGGCTTCGTCAACTACGACGCAAAGCGTGTCAGCGGCTTCGCCTTCGGCATGGGCATCGACCGCCTCGCCATGCTCAAGTACGGCATCGACGATATCCAGGTCTTCTTTCAAAACGATGTGCGCTTCCTGCGCCAATTCTCATGAGCATCTTTAGCGAGCTTCGTATTTCGAATTTCAAGTATCAACGATGAACTTCGCCGACGCCAAACAACGCTTCTCCTCCCGCGTAGCCGACTACGTTCACTATCGTCCCGGCTATCCCACCGGCATTCGCGATCTTCTCCGCGCCGAGTGCAACCTCAAATCCGGCCACGCTATTGCCGACATTGGCTCAGGCACCGGCTTTCTCAGCGAACTCTTCTTGAAAAACGGCAATCGCGTCTTCGGCGTCGAGCCCAACGAGGAAATGCGCAAAGCCGGCGAAGAATATCTCGCCTCCTATGACAGCTTCACCAGCATCGATGGCTCGGCGGAAGCCACCACGCTGGAAGACGCCAGCATGAATTTCGTATCCGCGGGACAGGCGTTCCACTGGTTCGACCACGACGCTGCGCGCCGCGAGTTCCGCCGCATCCTGAAGCCAGACGGCTGGGTCGTCATCGTCTGGAACGAGCGGCTCACGGACACGACCCCGTTCCTTCGCGATTACGAAGATTTGCTTCGCAAATTCGGCACCGATTACGCCAGCGTCAAGGAAAGCTACCCGCACGAACAACAGATGATCGAGTTCTTCGGCCCGAACGCCTACAGCTCCTACGAGTTGCCGAATTTCCAGGAATTCGATTTCGCCGGCGTCGCAGGCCGCATGCGCAGCAGCTCCTTCATCCCCAGGCCAGAGGCTCCTACTTACGCTCCGATGATGGCCGAGCTTGAGCGAATCTTCGACGCGCACAATCAGGTCGGCCGCGTCCGCCTCGAATACACAACGCACATCTTTTTCGGCCAATTGGGAGGCGCCTAGAATATGCCGCCCCTGACGAACAAAGCGCGCGCGCCCCACCCTCGTCTTTTGACGGTGGGTCTTCTCACAACACGGAGCCGCTCTAACCGATGAAGGTCATCTACAACTGGCTGAAAGAATTCCTCGACCTCACCGCCTCACCGGATGAAGTCGCATCCCGCCTCGCGCTATCCGGCACAAACATCGGCAGCGTCGAAAACGGCCCGCACGGCGCCGTGATTGACGCCGAAGTCGGTTCGAACCGCCCCGATTGCCTGTCTCATTACGGAATCGCGCGCGAACTAAGCGCCGTCTACAAATTGCCCCTTAAGCCCATCGCGCCAAAACCCCCGGAAAGCGCCGCAAAAACGAGTGAAGCCGCCAATGTGGAGATTCAATCGCCCGAGCTTTGTGGTCGCTTTACGGCCCGCGTAATTCGCGGCGTAAAAATTCAACCTTCGCCGGCCTGGCTCCGCGACCGTCTCGAAGCATCCGGCGTGGCCAGTATCAGCAACGTCGTTGATATTTCCAATTACGTGATGCTTGAGCTCGGTCATCCGCTTCACACCTACGATTACGACAAAGTCCGCGATCATCGCATCGGCGTGCGCCGCGCAAAGCCCGGAGAAAAAATCCGTACGCTCGATGGCCTCGAACGTACGCTCGATCCCTCCCTTTCGGTGGTCTTTGACGGCGACGGTTCTCGCGCCGTAGGCATCGGCGGAGTAATGGGCGGCGCCGACACCGAAATTTCCTTCTCCACAAAAAATGTTCTGATTGAGTGTGCGTGGTTCGAACCAGTTGCCGTTCGAAAGGCCGCGCGTTCCTTGAAACTGCACACGGAAGCTTCCACGCGTTTCGGCCGCGGCGTCGATCCGGAGACGGCGGAAGTAGCTTCGCGTCGGGCCGCCGAGCTTATCCTGCAGCTTGCGGGAGGCGAACTCCTCGCGGGCGTCGTGGATGTCTATCCCGGCAAACGCTCTGTGAAAAGAATTCAGCTGACGCGCACCGAGCTTCTTCGCGTGATGGGCGCCGACGTTCCCGACAACGAAATCGAAGTGATTCTCGCCGCGCTGGGCTTCGCGCCGGTTCGCATCGATGGAAATCGCGGCTCGGCCGGCTCGCTTCTCGCGGCCTGGGAATGCACGCAACCATCCTGGCGCGCCGAAGTCGAACGCGAAATCGATTTGATCGAAGAAGTCGCTCGCATTCACGGCCTCGATAAATTTCCGCCGCGCTTGCCCGCGGCACGCCAGGGTGCACAGCGCCTGTCGAAATACATCCCCGAATCGCGGGTACGCGAACGCCTCATTGGTCTCAGCTATAGCGAAATCCTCACCATTCCCCACGTCGCTGAAGATCGCGACGCGCTTTTCCGTCCCGAAGGCGTAGCTCCGGCCCGCCTCGCGAATCCTCTCTCCGAAGAAGCCGGCGTCCTCCGCTCGACGGGCCTCGTCACCATGGCCGCAACTCTCGAATGGAATCTCAACCACGGCCAGCGCAACGTTCGCCTCTTCGAAATTGGCCGCCGCTACCGCGTCGAAGGAACGGCCTCCGTCGAAACGCCTGTGCTCACGATCGGCGCAACTGGCGTAGCCCGCGAAAAAGGTATCGTTGCAGGCGAAAACTCCCGCGAGTACGAATTCGCCGACCTGAAAGGCGATCTCGACGCCATCGGCGCCCTTGCAGGTGGTTTCGAATGGCGCGATGGCGCTGCAAACTGGCTCCACGCCGTCCGCCGCGGCACGCTAGTTTTGTCGGGCAACACTTCGGTCGGCATCGCAGGCCAGCTCTCGCGCCGCGTCGCCGAAAAATTCAAGTTGCGTCAGGATATTTTCCTGGCCGAAATTCAGCTCGAGCCCCTCTACGCACAAATTCACGCGGCGAAAGAAGCGCGCCGTTACAAGCCCCTCCCCCGTTTCCCGGCAGTGGAGCGCGACTTTTCCCTGTTGCTCGCCGAAGCCACTTCGTATTCGGATGTCGTCAAAACAATTCGCTCGCTTGCTATTCCTGAAGTTGCATCCGTCGAGGCTGCCGATCTCTTCCGCGGCAAAAACGTGCCCGCTGGAAAATACTCGCTCCTCGTTCGTGTGACATTCCAAAGCCGCGAAGCCACGCTCACCGACGCTCAAACTACAGATTTCTCCGCGAAAATTATCGCCGCCCTGGAAAAGCAACTAAGCGCACAACTCCGCGCCAGCTGACCTCGTCGCCGAAACGCACCGCTTCTGCTTGCACGCGCGCAGCACGTTTATCCGGAACCCCGCGGGGCTGCGTCCGATCTCGGCAAGATGTGGTATCTTCGGCTAGTCGGAAATTTGTTCCATGAGCGATCCCGTAAAAGTCGAAATCTTCGGCCAGACCTACTCCATCCGCGGCGAACTCGACGAAAGTTATGTCCACAAGCTGGCCCGCTATGTCGACGAAAAAATGCACGCCATTGCTGCCGGCGGCGCCACCGTGGACACGCAAAAAGTCGCCGTACTTGCCGCTCTGGCGATTGCCGACGAACTTCACAGCACGCAGAAGGACCGCGGCGATCGCGAAGATCTCCTTCGCGAACAAGCCGAGCGCTGCCTCACGCTAGTCGAACGCGCTCTCAAACAAACCGCTTAGGGGACTTGCCGCTCATTTCACTTACCTAAGCCAGGTGTAATGGCGTCTTCGCTGGGGCCTGTCTCAGCTCGCCAGATCTCCGCCAATCCAGGATATTTTGTTTGGATCGCGCGAACGACTTCCATCGCTTCCGCATAGCCTACGAATGGCAGGACACACTTCGCTCTTCGTACCGTTAGCGCGTAAAGCCCGCTTCGCTGGCCTGTCTTGTCCCGAAATTCAAGCCCTCCAACATCACCAGTGCATACAATCTGGGTCGCTCTACCGCCCCGCCTGCCCATGTTTCCCCGGGTCACTAATTCAACATTCGTGACATTCAAATCTGCGCGCGAGCCTTTTGCCGTCGCAAACGAGACCGCCGCAATGCAGAGTGCCACCATCCAAATCCAATTTCCGAGCAGGGCACGGCCTAGGGAAAAAGCCGCGACAGCAGCGATCAATCCAATAAGAATCCTTGCCCACGCCGGCAAATCTTCTCTCACTGAAATCCGGATGGAATTCCTCCGTTCTGTGATTTCAAAGTGCCTAGCCACGGACTCTATTGGCTCCAGCTGGTGGGCGTGCGAATCCAGCGGTGTTTACGAAGTTCAGCTTGCAGCTCGGCCGGCAATGAACCTTTTGCGTCGGCCGCGATGTTGGATTCCACGTTCCGGATCTTGCGCATCCCCGGAATAATCGTGGTGACGTCTTTGTTATTGAGGATAAATCGCAGCGCCATTTCCGCCATGCTCATGCCGTCCTTGAGCAGCGGCCGAAGCGCATCGGCATGCGCCACACTGCTCTTCAGATTCTCGGCCACAAAGTAAGTATTGCGCCAATCTCCCTGGGGCCACGTGCTGTCCACTGTCAGGATTCCTGCCAGCGACCCTTCATCAAAAGGGCAGCGCGCAATCACCGCGACGTCTTTTTCGCGGCACGCGGGAAAAAGCTCGTCCTCGGGATTCTGATCGAAAATGTTGTAAATGACCTGCACCGCGTCCACAAGCCCGGCCCGCACGGCCCGAATTCCATTCCAGGGCTCCCAGCGATTCAGGCTGATCCCTACGGCGCGCACCTTGCCGCTGCTCCGCAAATCTTCGATTGCACGCGGCAGACGCTCGTCATCCAACCATTTGTCTTCCCAGGTGTGAAATTGAATCACGTCCAGCGTTTCAACGCCGATATTGGCGAGGCTCTTCTCGACGTACTCGACGATGTAGTTCGGCGGAAAGCAATCCTCCAGAGAAAATTCCCGGCGGCTGGGCCAGCGCCGATTTTTCGGCGGAACTTTTGTCGCCACGTACAGTTTTTTGTCAGGCCCGCCCGCGGCCGCATTCCCTTGGTTCGCGCGCAAAACTTTTCCGAGCAGCTCTTCGCTGTGCCCATCGCCATAAGCCCAGGCGGTGTCAAAAAAGTTGCAGCCAAGCTCGACGGAACGCTCCAGCGACGCAAGCGATTCCGTATCTTCCGAACCGGTCCACCCGGCCAGGCCCCACATCCCGTAGCCAATCTCGCTGACGTTCCATCCCGTGCGTCCAAATCTGCGGTAGTGCATGAATCCTTCTCCTCTTTTCTGGAGCGCACATTATACGCAGAGCGCCTAATACCGCCAGGAGGTAGTGTCCGCACCTCTAGGTGCGGTCTTCAGCATCCACGCCTCGGATGCTTTCATCACCCGCTGCGTAAAGGTCATCCCGCCTTCCCGCGTCGTCGATCCCGGAGGCCCGGTGTAGCAGTGGGGCTGATCCACACCGTAATCAAAATCAGGCACGTAGTGCGGATTCGCGGAACCTTCCATGGAAGCCTGCATCAGGTGCACGGCATGATCGAGAAAAAATGTGTCCGCTGTCCCGACCATCACGTGGAGTTTTCCCACAAGCTTCGGCCCGAGCGTTTTCCAATCCCGCTGCATGATCGCCGTCAAATCGTAATGCTGCCGCCAATATTCCGCGACCTCGTGATTGATCACGCCCGTTCTCTGGTCCCAAATCTCGGCGGGATAGCCGTCCGCCCCTACGGGACTAAACACAGCTTGCCAGATGTCCCACTGTTCACCGGAACGCCCATGCGTCCCAAGCACCAACTCCCACTGGTTCGTTCCTTCTGTCGTCGCAAGCACAATCCCCGGCGGCGTCCGCATCTCCGGCTGCGCCACGCGACCGAACGGTCCTATGCTCCAGTACGC
Organism: Betaproteobacteria bacterium; assembly: GCA_903970165.1. Lineage (GTDB taxonomy): Bacteria > Acidobacteriota > Terriglobia > Acidiferrales > UBA7541 > Acidiferrum. The sequence continues at coordinate 36,379 of CAJCHZ010000102.1, forward strand.
ATTTTTATCTTCGTAAATATTCACGGTTTGATACGCGTGAAAATCCACCGGATCAGGGCACGCGCCCCAGGCCCCATTAAAATCGTCGGGATAGAAAATCTGCGTGGCCAAGGTTTCCCACCCGCCCGTCGAACCTCCATAAGTTGCCCGCGCCCAACCCTGCCCGATGCCGCGAAATTCTTTTTCGACGTAGGGAATCAACTCGCGGTTGATCGCTTCTCCGTAAGGGCCCACGTTAGCCGAATCGACGGCATAAGAATCGTCATAGTAAGGATTGGCGTGCTGCACCAGCAGCAGCAGCATGTGCGGCAGCTTCCCGGTCGTCCAGTCCTGATAGAACTTAAATTGCGACTGGGCCCGTTCGAGAGAATTGCCGCTCAGATCTGGCCCCGGCGGCGTGGTGCGAAAGCCGTTGAAATCATGCGGAAAGTGTCCGTGATCCACAACCAGCGGATAGTGCGCGTTGGGATGCGAAGCCCAACCTTCCGGAATGACCACGATCGCCCCGACATACATTGGTCGTCCCCAAAATTTGGTAAGCGCTTCGCTCTTCATCCGAATGTGCTTGACCCATTCCGTGTCTTTTGCCGGCTGTATCGGCGCTACAACCTTCGTTAGATGGATTTGCAACGTAGCGCCGGAGGCTGGATCGATGTGCATGCGCTCTGGCACGCTATAAAAGTTCCCCGGCTTCGAATCCCAGTGCTGCCCTTCGCCTTCGTCCATCGGCAGCTTGACGGTGTGCCCGTCCGCCCGATGAAATGTGGTGTATTTGTTGAAGACTCCCTGCACCCAATAATCCCCAGCGGGCACATTTCGAAAGTTGGCAACCGGGTAGCCCAAAGCATCATCAGCGATAATCGCGTTTTGGCCAGGCGCAAGTCCGTCTACATCCGCCCCAAAAATCTGCTGGGACTTGGCTTCCTCCTCAAGAATCTGGAACCGCGGCTCGGGATCGTTCGTCGTTGAAATAACCACGTAGACGCGACCGTCAAGCGGCGTCGCGCTCATCTCGGAACCAAAGGAGATGGCGAACCGAGGCTGCGCTTCGGGAGCTCTCCCGTGTGGCGTATGTGGCTCGGCCAGCAGCCCCCCGACACATCCGCCCAGCACCACGAGGCATAACAGCACGTATCGGGCAAGCCTCTTGCCTGCATGGCGCCGGTCGCGCCAAAAAAATTCCGGGAGACAACTCATTGAGTTTTCCTTGGCGAATTGGGAATGAGCTTCCAGAGGCGGCCATTGTAGCCGAGTGACTCGCGAAAGTCTGCGCCGGGTGAGCGCCTGCGAGGTTATGCTGCCGTGGCTATGGCTTTTTTCGCGGTCTTCTTGGGCTTTGCAAGAATTTCCCGCTCCGCCCGCACCCAATCTTCCAGCGGATTACCTGGAGCGCCGCCGCGCTCCAGATAAATCTCGTAGGCGCGCGTGGCGATTTTCTCCTGCGTGGATATTTTGGGCGTCGTGCTTTTCGCTTTGGTCTTTGCCTGGGAACCGTTTCCGCTTGTCTTTGACATAATCTCCTCGTTCAGGCCGTGAGCGACGGCCCTCATTCCAGCCTTTCAAGAAATTCTGGCAGTGCCTCGCCGGATTTCTGACTTGGATTCGCCTCGAACCCGGCTAACCCGCCGCGAGAGACGTTCCATCAATTATGAGAGCGAACGCGCACAAGAAGGCAAACGAAATTTCGATAAATGGAATCGGATTCCAAAATACCCCGCCTCACAGAAAAGCACCTCCAGCATGAACTCAGTTCATCAATCTCCCTTCTCTGTGCCCTTGGGCCTCCTCTTCCTCCGTGTAATGTTTCCTATCTGCAGACCGCAAGTGTCATCTTTCTGAGGACGACCGCTTTCGTCAGTTTCTTCGAACTGCTTGTCCTTGGCCAAGCGCAAGCGTATGCTGCGGACGGGGCAGCAAACGCAGGAGCCTGCCGTAAGCTCCGCCCGCAGCTTGCAAAATGGGGGGAAGATCCGTGAAACCAACCGTATTGGTATTGGGGGCTGTGCTTCTGGCAGCTACGGCGGTTGCAGCGCAAGATGCTACGCCTCCGCCGACACCGAATCCCGTGACAGCCACGGTAAAAGCTCAATTGACGCGCTACGAAAAGAACATGGTAGCGGCGGCTGACCTGATGCCCGCCGAAAAATACAACTTCAAACCTACGCCGGAGATGAACACATTCGGCCACGTCATAATGCATATCGCCCAATCCAACTATTTCCTTTGTTCAAAGATTTCCGGCCAGGCCGCTCCGGATACGAAGCTCGCGGATACTGATCCCAAAGACAAGCTGCTGGCCGCCCTGAAAGGCTCGTTCGAGTTTTGCACTACAGCACTGGCTGCCGCCGATGATGCAAAGCTCGGCGACTACCTCTTCTCATTTGGCACGCGGCAAGTAACCCGCGCGGGCGCGCTGATCACGTTGAGCGACGATTGGTACGACCACTACGGCACAGAAGCAGTCTATCTGCGTCTGAACGGCATTCTGCCACCCACGGCCCAGCCGCCAGCTAAATAGCGCACAGCCAAGCTGAGGCGAGGCAGAGACCGCATTCAAGCCTTCGCGGGCTCTGACTCGGTCTGCGACCGACGGGAAAACCGTCTCTCAACTAGAAGCAGAAACAAACAGCCACCTTCTCAATGTGAAACATCTAGATGAGACTTCGAAGATGGTCCTCCCTGCCGGCTGGAGAGCGGCGACCGATCGGAGCAAACTCTACCTCGCATAAGTAGTTCTGAATCAATCTCTTGGAAAGGCCCAGCCCATGCGCGTGCGGCGCTGGAACCGCACGAAAAACTCCATGACAGAGTGGTTAGAGGACTGCAACCTCAAAAGTCCAAAAGGGATCGGAGAGGGTGTCGTCAACCTTCCAACGCGTCCCGAACCGCTGAGCTAAGGCAAGACCATGACAAGACGCACGCGCCGCCGGAGCCTCCTGGGACTGGGCTATTGCCTCGTCCTGCTTCTGCTTTGTGTTCAACCGGGCCGCGCTCAGGATGCCGACCGTAAAGTACTGAAAAAGGTGGAGGCCCAATATCCCAGTATCCTGAAAAGACGGGGGATAGGCGGTACAGTGCGCCTAAAAGTGACCGTCAAGGCAGACGGCTCCGTGAAAGACGTCGAAATACTTGGGGGGAATCCTGCGTTGGCCGATTCCGCGGAGAAAGCGGTTCGCCAGTGGCGATTTGCGCCGGGGAATGACAGTACTGTTACCGTGGCTGTGACCTTCGATCCAAACGCTTAATTCACCAAGCGGTTTAATACAAGTCTCGGAATCTCTTAGCGACCTCGGCCTTGCGGCGCACGCCCAGGGCTCAAATTCTGAATTGCTAGCATGAATACTTTTGCGGCAACCAACTCCACACTTCTTCCGTCTAAGGTGCTAAGGGAACGTGTAAGTTCATGCTCGTGGGGGGATCTATTTCGGGACGTGTCTTTAGGCGCCGTGCGCTCGCCGTGTTGGCTTGCGCTGTGCTGCTTTACTTCGCAGCAGGCGGCAGCCTGTTCCACCAGCACACCACCGGCCCCGAAAACGCCTGCCACATCTGCCAGTCGCTGCATTTGCCCGTACTCGCCGCGGCGGCTTTGGACCTTGCCGCCGCCCCTGAGCTGATAGCACGGTTTACGTCGATTCCAACGCAGGCTGTCCCGAGCAATTCGTTTTCGCTGCACCGCGCCGGTCGCGCACCTCCTTCCGCTTAGCCTCTCTCCTGCAAGTGAATTGCACCATCTCGCGCTGACCTTATTGGGGCCAGCGCCTCCGCCATTTTTCCAGGCGGCCTCTATTCACTTACGTACAAAGTGTCCCCTGAGCGGAACGGAGGGAAAAATGAAGAGTTTGCATCGGCTTACGCCATTATTTCTGGCGATCGGCTTGTTGTTTGTAGCGGTATCTTCCCGCGCCCAATCGAATTCGGGATCGATTGAAGGAGTGGTCAAGGATGCATCAGGTGGAGTGGTCGTGGGAGCAACGATAGAGATTTCCGATCGCGTCAGCGGTTATCAGCGGCAGACGACGACGGGAAGCGACGGTGCGTTTCACTTCACGAACGTGCCCTTCAACACGTATCACACCATGGTAACGGCCGCTGGTTTTGCTGCTTACACCCAGGATGTGGAGGTGCGCTCGGCGGTTCCCACCCCAATACAGATTGGCCTCAAAGTGGGCGCTGCTGAAACGACAGTAACCGTGGAGGCCAACGGCGGAGATATGGTCGAGAACGATTCGACGTTTCACACCGTCGTCGATCGCGATCTTTTCAAGAACGTACCTCTGGAAAGCGCCACCTCGTCCGTGACCTCTCTGGTGACACTCGTTACCCCCGGCGTAGCGGCCGATTCCAACGGTCTAGCCCACGGTCTTGGCGATCATGCGTCGAACTCCTTCTCGATAGATGGACAGCCGATTACAGATCAACAAAGCAAAGTGTTTTCGAACCAGATTCCAGCGGATTCGATCCAGTCACTGGAAGTGATTTCCGGCGCGCCGCCAGCCGAATTTGGAGGCAAGACGAGCCTCGTGATTGTAGTAACGACGCGCTCGGGTTTAGGGGTAAATCCTGCGCATGGACAGGTGACGAGTTCGTACGGCTCTTTTGGGAGCGTAAACTCCGGGTTCGACCTGGCGTATGGCAACGACAAATGGGGCAACTACATCGCCGCCAACGGATTGAACACCAGCCGCTTTCTCGATGGACCAGAGATCGGCGTGATGCATGACCATGGCAACGAAGAAAATTTCTTCGACCGCGTGGACTTCAAGCCGTCCTCGATCGACACGCTCAATTTCAACTTCGGCTACAGCCGCTCCTGGTTCCAGACGCCCAACTCCTACGATGCGCAAAATGCAACGGGTTGGACTTTCGACGCGGTAGATCCAACATGCCCACTGGGACAGATCGGCAACTGCGGCGGCCTGGGAGCAAACGGCCAGCCGGTTGGTCCCCAGGATCAACGTTCGAAGATCGGGACTTTCAACATCGCTCCTTCATGGACGCGTCTGCTTAATACGCGGACGGTCTTCACGTTCGGCGCTTTCGTACGCCGCGATCAATACAACTATTATCCCAGCGGCAATCCATTCGCCGACGAAACTCCCGATTTGCAACAGGAGTCGGTCGCTCAGAACCGCACATTGACGAACGCCGGAGGCCGCGCCGTCCTCTCCTACGTGAAGGGCATGCACAATATTAAAGCCGGAGTTACCTATGAGCAGACATTCCTGACCGAGAACGAAAAATTTGGCATTGTCGATCCGGGCGTGAACGCAGTTTGCTTGAATGCCGACGGAAGCCTCAATACCAACCCCAGCATAACCGACCCGGCTGCTTGCGGCGGGATTGGCGGCACAGTGAATCCAGGATTTATTCCTCTTCTTGGTTGCTATGACTTGACCAGAACGGCCTCTCTGCCCGCATCGGACGGTTGTCCTGCCGGCCAAGCCACCAGCGGTCTCTTCGCCTTCAACGGTCACACGGACATCAAGGAAACCGCGCTCTATTTTCAGGACGCCATCACGATCAAAAACTGGAGCCTGAACCTGGGATTGCGCGGCGATATTTACAATGGCCTCGCCAGCGCCAAACAACTGGAGCCCCGCGTCGGCGTCGCCTACAACATCAAGCCCACGAGCACCGTTCTGCGTGTTTCTTACGCGCGCACGATGGAGACTCCTTTCAACGAAAACCTAATCCTGGCCAGCACCGGCTGCAATAACCCGGTGATTTTCGATCTTCAAGAATCGGTCCCAGGCGGCCAGTGCGTTTCCTCGGCAATTCCCGCGCTAAGTCCCGGCCATCGCAATGAGTTCCACGCCGGCTTTGAACAAGCCTTCAAAAATTATCTGGTCGTGGATGCCGAATACATCTGGAAGTACACACACAAGGCATTTGACTTCAGCGTCGTGGGCGATACGCCTATCACGTATCCCATCGAATGGGCCAGCTCGAAAATCCCCGGCTACGCCCTGCGCGCCAGCGTTCCCAACTACCACGGCTTCACGGCTTTTGTTGTGCTGTCCAGCGTGGCTGCGCGCTTCTTCACTCCACAGGTTAGCGGCATTGGTGCCACGCCCCCGACGGCCGGCGGGGCATCTGTATTCCGGATCGACCATGACGAACACTTCAACCAGACGACGCACTTGCAATATCAACCGTGGAAGCTCGGCCCATGGGTCGGCTTCAATTGGCGTTACGACAGCGGCTTGGTAGCGGGTCCCGTGCCCTGCTTCGGAGGCGAGGATTGCCCGAACGGTCCGAACGGCGGTGGTCCCAATAATCTTATAGACGTCTCCGGTCTAACTGCGGATCAACAGTTTCAGGCAGGCCTCTTCTGCGGCGGTGTATTGGCGACGCCAACGACGCCGATTAGTTCGTCCTTTGGCGCGAATCTCTGTCCGGCCGGCAGTTATGGCTCAAAGTACATTTCCATTCCTTCGCCGGGTACGGAGAACGACGATCACAACCCGCAGCGCATTGCGCCGCGGAATTTGTTTGACGTCTCGGTGGGCGAAGACGACTTGTTTCGCGGCGACCGTTATAAGTGGAGCCTCAAGCTCACCGCCGTCAACCTGACAAACAAAGTGGCTCTCTACAACTTTCTTTCTACGTTCAGCGGCACGCACTACGTGACACCACGCGCGCTGACGGCGGAATTGGGTTTCCACTTCTGACTTGCGTGAGTCGTGGGATGACTATGGGGGATGGGGGCGGACGGTATTCTTGAAGGCCACCATCCCTTTCTCTGAGGCTGTACCGAAGTAAACAGACCGAGGGAGTTGGCATATCTTCGGGAAGCATCCTGCTAGAATGGGATTGACTATTCGAACGGGTGAGCAGGCAAAGGCAGTTGGAATCAACGAGAACCTCTGAGGGACGGCGGAGACAACCGCGTACACGGGCTGTTCCGCCGATACGTCTCTATCTCGGGGAGTCTGCGAATGGAGACGGAAGAAAAATGAAGAGCTTATGCAAAATTGCGCCATTATTCCTGGCGCTCGGTTTGTTGTTTTCAGCGTCCGCAGCACGAGCACAATCCGGCAGTTCGGGTTCGGTGGAAGGAGTCATAAAGGATCCATCGGGCAGTGCTGTGCCAAATGCCAAAGTCGAACTTTCTCATTCCGTTAGCGGGTTTCATCGCGAAGCCGTCACAGGCACGGACGGCGCCTTCAAGTTCGCAAACGTCCCCTTTAACCCCTACCACCTGGTCGTGACCGCCGATCAATTTGATTCCTACACGCAGGATGTGGATGTGCGCTCGACGGTTCCTGTCAAGTTAGAGATTGCGATGAAGATCGTATCGAACACAACCAGCGTCACGGTCACGGAAAATGCCGGTGATTTGGTGGAAACACAATCCACGTTTCACACGGATGTGGATCGCGCCTTGTTCGACACCCTTCCGCTGGAAAGCGCCTCTTCTTCGGTGAGCTCGCTCGTTACCCTGACATCGCCGGGAGTCTCAGCGGATTCGAACGGGCTCTTTCACGGTCTTGGCGATCACGCGTCCAACTCGTTTTCCGTGGATGGCCAGCCCATCACGGACCAGCAAAGCAAAGTATTTTCCAATCAGATTCCTTCGGATTCGATTCAATCCATGGAAGTGATTTCCGGTGCCCCACCGGCCGAATTTGGCGGCAAAACAAGCCTGGTGATTGTGGTTACCACGCGCTCGGGCATGGGAGTCAAACCGCCCCATGGCCAGATAACCAGCTCTTACGGCTCCTTTGGGAGCGCCAGCAGCGGTTTTGACTTAGCTTATGGCGGAGACAATTGGGGCAATTACATTTCCGGCAGCGGTTTGAACACCGGCCGCTTTCTCGATGGCCCGGAGTTTGACGTTATCCACGATCGCGGCAATGAAGAAAATTTCTTCGACCGCGTCGACTTGAAAGTCTCGTCGGCGGATACCCTTACTTTCAATTTTGGCTATAGCCGGTCCTGGTTCCAGACCCCCAACTCCTACGACGCACAGAACGCAACCGGCTGGTCCTTTAACTCGCTCGACCCCATTTGCCCTGGGGGACAAACGGGAAACTGCGGCGGCTTGGGACCGAACGGAGAGCCAGTGGGTCCGCAGGATCAGCGCTCGAAGATTGGAACGTTCAACATTGCCCCGTCGTGGACGCGCCTGATCAATCAGCAAACTGTGCTCACGTTCGGCGGCTTCGTGCGCCAGGATCAATACAACTATTATCCGAGCGGCAATCCCTTCGCCGACGAGACGCCGGACCTGCAACTGGAAACGATTCGCCAGCACCGCACCTTGACCAACGCCGGCGCTCACGTCAGTTTGTCCTACGTGAAAGGCATCAACAACATCAAGACCGGTGTGACTTACGAGCATACCTTCCTGACCGAAAACGACAAATTCGGCATCGTGAATCCCGCGGTAAACGCGGTTTGCCTGAACGCCGACGGAAGCCTCGATAGCAACCCGGGCATCACCGACCCTGCTGCTTGCGGAGGACTCAACGATCCGGGCGGCTCCGTGAATCCCGGTTTTATTCCGCTGCTCGGGTGCTACGACCTGACTCGAACGGCTGCTCTGCCTGCTTCCGATGGCTGCCCCGCTGGACAGACGGCCAGCAGCGTGTTTCCCTTCTATGGCCACACCGACGTAAAAGAGACAGCGCTCTATTTTCAGGATGCTCTTACCATCAAGAACTGGAGCTTTCAGCTTGGCCTGCGCGGCGATCTCTACAATGGCATCGCCACGGCCAAGCAGATCGAGCCGCGAGTTGGCCTCGCCTACAAGGTCAAGCCCACGAGCACGGTTCTGCGGCTTTCCTACGCGCGCACGATGGAAACGCCGTTCAACGAGAATCTGGTTTTGGCCAGCACTGGCTGCAACGACCCTGTCATTTTTGACTTGCAGGAGTCCGTTCCCGGAGGCCAGTGCGTTTCGGCAACCCAACAGCCCCTTAGCCCGGGCCATCGCAATGAGTTCCACGCCGGTTTTGAGCAGGCTTACAAAAAATATCTTGTCGTGGATGCGGAATACATCTGGAAGTACACTCATGAAGCGTTTGACTTCAGCGTGCTGGGCAATACGCCGATCACCTATCCGATCGAGTGGGCGAGCTCGAAAATTCCCGGCTATGCGATTCGCGTTTCCGTTCCGGATTTCCATGGCTTTACAGCGTACGTCGTGATGTCCAGCGTTGCGGCGCGTTTCTTTACGCCGCAGGTCAGCGGCATTGGCGCGACTCCCGGAGGAAGCAACGTATTTCGCATCGACCACGACGAAAAATTCAACCAGACCACGCACCTGCAATATCAGCCGTCGAAGCGCTTGCCCTGGATCGGCTTCAACTGGCGTTACGACAGCGGAGGCGTGGCTGGCCCGGTGCCGTGCTTCGGAGGCGAGGCTTGCGCCAACGCCGCCACGCCTGGCGAAATTGCGGCAGGTCTCATCAACGTGTCGGGGCTTACGCCGGATCAACAGTTCCAGGCAGGACTTTTCTGTGGGAACGTGTTTGCGACGCAGACCACGCCGATCAGTTCAGCGGCTGGTGCGAATCTCTGTCCTGCGACAATGTACGGTTCGAAGTACTTGAGCATTCCAGCTCCCGGAACGGAGAACAACGATCACAACCCGCCGCGAGTTGACTCGCGCAATTTGTTCGATGTCTCCGTGGGCGAAGACGACCTGTTCCACGGTGACCGTTACAAGTGGAGCCTGCGGCTTACAGCCATCAACGTGGCCAACACAGTGGCCCTTTACAATTTCCTTTCCACGTTCAGCGGAACGCACTACGTGACGCCTCGCGCCCTGACGGCGGAGCTGGGCTTCCACTTTTAAGCGGGCGGCTGGGGAGCCCTTATCCCGGGCCCTGGCGGACGAATTGTCCTCATCCCGCATCTAAGAACGGCAGACGTGGTTGGTTGAGCCAGGCGCAGGTGCGTGGAGTTGGAGAGTGGGGCACATCCCTACCTCGCCGGGCTTCCCGTTTCTGCGCGGTAACTCGACAATGAAAGACTAGTCGTCTGGCTGGGCAAAGGCATTGGTGTCGTTCGCCGGCTCGCGTACCCGCCCAAATTGAAGAAAGAGCGAAACGAAAAGTCAAGTTCCCCTCGGCCAGACCATGAATCGAATTCAAACCCTAATTCTGCGATTCGCAGCCAAAGTCGTGTCCGCCGAAAGGAAGGCAAATCTTGCTGACCTCGGCTGGGTGCGTCGCGTGGCCACCCTTATCGTTGTTTTCGTGGCTGCTATTCCTGCCTTTGGACAGAGCACGCGGTCCAGTGGCGACAAGCAGCAAACCGGCTCCATCCACGGAACGATTTCCACCAAGCAGGAAAGCGCTTCCTCAGACTTGACGGGCATCAGCGTCAGTCTGACCCCAGTGCCGCCCGAAGCCAACCCGCTTACGACGACCACGGATGACGCGGGGCGCTATGAGTTCAAGAACCTGAAGCCCGGAGCGTATACCGTTTCGATCACCCAGGCGGGCTTTAAAAACGTTACGAAGCAAGTCAACGTGGCAGCCGGCCAAGCTGTCGTTGAGGACATTACGGTCGAACTCGCCACGGTGAGCGAAAAGGTTGAGGTTAACGAGCAGACGCAGGTTATCTCGACGGAGAGCGTCTCCAATCCCGATGCGACGGTGACTCACACGGAGATGATCGCGCTGCCGACCCAGCAGGAAAAAATTCGAGAGCTGATCCCGATCACTCCTGGCGTGATCAAAACGATGGACGGGAAGCTCAGCTTCAAGGGCGCGGACGAAAATCAAAGCATGTTTCTGGTGAACTCGGCGCAGACCGCCGATCCGGTGACCGGGAGCTTTTCCATTCCGGTGCCGACAGACGCCGTGCAGTCGTTCGCAGTCTACAAGACGCCATATAACGCGAGCCTCGGAAGCTTCTCCGGTGGATTGACGACCATTGAGACCAAGCCTCCCGAGGAAAAGTGGAATTTCTACCTTAAGAATGTTGTTCCCTCCGTACTCGGAAAGAACGACTCGATCGTCGGCCTTGCGGAAGCCACGCCAGGAGTGGATTTTGGCGGGCCGCTCCTGGGCGACAAAGTATTTTTCTCGGAAGTTTTCCAGTACGACATGAAAAAGTTCACCATTCGAGGCCTGCCCTGGCCCGACGACATCACCAAGCGGCAAGGGTTCAGTTCTTTCTCGACGCTCGAGTTCGTCCTTTCGCCAAAGCAAATCCTCACGCTGACCGTAAACGCGTTTCCTCTCCGCATCCGGCATGCGGGAATCAATGCGCTCGTTCCCGAACCCGCATCGAACGACCTGGATCAAAGGGGCATATCCACTGCTCTCTCCGATAAGTACCAGTTCGATTCGGGCGCGATTTTCAGCGTGCTCGCGCAGTACACCCGCTTCGACAGCAACGCGCACGGAGAAGGCTTGGCTGACATGACGATCGGCCCCGAAGGATGGGGCGGGAATTTTTTCAACGCGTGGTCCAGGCGCGGCAAATCGTTCCAGTTGCTGCCCAGCTATCAATTCAAAAAGGTGAAGTTGCTGGGAGAACACGAGATTCATGTCGGCGTGGACTACAGCTATCGCTCGTATTTCGGGACCAGCGCGGCGCAACCGGTGCAACTGCTCGAGTTGGACGGCACACTGGATGAGCAGATTAATTTTCAGCCTGGAGCTTCGCAGATTGCTTCGGATTCCGCGGTCGCCGAGTTCGTTCAGGATCATTGGGTTTTGAATTCGCACTGGACTGCAGATTTGGGGGCGCGTTTGCAGAGCGAGACTTCCGGCTGGTCGGCGGCGTTCGCACCGCGCGCAGGCATTGCCTGGTCGCCGGAGAAAAATGGCAAGACCGTCATACGCGCGGGAGCAGGCTTGTTTTACAGCTTGCTGCCGCTGCTGGCCGGGGACTTTGCGACCAACCCAACACGCGTCGTCAGTTTTTTTGATCCGACAGGCACACTCATCGGAACGCCCGTGACGTATACCAACTCTTACGTGGGCAGCGTGAACCCGCTGAACACAACCTTCCTGCCGAGCGGTCCGGGCACGACGCCGCGAAATTTCACCTGGAACGTCGAGGGCGACCGGGCACTCAGGAGAAATGTCATTTTGCGCGTCGGCTACATTGACAGCCACACGACCTACCTCTTTGACGTCAATCCATTTACCGGCGCAGCAGGACAGAATTCGTTCCTGGGCCTCACCAACACCGGTTCTTCTCACTATCACGAGCTGGAAAGCACCGTACATTTCACGGTTCACGAACACAATGAAGTGAACGCCTCGTATATCTGGAGCCGCACTCGCGGTGATTTGAACAATCTTTCCAACGTCATGATTCCGTTTCTGCAGCCGGTCATTCGTCCCAATGTGTACGGAATTTTGCCGTCCGACGTGCCGAACCGCGTGATTACCTGGGGCGTTTTTTCTTTGCCCAAAAAGCTGATCCTCAGCCCCATCCTCGACATCCATAGCGGCTATCCATATTCCGACGTCGATGTGCTGCAAAATTATGTGGGCACGCCAAACGGCCAGCGCTTCGCCACATTTCTTTCGCTCGACGTGAAAATCTACCGCGTCTTCCAGGTTCCTTTTCTCGGTGCAAAAAGCGGCAAGATTCACCACATGCGCCTCGGCTTCTATTCGCTCAACGTAACAAACCACGGCAATTTCAACGCCGTCTACAACAACGTCACCGCCCCCAATTTCGGCCAGTTCGTCGGCTTCCTGGACCGCCGCGACGGCGCGGTCATCGATTTCATCGACTGAGTTTCATCCCTTGGCTCGCCTGGTCGAACAGTAACTAATCCCACGCTTGCGTACAGCAAGAGTGCGTGCAAGCCCAAGAAAGGTAAAGGGTTTGCTAGCGATTCCAGCGTGTGTGCGCCTAGCGGATTAGGAGCCGGAAGGATTTGCCGGGGGCATACTGGTAGAATGTTCAGCGGAGCGGTACTTCGAAGCAGGTGAGGGAGCGAAAGCTGTTTGAACCAATGACGAATCTCTGAGGTGCTGCGGATAGACAGCCCGTGTGCACGGCCTGTCCCGCTGGAACGTCTTGAAGGGCAAGAGGCGCCCGTGTGGCCACGTGTGGCCTCAGGGCGAAGACGGACCAGCGGGGCAGGAAAGCCTAACGGTTGGCTCGTGGCGCCCACCTAATTCAGAGGTTCACGGCCTAGCTCCCCACGGCCAAGCAGTCCGCTCTTTTTTGTGGAGCAAGGATTTTTGTGTAGCAAGGATTTCCGGAGACGGGGAAATTCCTGGTCAAGGTCGCGGCACAGTCAAAGCATGAAAATACTTTTTATTGGGGACATCGTCGGTTCGCCCGGGCGGCAGATTGTGCGCGACCGCTTGCGGGATATTGTTGCGCAACGCGCGATTGATCTCGTTATCGCCAACGGCGAGAACTCCGCTTCGGGTTTTGGCATTACGCCGCGCCTGGCGCAGGAGCTGCTGGCGACCGGAATTGATGTATTAACCGGTGGAAACCATAGTTGGGATCGCAAGGAAATACTCGAATACATGCCGCACGAGCCGCGGTTGTTGCGGCCAGCAAACTTTCCTGAGGGCAATGTCGGGAGCGGGCTATTTGTCGGGACGGCCAAGAACGGCGTGAAGTTCGCCGTGCTGAACCTGATGGGGCGCGTGTTTATGACCCCGCTCGATGATCCGTTTCGCAAGGCCGACAGCGAGCTAGCCAAGGTGCCGCCGGATGTGGCGTTTATTCTTGTGGACATGCACGCGGAGACGACCAGCGAGAAATTGGCGATGGGCTGGTATCTGGACGGTCGCGTGACTGCGGTTGTGGGGACGCACACGCATGTCGCTACCGCCGATGAGCACGTCTTGCCCGGCGGGACGGCTTTTATCTGCGATGTGGGAATGAGCGGGCCGCATGGCGGCGTGATTGGAATGGACCGCGAGGGCATCATCAAAAAGTTTATCGACGGCCTCCCAGCGCGCTTTGAAGTGGCGAGCGGCGAAATACAAATGAATTGCGTCCTGATTGAAACCGACGACGAAGGGCCGCGCAGCGCCTCAGGCCGCCTAAAAGCCCACTCGATCGAACGCCTTCGCTTCCGCATCGACTAATTTGGAGTGCGGCAGCTCTGCTGCGGCTTTTCCCCGGCTCAGCTAATCTCCGCCTCAACCCTGCTCATCTCCGTTGTAGAGGCGCGCGCTTAAGCGCGTCCTTCTTCCCTAGTCACCCCAACCGTCGGCTTCCGCTTTCCCGCAGCAAGCAACTCAAGCGCCTCGCACCTGCCCCTCGCGCTCGCGAAATAACCATCGCAAATACTCCTCGACGGGCTGCTCCCCTTTCTGCGCGTTTCGAGGCACTCCAACCGCGGAGGGATTCGCCGCAAGCAAGCAGGGCCACGTGGCGGAACTTCGGGGTGGCCGACTATCCGGGAGCAACCGGCGCTCGGCTCTTGAGCGACCTTGGTCCCCCATCTAAGCAAAATGAAGAAATGTCCTCTGTCGCTGCGAGCGGCAGATGCGAGATGATATGACAATGAGGATGCCTTCATCAAAGCTGATCGACACTTTACTCAAGTGCGCACTTGCGTTCTCTACATCGATTGCGGGGGCCCAAGTCATCCGCTACGAAGAGCCCTACCGTCCGCAGGTACACTTCTCTCCTCGCGAGCATTGGACGAACGATCCTAACGGGCTCGTTTACTTTCACAAGGAGTATCACCTCTTCTATCAGTTCAATCCGTTCGGTGATGAATGGGGCCACATGAGTTGGGGGCACGCCGTTAGCACGAACCTCTTGGATTGGCAGGAGCTTCCGGTCGCAATCCCAGAGAAGGACGGCGAAATGGCGTTCACGGGCAGCGTCGTCGTGGACCACGAGAACACCAGTGGCTTCTGCGCGCCCGGAGCAGAGTGCCTGGTTGCGGTATACACCGGTTCCCGCAGCACGGGCGAAGGAACACGGCAGACACAGAACCTTGCATACAGCCGCGACGACGGACGGACCTGGACCCGATATGCCGCCAACCCCGTAATCGATCTGCACATGGCCGACTTCCGTGACCCCAGCGTGTCGTGGGATGAGAAGGAAAACCGTTGGTTGATGGCGGTTTCCTTGGCCATGGAGCACAAGATTCGTTTCTATACGTCACCGAACCTAAAGGAGTGGACGCAACTGAGCGACTTCGGACCCGCTGGCGACGTCGATGGAGCCTGGGAATGCCCAGACCTCCTGCGTATCCCCGGCGAGAATGGAACAGGTGACATGTGGGCCCTGAAAATTGGTCTCAATCCGGGCGCGCCGCAAGGCGGTTCCGGCGAGCAGTATTTCCTGGGCAACTTCGACGGGAAGCGGTTTACGGCGTCCAGCGAGCCTGGTTCGCACGGATGGACGAACTATGGCAAGGATGACTACTGCGCCATCAGCTTTAACGGGCTGCCGAAGGACGCGAAGCCGATTCTGATCGGCTGGATGAGCAACTGGCAGTACGCGTCGCAACTGCCGACCTCTCCCTGGCGCGGGCAGATGAGTGTTCCAAGACGCCTCTCGCTACTGAGGGACGCTGCAGGATTGGCAGTAGTGCAGGACCCCGTTATCGCTCCTCTCCGTGCAGATCATTCCGACATCTCGACGGCAAAGGCCGGCAGTGTCTCCGGTAACATGCAGGCCCCCTTCGAGTTAGACTTGCAGTTTGGCCGACCATCTGAACAAGTCTTTGGCATACGCATCTATACGGACGAACAGCATTGGACAGAGATCGGGTTTGATCAGCCGCAGCGAGAGTTCTACATCGATCGCACAAAGTCGGGTGCGGCTATTACACCGGACTTCCCGGCGAGGACAACGGCTCCGCTGATCGCAAGCCGTCCCTACGACTTCAAACTCATCATTGATCGCTCATCCATAGAGGCTTACGCACAGAACGGCACGATTGCGATGACGGACTTGATTTTCCCCGCTTCACGAAACAGCAAGGTTGCACTCTTCTCTTCAAGCGGGAAGGTAGTTTCAGTACGGGGCGACCGCTGGGAGCTTCGTTCGATCTGGAGGTGAAACTCCCGACCGAGTAGGTCCGTGCGTTCATATGTGCAAGAACAAGCACCGTGGGGTAGAAGCTCGTCGCCTCCGTTTACGCGAAGTCGACAGTCGCCCAGCCACGCTGGGGATCGAGGTCAAGACTGTGCTCCCCATCGATCCCGAGTGACGGGCAACTCTGACGTAACGCGATTAGGTAAGGGTTGCCGACCACGCGGGAGTTAGCGACTTTGCCCTACACGGCACCGTCAGTCAGGAGTCGCTGGTCAACTTCACAGAAGCGGATTTCCGGTTCACCCCGATTATCCGCAGACCCCACGCATCGCGCCTGGATCGGGATGGGGTTATTTGATCCGATTCGCGCGCAAATCAGTGCCCCCTTCATGCAGGATCAGCTCCGTCGCCCGGCCGTTGCCGTCGGTTACAAAGGTGACCTGAGAGTTAGAGGTCTTAGAAAAATAATCGCGAACGGTCTCCGGAAATATCTCATTCTTGTGGCCATTTATCTGCTCGAACAAATGATCGCCGTCCCGGACAATGCTGATCACCACAGAAGTCACTTCGTAACTTCCGACGTACCTGTCGTACAACTTCGGATCGACGGTGCTCTCTTTGTGATGGCCGAGAGGAAGCCCCAGTACAATCTCCAGGAGTTGCGATGCCAATTCGGACGCGCCAGCTGCGTCGGAATTGATCAGCACCACCACGCCAGCCCGCGCGTCCGGTGCAATCAGCATCATCGCGCTGGCTCCTTGCTGCGACCCGCCGTGGCCCACATCTACCACGCCTTCCGTTGTTCCACCCTGCCACCCAAGCCCGTAAACCATCCGTCCGAGCCCATCCGACGGCATTTGCGGTGTCCACATGATGTCTCGCGTGGCGCGCTTAACCAGATGATCGGAGAGGATCGCCGCTTCGAATCGTGCCATGTCGGGTGCGGAGGAAAGCCAGCCCCCGCCGGGGACTTTGTAGCTTGCATCCAGAAATTCAGCATTCACCACGGCGCCGGATTTATCTTTTGAGTAGAAACGCGCGCGCAACGGAATAATGGCGAAGCGATCGTCCGGACGCGTTTGCAGCATGCCAGCCGGAACCAGAACATGCTCGCGCACGTAATCCGCGTACTTCTCGCCGGACGCTCCTTCGATTGCGCATCCGACCAGGGTGTAGCCTTGCGTGGAATAGCTAAAGTGTGTTCCAGGCTGTGCCACCAGCGGATCGTCTGCGAAAAACTTCAGGCCGGCTTCGATTCCATTTTCAAAGTGACGCGTGTTGCCCACTTCGGGGTCGCTCTGCGATTCGGAATAGGGAGTTTCAGGCACGTGGTAGTAGCGGATTCCGGCGAGATGTCCTAAAAGTTCTCGCGTGGTGATGGGCCACGGCTTCTGCGGGAATGCCGGGCAGTACTTCTGCACCGGGGAATCCAGATCCAGCTTGCCGTGTTCCCAAAGCTCCATGGCGGCAGTGGCCGTGATCGATTTCGAGATCGAGCCGAGGCGGTACACCGTCTGTGATGTGGCATGAACAGAGTTCTCCAGATCGGCCATGCCGAAGCCCGCTGACCACGCGAATTCTCCATCCTGTACAACAGCCGCAGAGATGCTCGGCGCCTTGCTGGCGGCCATGAAGTTAGAAATGGTGCTTTCAATCTTGGCTTGCTTCTCGGCTGAAAGCTTCCCGGTCTGAGCTACTGCGCAACTCGCGGCTAGGAGGAACGCGAGAAGCCCCACAAGCGTTGTCGAGATTTTCTGACTTTTCTGGCGGCGAAGTCCGCCATCAGTGCAGTATGTTTCTTGATTCATGTTTCACTCCGCCACCGTCGCTGGGTCTGACCGATGCAATTTGTCATCCCTGCTGGCTCGGTCACCCACGCACAGTCTCACATGGTATCTCGAAAACGACGGCTCTCGCGGTCGCCTGTTTTGCATGAACGTTCAGCGCTGGATTGGGCCCAACTGCAGCACAGTCGGCGTCTCGGGCCTTTGTCGTCGCTCGCGCGAGATTCGCCCAACAATCCGTCCCCTGGCCACTCCCTCCGCTACGACCTAAGCGCGCCGCCTCCGGCGTCGCAGGCCTTCGCTACGGGAGTGGCCAGCGCAAGACAAACCATGCTCTAATGTTGGAAACGTCGGCGGGTAAACCTCAGCCCGAAGCTCCACTTAACATATAAACCTGAATCCCGAAATTAAATAGCACTGTTCCACCCTAACTCGGTAATGTTTCAGCTGGTTAGAAGAAACACCGAGGAGGACAAAACAGTGCAATGGAAAATTACCGCTCTTTGGGG
>CAJCHZ010000103.1 GCA_903970165.1 Betaproteobacteria bacterium
CGACGCTGGCCTGGGGCGTGCTCCTGCATGACGTCGGCAAGCCCGCTACCTTTCGTTCCGCCGCCGAAACCGGGGACCGCATACGCTTTGACGGCCACGCGGATGTAGGCCTTGAAATGGCCAAGAACATCTGCCGGCGTCTGCGCTTTTCCAATGAGGATACCGAACAGATTCTGGCTCTGGTCGCGAATCACATGAAGTTCAAGGACGCCGCACAAATGCGCAAGTCCACCCTGAAGCGTTTTGTGCGTATGCCGAACTTCGGCGAACACCTGGCTCTCCACCGTTTGGACGTTCTGTCCAGTAACCGGAGGCTGGAGGCCTACGATTTTGTGCAGCGCTTCCTGGCTGACACGCCACCGGAAGCAGTTCGGCCCGCCCGCGTGCTTTCGGGAGACGATCTGCAGCGCTTGGGCTATTCGCCAGGGCCGCAGTTTAGCGAAATTTTGCAGGGCGTCGAGGATGCCCAGTTGGAGGGTCAGATTGCCACGCTGGCCGAGGCGGAGGCCTTCGTCCGGCAGCGCTACCCGATCTCTTAATGCAACGCATGTCCCAGGAATGGCACTGATTGTGAAGTTTCTGCTACATTGGTCGATAGCCAGGGGAGGAGAAGGGCAGCGCGCGACTGGCCTATAAGATTGATTACAAACGATTTATATATGTATTGATGACGAGTTGCACGAGTCCTGCAAGGTTTAGCTTGGCCGACTAAGATTTTGTGCTAGGCTGGTTTGCACTTCGCGCACCTTTTCCCATCTCGTCGCATCTAAGGTTTTACGGCACGGCCAATCCCGTGCTGGAGTTTAGGGGAGATCATGGCTGACAAAAAGTATTCTGTGCCTGAGATTCTCGCCATCCTGCCGGTCAGGGATACCGTGCTGTTTCCCGGCGCGGTCCTGCCCTTGACCGTGGGACGCGAGAGCTCGCTGGCGCTGGTGAACGCCTTACAGGGCGAAGACAAGCTAATGGGTGTAGTCGCGCAGCTGGATCCGCGCGTGGAAGACCCGTCGGCTGCGGACCTGCACAAAGTGGGAACGCTGGCGAAGGTGCATAAAACCGTAAAAATGCCTAACGGGAATGTGGTGATTTTCCTGGAAGGTTTGCAACGCATTCAGATTGTGGATTTGATCGGGCTGCGCCCCTATCTGCGCGCCCGGGTGGCCGCCGAGCCGGACATCTTCGGAGACTCGGACAACGAACTGGAAGCCCTCCAGCGCAACGCGCAGGATTTGTTCCGCGACGTGGTGAGCCACTCGCCGCAACTGTCCGACGATCTGCAATCCGTAGCCATGAACATTGACGACCCGGGACGCCTGGCGGATTTTATTGCTGGGACGCTGCCTTCGCTTTCCACGTTGCTTCGCCAAGAGCTGATTGAAACCTCCAGCGTGCGCAAGCGGCTGGAAACGCTGATACGCGAGCTGTCCAAAGAACTGGAAGTTCTGGAACTGCGCTCCAAGATTCACGAACAGGTACAGGAACAGGTCAGCCAGAGCCAGCGCGAGTATTTGCTGCGCGAGCAGATGAAGGCTATTCAAAAGGAACTCGGCGAATCGGACGACTCCGCCGCGGAAATCGACGAGCTGCGCAAAAAAGTAGAAGAAGCGCAGATGTCCGCCGAAGCCAAGAAAGAGTGCGATCGCGAGCTGAAGCGCCTCGCGAAAATGACGCCGGCTTCCGCCGAGTATATGGTGTCGCGCACGTACCTCGAATGGATGACCTCTTTGCCGTGGAGCAAGTCCTCCGGTACGGAAGACATCGACATTCCCAAGGGCAAGGAAATTCTCGACGAAGACCACTACGATCTGGTCAAGGTTAAAGAACGCATCCTGGACTACCTGGCTGTTAAAAAATTGCAGCCCGGCATGAAGGGACCGATCCTTTGTTTCGTCGGGCCTCCAGGCGTGGGCAAGACCTCGCTTGGAAAATCCATCGCTCGTGCGCTAGGCCGCAAGTTCGTGCGCATCGCTCTGGGCGGTATGCACGATGAAGCGGAAATTCGCGGTCATCGCCGCACGTACATTGGTGCCCTGCCCGGCCAGATCATTCAGGGCCTCAAGCGCGCCGAGAGCAACGATCCCGTATGCATGCTGGACGAGGTTGACAAACTCGGCCGCGACTTCCGCGGCGATCCCTCTTCCGCGCTCATGGAAGTTCTGGACCCGGAGCAGAACTCCTCGTTCCGCGATCATTACCTGGACGTTCCATTTGATCTCTCCAAGGTTCTATTCATCGCCACGGCCAACTGGATGGATCCCATACCCGAGCCACTGCGTGACCGCATGGAAGTGATCGAACTCCCGGGCTATACCGGCGAAGAGAAGCTGCACATCGCGCACAAGTACCTGATTCCCAAGCAGGCTACCGAGCACGGCATCAAGAATCTCGAGCAGCTGGAGTTCAGCGATGACGCGTTGCGCGAGATCATTCACAGCTTTACCCGCGAAGCCGGCGTCCGCAACCTCGAGCGCGAGATCGCTACCATCACGCGCAAACAGGCTCGGCGCTTGGCCGAAGGCAAAACGGAAAAAATGACCGTAACTCCGGAAATCGTCCGCGAATACCTGGGCGTGCCGAAGTTCCGCACCGAAAAGGAAGTCGAGGAACGCGTAAAGCGTCCCGGCGTAGCCGTCGGCCTCGTCTGGACCCCCGTGGGCGGCGACATCATTTTCATTGAAGCCACCCGCATGCGCGGCGGCAAACAGTTCACCATGACCGGGCATCTCGGCGAGGTCATGCAGGAGTCCATGACCGCCGCGCTCACCTGGGTCCGCGCCAACGGAGAACGTTACGGCATCGAGCCGGACTTCTTCCGCAAGCAGGACATCCACATTCACGTGCCGTCCGGTGCCGTGCCGAAAGATGGCCCGAGCGCGGGCGCGGCCATGGTCACCGCGTTGGTCAGCTTGCTCAGCAATCGTCCCGTGAAAGACCGCCTGGCGATGACCGGAGAAATGACTCTCTCCGGCGTGGTGCTCCCCATCGGCGGCGTCAAGGAAAAAGTCCTCGGCGCCAAACGCGCGGGCATTCGCGAAGTGCTTTTGCCCGCGGACAACGAGCCGAACGCCGTAGCGGATCTGACGCCGGATATCCTCGGCGACATCAAGATCACCTACGTTCGGACGCTCGACGAAGTCCTCGAGTACGCGTTGCAAAAGGATCCGGTCACCACTCCCATCGTGCCTCCGGATCCCAAGCCGCAGACGCCCGGCGTCGACGTACCGCGCGCCATCCACTAACCCGACCAGCCATCCCGCGAAATCCTTTGGAGGGTTTCCGCAAACGATCCAGGCCCGGCGAGCACCGCCGGGCTTTTTCTTTTGCTACACACCCGCTGCACACCCTGAGGCGCGCGAAAGAAGCCTGCTACGATGGAGCTTCCATCATGGCGCCGCCAAAAAAACTTGGCACGGACGTGGCCGCGGAGGTGGCTTCCCGCATTACCTTCGCGCTTCAGCAGGAGCGCGTCGTCCCGCGTTTTGTTGACTCCTATGTCGT
>CAJCHZ010000104.1 GCA_903970165.1 Betaproteobacteria bacterium
TCATTCTTATTCAACGAATATCCCGCCCAATATCCCCCCGCCGCATTTTGATTCGCTATCAGCCAATCCAGTCCCCGCTTCAACTGCGCATTTTCGCGCGCCACTCCAGCCTGCATCAACGCAAACGCAATCAACCCCGTCGCATATCCATCGCTCTTTATTTCCTGCGCGGTTCCATCTCCGCGCTTCCAATTCCCCGCCAGCGAAGCCAGACTCCACCCGCCATCTTCCTGCTGCTTGCTAAAAATCTCCGCTATGAGCGCCTTCTGCCGCTCCGCCTCGACAAGCCCAGGTAATTTCGCCGAAGCCCACAAAAGAAAAATGCGATTCTCCAAAGTCTGCGCGGCATACTCGCGATTCAAATATTCGCGCAACATCTTTATATTGCCCTGAATCTCAGGCAGCTCCCGATAACTTCCCGGTGCTGTCCCCGCCGCAATCGCCCCAAGCGCCGCCCCAAAATAATCCGAGTCATCCGCTTCCCACGGTTCATTGTTGAACCGCAGCCATAACCACGCGCCTTTTTTATCCCCGCTGGTCTGCTGTTCGTCCCACATATTTTTCAGGGCTGCGCGTGAGAACACCGCCAGCTCGCGACCCTGCGCGTCATGCCACGCGGCGGCATCTGCCTCATTGGTCGCAAGGATCAACGCATTCAGGACCGATTCCGTCCCACGTGACTCCACCGTCTTGTAAACTCCGCGATCCTTGTCGCTGTAAAACGGCGCAACGTCCTTCCACAGCTTCACCCGCTTCGTCACATTGTCCAGAATTCTCTGCTCATTCGCCGAAGGCTCAATTTCTCCCAGCGCGCCGCGTAATGTAGCCCGCGAAATCGCATAAGGCACAGCCGTATGGCACGACACGCAAAAAGTTTCATGATCCCGCGCCGCCCTCTGCCAACCGATCCACCAGCCAGCCCTCTGATCAAGGTAACCAGCCGCACCCTTTGCATCCCACGAACCAGCCACCTTTGCAGCAGTCGTCCCACCGGAATTCTTGGCCCGCGGCCTCGCCGCAACAACCGGAGTCTCGGCACGCAAAAAGACCGTGACGGTGCCCGCCACCAGGCAAGCCGCGACCACTCCGCTTCGCCGCCATCCAGGATTCATAAGTGTTGGCGCCTCCCTCGCAATGCGAAGAGGTTATCACGAACTCACACCCGATCGTCTCCGTAGTGGCAAGGAGGCTAGCTACTGTAGATGCAACACTTGCAAAGTATCGGGAACCCTTCCGAGGCTTAACCTCTGAACAAGGCAGCACTTACTGAAATGTGCCTATAGTGTTGATTCTAAAAAGCTTCCTCGGGTTTTTCGGGCGTTAGCTCCCGCCTCAGAGTGCCGCTCCTTCTGGCACAACTTCCTTCTGTGCGGGCTCGTGGCTATGTGGTCAAAACTCTCCCCTCGAATATGCTATCGTCCCTTTAACACGAAATCGAAAAGGAGATATGGCCCCCCAAATCACAAGGGCCGCAAAACAGAAATGGCAGAACGCCCTGTACTCGTTGGACTCATCCCTCAGGCAGTCGTACTCGACCCCGGCGATCAAATCTCATGGATCTCCGATGCCGGCAACTTGCGCGTCGAGTTCGACGTCAACCGTTGCCCCTTTTCCTCCAACATTTTCCAGGCGCCTGTTGGCATGCGCCTTCTGAGCGGTCCGCCGCGTGTGGGCCTGAAAACCGGCACCTACAAATACCGCGTTTGGCTCAACGACCAACTGGTAGGGCAAGGTGAAGTACTCCTGCGCGAGAAATAGCATGCAGCAGATCTCCCGAGGTAAGTTCGATCGCCTTCCACGCACAACCGCTGGATTTACCACCAGTGTCTTTGATGGATGTGGGCTTCGCGATCAATCACTCGCTCGCCCGGCACCGTAGGCCTCAAATCCAGTTCTTGTCCATCGGCTCGCGTGTTTGCTCCACTCTTCTTTCAGACCTCGCCTCGCGGCTCAGTCCTTGCGCTTCGCTATCACTTCGCCTCCATCAGGCTGTGAAGGTCGCGGTAGGGATACCAGTTACCCGGTACCCCCCGCACGGATCCGTACGAGCGCTCCTTAGCGCATACGGCTCTTATCGCGGATGACTAGCGGCAAAACGACGCTCGGGATAAGGGTGCAGTGGTCGCGGCTTGGGAACCCATCGTTCAGCCAGCCGATGCATGCGGGTCCAGATGAGGCGGTGCTTTTGGCTTCGACGGAGTAGTGTCCACCGCCAGAGTCGAATTACCCGTACTCGATAGACCCGTAGGCTGCCGATGTTCCCCGGGACCGCGTGGTAGTTGAAGTAGCCTTTGACGACTGACTTGAGCCATTCGCCTGTCTGCGCCACCGGATCATGCATGCGCTGAGCTTCGCCCTCATGCGCTTGCGGATCGTCCTGCGCTTTACGGTGAAGTTCCCGTTCCGGTCTTTCCCGCTGATGTGCGTGAAACCCAGAAAGTTGAACGTCTCGGGCTTCCCTACTGCTCTTCGTTTCCGGTTTTGTTCGGCGTTGCGTCCGAACTCGATCCGGCGCGTTTTGTCGGGATGGAGTTCCAATCCAAACTTCCTCAGCCGTTCACGTACTCCATCACCCCAGCGTTCAACCATTTCTGGATCAGCCGTAGGATTCGGGGGTCGGCTACGCGATGCTCGACGAACTTGATCAACCAACTTTTGTCGAGGTTATCGAAAAAGCCTCGAATGTCGGCGTCAAGAACGTAGTTCACCTTCATCCGCAGAAGCGCATACGACAGCGCGTCCAGCGCTTGATGCTGGTTACGCCCCGGGCGAAATCCATAAGAGAAGCCGAGAAAGTCTTCCTCAAAAATGGAATTGCGATCAGGATTTGGGCTGCTTGGCGATGATTAGATCCTTTATCTTTGCGTAGGTCGCCGCCGGAATAATCTTCTTGTTCAGTAGATCGGTCTTCATTTTGTACGGCCGATTATCAATAATTTTCTGCGAATACGCGTCGCCGATTCCTGGCAGCGCTTTCAGCTGATCCTTCGTCGCGGTATTGATGTCCACCAGGTCGGCTGCTTTCGCGGCGGCCTGGGATGCGGCAGGCATGGCGGGGGCTGGCGAAGCCTCCGCATGCAAAAACGCCGCACCAACTCCGCCAATCAGAATCAGAGCCGCTAAAACGATTCCCCTCAGTTGCTTCCTCATTTCGTACTCTCCTTTTCCGTATGGGTTGCATTGCTCGTTCAAAGTCCAGCCGATGCAGTCACTCGCTTCTTTGACCAAGGATTTTATTTCGCCGGTTTGTAGCCGCCTTGATCGCGTCCGCCTCCAGCATGTATTTCCCATGCTTGGTTTTTCCATACCAACGCGAATCCTGCTTGTGATACACACCGGAATCCGTGTTGACCCAAACCATGCCGGCGCCCTTCGCGGGGGCGCTGGAGCCGGTCTGGCTTTGCCCGCCCGATGGCGGCGTTTTGCGCGGGCAAATTTACGCTACAAAGAAGGATCGCAAAGGCGGCTAGCAGGGCCGACGAGAATTCTCTCGACTTGCTCGTCATGGAGTTTCCTCCTTCAAGTTCTTCAGCTCAAACAAGTTCAATGGGAGGTCGCGGGTGGAATGCGGGAATCATGGCGAAGAACGGAAAGCAAGTCAAGATGGAAGAGGTTCAGGGAGCATCCTACATTTGGCAATCTTAGAGAGGCGCCCGGATAAACCCGGCGCTACACGGCTTGGCGCGGCTGGTTGCTGGCGCTGGCCAGGTCAATCGCCTGCGGCAGCGGACGCCGCAGCCAGGCTGCGCGGCGATTCGACCGATTCCGCCAAGCCGCGGCGGACCGGCCCGAGAACGAATGCAGGGACTTGCCGCTCCGGCGCCACAGACAAGTTGGTGGCCCGGCGAGGAAACTCGGTACGATGATCAATCTTGAGGCCCGCTTCGCGGAGGAACTCCGCGGAGAAGCCCATGTCTTCGGCGCGATCCACACCCCAGAACCATAGCTTTTCCTCGTGGCGCTGGAGGAAGTCCAGCGACTCTTCGAGCTTCTTCATGGCCCGGTCGAAGGACGAAGCCAGGAAGAATACGCCCAATGTCCAGGCGTGGCGCGGATAGAAGACCTGAATTCGTACGCAGTATTTTCCGGACTGGTTGCGTTCCATGCTGCAGCGGTAGTCATTGCGTGCCGTCGACACGCGAGATGTGGTCTTCTTCATATGTTCCCGATTCATCGTTTCCAGATTCCGAGAGGGCACTGGCGCTGGGGGGCCATGGCAGATCGAATTCCGCTACCGATTCGCTCGCCTCGCTGAAGGCTGAAGGACGCAATCCAACCTTAGTCATGAAGCAGGCGAAGCCGGGTAGTGCGGAGACACTTATAGGCTACCGGGTCGAGGAGGGAAAGGCAAGCTCCCCGAGAGAGTCAGTTAAGTTTATTATTATCAGTATCTTACGTTAACTCAGATCGTTTGCCTGGCCGAATCCGTGCAGTTTTTCCGGCATGGTTTGCAGCTTCTTCTCTTTTTTCAGGCGGTCTTCCAGGGCGGTTTGGAAGGCATCAAATGCGAGCCGGCGTTTGCTTTGGAGAACCTGGTCCGTGATTTTTTTCTTCTGCGCTTCAAAGTCGGCCGGGTTGGGCTCTTGCTTGTCCACGACTTTGTAGACCAGCCAGTTGGCGCCGAAACTTTGCGGGCCACCGACATCGCCAACCTTGGATTGAAAAGCGGCGCTAAGCTGTTTTCCGCTGGCGATATTGGAAATGGACTCGGTGCGGGAAATCGGGTCGCTGGTCTTGGGGTCAAGGCCCAACGCTTTTGCAGCCACATCAAATTTCTCCCCGGCTTTCACCCTCTTGGCAAGCTCCGCCGCCTTCGTGCTGGCTTCTGTCGAAGCTTTTTCCTGCCTCAGGTCGGCAAGGACTCTGTCATGGACCTCTTCCAGGGTTCCTTGATGAGCCGGGAGAACCTGTTTCAGCGACAGAACGACGTAGCCGCGGTCGGTGTGAATCGGCAAGCTCAGCTCGCCCTGGCGCAAACGGAAAATGGAATCGCTGAGCTTAACCTCGGTCGAATTGCCAAGCTCGAGCATCGGATCGGTCGAGGCAAGCGGGCGAGTCTCGCCCACGGCCAAATGATACTGCTGCGCAAGATCGTCCAGCGAGACCTTGTTGGACTGGCGGATCGCCTGGGAGAGCTTGTCGGCGATGTTGCCAGCCTGCTTGTCCGCCTCGGACAGCATCATCGGGGCACGGATGGAATCCTTCACTTCCTCAAAAGGCTTCGTGTGGGCCGCTTCCTTATCGATGATCTTGAGGATGTGGAAGCCGTATTGAGTCTTAATGACGTCTGAAATGCTGCCTTTCGGAAGCGAAAAGGCGGCTTTCTCAAATTCCGGAACCGTCTGTCCCTGGATGATCCAGCCCAGATCTCCCCCTTTGTCTTTCGTTCCAGGGTCTTCGGA
Organism: Betaproteobacteria bacterium; assembly: GCA_903970165.1. Taxonomy (GTDB): domain Bacteria; phylum Acidobacteriota; class Terriglobia; order Acidiferrales; family UBA7541; genus Acidiferrum. The sequence goes on from CAJCHZ010000104.1 coordinate 5,403, forward strand.
GTACTTCTTGGCCAGCTCTTCGAAATTGGCGCTTTTTTTTGCCTGGGCGAGGATGTCCCCGGCCTTTTTCTTCAGCTCATCCACTTCCGCATCGGGCTTGCCGACAGTCATGAGCAAAATGTGCTCGACATGGACGCGGTTGGGCACCTGATATTGCTGGATATTTTGCTTGTACTGCTCTTGCAGCTGAGCATCCGTAATTTGCAGGTTCTGGCGAATCTGGTTTACGTCCACAATGGCGTAGCGGACGACACGCTTTTCAGGCATCTGGTACTTGGCCTTGTTTTTTTCGTAGGCAGCTTTCACTTCGGCGTCATCCACGGTGATTTTTGCGAACAGATCATCCGGCTTGATAAAAGCGTAATCGAGCTTCACCTTCTCGTTCTCATAGAGAAATTCCTGCTGAAGCTCCGCGGGGCTTGCGCTGATGCCATCGGTTACCAGCTTCTGGAATTTTTCCTGCAACATGCTCTTGCGGACGGCTTCTTCAAAATCAGCCACGGTCATCTGCGTGCGGCTCTGCACCAGGGCGGTATATTGGTCGGGAGCGATGGGAGTGTCGCCATTAAAGGCGGCGGGAAGAATTTGTTTGATGCGGTCCGCGATCTCATCGTTGGAAACGGTGATGCCGAGCTGTTTTGCCTCGTACTCCATTTCCTTCTCAAGAAGGAGCTGGTGCAGGATTTGCTGGGCGTAGTAAGGCTCCAACATGGGAGGAACCTGACTGCGCTGTTTAATCTGGTTCAATTGAAGGCGAATTTCGGCGAGAGTAACGGTCTCGTTGCCAACTTTTGCGACCACGTCGTTGGCTAGTTGCGTGTCCCCCGGGCCAGTGGGCACGAGGTAGAGCAGCATGCCGCCGGACAGTGCCAAGACGACCACGCCGAGCAAAATGCGCGAAAAGAGTTGCTGCCTGTTATCTGAGCTGCCGGCCATGCGCTGAATTCCTCCGAACCGCTAAGCAAACTTAACATTATAGGAGATAGTCGCCACAAGCCCCAAATGGAATCGTGGGGGGCCGGCGTGATATCGCCCAGGGTCAGCGCGGCAAACGCGCTTGGGTCAACGCAGTAAAGGCACCGGCGTAAGCCGGCGCTACATCGGTTGGTTAGAAATTTGTGGTTAGGCGCAAGTCGAAGCTGCGCGAAGGTCCGATGGCGTTGCCGGAGAAGAGGCCGCCGAAGTCGATGACGTTAAGGACGTTGTTGAGATTCTGTCCATCAAACTGTAGGCGCATGCTCATCTTATCCGACCTGTAGATATGGGCGCCCGCTGATGCATTCGCCTGAAAAGCGGGATAAATTCGGCCTCTGGCGAAGTTAATGCGGTTTAGAACGGCCTGGCCGTATTCGGCGAGCACGGTAGCGGCGTCCCCGTCAAACTCGAAGGGAAGGCCGGAATCGAATTGAACTCCCCCGGCGATCCAGAAGCGTCTTGTGAGCTGGTAACGGAGCCGACCGCGAACGGTGTTGCGCTGATCCTGAGAATCCGGGAAATGGCCAGTGAGAGGGATCATGGCGTTGTCGCCTAGAAAGAGGCCGCCGGTGACGGGATTCCACGCATTGCCGACGATATAGGAGTAACTGACAAAACCAGAGAAGCGATGCCAGTCGGGCAGATCCACTTTGGCTTCAGCGCCGTAAAGAATGGCTTTGCGGAAGGCAATAGGGAAGCTGATCGAAGTGTTGTCGATCTGATCGTCGTCGGCATAGTTGCTCACGAGACGGCGGAAATAGTTGGTGTCCACCTTGAAGTGACCGAAAAAGGTCTTGGTTAGACCGACCTCGTAATAGTTTCCCTGGGAAGGCTCAACGGGCAATTGCAGGGAGATGGGGTCGAGAGTAGTGGCAGCGGTCGAACTGGAAAGCAGGATGTTCTCGAAGGAGGGGGTCTGAAAAATACGGTCGTATGAAAAATGCAGGACAACACCAGCGGAAGGGAAATAGCGTGAGATCGCGAAGCGCGGCTGGACCGCCTGGCGGTTCAACAAAAGCTGATAGTGATCCCAGCGAAGGCCAGCATTGATGGTCCAGTTGCCCAGGTGGATGAGATCCTGAATGAAAGCGGATTGCTCGAGGTCCGGCCGGCTGGCCAGAAAACTGAACGTGAGGGGCGTTCCTGCATCAAACGGAGTAGGATCGGTGATGTTGTAGTTGAAATCTTCGTGAAGGAAAATGTTGTCCGACTCCACGCCAAATTTCCATTCGTTCCGTCCGTGATCCAGGGTGACAGTGCCCTTGAAATAGCCCTCACGAAAACGATTGTGCTGGAGAACTTCGATGGGAGTGGATTCCGGGTTGGAGTAGAAATCATTGGCATTGTCGCGGACCATACCGCGAAAATCGGCAACGGCACTGGGGGAGAAGGTGTGCTCGTATGACGCGGTGCCAATGGTTTCGATGTTGTCGGCGTTTTGACGCTGACCCGCGGTCTGCTGGACTAATTCGTTGGGAATATCGTAACGCGAGAGCTCACGGGTCAAGATGAGGCGGATGCGATCGTGTGGAGTGAGGTCGCGCTCATAATTTACGGAGAAATCGCCCAGTGTGCCGGTGTTGGAATAGTTTTCAGGAACTACGGGATTCAGATAGTGGTCCGTCATGCTGCCGCCTGCGCTGACGCCAACCGAGTTGGCGCCCCAACTGTACTGGGCTTTGAGGAAAGCTCCGGCTGAATCAAAACTGCCGCCGGAAAGGACCGCTTCGCCGTGAAATCCCGGCTGCGTGTCCTGGAGCGTATTCAATTCCACTACGCCGCCCATTTTTCGTCCGTACTCAGCAGGAAAGCCAGCGGTAAAGATGCTGAGGGATTCGATGTCGTCGCCTTCCATGGCCGGGCCGAAGCTCGGGGAGCGATTGTCCGTCAGAGGGATGCCGTCCACAACAACCTGGGTTTGATATTCCGAGCCGCGAGGATGCAGAACGGCGTTGCCTTCATAGAGCCAGCCTGGTTGCGAATTGACCAAATCCTGAAGAGAACGGCCGGGAACCGAACCAAGACGGTTTTGGATGAAATCCGTACCGACCTGACTGACGGAACCAGCTTGATCGGGATCGATCAAAGTGTTGTCCGCGTTGACGGTTACCGATTGATTGAAGGTGGGCAGCTTGAGCTGGACGCTGTATTCGACAGGGAGGGCGGAATGAATCTCAACCGACTCAGCAAAAAGAGCAAACCCGGGCTGGTCAATTTGAACCTGATAAATTCCAAAGGGCAGGCGTCGTACGTCGAGGGTTCCCAGATCGGTGGTCGCCAGGACGCTGCTATAACCATTGGCCTGGCTGGTGACGTGAATTACCGCTTTTACGACGAGGCCCGACGGATCGGTGACTTTAAGTCGCAATTCGCCACTATTGGTTTGGCAAAAGACCGGCCAAGCACAAAGGAAGAAGAGAGTTAGAAGCCTGCGCATGAAACAAGGGCCTCGCTCGCTGGAGTGCAGTGGTCCGAGGACATCGTGCCGACTATCCACTCGCGCCGAGAGGGTAGAGCTAGACGGACAATTCCATTGGGCCGCATTCGCTTGAGAACGATACTATGGAGGAGAAGGAACGTAAGACCAACTTTTATCCCACATACGTGTTCAAGTCTTCATAAGCCGGACCAGTGGTGGAAGGTTAATCATCGGGCACAAAACGGATGTCAACGTTGAGTGTCACGCGGTGGTTTTGTACCCTACCGGAGTCGGGCCAAATCACAAGGAGAAAATTTTTATGAAGAAATTGCTTGGTATTGCCGCACTCGGACTGTCGTTTGTGGCCGGGGCCGTTTTTGCGCAGGTTCGCGATTGGCATGATCTGGATGAAGTTCACAAGCACGTGCTGGAATCGATTCATGAAATGGAACGGGCACGCGCGGCCAACCACTATGACATGGAAGGACACGGCGCAAAGGCCGAGGACCATCTGCGGGCCGCCGAACACGAACTGCACCTCGCCGTTGAAGCGGCGCGGGCGCATTAATTTAGTCTCAGGCTTGAAGAATGGGGGCTTGCTGCCGGCACGCCGTGCCGCCCGCGCGGCGTGCTGAAGCCATCCATTTGAAAGAGCGAGATGGGATTCCATGCGACCCATCCCGCATCCTTCCTTTGATATTCGTTTCTCGATGCAATCTGCCTAGTTCACGCCTGGTATAGACTCGTGAGCCATTCAGGATGCCGCCATTGGCATCATCCTGGATCGCCGCGTTGACGGAGCGGTGCGTTACCTGAGTCCATTTGGCGGGCTCGTTCGTCTCTACGTTTGGGACACCAAGGGACAGAAGAAACATGGGAATCTTTCGCCTGAAAATCGGAAGGGTGGTGTATTTCCTACTGATGATCGCTTGCGTGGTCGCAGGGTCCGCCCTCAACACCGCCATGGCCATTCATCATAGCCTGCAGCACATTTTCGGAGTTCCGCTGCTGGTTCACGGTATAGATTTTCTGATCCTCGCGATATTCGCGGTTATTGTGGTGCCGGCAAGATTGCGCGACGCGGGATTGACTCCATGGCTCGCGCTCCTTTTGCTGATACCCTTCCTGGATATCGGACTTGTGGTGCTGCTCTTGTTCGTGACCGAAAAAGGCATAGCGAAGTGGAGAAGCCGGAAGCCGCCAAAGGAAGAGGTCTGACCGTACTTTGGGCTCTTATGCGGCGGTGCATATTGCGGCCTGATACTTCCAGTGCGATTATTGCGGGTATGGACGGTCGTTTCCCTCTACCGACTCTGCTGTCGCAAACCCTCGTTGCATTCACGATCGAGTTCGACAATGAAGCCGAGCATCGGATGCCTCACCGGACCACCAAACATGGTTATACCCCCGGATCATTCTACGCCCCCTGGCTGGTGTCGCTCGCGATGTGGGCGAACTGCATGCAGTTTCTGGGAGAGGAGGCTGTGCCGGTCCACGAACTTGTGCGCCGAGCGCGAACAACGACAAACTTTGCCGGCATGCAACGATGGGGATACATCTTCGTAGGACCCGATGTGAGGGATCGCCGACCAAAACCTCCTCGCTCGTCGTGGGTGGTTCGCGCAACGCCTGCGGGGCGAAAGGCTCAGGAGATTTGGAGGCCGCTGTTGGGCGTTATCGAAAAACGCTGGGAGGAGCGGTTCGGCAAGAAAGAGATACAACAGCTGCGGGAATCGCTCTGGGCCGTGGGTGGAAAGATGGATGTGGAACTGCCGGACTGTATGCCGATTCTTGGGTATGGATTATTCAGCAAGGATCGAATTTACGAGGGGCGGGATTTGGATCAGAGCGTAGACACGGACAGCCCCTTGCTTCCTCTGCCGGCGCTGCTCGCGCGCGTGCTGTTGGCGTTCGCGATTGATTTTGAGGGCGAGTCGGACTTGTCGCTGGCGATTTGCGCCAATGTATTGCGCGTACTCGATGAAGAGGGCGCGCGCGTCCGAGACCTGCCGGTTCTTGCCGGCGTGTCAAAGGAAGCCATCAGCATGGCTTTTGGAATTCTGCGGAAGAGACACCTTGCGGTTGTCGAGGCAGATTCTTCCGGGAGCCGCGTGAAGGTGGCGAAGCTTACAGTGAATGGACGAAAGGCTCGCGATGACTATCGCCGATTGTTAGGCGACATCGAGAAGCGCTGGGAAGCACGGTTTGGCAAAGATAGTTTGAGAGCTCTTAGAGAATCGCTGGAGCCACTCGTCGGCGAGGGAACGGCAGGGCGGTCGCCCTTGTTCCGCGGGCTGGAACCTTATCCCGACGGTTGGCGGGCGTCGGTTCGGAAGCCAGAAACACTGCCTCACTTTCCCATGGTGCTGCACCGTGGCGGATTTCCGGACGGCAGCTAACGGGGATAAGTGACTTACGCATTTTGCGTAATGTCAGGACATCAGTGGACCGGCTGAGCGGCGATTCCGACTTCGAGGAGCCGGGCGCATTGTTCGGCGGGAAGCGGGTGGCTGAAATAGAAGCCCTGAGCCTGGCCGCAGCCCTCGTGCAGAAGAAAATCGTGCTGTTCGCGTGTTTCCACGCCTTCCGCAATGACAACATACTTAAGGGTCTTGCCCAAGTGAATGACGGCGCTGGCGACGGCGGCCCGGTTGGGATCGCTGGTGATCTGGTGGATGAAAGAGCGATCGATTTTCAGGGCATGGACCGGAAACCGCTGCATCGAACTCAGGCTCGAATTGCCGGCGCCGAAGTTGTCCACGGCGAATTGCACTCCCAATTGCTTGAGCGCCTGCCATGTAGAAACAGTGGATTCGACGTTGTTGGAGAGGACGCTTTCGGCCAGTTCCAGCTCTAGAAAGCGAGGTTCGAGGCGGGTCTCCTGAAGGATGGTCTGCACCGCGTCGAGGAAGTCGCGGGAGCGGAATTCGACGGCAGACAAGTTGACGGCGACAGAGACGGGCGGGAGGCCCTCGTCAAGCCACGCGCGAAGCTGCGTGCAGGCTTGGCGCAGCACCCATTGGCCAATGGGAACAATCAGACCCGAGGCTTCGGCGAGGGGTAGGAATTGCAGGGGAGGAACGAGCTGGCCGTCCTGCCGGCGCCAGCGGATTAGAGCTTCGAGGCCGGCGATCGCTCCCGTCTTGAGATCAATCGTCGGCTGGTAATGAAGCAAAAACTCACGGCGGTCGAGCGCGCGGCGCAAGTGGTCTTCGAAGGATTGGGGCTCTCTCGCCATGGTGTTCATGTCCTTGCGGAAAAACTTGAAATTGTTGCGGCCATTTTTTTTGGCGTGGTACATGGCCTGATCGGCGCTCTTGAGAAGGCTGTCGGCGTCCTGGCCGTCGGCGGGATAGGTGCCGATACCAATACTCGCGCTGATACGCAGCTCTCGGCCGCCGATGCAGTGCGGCGCGGCGAGAGCTGCGAGCATTTTTTGGGCGCTGAGGGCGGCATCTTCGCCGCGAGCGATTCGCGGAAGAAGAATGACGAATTCGTCGCCGCCCTGGCGGCTGACGGTGTCCGACTGGCGCCCGCAAGCGATAAGGCGCTTGGCGACCGACTGAAGCACTTTGTCCCCAACGGCGTGGCCGAGGGAATCGTTGATGTTCTTGAAGTGGTCCAGGTCCAGGAAAAGAAGGGCGAGTCTCTCGTTGTTGCGCTTGGCGAAGGCAATGGCCTGCTTGATGCGGTCGTTGAGCAGCATGCGGTTAGGCAGATCGGTGAGAAAATCATGCTGCGCGAGGTAGAACATTTTCAGCGTCAACGCGCGCGCGGTGCTTACATCGTGGAAAGCGATGGCCGCGCCGGTCACATGGCCATGCCGATCATGGAGAGGCGCAGCGGAATCTTCGATGGCCATTTCCAGGCCACCGCGGCGAATCAGAATACAATTGGACTCGAGGCGGATGGCCTTGTTTTGAAGGATTGCAAGCTCGAGCGGATTTTGGACGGGTTCGCGGGTACTACAGTCGATGACTTGAAAGACTTCTCTAACCGGCCGGCCCGTTGCTTCGAGACGAGACCATCCGGTCATGCTCTCGGCGACCTGATTCAGGTAGGTGACGTTGCCATACAAGTCTGTGCAAAGAACGGCGTCGCCGATGGAGTTGAGCATGACCTGGGCACGCTCCCTCTCGGCGAAAATAGTCTCTTCGAGCTTTTTGCGCTGCATGGCACAACGAAGAACGCGCGTTAGAGTCCATGCGTCGAGGTGGTGCTTGGAGAGATAGTCGTACGCTCCGCGAGCGAGGGCTTCCTCAGCGATCCGTTGGTCATTGTGAGAGGCCAGGATGAGTATCGGAGTGTCTGGCGCGGCCGAGTAGAGTTGCTCGAACGTGGCGATGCCTTGGCTGTCGGGAAGCCCCAGGTCTGCCAGGATCAGGTCAATTCCACCGTGAGCCAGCAGCTGGAGTCCCGTGGCTAATTGCATGGCCCATTTCCTGTGGCAAGAGCTGCCAGCCCGGCCGGCAAACACATCGAGGATGCGTTTCGCGTCAGCGGGATTGTCCTCGATAAGAAGGATGGTTCTTGGCGGGTTCTCAAACGCCATGAGCAACCTCACAGGAACGGGAGGAAGCGGAAGATGCACGGACGGGCGGAATGTATTCTTGTTCCACGGTTCTGACGGCTCAGCTGCATCTACAAGGAGAACGTTCCAACAGATAGTTTCAACACACGACCGGCCCGCCTGGAATAGGAGCAACCCTTCTGCCAAAACCTCCGGTTGCTGTTCATTTCTGGAACTTGCTGCTTATAAGGACTTAGACTGGTTATTCACTGAGATCGGACGATTTGAGATTTTGTAAGAATAGATTTGGGAATTTTTTGCGCCGTTGAGATTCATTTCGGGAATGAATCAGGTTCATTTTGGAAAAATTGGATTGGTGCTAAGGGAAACCCTTATTAGCATGACCTTCATCCCATGATGAAAATGATTCCGAGAACGGCAATTCGTCTGCGGCACGCGCTCCTTCTGCCAGCGCTTGTGCTCGTTCTTTTCTGTGCCCGTGGACACGATGCTTCGGCAGATATTGCGCGCAACCAACCCGCAACCCCAACGGCCGCAACAGAAGTGCCGACTTTTTATCGCGATGTGCTTCCGATCCTTCAGGAACGCTGCCAGATTTGCCATCGGGCTGAAGGGATTGCGCCGATGCGATTCGAGACTTACGAAGAGACGAGGCCTTACGCGGCGGCCCTTGCGGCCGCCGTGCAGGCGAAATCCATGCCGCCGTGGTTTGCTGATCCGCAGGTAGGGCATTTTTCCAATGATCCTTCCCTCGCTTCGGGACAAATCGCGGCTTTGGTAGCCTGGGCGAAAGCGGGAGCGCCGGAGGGTAATGCACAGGACGCGCCGGCGCCGCGCCGCTGGGCCGAAGGCTGGACCATTCCCCCGCCAGACGCGATTTTGAAGATGCCAAGAGGTGTCGCGCTTCCGGCAAGTGGCGACGTCGAGTACACCTACGAAATTGTGCCAACCGGCTTCAGAGAGGATCGCTGGGTACGCGCGGTGGAAATTCTGCCTTTGCTGCGCGCGAACGTGCATCACGCGGTTGTTTATGTGCGGCCGCCAGATTCGCAATGGATGCGTCATGCGCCGATTGGCGTCCCCTTCACTTCTTCAACGCTTACCGATCCCGATGATCGCCGCGGCGCGCATTGGACGGACAGCGACGTGCTGCTGGTTTACGCGCCGGGAAGCTCACCGGACCATTGGCCCGATGGCCTGGCAAAATTCATCCCAGCAGGATCGGATCTCGTTTTCCAGATGCATTACACCACCAACGGGCGCGCGGCGAGCGACCGCACCAGCGTGGGCCTGATTTTTTCGAAGCAGCCTCCTGCGCAGCGCGTGCTGACACTTCAGCTCACCAACGATCACTTCGTGATTCCGCCGGGAGTTCCGGACTATCGAGTGGAAGCACGGGGCACTTTGCCGAATGATGCGACGCTGCTGAGTTTTTTTCCGCACATGCACCTGCGCGGAAAGCGTTTCGAGTACAACATCATCCATCACGAGAAAATGCCCGATGCGCGGCCGGACCAGGAAATTGAGCCGCTGCTGCGGGTCAACTATCATTTTCACTGGCAGATGAGCTATCGGCTCGCGGAACCTCGTTTGCTGAAAGCGGGAACAGAGCTGCAGGCAGTGGCCTGGTACGATAATTCGCGCGGCAATGCGCACAATCCGGATCCTGATGCGGCGGTGCGTTGGGGCGAGCAAACATACGACGAGATGATGGTGGGTTTTTTTGACCTAGCCGTGGCTGCGAATCTCGACAAGCGAAGCTACTTTATCCGGCATTGAGCTGGGTTGCCCCCGAAACTCTTTGCTTACGCTTTGCAGGAGCGACGATGGAAATCAGCGGCGAATATGTGCAATTGAGCGTGAATGACGGCACCACAATGCGGGCCTGGACGGCACGGCCCAAAGAAGAAGGCGCGTATCCTGGCTTGCTGGTTTTTCAGGAAGCCTTCGGGGTAAACGCGCACATTCGAGACGTCGCTAATCGCTTTGCACGCGAAGGATTTTTTGCCATTGCGCCGGAGCTTTTTCATCGCACTGGCCCGGGATTCGAGGCGCGTTACGACAGTTTTCCAAGTACTGTGCCGCACATGAAAGCGCTGGATGATTCTTCGATGGCAGCGGACCACCGCGCTGCGTTTGACTGGCTAAGAGGAAGGATTGGTCCAGAGTTGCCGGTTTCCGCGATCGGGTATTGCATGGGCGGGCGCGCGGCGTTTCTTGCGGGGCTCACTCTGCCGCTGGCGGGAGCCGTTTCCTATTACGGCGGCGGGATTGCGCCGAATGCCAGTAATCCCGGCCTGCTGGGTCGCGCAAGCGGCCTGCAATGCCGCGTGCTTTTCTTCTGGGGCGGCCGGGATAAGCATATCCCGCCCGAGCACATCCGGGCGGTGACCGACGCGCTTCGCGCCGCCGGGAAAAACTTCGTGAACGTGGAAATTTCCAATGCCGACCACGGCTTTTTCTGCGATGCGCGTGCAAGCTACAGCCCGACAGCGGCGCTGCTGGCGTGGCCGTTGACGCTGGCGTTCCTGCGCGGCCAATAGCTCTGCGAGAAGCGCGAAAGCCGCGCTTTGTTGATTGACAAGGGCCGATGGACAAGGGATGTAGTTTCTACCTCCTGCCCTCCCGTACAAATCTTCCTGTACCGAAGTCTAGTATGCGCAACCGCTATTTGCTGTTTAACTACCGCAAGGCGCGGCAGGCCCCAGCGTTCTAATTACGTGTGCTAAATTCGAAGATTGGCGGCACAGCGGGCAAAGATTCTTGAGTACACAGACACCACACGACCCGAACCACCCGAAGATCAAACGAGTGGAAGTGTATTGGCACACGGTCACGTACAAAACCGTGGCCGTGTATGTCGTTTTGGGCGTGGCGATTATTGTCGCGGCGCTTTATTTGATCGACCCGAATTTGTATACGCAGGCCTACGACCGGTTCAGCAAGACCATCGGCACCGACAGCGACGCAGTTCCCATAACGCAGACGCAAGCCAAGTTCGTGAACCTCGACGGAAAAGTACAGGTAAAGAAGGTCAACTCCGTGCAGTGGGTGGATGCGGATTTTCACACCTCTCTGGACAAGGGCGACCAAATCCAGACTTCCGCCGACGGCGCAGCCCGCATCACCTTCGCTGACGGCACGACCTACACCGTGAAATCCGGAACGTTCATCACCGTCGAAGAAAATTCCATGGGACGCGAACAGCCTTCCAGTTCCGCCGTGCACATCAACATCGGCCAGGTGGACTTGAAGACGCCAAACTATTCTTCGCCGGATTCCAAGGCTGTGGTCAGTATGGAAGATTCCGTCGGGATATTGCATTCCAACAGCAGTGCGGCGGTCAAAGCGGACCCCGACAAAAAGGAAAACGAGATCGTGGTCTCCAGCGGAAGCGCGGAAGTGCAGCGCGGGCAGGAAAAAGTGGAAATCGGCGCGTACCAGAAGGCCACTTTCGCGACGGGCGGCCCGATTACAAAATCCGACGTGCTTGCGCCGCCGGACCTGAGTTCACCACGGAACTTCGAGCCGCTAATCGTGGAAAATCCAAAAGAGGCTTCCATTCATTTCGAGTGGAAACCATCGTCTGAGGCGGTTTCCTACACGCTAAAAATCAGCGCGACCGCAATGTTCACGAAAACGGTGAAAGAAGTGTCCGTGAAGGGCACCAGTGCGGAAGTGACCGGACTGGACGGCGGCGACTACTTCTGGACAGTCACGGCAACGAACGCGAAAAAAGAAAACAGCGAAGTCAGCGAGACGTTCCGGTTCACTCTGGTCGCGCAGGGAAAAACGCAGGAGATGTATCTGGAGATTACCGGCACGCAGATTCACGGGCGCGTCGCGGAAATTATCGGGCGCACGGAACCGGGCGCGGCCATCATGGTCAACGGCCAGCCGGTTCCTATTATTGGCGGCGACGGCGCGTTCCGGCACTTTACGGAACCTCTGGAACCGGGCCAGCACACCATCGTCATCATCGGGCAGAACCGCCGCGGCGGCACGAAGCAGCAGAAGGTGACGATCGTTGTGCCCAAATAAAAGTTTCGAACGACGATCATTTTTTGATCTCGCAAGAAGGACGACGCAGGCGTGAGTTTGCGCTGGTCGCCAAGTCCGGACACAATGGAGTGGCAGGAAGCTCGGCGCTACTTTGGGAGCGACGAGCAGTGACCCAGCTTTTGCCGGCTGGAAGGCGGAGAGGTTTTCTTCGCAGGGGGCGGAGGAATGAATAAGAACGGGTACAACCTGAGGTCGGTGTTTAGTTTGTTTTCGTCCGACCTCGCCATTGATCTGGGAACCGCGAACACGCTGGTGTTTTCGGGCGGCAAAGGCATTGTCGTAAACGAGCCTTCGATCGTGGCGATCAATAAGTCCAGCGGCGAAGTGGTGGCCGTGGGCCGTGAAGCGAAAGAGATGCTCGGGCGCACGCCGGGCAACGTGGTGGCCATCAAGCCGATGAAGGATGGCGTTATCGCCGACTTCAAAGTCACCGAAAAAATGCTGACCTATTTTATTCAGAAAGCGCACAACCGCCGCGTTCTGGTGCATCCGCGCATTGTCATCGGAGTGCCCAGCGAAATTACGCCGGTGGAAAAGCGGGCGGTGCAGGACTCTGCGTACCGCGCACGAGCCAGCGAAGTTTATCTCGTGGAGCAGGCCATGGCCGCGGCCATCGGCGCTGGTCTGCCGATCGAAGAGCCTTCGGGAAACATGGTCGTAGACATCGGCGGCGGTACGACGGACATTGCCGTCATCTCCATGAGCGGCATCGTTTACTCGCGTTCCGTGCGCGTCGCGGGTAACGAGATGGACGAAGCGGTGATGCAGTATTTGAAGCGCAAGTACAACCTGCTCGTCGGCGAACGCACCGCAGAGCAGATTAAGATGGAAATTGGCTCAGCGTATCCACTGGAAAAACCGCTGACCATGGAAGTAAAGGGCCGCAACCTGATTGAGGGCGTGCCGCGGACCGTTACCATCGACGACAGTGAAATTCGCGAAGCGCTGGCCGAATGCGTCGCGACGATTTTGAACGCCGTGCGCGTGGCTCTCGAGCGCACTCCTCCGGAACTTTCCGCGGACATCAGCGACCGGGGCATCGTGTTGACCGGCGGCGGCGCGCTGTTGAAAAACCTCGATAAACGCATTCGCGAAGAGACTGGCTTGCCTGTCTCGATTGCCGATGACCCGCTGGCTTCGGTGGTGCTGGGCACCGGCAAAATGCTGAGTGATTTCAAACTGCTGCGGCAGGTTTGCATCGACTGAGATCGCGCGAGCGATCGTGCTTGCCACAAGCTGAGCCGGTTTTTGCTTCGAGCTGCGCCGAAAGTGGAACGATGCGCGCAGGATTTTTGGGCCGCGTTGCCTGGCGCTAGTCAACGGCACTAGCCGCCAGTCGCGCGACGCCCTTGAGAGAGTACGGGCACAACATCCAATGGTTGGACTTCCCTCTCGACATAGGTCGCTCTTCCTGCTCGGCGGCGTCGTGCTTATTCAAGTGCTGCTGCTGGCCGTGCAAATCAAGCGCGATTCGCAGGGACGGCTAATTCGCGTGTGGACGGTCGGTGCCGTCTCGCCATTCGAACGAGCTGGCGCTCACGGCATCAGCCACGTCCGCGACACCTGGAATCATTATTTCGCACTCCAAAACACATCGCGCGACAACGAAGAGTTAAAGCGTGAAAACGGCGCCCTAAAACTGCAAATCACGCAACTCGAGAGCAAAGCTGCGGAAGCTGACCGCCTTGCATCGTTGCTCAAATTTCGCCAGACGAATCAGGATGTGCCAATGGTCAGCGCGCGCGTCATTGGCGGCAGCCCGGATTCCGTGAGCCAGACGATTTATCTCGACCGCGGCGAGCGCGACGGCATTCGTCGCAACATGGGCGTGATTACTCCTGACGGCGTCGTTGGCAAAGTCATCGAATCGTACAAGGACACCGCGCAGGTGCTTTTGCTGACCGACAAGGACAGCGGCGTTGGCGCGATGCTGGCGGATTCGCGTATTCAGAAACCTGTCGGCGGCACGGGCGAACCACTGCTCGTCATGAAATACATCTCCAACGATGACACCGTAAATTCCGGCGAGCGCGTCGTCACCAGCGGCATGGACCGAATCTTTCCGCGCGATCTTCCCGTCGGCACGGTCGCCGATGTCAAAGCCGGCGTTCCCTTCAAGCAGATTCGCGTGCGCCCCTCGGCGAACCTCGATCGGCTCGAGGAAGTTTTCGTCTTGCTGACGCTGAAGCCCCTTGAAACGAAGCCCGATTCTGCCGCGCTGAATTCGGACGCAGCGCCGTCCGCCGCGGTAACTAACCCGCCAGTTCCCGAGAAACGATGAACGACACTTACGATCTGCGCATCGGTGAGTTGCACATTGAGGTACACAAGTTCCGTGCCGGCGCGATTGTCTTGGCCGCGGCTTTCGCGCTAGTGCTCCAAGCGTTTCTACCTATTTATTTTCCGAAGGCGGCGGTCGTGGATCTGCCGCTTCTCGTGACCATCTATTTTGGTCTCAGCCGGCGGAACCCATCCACAGGATTGCTTCTCGGAACGGCCATTGGCATCGCGCAGGACAGCCTCAGCGGCCCGACCGTTCCGCTCGGTCTCTACGGCATCGCAAAAACGGTGATCGGTTATCTGGCGTCTTCAATTGGCGCGCGTCTCGACACGGAGCACCCCTTGGCCCGCTTCGCTTTGACAGTCGCATTCTTTGGCGTTCATCAGGGCCTGATCGCTTTGACCCGACGACTTCTTCTCTCTCAGCCGGAGCCGTGGTTCACCATACATCTTCTTGTGGCCGCGCTCGTCAATGCCGTCGCCGCCGTATTCCTCTTTATGCTGCTGGACCGCCTTCGCAAGCCGTCCTGATCTAAATGAGTCAGTACATCTGACGATTCTTCCAATCAATAAGCCAGGAGAAATTCCTTGAAGTCGTCATAGTTGGACGACATGGGCAGGGATAACTTTTCTCGCTTCAGGTAGGCCGCCAGACGATCCGGAAGGGGCGGAGCGGCTCCAATGGCGCGGTTCACTACGTCTGCAAATTTTGCTGGATGTGCGGTAGCCAGTACCAATCCTTGCGCGGGCTCAGAGTGTTCGCGCTTGTAAGCTTCCCAACCGAGCACACCGACCGCCGTGTGCGGATCGGCGATATAGCCGAAACGCTCGTGGATAGACTTCATCTCGAGTAGAGTATCTCCATCCGTTGCCGCGTGGCCCCAGATTTCGCGGCGCACGTATTCGATGCGCCCTCGGCAGAGATCCAGCAGCCGCGGAAAATTGTTGGGGTTACCCACATCCATAGCGTTGGAAAAAGTCTGCATCGCCGGGCGCGGATGAAACTCGCCGGAACGCAAATACTCCGGCACAACATCGTTGGCATTCGTCGAGGCCACAAACATCGCCACCGGCAGGCCGATGCGCTTCGCAAAAATTCCCGCCGTCAAGTTGCCGAAATTCCCGCTGGGCACGGAAACAATCAGCGGCACCGATGCCACCGGCAACTGCCGGTACGCCGCCACGTGATAAAACATCTGCGGCAGCAGCCGCCCAATATTGATCGAATTTGCCGACGTCAGAAACGCGCGCTTGTTCAGCTCGACATCCGAAAACGCCTGCTTCACGAGCCGCTGGCAATCGTCAAAAGTTCCCGCCACTTCGAGCGCGGTGATGTTTTCGCCCAGCGTGGTGAACTGCTTCTCCTGCGCCTCGCTGATGCGCTTCGAAGGATACAAAATCACCACGCGAATCCTCGGCACGCCCAGGAATCCGTGCGCTACGGCGCTGCCCGTATCGCCCGAGGTCGCGACAAGCACGGTCAGCGGCCGCGTCTCCTCTCGCACGAAATAACCCATCAGCCGAGCCATGAACCGCGCGCCAAAATCTTTGAAAGCCAGAGTAGGTCCGTGGAACAGTTCCAGAATGTGCAGGCCCGGCGAGAGCGACACCAGCTTCACCGGAAAATTGATGGCCTCCGCGACCATTTGCCACAAGACTTCTTCGGGCACATCCGGCGTGGCAAAAGGACGCGCCACACGAAAACAAACTTCCGTAAAAGGCAGCCTGCGAAATTCTTCCAATTCCTGTGGTGACCGCCGTGCCAGTTCGACCGGCAAGTACAACCCGCCGTCCGGCGCCAGCCCCCGCAGTACGGCCCCGCGAAGCGAAGTCAGCGGAGCTTTGCGTCCTGTGCTCCGGTATCTCACCGCCCGCGCTCGATCTGCGCATGAATTTTTTCGAGAAACGCCTCTGTTTCAAGAGCCGGATCGCGCAGCTCAGCAACCTGCAGCGTGCAATGCGCCAAAGCTTCATAACTCTGCCGCCGCGCCGCGAGCAAAGTGGGATAGCAACGCGCCACGGTCTCCGTCGGCGATTCGCCCTTTTTCGGCTGAAAAGCTCCGCGCCACAGCACCGGTTTGGGATCACTCAAGTACCGCTCAATCAAAAGCTGCTGCTCCTCCGCCGAAGCCGCGAGATATACCACGGTCATCCGCCGCCGCAGCCGCAAAAGCAAATTATTCCCGGTATAAATCACACTACCCGTCGTATCCAGAACAAGCGGTTTTTCCGACTCCCGCTCCAGCCCGGTTAGCACCTCGCCCAAAGTATGAATCTCCTCTTCGAGGTACTGGGCCTCACGCTCCGCATATTTCTGATTGTCAGGCCACCCCAACCAGGCAGCCACGCCGTTAATCCCCGCGTGCCCGCCTGCCGCCAATCGCGAAGCGAGTTTCTCCTCGATGCGGTCGTCGCAGGAAATAGCGGTCCAGCCTTCGGAAGCTAACTTCTTTGTCCAAAAGGTTTTTCCTGCACCAGACATGCCGACAAGGGCCAAGCGGAATGGTAACGAGGGTTGACTTTGCATGAGAGCATTCCACGATAACGCGTGGCGCGACCGGGGAGCAAGTTGTGTCTCCGGAGACGGACACAAATGCTCACGCCAGACAGTCCTTCCGCCTTGTCTGAGTCAAATTATTTTTGGCCCGGGCGAACATTCCACGGAACATTTCCCTTCCCTAAACGTCTTATGGATAAACAAAGTGTCGAGAGGGGGACTCCATGAAGGAAAAACGCGAGAATCCGGGAGATCTGCTCCAAGGGACCCTGGACCTGCTGATTATGAAAGCTTTAGCCCGCGGCTCGATGCACGGCTACGGCGTGGCTGAATGGATCCACCAAACCTCCGATGACGTCCTCAAAGTAGAGGAAGGCGCTCTCTACCCGGCCCTCCATCGCCTCGAGCTGCGCGGCCTGCTCACTTCTCAGTGGGGCACGTCCGACAACAACCGGCGCGCCAAATTTTATTCACTGACCGCATCCGGCAAGAAACAGTTGGCACAAGAGACCGAATTCTGGCGGCGCATGTCCGGCGCCGTCACGCGCATTCTGCAAACGGCTTAGGACATGACGATGCTCTCTGAATGGCGCAACAAAACAGTCCTGCGGTTGAAAGCCCTGTTTCGCCGCAAGCAATTGGACCGCGACATGGAAGACGAAGTTGCTTTTCATCTATCCATGGCCGAGCAAAAAAATCTCGAAAACGGCCTTGGGCCGATAGAGTCTCGGCATGCCGCCTGCCGTCAGTTCGGCAACTGCGGCCTGGCGAAGGAAAGGACCCGCGACATGTGGACGTTCGCTGCGTTCGAAAGCTTCTTGAGCGACATTCGCTTTGGCGTCCGCATGCTCGTCAAAAACCCGGGGTTCTCTCTCGTCGCGGTGTTCACTCTTGCCTTGGGCATTGGAGCCAATGCTGCGATCTTCAGCGTAATCAACGGCGTCCTGCTCAATCCTCTACCTTACAAAGATCCCGAGCGAATCGTTGCTATGAGACCGAACGATTCGCCTCCAAACCTGGTGGATATCCAGCGAGAGACACGCTCGTTTTCGCAAGGCGGTGGAATCAACGTCAAGAATATGGACTACACCAGCGGGACGGAGCCTATGCAGGTTCGCGGGGGCTACGTCAACGCAGGTTTTCTGGAAACGCTGGGGGTTCCTCCGATGCTCGGACGAATCATTTCTCCGGAAGAAGATGTGAAGGGAGGTCCGCGCTTTGTCGTGCTGAGCTATTCTTTCTGGCAAAACTTTCTGAGCAGCGATCCTCAGGTCCTCGGCAAAACGATCGCTCTCAGCGGAAACGACTACACCGTAATTGGCGTGATGCCTCCCAATTTTGTGCCACCACGGGAGCATGCTGACGTTTTCGTTTCGCTTTCAGCGGCTTATCCGGATGAGGCTTCCGAGCGGGACTTGCATTTTATGCATGCCTACTGGCGCCTTAACCCCGGAATGACCCTCGCCCAAGCGCAAGCGGAAATGTCCGCGATGGATCATCGCCTCGCCGGGCTTTATCCCGACTCGGAAACAGACAGGCGGACAGTATTTCTACCTTTGCAGGAATCCCTGACGGGTAGCGTTCGTCCTGCGCTTCTGGTTCTCTTCGGGGCCGTGGGATTTGTGCTCCTGATTGCTTGTGCCAATTTTGCTGGCCTGCTCATGGCGCGCGCGGTAGCGCGTCGGCAGGAGCTAGTCATCCGCACGGCGCTTGGCGCCGGCAAGTCTCGACTGATTTGCCAGGCGTTGACGGAGAGCGTACTCCTGGCAATCGCCGGTGGGGGCGCCGGCCTTTTGCTCGCCAGGTTGGGCATAAGCCTTCTTCTGTCACTGAAGCCGGCCGCTCTCGACCGTTTCAATAGCATTCATCTGGATGTGCACGTTCTGTTTTTCGTGTTCGGCATCTCCCTCCTCACTGGCGTTGTCTTCGGCACCGCTCCTGCCTGGTCCGTCACCAACCTAAATTCCGCAGAATCGCTCAAGGATGGCGCGCGGGGATCAACGTCCGGGCAATCCGCCAATTTGCTGCGAAAATCGCTGGTTACCGCTGAATTCGCAATTGCTCTCGTGCTACTCGTCGGAGCGGGATTGCTAATCAAAGGTTTCTCACGGTTGCGCTCCGTGAGTCCCGGATTCAATCCGCAGCACGTGATGACCATGCATCTCCAGTTGCCTGAGGCGCGCTACGCGAAAATTCCCAGGCAAACGCAGTTTCGTGTTCAGGTGCTCGAACGGCTCAACGCGCTACCGCGCGCGGAAGCCGCCATGGTAATGGATCTTCCCCTCTCTCCGAATTACGTAGACCCTAGAGTTGTAGTGGATGGAGGCCCGCCGGTCGCTGCCGGTGCCGAACCGCGCGCACAGACCAACTCTGTGATGGGGAACTATTTCCACGTTATGCAAATCCCCATCCGCGCGGGTCGCGAGTTCACGCCCATGGATCGCGAGGGCCAACCTCTCGTGGCCATCGTAAACGAAGAATTCGTCAAAGAGCGCCTACCACACCGGAACCCCATCGGCGCTCGCATCGACTGGACGAGAGCTCCTGAACCTCAGCGGTGGATGACCATCGTGGGTGTCGCTGCCGACGTAAAAGATTCCAGCCTCGGCGAGCCGGCCGACCCCGCTGTGTACACTCCCTTTTCTCAATCCGAGCAGGCTTGGCGGCGCTGGATGACTCTTGTCCTCCGTACCTCAGGACCAGTCCCTGGCCTCGTGGATGAAGTGAAAAAACAAGTCTGGAGCGTTGATAGCCAGATTCCAGTTAGCGATATCCTCTCGATGGAAGACGTAATGGCCGTCTCCTTGGCCCAGCAACGTTTCAACTTGCTGCTTCTCGCCCTTTTCGCCGTACTTGCGCTGGTTCTTGCCGGCGTCGGAATCTATGGCCTGATGGCCTACTCAGTCAGCCAGCGCACACACGAAATTGGAGTGCGCGTTGCCATCGGAGCGCAGCGCCGCGATGTGCTTCGCCTCGTCGTGCGAGATGGCGCCAAGCTCGCGCTCTTCGGCATCGTCATCGGAATTGCTGCGGCACTGGGGCTAACCCGTTTGATGGCCAGCATGCTCTTCGAAGTCACACCCACGGATCCTGTAACGTTCGCAGCAGTCGCCTTTTTGCTGGCCTTCGTTGCGCTACTGGCCTGCTACATCCCTGCCCGCCGCGCCACACGTGTCGATCCCATGGTGGCCCTGCGCTATGAATAAGCACCTTGCCGTCCACCAAACCCTGGTTAACCATCTCCGCCATTCTCTCCGACTCCGTCGTTTTTCCACAGGGTGTTGACCTGGCAACTGTCCATTAGGACGGCTTGCACCCCCCTTGCCCAAGTGCTACGTTTAGAAAGACTTCGCTGCCTTCACGCGGCGTGAGTCCGGCAGTGATTCGGGAGCTCCAGGGAAATTTTTCGAACGCTTTCTTTCGAAAAAAGTTTTCAACGGACATTTCGAAGCCCACGCTGAAGATTTTGTTCGTGACGCGAGCATGTCCCGGCTTCTCGCGGGATGGGCGGCGAGCCGCCCTGAAAAAAGCGCTTCTATAAAACGGGCGCACAAAAAGAACACTCGCGCGCGGGGTTTTCGTGTCGTACTGGTTTCGCAACGACAATCGTTTGCCACAGGCCCGGTTGGCCATCGCCTCCTACGTCATCGTGGGCATGGTCGGCTTGTTGCTGCTCGGCTTCTGGAAACTGCAGGTTGTCGACTCCGATAAATACGGCGTGATGGCCGAACGCAATCGCGTTCGCTCCATTCCCATCATCGCGCCGCGCGGCCGCATGCTCGATCGCGATGGCCGCGTTCTGGTGGACAACTATCCTTCGTTCAGTATCCTTCTCCTCCGCGACGATCCTGCTCTCATTGACAAAAATCTTCCCGCTATCGCTGACGGCCTGGGTCTCCAGGTCAGCGACCTGAAAGATCAACTCGAAAGCACCAAAGCGCTCCCCAAATTCCAGCCCATCGTCATCAAGCCGGAAGCCACGAACGCCGACGTGGCCTTCATTGAATCGCATCGCTCCGATATTCCCTTGCTCGAAATGTTGATGGTCCAGCGCCGCCGCTATCTGCCCGGCGGTTTCATGGCTCACGCCAGCGGGTATGTCGGCGAAGTCAGCGAGCAACAAATCGAAGCCAGCAACGGGAAGCTTCGCCCTGGCGACCTCGCTGGAAAAACCGGCCTGGAGCGCCAGTACAATGACATCCTCACCGGCACGGACGGCATGCGCCGCGTCATCGTCAACAGCGTCGGCAAAGAAGTAAAGGAACTCGGCCGCCTCTCTGAACAGGAGCCGATTCCCGGCAAGCAGATTCAGCTCACGATTGACTACGACCTGCAGGCCGTCGCCGAGCAATCTCTCGGTCAGCGTCCTGGCGCGGTCGTTGCACTGGACCCGCGCACGGGCGAAGTTCTCGCCATGGTCAGCCGCCCGACGCCCGATCCCAACGATTTCGCCGTTCGCATTTCCGGCGAAGAATGGAAAGCACTCAACGACGATCCTCTTCATCCTCTTCTCAACCGCGCCATTCAAGCCCAGCTCGCTCCCGGCTCCGTATTCAAGATCGTTACCGCGACGGCCATGCTCGAAGAGCACGTTCCGGAAGAAGGCTTCACCACCTTCTGCCCCGGCTACGGCACCTTCTTCGGCCGCCAGTACCATTGCTACGTCTTCTATGCGAAAAGCGGTCCGAAGTCTCACGGTGTTCTCGGCCTGCACGATGCCATCCTGAAATCCTGTGACGTCTTTTTTTACAACGTGGGCATGCGTCTGGGTATTGACCGCTTGTCGTACTACGCCATCAAGCTCGGCATTGGCCGTAAAACCGGGATAGATTTGCCGTCCGAAGAGCAGGGCCTTATGCCTACGCAGGAATGGGTCGAGCGCACCTTTCATCGCAAGTGGTACGCCGGCGAAGTCATCTCCGTCGCAACAGGCCAGGGCGCGGTTACGACCACGCCTCTCCAGCTCGCTCACATGATCGGCGGAATCGCCTCCGGCGGCGTCTTCAAGCAGCCGCATATGCTCAAGGACGCGCCCAACGTCGCCGAAGAGCGTTTTCACATCTCCGACTCGACCGTTGAAAAAGTCACAGACGCCATGTACGGAGTTGTCAACGAAGCCGGCGGCACCGGCACCCACCTAAAACTCGCAGGCATCGAGCTCAGCGGCAAGTCCGGTACGGCGCAGGTCATTGGCTACGACAAAATGAATTTGGTGAAAAAAGGCTCGCAGTATGCCGACAACGCCTGGTTCGTGGGCTATGCGCCGAGGCGCGATCCGGAAATTTGCGTCGCTGTTCTCGTTCAGGAGAGCGGCCTGCACGGTGGTGAAGCTGCCGGTCCCGTCGTTCGCGATATCGTCAAAGCCTATTACGATAAGAAGGCAAAGAAGACACAAGGCACGCTGACCGCGGACGACAAACGGTATGATGTTGACCATGCCGCAGCTGCCACGGCAGCCATTCAACCGCCTGCCGTGAAGTCCGCGGGTGCATCTGCAGCGGCGCCCAATCACGCGGCAAACGCAACAACGCAGCGCTGAGTGAGAAAGGTAGTTTCAAGGATTTCAAAGCAGGTGTTTTTTTCGAGTTTCATTTTTCGAATTTCTAGTTTCGATTTTCGGTTTTGACTTTGAACTGTTGAACTTTCTTTTCCCATGAAAGACGCTCCAGGCACACGCGACTACGACTGGTGGCTACTAGCCATCCTCGCCACCATCTGCGCCTTGGGTGTGCTCGAAATCTATTCCGCCACGCACGGCAGCTCCCTCGCGGGCATGCAGAACAAGCAAATCCGCTGGCTCGTCATCGGCTTCGTCGTGATGTTCGCGCTGTCTCGCCTCGACTATCACCTGATTCTCGACCAGGCCCCCGTCCTCTATTTAATCGGCATAGTCGCGCTGATCGCCGTCCTCGGCTTCGGCCACACCCGCTTTGGCGCCAAGCGCTGGATTCCCGTCCTCGGCGAATTTCTCCAGGTGTCGGAACTCGTCAAATTGATTATAATTATCGTGCTTGCGCGCTTCTTCGCGGAGGTGCGCACGGATGAGCTCTCTCTTCAGGATTTGATCAAGGCGGGGCTCATTGTTGGGTTGCCCGTGGCTTTGATTCTCAAGCAACCCGATCTGGGCACCGCACTGGTTCTCGTGCCCTTGCTGGTCGTAGGCGCTTTTCTCGCAGGCTTGCAGTGGAAACACGCCGCGGCAATCGCGCTCATCGGGCTTCTGATGCTCCCCGTCGCTTGGCGCGTCTTGAAGCCCTATCAGAAAGAAAGAGTTACCTCGTTCATGCACCCGGAAGACGACGCCAAAGGCTCCGGCTATCAGGTGTTGCAATCCAAGATTGCCGTCGGCTCCGGCGGCTTCTGGGGCAAAGGCTTTGGCAACGGTACGCAAAACCAACTCGGCTACATCCCGGTCCGATATTCCGATTTCATCATGTCGGCTTGGGCTGAAGAGCAGGGGTTCAAAGGCGTGCTTCTTGCCCTTGGGCTGTACATGGCTCTTCTGTTACGCTTGGTACAGAATGCTCAGCGCGCGAAAGACCGCGCCGGAATGTTTCTTGTAATGGGCGTCGCAGCAGCGCTTGGGTTTCACGTTTTAGTGAACGTGGCTATGGTCATCGGTGCTATGCCCGTGACCGGGATCCCGCTTCCTCTCATGAGTTATGGGGGTTCCGCCACGTTGTTTGTTTTCCTGGCGATTGGTCTGGTTATGAATGTTCGGCTTCGCCGCTTCGTTAACTGAACCCGCCGCCAGTCCCGTGCGAGGCGTTTGCTTCGGCAAACTCCCCCGGGTCGGTAATAGTGGCCCTCGCAAGCTTGGGCCATAGGAACAAGGATCTTTAGAGTGAGGACAGCATCGTCCGCCGTCAGCCCGGAAGCTCTCCGGCAACGGACCAGCCTCGTAAGCAAGAGGAAGTATCCCTCCGGCTTCGAACGTCAAGCCATCTCGATATCAGTGTGGCCAGCGTGTGTCCCGGTGCAAACCGGGCCGGCCCCGGTTTCCCGGACCTCCGACGTGCCAGCGCTCGTGACGATGCGTCCTGTCGGCCCTTTGCGGCCGCACAGAAAAGTGAATCCCGGTTCTTCCGGGATCACACACAGTCAGGAGTTTTCATGTCAAAAGAATTGGTTATCTCCGCGGCCTCCCACGAACGGCGGGTCGCGATTTTGGAAGAAGGTCAGCTAGTCGAAATTTACATCGAGCGCGAAAAAGAGTTCGCCCTCGTCGGCAGCATCTACAAAGG
>CAJCHZ010000105.1 GCA_903970165.1 Betaproteobacteria bacterium
GACGAATCTCCCGAAGACTCTCGAACTGCATAAAAATCTTTTGGGAGGTGATCTGCTGATTACCGCGGATGGTCCGGTACATCAATCGGGGCGCCCATTGGTTTTTTTTGGAAACCGTGGCGATATCGGACTCGACATAACCATATACGGTCCAGTCCGAGCCCTGCACAGCGGCCACTACGGAAATTGGGCTCCAAATCCTGCCATGGAACTCTCGCGCCTGCTGGCCTCCATGAAAGATGCGGACGGCCACGTCCTGATTGACGGCTACTACGACGATATCGTGCCGCTAAGCGACCTCGAAAAAAAAGCTCTCGCGGAAATGCCAGTGAATGACGCCGACCTCGAGCACGAACTGGGGATCGCCAAGCCGGAAGGAGCTGGCAAGAAACTAGTCGAACTGTTGCAGGAGCCGTCGCTCAACATTCGTGGCATCCAGAGCGCATACGTCGGCGACCACGCCCAAAACGTAGTCCCAGACAAAGCCGAAGCTTCCATCGACGCGCGCCTTGTGAAAGGGGAAGATCCGCACCAAAAATTCCAGCAAATTGCGGCCTTTATCCAGAAGCAAGGTTATTACGTGATCGACCACGAACCAACGATGGACGAACGCCGCACTCACGCCCTGATTGCAAGGGTAGTGGACCAGGGCGGCTATCGCGCCTCGCGTACACCTATGGATTTGCCGGTATCGAAAGCCCTGGTAAAAGTAGTGCAAGACGCGACGGAGGGCGACACGGTAATCGCCCCGACGCTGGGCGGCAGCGTGCCCATGTATATTTTCGAAGACCTCGGACTTCCGTGGATCGGCGTCCCCATCGTGAACTACGACAATCACCAGCACAGCTCCGACGAAAATCTCCGCCTGGGCCATCTCTGGCGCGGCATGGAAATCTACGCCGCCCTCCTCGCCGATCTGAATTGGTAGCGCCAAGTCCCCACGATTTCATAAGGATAGGAAATTCTGGAGGAGTTGTTTCCCCGAAGAAGTCAGAACAGATTCAGGATGGAACTGCACGCCTTCCATTTTGTACCGACGGTGCCGAAGCCCCATGATTATGCCGTCATCGGTTTCGGCGGTGATGGCCAGTTCGCGCGGCAACGATTTCCGCTCTACGATCAGCGAATGATAGCGCGTCGCTGTAAACGGCTCTGGGAGCTTGCGGAAAATATTCTTTCCGTCGTGATGAATTTGGCTGGTCTTCCCGTGGAACAGTTTCGGGGCGCGAATAATCTTTCCGCCAAACGCGGCGCCAATCGCTTGATGCCCGAGGCAAACGCCAAGAATTGGAAATTTCCCGGCAAGCCGCTCGACAATCTCCATCGAAACGCCAGCCTCCTGCGGCGTGCAAGGTCCGGGCGAAATCACAATCTTCTCCGGCCTCCGGCGCGCAATCTCTTCGACTGAAATTTTGTCGTTGCGATGAACTTCCACCGAACAGCCCAGCTCCCCCAGATACTGAGCCAGGTTGTACGTAAACGAATCGTAGTTGTCGAGCAGCAGAATCATTTGCGTCCATTTCCGGGACTTCTCTGCGATCTCTGTGTCCCTGCGTTCAACTTTCTTTCGCTTCCCCCGCGATGCGCTGCCTCAAGCGCCGCGAACGGGGCCCTCGATTTGTTCACGCTCTCCTGATACTCCCCTTCCGGCGTGGAATCCGCAACAATTCCCCCGCCGGCCTGTACGTGCGCCACTCCATTTTTGATGACCATCGTGCGCAGCGCGATGCACGAGTCAAGATTGCCGGCAAAATCGAGGTACAAAACGCCGCCTGCGTAAATACCGCGCCGCGTCCGCTCCAGCTCCTCGATAATTTCCATCGCTCGCACCTTCGGCGCCCCGGAAACAGTCCCGGCAGGAAAACAAGCCATCAACGCGTCGAAGCAATCCACATCTTCCCGCAGGCGCCCGCGCAAACTCGAAACAAGATGCATCACGTGCGAGTAGCGTTCGACGGACATCAACTGCTCGACTTTCACCGAGCCATATTCGCAAACGCGTCCCAAATCGTTGCGGCCCAGATCCACCAGCATGATGTGCTCCGCCCGCTCTTTTTCGCTGGCGAGCATCTCCTTGGCAAGGCGCGCGTCTTCTGCCTCGTCCTTCCCGCGCCAGCGAGTCCCGGCAATGGGCCGGTAAAAAACATCTCGTCCTTGGACCTTCACGAGCATCTCCGGAGAGCTGCCCACAACGGCGATATCGTTCATATGCAGATAGAAAAGGTAGGGCGATGGATTCAGCGCGCGCAGCTCGCGATATATCTGAAAAGGCTCGGCGTGTGTCTTTGCCGAAAACCGCTGGCTGATCACTACCTGAAAAATATCTCCGGCGCGGATGTAATCTTTCGCTTTCCGAACCGCTTCCAGATATTCATTGCGCCGGAAATTGGAAGTCACGCGCAAAGGCGCACGGCGCTTCTTTTTTTCTTTCGTTGGCTGCTCCGCGGCGCAGACCTGGTCCAGCAGCTGCCGCGTTTTTCGAATCGCGCGCACTGCCGCGTTGTATTTCGCCCGAAGGCTTCCTTCTTCGTTAGTGAACACGTTGCGCACAATCCACACGCGGTGCTGCACGTGATCGAACGCAATGATGCCGTGATAGAACATCAACTGCGCGTCGTACAAGCCGATGTCGTCGCGCAACCGCTTGGGAAGTTGCTCGATGAGCCGCACCATGTCATAAGAAAAATAGCCAATGGCGCCCGCCACGAGCGGTGGCAGACCCGGCAGACGCACCGGACGAAAACGCTCCATGCGGGCTCGCAGAAACGTAACCGGGTCGCGCTCTTCCCAAAGAATCCGGTTATGGCTTTCCAACACGCAGGCGCCATTCGCAAAACGAAAAACTTCTTCGGGATTCGCGCCAGCAAACGTATAGCGCGCGATTTTTTCGCCGCCCTCAACGCTTTCCAGCAAAAATGAATAGCGTGCTCCCTGCGCGATCCGCAAATAAGCACTGACGGGCGTGAGCAAATCAGCCGAAAAA
This sequence comes from Betaproteobacteria bacterium, assembly GCA_903970165.1. Taxonomy (GTDB): domain Bacteria; phylum Acidobacteriota; class Terriglobia; order Acidiferrales; family UBA7541; genus Acidiferrum. The sequence goes on from CAJCHZ010000105.1 coordinate 2,984, forward strand.
ACTTCGTACACCGGGATGAGGTTTCCCTGTTTGGCGAGTCGCTGAAATTCGCGGAAGTCCGGCTGAATCATCGAGTCGTTTCACGGCGATAGTTTGCAATCAAGAGCCATGCATTATCGCACTTTTAGGTGAGCGCTGCTGCCATCACACAATCTGGAATGCGAGAGCCTTTGCTACCGTCTGCGAATCGCGCGAGGGCAGCGACTTGCGCGTTCGACGAACCGCAATTAAGACGCTGCCTTACTTATTCCGTTTCGACTCTTCCGCGCACAGCGCGCGCAAAACCGCCCGCCGCATGAGAGATTCCGGCGCGCGCCGGCCAATCCACATTTCCCACTGCGCCACACCCTGCGGAACAAACATGTCGATGCCAGGCACAGTCGTGATCCCCTTGCGTGCCGCAAGCCGCAGAAGTTTCGTCTTCTCCGGACGGTTGATCAGATCCATGACGATGCGGCAATTCAGTTCGTGCGGAGCGAGCGGCGAAACCTGATCGTGAGGATGCATCCCGATCGGAGTCGAATTGATAATGGCATCAAACTTTTCGCTGCGCAGCGCGTGACGCGGCAAACTCTCGCCGCCCACGGCCTTCGCCAGTTCCCGCGCAGCTTTTTCCTTCCGGGCGCAAATCGCAACTTCGGCACCGGCCTTCGCAAGAGCAAAGCCCGCGGCCCTTGCTGCTCCTCCCGCACCAAAAATCAAGACTCGACTTCGAGCCAGGCGCATTTTCGTCTCTAGCGCGCGCAAGACGCCAACGTAGTCCGTGTTGCAACCATAGAGCGAACCGTCGCGGCGAACAACTACGGTATTCACTGCGCCAATCTCCCCTGCGAGCGGATCGCACTTCGTTAGGTACCGGAGAATGTTTTGCTTGTGGGGAATCGTGACGCTGAAACCGCGAACACCAAACTCCGGCACAGCCTTCAAAAAATCACGTAAGTCCTTCACCAGAAAGGGCAAATAGACAGCATCCACTTTGCGGGCGACGAAACCTGTGTTGTGCATGAGCGGCGAAAGCGAGTGGCCAACCGGATTGCCAACAACGCCGTAAACGCGAGTTTGCCGCGTAAGCTCATGAGCCCTATAGAGATATTTCAGATCGTGTAACGACACCTGCCCAGGGGCGGTGGCATCGCCGATGGGCGCATAGGCAAGCGCACTACCTCGCCGCAAAGCGAGAATGCGCGCCGGGAGGCCCACTTCCCCCATCGGAACGGCAATTGTATTTAACCGCTTAGTTAAGTACAGAAGCCGCAGGCTGTCGCTAATGCTCTTGGAACTTGTCGCAATTTTGAGCGCATCGGCAAAGGGATAGCCGGCTGACCTGGGGGGCTGTAGCTTCGACGGAGTTCGTTGGAAGTCGTGTAAAGACAGCAACATACGAGGCGGCAAGCGCAGTTCGCTCGGCGACTTGCCGGGCAGTTCGCGCCAAGTCTCGACCTCCAGGTCGCACCAGGCACATCCCGCTTCCCGGGCCTGCGCGAGCCAGTTCAGTTCGGCCGGAACGCCTGCGTTTAGCCTGCCACCACCAATCTTGCGGCGGCACGTCGCCAAAAATGTGGCACCCCGAAACTTGCTTCTTTTCAACCAGTTAAGGAACAGTGAGCGCTCTGCATCACTACGCAACCAATCCAGCCTGAGCTCAATGGTGGGCGTTTCCCGGAGCCCCGCTCGCACCAGCCCGATCATCTCCGTCGAAGTCGAAGCGGCGGCAACGGCGCAGATGCGCCTCACGCCCTCCCCAAATAGACTCTTGCCTCGACCGGCTTTTGGCATAGCATTGAAAATACGGGTTCTAACAGGCCGTGTCAAAAGTGTAAAGCGGTTGCGCCCAATCTGTTGACGAGGGTGGGCAGCCCTGATAACTTCGCAAAGAAACGTCCCCGCACGGCCAATCGGGCGTGTTTTGAAGGAGTCTTGGAATGCGCGCTAAATTAGCAGCACTATGTGCTTCTGTCCTTGTAAGCGCCGGAATCTGCTCGGCGCAAACTACCCCCGCGACGGCGCAGCCGGATTATTCCTCGGTTTACTGCTCGGGATTTGTGAGCGACCAAAGAGTTCCCGATGCGACGCGGCTGGTCTCTTCGGAACAGTCCGGCGTAAAAATCATCTATGGCCGTGGCGATTATGTCTACATCAATCGCGGCCAGGATAAAGGCGTCCGGATCGGCGACCGGTATTCGGTCGTACGGCCGGAAGCGGACCCGCTCGATGTCAACTGGTTTAAGTGGCAGGCCAAGTTGCTGAAAGCCATGGGCACGCACTATGTGGACGCGGGACAACTTCGCGTTGTCAACGTGCAGCCGAAGATTTCCATCGCGCAGGTAACGCTTTCGTGCGATTACATGCAGCGTGGCGATATCGTAGTGCCTTACGAGGAGCGGCCAGAGCCGGCTTTCAAGGATGCCGGAGTTTTCGACTTTTTCGCGCCCGTCAGCGGCAAGCCGGTCGCGATGGTGGTGACATCGAAGGACTATTCGCAATCCGCCGGCCGAGGCCACGCCGTCTATGTGAATCTGGGAACGGCCAAAGGCGTGAAAGTAGGCGACTATTTTCGCGTCTTCCGCTATCAGGGTTCGCTTGCAGAGCTTGTTGCGCAGACGAAAGGCTATCAGGACCGTCTCTATGGCTTCGGCAGTTCGCCGGGACGGTATAACTGGAACGATTTGCCACGCGAAATACTAGGTGAGGGCATCGTCCTTAACGTGAGCCGCAACTCTGCGACTGTTCTTCTAACTTACAGCAGGTCTGAAATTTACGCTGGGGACTACGTCGAAGTCGAATAGCGTAAAGAGAGCTGGAATTTGTTGCCCGCTCGGGAAGCTCCTCGAGCGGGCTCTTTCTTCTTCCGCACCCCATTCCGATAAGAGATGTTTGCCGGCTATATCTTCTTCCAAGGAAGCGTTAGGGATTTGCCCCAGTTTGCCCGGCCTAAACTGCACCGCATGAACCCTCCGCGAAAACTTCGCAGGTAAATCCCATGATTTCCGTCTGAGCCTCCTGCCATGCTTTTGCGCTGAGACCCGCTTTGCGGCAGGTTTCTTCGAAGAATTGTTCGCGGCCGAGTTTATGTTCCACTGCGACCTGCGGCAGCAGCAGCCCGCGCTTTCCACCCTGCACGATCAACAACCCGTGCCTCCCAATCTCGACATTTTCCGGCGCGAGGGGCTCGAGGGGCGACAAAAGAGAGATTTCAATCTGCAAACCGGCAACCTCCTCGGCTCGCACCGCGGAAAAGCGCGGATCTTGCAGTGCGGCGCCAGCCGCGCAGCGCATGATAGCCTCACCCAGCGGTTCGAATGGCTCGACGACCCCGATGCAGCCGCGCAAACGACCACGAATGTACAAAGTGACGAAGACACCATACTTTTCGGCAAAAATTCCATTTCTGGGAATGCTACCGGGAGGCTTCTCGAGAGAAACAGCTTCGGCGATTGCGCGGCGCGCCAGAGCCAGAAGGGAGCGGCGATCGTTTTCAGAGAGGAACGGCATCCTCGGACTTCTTGGGGCTTTCCATCATGCGGAGTTTTCGGCGCTGTTTGATGCGGCCGTCGAGCTGGCCCCAGAACTTCAGGAAATACTGTGCCGCCGAGACCAAAGCGCTGATGACGACGAGCCAAAGCAAGTACAATCCCAGGCGTTTCAGAAGAGGGTGCGGCTCCTGCCGCGCACCGGCGATCAGAACAGCCACAGCGCATACTTGCAGGACCATTTTGGTTTTGCCGAGAAGCGAAGCAGCGATTGTGAATCCTTCCGCGGAGGCAATGTTACGCAAACCAAGCACGGTGAATTCCCGCCCGATGATAATGACAACCATCCACGCCGGGACGAGATGCATGTCCACGAGAGAAATAAACGCTGCGGAAATCAGCAACTTGTCCGCGATGGGATCGAGGAGGATTCCCAAGGTGGTGATTTGAAGGCGCCGCCGCGCAAAATAACCGTCTGCCCAGTCCGTCGCCGCCGCCGCCAGCAGAATCAACACGCCCCAGAATTCAAAATGCATGGGGAAACCGCGAAATTCGACGTTAGGGCTTTTGGTTAGCAAAACTACAATCAGCAGGGGAACGAAGAATATGCGCAGAACCGTGAGTGAGTTGGGGAGGTTCATAGAACAGAGCGAAAGCGGAAGCTGCCCCGGAGGCCTCGAGCATCGCTTGCCTGACTATAGACTCCTAACGGGTGTCCGTCAACGGCTCGAGGCAAATCAGAAACGAGGCCGGGCGGTACTGTAACGTCAACAAGTGAAAAGAGTTGCGGGAGGCGGAAAGCAATTCCTGAAAGAAACGGGAAGGCTGCAGACCTGTGCAAATGTCGAAAACGGAGGAGGAAGTAAAAAGTGCGCGGCGGAGAATGCGACGGATCCTTCATTCCCCATTTAAGTCATTTACAATCAGTGTTTTATGGGCATTCTAAGAGGCGAGGAGTCCCATTTTGAGAGCGGCTGCCCTTCGCGTGCCTTTTTTGGACGAATCGGTTTCCACAAGGTTTCCACAGCACTGTAAACTAAAGAACACACCCGTAAACCCGCGAGAACCATGCATTTAGCAGGCAAAACGACCCATTCTTTGGCGAGCTAATTTGAAGTTACTGCGAGAGCAATAGGCAGAAATCCGCTCAGACGGTGCGCGGTCCCCGCAACAGCCGAACGGGCAGGAAAAAAATCGATTTCACGAGAGACAAGACGCCATCGACAGCGATGCCCACAATGCGGAACGGCAAAAGAATCAGCCAGATGAAGGGATAAAGAACAAGGGCGAGCAAAGCCAGAGGCCAGCACATGCAAAACAAAATGCACCAAAGGATGAATCCGACCATGGTGAACCTCCGTCTTGTTTTTCACGAAAACGGGACGCACACGCCCGTCCTCTACAAACTCTTACGCACGCGCTGGGCGGGAAGTTCCATCGGCCGCGAAAGTGTTCAGTTTGAGACGGCGGGCAATCGAAACGGGAACTTCGGCATCCAGAAGCATGTGCGCGTCTTCCACTTCGGAGTGAAGGACGCGTCCCAGCGCATGAACAAGTGCAAGCGTGCGGCCTTCCGCAAGCGGCAGACGAAGCGACATGGTCACCACTGGATCCACGGGAAGAGCGGCGTCCATGCGGCGCAGTAATTCGTCGATATCCTCTCCTGTGAGCGCGGAGACTAACACAGGAGTGTCGTCGAATCCAGAACCGTTCGAATGCCTCCGCGTGAGCGAGGATCTTTGTTCCGACGTTAGTCGATCCACTTTGTTCAGCACGAGGAGTTTCGGGCGTTCGGAAACACCGAGATCGTTCAAAATTTTGTCCACTTCTTCGTCGATCTCGGCGTGGCGGGGGTTCGAAACATCGCTTACATGCAAAATCAGCGCGGCTTCCTGGACTTCTTCGAGCGTGGCGCGGAATGCAGTAAGCAAATCCTTCGGCAGATCGCGAATGAAACCTACGGTGTCCGAGACGAGGACACGACGATGGGATGGCAGACGAATCGCGCGAATGGTGGGGTCCAGCGTCGCGAACATGCGCGAGGAAACGAGCACCTCGGCGCGGCTTAGCGCATTGAAGAGAGTGGACTTGCCGGCGTTGGTGTAGCCCACCAGCGCGATCGTGCCAAGAGGAACAGCGTTGCGGGCTTCGCGGCGCAAAGCTCGTTGCTTGCGGATGTCCTCAATGCTGTTTTTGATTTTGCTGACGCGATCGCGGATGCGCCGGCGGTCGGTTTCGAGTTTCTTTTCACCGGGGCCGCGTACGCCGATGCGTCCGGCTCCACCGCCAGCCCCTCCCGAACCACCGCCGCCGCTTTTGCCGCCGAGACGCGACATCGAAGCGCCTTTGCCCGTAAGACGCGGCAGCATGTAGTTGAGCTGTGCGAGCTCGACTTGCAACTGGCCTTCGCGGCTGCGAGCGTGCCGCGCAAAAATGTCGAGGATGAGCTGTGTGCGGTCTATGACGCGGCGCTCCGTGGCCGCTTCGATGTTGCGCTGCTGCATCGGCGAAAGGTTGCTGTCGAAAATAATCAGGGGAGCTTTGTGGGCAGTGGCTTCGGCGCGAATTTCGTCCAGTTTGCCGCGCCCGACGAGCGTGGCCGGGTCCGCCGACTCGCGTAACTGAAACACCGTACCGGCGATTTCCGCCCCTGCGCTGCGCGCCAGTTCGACAAGTTCGGCAAGCGATTCGCGCCCCTGTTCGCCTGCCGGCATGCCGGGAAAGCGCGGCGCGCGCTTCCAGCCCAAACCAACGAGCAAAGCGCGGTCCGCCGTAGAAGTTGAGACAGGTTGCGAAGTTTTGGTCACAAAATCAATCCTGAAGCCATCGTGCGGAGGGAGCCACAAGCGAGAGGGCTTTCACCATCAGTAGGATTATACGCGCTCGGGTTGTTTGCCGCGACTGGAGGTCACATCTCCCGGCGGAGCCGGTCAGATGCCTCCTGGCGGGTCTGAGCATCGTCCCCGAAGCCGATGAGCCAGCGAACGGTGGGGTCTTTGCGGAACCATGTGAGTTGGCGCTTTGCGTATTGGCGCGTGGATTGTTGAATGGCGGCGCGGGCATCTTCGAGCTTTTTGTCGCCGCGGAGAACTTCTCGCAGCTCGCGATAGCCGATGAAATCGAACGGCTTGGCGTGCTCGGGAAGACCGCCGGCCATTAAGCCGCGGACTTCTTCCAGCCAGCCGTTTGCCAGCATTGCGTCTGTGCGGGCATGAATGCGCTCGTTGAGAGCTTCGCGCGGCGGCATCAGGCCAATTTTCAACGGGCGCCAGCCTTCGAGCGGTTTGCGGCCGGCGCGATGGACTTCGGAGAGAGGCTTTCGCGCGAGGACGCAGACTTCGATGGCGCGGATCAGCTTTTGTTCATCCTGTGGGGCAATTTTGTTCGCTGCTTCCGGGTCGAGCCGCTTAAGCAGGCGATGCAAATATCCCGGTCCGCGATCTTCGGCGCTGGTGCGCAGCCTCTCGCGCAATTCTTCGGAACGTTGCGGGACATCCGCCAATCCTTCGAGCAGCGCGCGCAGATACAATCCGGTGCCGACGGTGAGAATCGGCAGGCGCTGGCGCTGACGCAAGTCTTCGAGCACCGCCAGCGCCATTTGGCGATAGCCGCCTGCAGTCGTTTCCTGCTGCGGCGTCAATGCGTCAAGCAAATGATGAGGAATGCCGCGCCGATCGGCTTGCGACGGCTTAGCGGTGCCTATATCGAACCCTCGATACAGTTGCGTGGAATCGCACGCAAGCACTTCTCCGCCGAACTGCTCCGCGAGCCACACGCCGAGCGCGGACTTGCCGGATGCCGTGGGACCAAGGATGGCCACGAGCGGGAGGAGCGATGGTGTTGGAATCATCGAAAAAGAATATGCCAGGCACGTACGAGGAGCACAACGAAGACAAGCAAAGCGAGCAGGAAGCTGCCCAGAACCTGTTGGCGAACGAGTTTCACTTATAGGCGTCTTCGAGCGGCAAATTATAAAGGTACATGATACGGATTTCGATAAAGGGCCCGTGAAAGGCCGACGGCAAAGGCTCGAACGGATTCGAGGAACGGATGGAAGAGATGGCCGCGCGGTCGAGCGGCTCTTTTCCAGAACTCATATCGTTCGAAGGATCATCGCGAGGAACACTTCCATCTGCATTGATGCGAAACCTGAGGAGCACTCTGCCGCGCTCGCCGAGCATTGCAGATTGCGGCATTACGGCGTACCAGTTGCGCCGGATGGTTTCGATCACGCGCTCCATGTAGTCGTGGAAGTCCACGCCTTCTGTGGGCGTCAAAATCTCATAGCCATTTCCGAAGGAACCGTGCCCCTGGCCACCTCCCCCTCCAGGAGAACCGGGAGTGCGTGGCCCCGGTCCGATGACCGCGCCGGTTCGGCCGCCGCCAGCATTGCTTGGCTGTTTCATGGCGTCGCGGATGGAATCCTGCACGGTATTGTTCCGTGGCAGCTTCAGATTGGGTTGCGGGGTTGGCATGTCCGGCGTGTCGAGTTTGAGCGGAGCTTTCGGAGCGTCCGGCTTGGGCGCAGGGGTTTGCATGTCCGGCGGCGTGGTTTGCGGCTTGGGCATCGGTGCATCTGGCAGCTCGGTCTTTGGCCGCACAGGGTCGGGTTTGGTCACGGGCTGCGGAACAGGAGGCGCGACTTTGTTGATGACCTTTGGATTTACGTGGACAGCAGGCTGATCGGCGGGGCGAGACGCGGGCTTGGGCTTGGGGGCGTAGGAACTTTCTGGCGGAATCCAGGTTAGCTGGCGGTTAGCGAGGTCAATTTCCTGCTGAGTCGGCACATGCGGCGGAAAGATTTTCGGCAACATCAAAATAAAAATAATCAAAAAGGCGTGGAAGGCCACCGAAGAAACGCGCGTGACGAGTTCCCACCTGGCTTTTTGTTCCGTTTGCGGCTTGACGAGGAGATTCACTTCGCCGGTCATGAAGACGTCAAGGTCTACGAGATCGGCCGGAGGGACTGTTGGTGCTTCGATTTTTAGCGGGGCGGCGGCGCCTTGGGGCATGACCACGCGCGCGTCCATGTCGGTAGGCTGGACGGGAACGGACGTGTTTTCCTGAACGTTGTAGGCTTCCTGGTTTATGTCGCGTGGAACTACGACGCGAGTGGCGACGGACTCCAAGGGGAGCGACTTGGGGATGTTGGATTTGCCGTCCAATTGGACGATCGGCAGCATCGACGGGACGAGCGTTCGTTCGTCAAGCGTCGTGGGACGGCGGCGCTGCGTGGCGGTTGCGTCCGCCGGCGGCAGCTGGGAGCCGAGCGGAACCAGGGTCCGGGGAATCATTTGCCTGCTTTCTCTTGTGAGGCGAACGCTGCCAGTTGGACGCGCTCGCCGTGTTCCTGGATGCTTCCCATTACGCGGGTGGCCAATTCCAGGGCGGCACGGCCGGCGGCGCCGTTGGTAGGCGGCTCGCGGCGGGTGCGCACGGCTTGCAAGAAGGCCTCGAGTTCGGCGTGGAGAGGCTCTACGTCGGGAGCGGGTAATTTCTCGAAGGCGAATTCCGGCCGGGGGCCGGGGCGTTTCACGCCGACGCGCAGAGCGTCGCGGCGGGCGTAGTC
>CAJCHZ010000106.1 GCA_903970165.1 Betaproteobacteria bacterium
TTTGGGCGGCTGAAAGCCGCACAAAGTGGGGTCGCTCCCGCCCATCCTAGTGTTTTGTCCGCGTGCAGATGTCACCTGTTTCATTTACGCATCCGCCGTTCTTTCAGGAATCTGTGGCTGGGCTGTGGGTGACTTTGGAACTCGAGCCGCACCTGAAGTACAGCGTATTTGCCAGCCGTCACCCCATCTTTTGCTGCTGTCCCCGAATACCGCTTCCTGGCCTGGCACGGTGACGGCTCGGAATAGGACTTTTTGCTGTTTCGTTGTGGTCGCCACTGATTCAGCCCGCAAGTCATTCGGCAACTGGTTTCGCCTCCACAGATGGAAAAGAGTGTCGAATATCTCGCCGTTGAAACGCTTCGAGGCCTGGTGCCGGAAGATCATGTCATCCTCTGTGACAAGGCTGTATTTCCGGCTATCCCACTTGGTTTGGATATCGAAGTAGCGGGTCAAATCCGAGAGGCCCCTGCCCTCCACAAGGAATGAGAAAAGCTCGCCCGCTTCCTGCTGGAGGCCCGCTGCCGTCGAAATGTAGATGAATTGGAAGCTCGAAAGCTGCCGGAATAGACGCCGATAGGTACGCAAGTGCGCGATGTATCGGTCGAGGTTTCGGTGCTCGGGATCAAGATAGGTAAAAGTCACCACAGGCATGTAATCAGGAGCGGGATAGGCTACGCATAGTGGAAACCCGTCGGAGAACGTGACGGTCTTGCCATGCTCGCTGGATCGAGAGAAGAAACTCTCGCTGAGTTTGAACCGTTCAATCAGATAGCGCCGCTTCTCTTCCGCCGTCTCGATGTAACGGTCTTCCGGGTTGGCAAGGATGAAATCGAGCGCCAAGAGCCGCGTCTTGATGTAATCGAGTTCGTGCTCCCTGCGATTGCGGAGATGGGCCTTGCCAATCGCTTCGTAAATCTGGCGAGAACGGAGGTGGTAAACGAGGCTCCGCCGCGTGTATCTCTGGGCCGAGGCATGGCCCAAGGCAAATAGTTTCTCGACAAAGCTGGCGTTCCGTTTGCCGCTCCGGGCATGGCAGAAGTCAAGGAACTGCCGCACCGTGAAATAGCCGGAATGTGCTGCCACAAGGTAGAGAAACCGCGCTTCGGCTTCGGTATAGCCGAAAGCGGAGAGGTTGGCGAGTTGGGATTCGTAAACGCTCATGGGTTATAGGCTGAAAATCGCCGCGCTCAATTCCCGGTCGTCTCGAATACGGCGCAATCGATCCGTGTGTCCGCGCCGGGCGTAGATTTGGAAGCCGGCGCGGGCCTTCTGTGCCAGCCCGCGCGGGCGGTAATGGTCGGTGGCGAGTTCTAGGTCGCGCCGCTGGATTTCGCCGTCGTTCTCGCGCAGATACTCGACCCGCAAATCAGGGATCGGAATCTCACCGGACACAACCTTGAGGTGATACCGTGCGGCGACTTCCTCCTTCGCTTCTTCCGGGGCGTGTCCCTTGTCGTCCGAAAGGTGGGCGAGGCGGGCATAAAGTTCACGCTTGATTTCGTAGTCGAGCTTGACGCGAAGCACCTTGCCGCCCCGACCTTCGATCTCATCAGCAACCTTGTGATAGAGCCGGTAGAGTTCCGCGTCGTGAATGGCTTCCTTGGGCTTTTTGAGTCCGTAGTAGGTAACCTGGTCCGGGCGAGGAATCTTCCCTCGAGACAAGAACTGGTGGCCGTCCTTCGTCAGCGTCACTACCTGAATGGGATTGTGCTCGGTATCTGAAATGCTCGTGACTTTGACGAGGCCCTGACGGGCTAGGCTCTCGACATCGTTCTCCATCCGGGAATGGTCGCCGTTGTAAGCCAGTTCGGCCAGGTCCTTCGTGGCTGCGACGCGGAACTTGCCAACTTCCGAAAGCGTATGTATCTCCGAATCCCGAAGGGAATAATCTTTATCCCGGTCCGTGTATTTGGTTCGTGCGGGTTGAGAGAGAATCGCCTGAACGCGTTCCTCGCGGGCCAACGGCGGGCGCTCTGCGCGTAAACGCTGCCGTCCCTGGCGGTCGAGCCGGTCGGCCCAGTCTTCCTCTTGGTGGACGTAGTAAAGACGCGTTTGAGCATTCCAGTTGGAAGATGAACCTCGGCCCATATCCCGCCCGGAGTCAAATCCAGAATCGCGAAAGTCGTCGATTTCGAATCCGTCAAACCCTCGGGACATGACAGCACTCCTTCGTGCTCACGGCGGCAGGAACAAAACTCGACTGCGGGGAAAATCGGGGAAGTCGGAAATGCGAACTGCTGGACATCGGTGCTTCTTACCTCAAAGAGACCTCAAGAAGAGGGCGAGCCTTGCTCTCCTGGATAGATGAAAACTTCCTCGATGTTCTTGCCGAATACGCGGGCAATCTTGAATGCTAGGTCGAGGCCAGGTTCGTACTTGCCGGTTTCAATCGCATTGATGCATTGACGGGTCACGCCGACAGTTTCGGCGAGTTCGGCCTGAGACCATTCCTTCTCCGCTCTCAACACACGAAGCCGGGTCTTCATTGGTACCGCCAGGAAGAGAGAATTAGGCCGATGCTCCAGAATGCGATCATCAATGCCGGGACCAAGAGAGAGGCACCGGATAGGAATCCGAACCGCTGGAGGAGACCGACGACCAGCGTAAGAAGCAGAGACGCAACAAAGGCAAAACTCGTCGCTTCATGGTTGATGAGTTTCTGATGTGCGTCTGCGGCTCGGAGGAAGCGAACAAAGCTCCAGAGCGCGCCTCCCGCGAGGAGAATCCCCATCGCCGTCATTACGCCTCGCGAATTGCTTGCGCGGGCTCCCATGGTGAATGAGGCAATTGCAGCGACCACAAAGCCGTAAAACACGCGCAGCGCAGTTCTGCGTCGTTTGCCGAGGGACCGAACCTCCGATTGGTCTGTCATGGCCTGACTCCTTCCTGGCTATGATAGTATTCTATTACGGTCTATATGTCAACTATAGATTACCTACAGACCGCTTAAGAGGTCTATGCTAAGCTGTCAGTCGTCTGCCTGCATAGTCGGTTCTCTTGACAAGCATCCAATTACAGTCTAATGTTTAGATGCTAATTGGAGGGGATATGCCAAGGCAGGGACTAAAGTTAAAGCAGGCCAGCGCGGTCCTTCAGATAGAGCCGAAGGAGTTGCAGAATCTTGTCCAATTTGGCGTCGTAAAGCCTCGACGATTGGAGGGAACTTATTTCTTCGACGCGAACGCCCTCATGGTAGCCAAGGTCGCCTCCTACCTAAAGGAGTCCCTGGGCACGCGGACGAGTGTGCTCTCAAAGCTCATGGAGGCATTCTCGGCGTCTGAGGAAGAATTCAAATCAGAGAATCCCAAGTACATCATCTTCAACTGCCGACTCACAGCGGAAGAGGAACCAATCAAACTAGGAGTGCCGTTTCGAGCTTTGGGGGAACAGATTGAGGAAGGAATGAGCAGAGCTGATCTCTATAGGGACCTGCCGCGTGGGAAAAAGCGCCGGGGCTGGAAAAAGGAATTTCTGGAATCGCTAACCGAGGCGGCAAAAGACATCGGAGAGGTATCCGAGGAGGAAATCTTGCGCACGGTCCGCAGCTATCGTAAGGAGAGACGTGCGCCAGAGATTACAGTTGCCGCAGAAAGTTAGGAAGCGCAAGCCACGCGCTGTTATTGACACGAGCGTGCTTGTTGCTGGCATATCAGGCTTCAGAGAGCCGTTCGTTTCCGGCAGAAATCCGAGCGCCGATGTGCTCCACAGGTGGGCAGAGAAGAACCACTTCGTCTGGCTCATAACGGAAGATATTTTGGAAGAATACAAGGAAGTTCTGAAGCGCCTCCGCGTTCGTCCGAATCTCATCGGGAGAGTCGTCAACCTGATCCGCGAGCGGGCCGAAGATGTGAAGGTGCATGCCTCGGCTCAAATTTCTCCCGATCCCAAGGACGACGCGTTTTGCCTCTGCGCTGGATCCGGCAAGGCGGATTTCGTGGTCACTCTCAATCCCAAAGATTTTCCGCAGGAGCGTCTCAAACCTAAAATCGTCCTTCCCGGTGAACTCGTATGATGAGTAAGGCGACCCTCCAATCTCCGCCGCTTTCGACTCTCGATCCTTCAACTCTGATGCCTAATGGGTGGTTTGCAGCTGTGATTTTTACGCCTCATCGCGAGCGAGGATAGAACACGACACTTCGAGATCGAAACTGTGAATCTCTCTGGACAGATTATTTGTTCGGTATGGCGCTGGCAGCCAATGAGCACAGACCCGACGCTCCTGCCGCCGCTGTATCCAAAGCTCCCCGCTCGCTTCCGACTGCTTTACGAGCGACTGGTTCTCTCTTATCACCATCTGGATATGTCCAATTCGGAAGAGGCCCAGGCGGAGATTACGATCCGGTCTGTTTAGGGATGGAGTCTCGGAAGAAAAATGGAGGGTGCGAGATCGTCAAAATCGATCACGAGCAAATCCTGTCCAATGACCGTGTTAAAGTCATAGCAGAGTTGGCTCCAAGTTTCGAGCAGTTAGTGCTGCATACAATCGCGCGAGCCAAATCGAACTTGAGAACCGCCTGTGGTCCTTGATTCCGAGCCAGCGAAAGGAATTCGCAAGCGATGAATTCCCAGTCGAAGAAACCGAAGCCGGGGGACAAAGTCGTGCTCACGAAGCTTCCGCCGGGATTGCTGGACGATTTGCCCGCAGAAGACCAGCAAGCGATTAAGGAGATCGTCGGAAAGCCAATTCAGCTAAACGAATATGACAACGATGGACGAGCTGAACTTGAGTTCAAACACCGCACCGGAAACGTCCACTTTATTTATGTAAGGCCGGAATTCATGAAAGTGCTCACGCACTCCGATTTCAGATTTGAGACACTCCACAGCCTCATTAAGAAAAGCGACATTGTCTCCCTTCGGCGTGAGTTGGACTCGGGAATAAGCCCTAATCTTTCGAATCAATTCTCTTGGACCTTGCTCATGCTGGCGGCGCTTGAGGGGAAATTGAGCATCGGCGAACTGCTCATCTTAAGGGGAGCGGAAGTCAACGCGACCAACGATTTTGGAGAGACGGCGCTTTCCTTGGCGGCACATCGTTGTCACACGCGATTCATGCGATCCTTGCTCGCCAATGGGGCTTCCACCCATTGCCATCCACATGGAAGCAGTCTCGAACGTTGGTTAAGATCCTCATCTGGTCTCCAGCAAGAAAAGATCGCGTCTATCCTGGACCTTATCAAAAGAGCACACTCTCGGTAATCGTAAACGGGGAATTGGATGGGCGATTGCGAGCGCGATTACACGCGCGGGTCTCGAAACAATGGACTCGGGTTCTATTGTCCATAGACACACGCTGGAACTGTCCGTGGGAGGATCAACGAACCGAGTAAATGACTAACTCTTCGCGATGATTCATCGCGTTCGCTCCGGTCACAGGCACTCCAACTATCGCAAATCGATTCGATTCTGAACTCCAGACCGCATCGTAGACGACAGCCATTTTGGGCAAACTCTCCAATTTCTTGCCGTCTGATGTACGGTACAGAACGAAGCGGTCAGGCTCGCCATCTGGTTCTGCACACAGGTAGTACTTTAAATCAGGACTGTAGACGCTCTTCATTCTCGTATTCTTAGGGCCGACATCTGCCACAGCGTCTCGCGTAGCGAGTGAGAACAGTCTCCAGTATTGCGAAAAAATCAGCACTCTTTCACCCGAGACGGGTTGAAAGGTCGTGTTGTCGTCACTCTCCATGCTGCGTTTCCCGAGCGCCAGAATTGTTTTTCGTTCAGGAAGCACGGAAACCAGATTCATGTCGTAATTCTGGGCGAGGTACATGTCTCCCGCTGAAGGAATAGGCATACCTAGGAGAGCGATAACATCGCTCCCCGCGGGAGCGGCGTGAAAAACGATCTGAGGGAAACTACTGGTGAGGTCTTTCACCTGTGAACACTTGAACGCCTCAAGACCAGATTCCCTAGAATTCGCGGATGGGCACGGGACACTGGCAACCATTTCCTTCTTGACCAGCGCGACCTCACGCTTTTGCAGCAAATCGAATCGTGCAATTCCAACTGAGCCGCCAAATGCGCCGTTCACTGCTTCATTCTCTGTATAGACGATTGATCCACCATCCGGCGCGAAGAAGGGGGTATCCAAGTAGCCTGTTTTCGGGTCAGCGATTTTGTTCAGTTCCTTCGTTTCGCAGTTAAACATTCGGATGCCGTTGCCGGCTTGTGGTGAAGCGAGTTCGCGGAATCCAGTAATAGGCTTCACTTGCTCCGAAAAGGCAACACGCTTGTCATCTCGCGAGAGGCTCGGATTCCATCCGTATTGAACTTCGCAGACCACTGTTCCGGCCAGATTAATCACTTTAACGACTGGATCGGCGAAGCGAGGATTCGCCTTCGCCCTAGCCGAAAGCTTCTTGAAAAAGGAATCTGGCAAGCCTTCTGCGTCAGCGCCATCGGGCCAGTAGGCCCGAGTCACCAGAACAAGGAAATTCCCGTCTGGAGAAAATCCTGGGGTCTGAATTTCGTCTCCAGGCTGATACCACACCAGTTCTCTTCTGACAGGGGGCTGCGACTGACCATGGGTCGGCTGCGCAAAAACCACAAGGCCAATGGCGATGAGGAAGAGCGAGGACAGGCTGCGATAAGAGTTTATTCTCATTGATCTGCCATCTGAATCAATTCTCGAGTTAGAGGCAACCTTCCAACCAACGAAAGATAGTGATTCTCTTTAAGGCATCGGAATCATAGACGCGCCAGGGCTCGTGGGGCTCGACTGCGGCGAATTGAAGTGCAATGTAGATGTTTTGTTCGCTGCAAAACCACGGGGCTTTTTCTCTTCCGATCCGAACGAGATCGACATCAGCGGATCGCTCATCAATGCAACACATTTGCTGAAAGGCAACCCCCTTCGTCCGAAGGCGGTCCTCTACCTCCTTGCGGGTCATGCCGGGCCTAAAGGCTTGCGAATATGAATGGAGAGATGACTGGTAAGCGGCTTCGCGCTTTTGTTGCGCCCGGCGCTCCCATGCATATCGGGTCGCAACCGCTGCCAAAATCACGAGAGCTACAACCACGATCAATGGGAGCTTCCTCCTCATATTATTTAGGCGCGTACCCGCGAGGTTTCATCATCATCGCTCTATCGGATGTGGCAAATTGTCGGCGGCAATCGATAATTTCAAGGAGTCGATTTGGTGAGCCCCATCGGAACCGGCGCTCACCTTCACATCGAGGACTTCAACAGTGAATTGCAAACCCCGGCTCCGAACAGCGATGCTCCGCTCTCTTCCAAATGCCGCTTCGCTAGCTCCGTGTAGGAGGTCTTGTGCCATGAAGCTATACGGTTGAAGGCCATGCCAAATGCCAGGCGGATTCAGCAAATTTCCATCCTTCTTGGCGTTTTTAACATCACGGAGCACAAGGTCAATGCCTATGATACGTTTGCCCACGTCAACCTGGGGCTCGAACGACAAAACGTACAGCTTCGTCCCGTTTGAGGAGTAGATGTAGTCAGTCCAGATCTTCTCTGAATCCGTTCGCAAAAACTCAGCTTGCGTCTGCTTGGGGACAATTGGGATCGAAGGGCTCTCGCGCGTCTGCTGCGCCGGGGCAATCGATGCAAGTATCAGAACAGCGGCGACGATTCCGGCGCCAACCGATGAAAAGAACAACTTGAACGAAGTCGGAAGTTTCACAAGGAGGTCCTTTGCCGCGATCGGGGAGACACGCGACCAAGCATGTTTCAATGTTACTGTGCTTGCGCGTGCAGTTGACGCTGATTTACGACGAAGTTCTATCTCATAAACCCTGCTAAGCGGAATCCGACCAGCTAAGCCGCGCCTACCTACCGTCTGCGTGATCTTAGAGAAAAGCTAGGTCCAACATGGGTGAACGCGAGGCAGGTTTTTCAGGGTGAACACTGCGTGTAACCTTGTGTTCTCCCTTTTCGCTGTCAAACGTGAAACGCAGAAGGCTTAACTGAGAGGGAGCGGCTGAACGACGGGCCAGTTCCGACCGCTCGAAAGGGATGTTAGCCTTCAGGAGTACAGGCTCAGGTCATGCGACAGTTTAGGCACATTGAAACGCGTCAACTGGTACTCGGGCTAGGGCTGATGGCCCTGTTGCTTGTGCTCGTCCCGTCGAGAAGCATGGCACAGACTGGCAAATCGGAGGCCAAGACTCAGGCTCAACCTGCTTTGACACCGGCCTCTTTTGAGGGTTGTTACGAACTGAAGTCGGGCCGATGGTGGCCATGGGGTTTCGGCGAAGAGAACGCCTTGGTGACACCGCCAAATCGAATTCAACTGCTGGCGGAGCGCGGCACGCGCGGATTCGAGCAGGACAAACTTCTTATCCGCACGATCCCGCACCAAGACAGGCCGTCAGGAAGCAGAGAGTCTTCCTATTGGAGCACGGAATCGCCGGATCAATTGCTGTTGACATGGACGGACGGCTTTGTCGGAGTCACCTTGGATCTCACGAAGAGCAAGGACGAACTGAACGGGTGGGCGCACCCACACTTCGATGCCGTCAAGCTCGTACCGAGAATCGCACACGTTACTGCCCGACGAATAACTTGCCCAACGCAATAGGGAAGCGCAGCGATGTGGAAACGCATAGTCGCGTCAATAGTCGGAGTAATCGCGGTGCTCGCCGGCCTCGTAGCGGTGGTCTACTCAATCGAGGCGATACAGGACTTCAGGAATCCTGCGGTGCCTCTGCGGCTTGCGATTCTGGGCGAGTTCACCATGTGTTCGATGGCATTCGCTGCGTTGACAGTAGGGCTGCGACTGCTGCGATTCGCATGGCGTGGCCGCAGCGATGGAAGGAGCGGTTGGGTTCGGCCCGTCCTTGTTGGAATCGGGTATTTCTTCCCGGGATTCGTGTTTTCACTGCCGCTCACGGTACTGTGGGCGCGCCACACTTGGCCCGGTGACGGACAAAGCTCTCTCGCTGCAATGGAAGCAAGCTGTTACGCGGGCATCGTGGCTGCGGTCGTGTGCTGCGCTGTGCTCTTGAGGAAGCACCGTCAAGTGCACCCGTAACTGGTGTCCGGGCTCCATGCCGAAAAGAAGCCAAACTTCGACCGCGAAGTGGCACTCGTATAGGGGCATCGCAACAGCGCTGCTCCTAGAACTAATGAAATGCCGATGAAACCAAAGAAAAAGCGGAAGCGAGCGAACCATAGTGGGCGACCTTCGATAGCTTCCTAGAACAGGATGGGATTCGAGAAGAGGTCGAAGCAGTCGCTATCAAGAGCGTTCTGGCTTGGCGACTGGCTCAGACCTCGACAAAACCGCTTTGCAAAAGGTTGAATCGCTCGGCTAATCGCTAAGGTGTTCGAGCCTACGATAGTCAGGCCCGAGGTGCTTGTTTCGTGTCTGCCTCAATTTTGAAATACCGATCCGGCGAGGAAATCAAGATCGGGGATCGCGTGCTTTTCCACGGGAATCCCGCAGAAGTGGAACTTGTATCGTCTGACCCCACTGACCCGAATCCTGAGGTTGCTTGGCACATTAAGGAATTTGGTGGGGGTGTCTTGATCCGTGACCCGATGGTCTCGGGGCACACGTTTATTCCGGCAGAACAACTTGCCGAGTACGAAGACCTGGAATTCGTTTCTCGTCGTGGAGAGGAAGCGCTATAAGTTTCGCTCAGCGAAGTGGACAGCAAGCATAGAAGCGCAGCCTATTTCTGGCGAACGTAGTGAACGCGCTTATGAAATATGATGAAGATGGCGGCGAGCGCAGCCAAGAGGACAAACTGGATTGCAATTGAGTGGTTACTGTACCAGTGAGCGATTTCGGGGGAGTGCTGCCCAAGGGTGAACTTAACGCGGGATTCCGGCAACAGCATCAGTACCGTATTTCCGAAGAGGAGCGACAGAACCACCCACAAAGCTAGCGGTTCCTTGCCCACGAAGTAGAATTTGTGTCGTGCTCCTGGTGGCTGCGCGTGCCTACCGTCTGCCTAGTTGTGAGAAAATGGGTTCAATAGGTTCAAATAGTACCGACCTAAGGTCGACGGCTCGCTTTCGGCAGTTCCGTTCCCTGGTTGAGGATATCCAAGTAGCGATGATATGTGAAAAGGCGATGGCGCTGTTTGCCAGTGGTCTCGCGGACCATGCCGAGCCTGACCATGTGCTGCAAAGCCTTCGCCACGGTGGGAGCAGAGAGGGAGAGTTGTTCGGCTGTCGCGGGAATCGTGATGATGGGCTTGCGTTGAAGGTGCTGGTGAACGCGCAAAATGGATGCAGCAGGGCGGCCAAGCTCTTCGATCTTGTGGCGATCCTTTTCAATCAGCGCCAGTATCTCCCGCGAGGTATCCGCCCCCTGTTGGGCGGTTTCCTTAACCCCCGTGAGAAAGAATTCGAGCCAGGTTTCCCAATCTCCATGCGTGCGGACGCGTTCAAGCAGTTCGTAATATTTTTGCCGATTCGTCTTGAAATACAGGCTAAGGTACAGAATCGGCTCACGAATCGCGCCAGCAACGCATAGCAAGAATGTAATCAGCAAGCGGCCAAGTCTTCCGTTCCCGTCCAGGAACGGGTGAATCGTTTCGAACTGTACGTGAACGAGGGCCGTCTTTACCAAGATCGGTAAGTCTTCGTGTTCGCGATGGAGGAACTTTTCCAGCGCATCCAAGCATTCCATGATTTTCTCGGGTGGCGGCGGAACAAACGCCGCATTCCCCGGCCGCGTGCCCCCAATCCAATTTTGACTCTCGCGGAATTCGCCCGGACGTTTCTGGCTGCCGCGCCCTTTAGACAAAAGTATTTTGTGAATCTCCCGCATTAGCCGCAAAGACAGGGGAAAATCCTCGCGGAGTCGGCGGAGCCCGTGATTCATCGCTGCGACGTAATTTGAAACTTCCTGAACATCCTCCAGCGGGACGCCGGGAGCCTCGGCACTCTCAAACAGAATCAGGTCTGAAAACGACGATTGCGTGCCCTCAATCTGCGAGGAGAGTACAGCTTCCTTTCGGACGTAGAGGTAAATGAAAAGCGAGGGATCAGGCAGAATCGATGCTAGCCCGTCCAGACGTCCGAGTGCTTGGTTGGCCTGCTCCAGCAGCGGCAAAAGCCGTTGGAGTCCTAACGGTGGGTCCGGCGGCAGTGGTGGAGGCACGTAAGCTCGGAAAGACTCGTCCTTGAAGGACTTAACAACGTAAGTCCCGAGACGGCTGTTGGATTTCGTTGGCATCGCCATCGCGAAAGGATCGTTTCGTTAGGAATCTCGCAACGAAAGGATAGCGCATATTCCTTTCGTTATCTAGCAGAAGGTTTTTTCGACGCGGCGAGGCCCGGCCTCGCCTAATATACCGGACACTCACTCACGATGCTGGAGCGCGATCCGTGACGAACGGTGGCGCAAATACCTCATTGATTTTCGGAAAGGTCGGTCTTAGCCAATTTGATTCGTGCCCAAACGAGCGCAAGAAAGAATCCGCAGATTCCCGTCAGGACCGCAACAGGGGGCGCGGCAACCGCTCCAACGAATCCGCCAACAATTGTCCCTAGAAACGCGGGCAGGATGGATTTTGGAAAGCCGATCTTCCGAACCAAGAACGGATACGCAATCGGACCGACAAACGCGCCGAAGATTCCGCCATAGACTACGCCGAGCCAAATGAAGTCAGCACTCCAGTAGCCAAAATATTCGGTCCCAGTTGTGCCACTCCTACCTATCAGCCCCCCGAAACCAAGAATTACAGTTCCACAAATGCCGCCGCCAACAATTCCCATGAGCAACGACAAAACGAGTCCGGCGAACGCGTGGCTTGCGTCTTTTAAGAACTTATGTTTGCCGTTCATCGGTAGCTTTTGTCCACGCCTGTACCAAGAGGTCGGACCCTGGCCTATTTTCGGCGAACATAGTGGACTCGTTTCCGAAAAACGAAGAAAACGGAAGCGAGCAGTGCCAGAAGGGCAAACTGTATCGCGATTGAATGGTCCACGTACCAGGGGGCAGCTTCGGGCGCGACCCGCGCAAACAAGTACTTCTCGCTGGATTCCGGCAACAGCATCAAGACAGTGTTGGCAAAGAGCAACGACACGACTACCCACAGGGCCAGCGGTTCTTTGCCGACGAACTCGAATCTGTGCGGTCCTCCTGGCATGGGCGCTCAGGGAGCGATTGTTTCCGGCGTAGCCCGTCTCCGTCTTGACGTAGCCCACGCAAAGTAGAGCGCACCAAAACAGATAGTCCAGAATAGAACTGCAGAAGCAAGAATCAAAAGGACTCCCGCCGCAGGACCGCCGTCAGGCACCAACCAGTACACAAGTTTCGGCGTAATGATCGGCCCGAGCACCGGAACAAGCAATCTCGCTGGCGTGATGTATACAACTACAGCGTCGAAGAAAGGTGAGAGTGCAAACGCAACTGCGCCGAGTACCACAGGAGCAATGATTCCGACACTGACCGACGAAAAGAACAACTTCAGCGAGGCTGGAAATTTCACAAACAAGTCCTCTGCCGGCGATCATAGAGATAGGCGACGAGCCGTAGTTTAATGTTACTGTGTCTGGCCACGCAATTGAGATCGATCTGTGGCAAGGTTCTGTTTGGTAAACCTGGTTAACGGAACTGCCTCCCACTAGGGCCGCGCCTGCCTGCCGTCTGCCTAGTTGCGCAAAACAATGGAGTGCACCCTTGAAATGAGACGCTGCGGATGGGCACACTTTGCAGGGAAAGGACTGCAAAGTGAAACGGAAGCGATATCCGCGGAAATTCCAGCGGATGGCGGTAAAGCGTATGGAGAGTTGCGAGGATGTCGGAGAGTTGGCCAAGGAACTCGGAGTGACTCGACGATGTCTCTACAAATGGCGATCCAAACTCGATTTGCTCGAATCTGGCGAGGAGTCGGTGCGACCGAGCACGCATGAAGGGTCCTACCGCAAGCAGGCAGACCGCCTGAAGCGACTTCTGGCAGAGAAAGCGTTGGAAGTGGATTTTTTCAAAGGTGCCTTGCAAAAAATCGAGGCTCGACGCCGGAAGAGCGACGCTTCTGGCGAGACGGCATCTACGAGCAAATCCGAGAACTGATGCCCTTGCAAGGCGGCTTAACGATCGAGCGCATGTGTGAGTTGTCGCGAGTGAGTCGGGCAAGCTTCTATCGATCCCTCAAGGAGCGAGGTCCGGCCGAAGAAGAGACAGAAGTCCGTTCGGTGGTGCAGCGAATCGCTTTGGAGCATCGGCGCCGTTACGGGTACCGACGAATCTGTGCGGAGTTGCGCCGGCGAGGGATGCAGGTGAACCACAAGCGAGTTCTGCGGATGATGCGAAAAGACAATCTGCTGGCCCTGCGACGGCGACGATTCGTGGTCACGACCAATTCGAACCACAAGTTCGAGGTGTACCTGAATCTGGCCCGTCGTATGAAGCTGAGTGGGCAGGATCAGCTTTGGGTGGCTGACATCACCTACATTCGGCTGAAGGCCGAGTTCGTGTACCTGGCAGTGATACTCGATGCCTTCTCTCGGAAAGTGGTGGGCTGGGCCCTAGATCGGACGATGGCGAGTCGATTGACGATTGCGGCGCTGGAGCAGGCAATTGCGCAACGACAGCCGCGACCTGGCTTGGTTCACCACTCGGACCGAGGATTGCAATACGCTCGCAGCGAATATGTGGACGCGCTGGAGAAACACGGGATCGTGCCAAGCATGAGCCGTCCAGCCAATCCCTACGACAATGCCAGCTGCGAAAGCTTCATGAAGACGCTCAAACGAGAGGAGATTTACACAAACCGTTACGACAATTTAGAGCAGTTGCGCGCAAACATCGAAGAGTTCGTCGAGGAGTATTACAATCGGCAGCGATTGCACTCGGCCCTGGGCTATCGATCCCCCGAGGAATTCGAGCAACAAAGCGAGCGCGGAAATCCGGCAAGGGCTCTGGGTGCAACCGTGCAGTTTGTTGTGAACGATGGGAACAGTGAGAACCAGGAGCGGGCTTCTACAGGACTATCTGGGGAAGAGGACTCAAACGCCGTCCTCTTCCCCAGACCCCTTCTCCTGCTACGAGATGCAACGAAGGCAGAATGAAAATCTGCATGTGTGCCCAAATGTTTGTCTCATAACAGGGGTTCATCCCACAAGTTGGGTCCAATTTGGGTCCAAGTGCTGCCAAATTAGGTCCAAAACCATGTACTATGACGCAGAACAAAGCCAGACGGACCAACAAGATAGACTTTTTGCAACTGCCTTGGGCGCAGGAGGCCCCCGGTTCAAATCCGGGCGCCCCGACCACTAACTTACTGAACTAACTGACTTTCCGTTTCCGCAATACTTCCGGAACTCTCCAACTTGGGAACATTTGGGAACAATTGCTCTTCGAGCAAGTTCATAGCGTCTCTTTGTGCACTCCCACTGGCGTGTGTATAAATGTCCAGAGTTGTCGCCATGTGTGAATGTCCAAGCTGAGCCTGTGCGAGCCGCGTGCGAATGTGTTCGAGGGAGAGGAGTCGCCGTTGTAGGCGAATTCGGCGAGATCACTGGTGGCCACGACGCGAAACCTGCCGACCTCGGTCAAGGCGTGCAGCTCGGAGTCGCGCAGTTGGTAGGTCTGGTTGCGATCCACGTAGCTCGTGCGGCTGGTTCGAGCGAGGACCAAGCTGGACCCGCTATTGGCGGGGTAGAGGCGGGCGTTTGTCGCCAGCGGCTCCTCGCGCTTCCCGGGTCCCGCTGATCGGCCCGTTCCTCCTCCCCGCGAATTCTTTCCAGCCTCCTGAGGCTGTCCCCGCCGGCGCGACTGTCCGATTCGGGACCTTGGCTCACATCGCGCTCTGGGTCGTGGAAGCGTCGATTTCAGGTCCGTCAAAACCTCGAGACATGGCATGGCTCCTTGAACCGCAACCATAAGATAAGAGTGAAAGGGAAGGGCAAACCGGCTCGCCAGACTGAGGGGCAGTTCCCCTCCGTCCAAGGAAAGCAATCTATTAGCCCCCTACTATCTAAGAGGCCCAGTCTTTCAGAAAACCTCAAATGGCTTTTTTCTAGACCCTTCGATTCCCTATACTTCAGAGGCCTTGAAAAAGGAAAACGTGAACGAGAATCTTGGGAAGGCGCGGCTGTTAATCAGGCAGTTTTCGCCCTTCAATTGTCTATTCTCGATAGAATGAGCTTTTTAGCGGGATTTGCTGAAGTTGGGATACCGGCCTTCGCATCCGGGTAGTTACCGGAGATGTGAAGTAGGGTTTCACATGATGTACGATTGCGGCGTTCTAGCAGGCGTTGAGGACTTCTCGCGAGTCCAAATCCTGGCTCTTCAGCAGTCTCAGCAGTCTATCGTCGTTGACTTGCCCAGCAGCGGAACCTAAGATTGCGCCAGCCTCCGCCCATGATTGGCCAAACCATCTCCCACTACCGCATCCTAGAAAAACTCGGTGGTGGCGGCATGGGTGTGGTGTACAAGGCCGAAGACACGCGGCTTCATCGTCACGTAGCGCTAAAGTTTCTGCCAGATGATGTTGCCCACGATGCGCAAGCCCTTGCCCGATTCCAACGCGAAGCCCAGGCCGCCTCCGCCTTGAATCATCCCAACATCTGCACAATCCACGAAGTCGACGAAGAAGGCGGGCATCCCTTCATAGTCATGGAACATCTCGAAGGCAACACCCTCAAACACACCATTAGCGACAAGCCACTTCCGCTGGAGGAGACGCTAGCTCTCGGCATCCAAATCGCCGATGCGCTAGATGCCGCCCACGCCAAAGGCATCATTCACCGCGACATCAAGCCGGCAAATATTTTTATCACCGCGCGCGGGCAAGCCAAAATTCTGGATTTCGGCCTGGCCAAGACCGCTTCTCGCACGCCGACCGGCGCAACCGTTACGGCCACCGCCGATTCTCCCACCTTGAAGGACGAGCATCTCACCAGTCCCGGCAGCGTTCTCGGCACGATTGCCTACATGTCGCCCGAACAAGCTCGCGGCCGCGAGCTCGATCCGCGCACCGACGTCTTCAGTTTCGGCGTCGTCCTCTACGAAATGGCCACAGGATGTCCCGCGTTCAACGGCAGCAGCTCCGCCGAAATCTTCGACGCCATTCTCAATCACGCGCCGGTGGCTCCGGTCCGACTCAACGCCGAAGTTCCTCCCGATCTCGAACGCATCCTCAACAAAGCCCTCGAAAAAGACCTCACCCTTCGTTACCAGCACGCTTCAGACATTCGCACCGATCTGCAGCGCCTCAAACGCGACACGGACTCCGTCCGCGCCGTAGCCGCCTACGCTTCTGAATCCGCGCGCAACAGCGCTTCCGTCTCTCTCGCATCGGCTGTGCACGTTGCCCCAGCGCACTCCAAATTTCGCAGAAATCTTCTCCTCGGCGTCGCCGCTCTGCTCTTGCTCGTCATCATCACTAGCGCGGCGATCTTTCGTTCACGCGCACGCACGGCGAAGCTTACCGACCTCGATACTGTCGTCCTCACCGAGTTCACGAATTCTACTGGCGACCCCGTCTTCGACGACACGCTTAAACAAGCCCTCTCCATCGCTCTTCGCCAATCGCCTTTCTTGAACGTGCTTTCCGACGCGAAGGTTAGCTCCATTCTCAAATTGATGAAGCAGCCTCCCAACACGCCTCTTACTCCGCAGCTGGCCCGCGAAGTCTGCGCGCGCGCCGGAAGCAAAGCCTACATCGCCGGATCCATCGCCAGCCTCGGCAGCGAATTTGTCCTCGGTCTAAAGGCCGTCAATTGCATGGATGGCGATGTACTCGCCCAAATTCAGTCCGCTGCTGCCAGCAAAGAAAAAGTTCTGGACGCCCTCGGCGTCTCTGCCGCCAAGCTTCGTGGCGATCTGGGCGAGTCTCTCGCCACCGTTCAGAAGTATGACGTCCCGCTCTTGGGCGCAACGACCTCTTCCTTCGAAGCGCTGCGGGAAGTTAGTCTCGGCGCGCGTGCAGAGTATCAAGAAGGGGCGAACGTTGCGTTGCGCCACTATCAAAGAGCGGTGGAAATCGATCCGAATTTCGCGGAAGCGTACTCGGCGCTGGGCGTGATGTACAACAACCTCGGGCAGACCGCGCGCGCGACGGAATCTCTCTCGAAAGCATTTGCGCTGCGCGAACACACGAGCGAGCGAGAAAAAATGCGCATCGAAGGGCTCTACTATGGCCTGGGCATCGGAGATTTGCCGAAGGCCGAGCGCGCGTTTCAGGAGCAGATCGAGGCATATCCCAAGTCGAATTCTTCGTACTCGAACTTGAGTCTGATGGAAGAAACGCTTGGGCACTATGAGAGCGCGCTGAAGTATCAGCAGCAGGAGCAGATCATCAATCCCACCGACACGACGGGCATGATGAATGAGGGGCAGAATCTGACTAGCTTGAACCGTCTAGCCGAGGCGCGAAAGCTGCTCGAACACGGATTGACGCTGAAAACCAACGCGGACGGTCTGCATTTGGCCTTGTACATGGTGGACTTTGCGGAGCACAACACCGCCGACATGGCCAAACAGGCCGCGTGGTTTGAAGACAAACCCGACTTTCAGCACGAACTCTTCGGCGCTGAAGCGGACACCGAGTCGTATTTTGGCCATCAAGCCAAGGCGCGCGAATTCACTCGCCGCGCCGCCGAGTCCGCCACCCGCGCGGACAACAAAGAAGCGGCCGGAACTTGGCTCGCACTCGGCGCTTACCGCGAAGCTCTCTTCGCCAATCTCGCCGAAGCCCGCAAACAAGCCGCCGAAGCAATCTCGCTTTCTCCCGGCAGCCAATCGGTCGGGTTTCTCGCGGCTCTCGCCGAAGCTCAGGCCGGGGACACGGTGCATTCTCTAGCGCTCGCGCAAGATCTCAATAAACAGTATCCGCAAGCGACTGCAATGCAATCCTATGCACTGCCGACGATTCGTGGGGCTGTTGCGCTCGCCCAAAAAGATCCGGCAACAGCGCTAACGGAACTGCAAGCGACAGCCTCGATGGACCTCGGCGGCATACTCTATCTGCCCTCCAACACTTGTCTTTTCCCGGTGGAAGTGCGCGCCGAAGCTTATCTTGCGGGGCATCAAGGCGCTGCAGCCGTCGCAGAGTTTCAAAGAATCCTGGATCATCCTGGGTTGGTCCTGAACTGTCCGGTGGGCTCGCTCGCTTATCTTGGCCAAGCGCGGGCCTATGCACTGCAGGCTGCCGATCCTTCCTCATCGCCGACAACGAAAGAAGCCTTGCTCGACAAAGCGCGCGCCGCTTATCAGGATTTCCTCAGGCTCTGGAAAGACGCCGATCCTGGCATCTCCATTCTCATCGCTGCGAAAGCGGAGTACGCAAAGCTTCATTAATTCCCCCCCCCGACGGATCAGGACTTGAGCGTCATCCAATTTCTCCGTTGACGCCTGTGATGTGAACTCGCTGATAAGAAGTGGTCAGAAACTTAGGCAGATCGATCTAAGCCTGATATGGCCTTCGCTTCGATTTCAACCTCCGCAGCAGCTAGAAAGGGCGCCAAGGAGGATATCTGAAAGCGGCGGTCGCAAGCCTGCTGTCTTTGGTGCTCGTGCAACTTACCGCGTTGGGGCAGTCGAGTGGCCCTGGACAGCTTCGCCTGCGCTTTCTCGACGGTGTGTCGGGCGTGGTACTGCGGATCGGCCGGCGAATCCCGTCCATTCGGCTAAAAAATGCGCATGCGATTGGTTTCAGAATTATTTCAATTTCTCTTATAGAAAATTCCTTTCATGCCGCGCTATTTTTCTCGCGAAACACTTCGAGCTCGGCGCTACTGTTACCATTACAAAATGACTTCCGCAATAAATCGGAGAGACATGCTGCGGCTGGTCTACGGCGCAGCGATTGGTCTGCACTCCACGCCAGAAATCCTCGCCGCAACGCCAACACCAGATGCAAGCTCGTCTCTGCTGCTGAGCGATGGCGCCATCAGTGTTCACTTCCGACTTACGCAAAAGTCCCTCAAACTAGAACAGATCCAGCATCAACATCATCCAGCGATCTTGTACACGGACGGCTCCCTCGCTCAACCTGGTCCGGGACCCATCGGCAATCCTTTGGCTCTGGTGATCAGGAGCGGCTCCTATCAAGGCACGTACGATCTCGAATCTTTTATTCTTAAGAGCAGCGATCACAGCTCCGGTCGTCTCCTGGCCTATTTCCATCATGCCAAGGTTCCCATGCAGTTCGGCATGGAAGTCTCCGTCGAAGGCGATGTGATCTGCTGGCGCGGCGAATTAATTTGGAATGGTTCGGACGACACCGAGATAGATTGTTACTTCCCTTTGCTCTCCCGAATTGGTTTCGATTCTCCCGCTAAAGACCGGCTGATTGCCGGCGAACTCTCCGGTACTGAAAAAGGTCCAACCGCCTCTCTCAACTATAGCTCCACCTACATCGGTGGCCTCTCCTCCCCCGTTTATCTCATCGAAGGAGCTGGGCGTGGCTTGGCCATGCTCGAAGACAATCGCGCCGATTACGCTGCTGACCCAGGCGGGTGTTCACAGCGAAGCGTCGTAGTGGCCACACGTTTCCCTCTGCCCGTCGACGAGGACGCCGCTCGTGACTTGCCCACTGGCACCGACGGCCCCTACGCTGGCTGGCTTCATCGCCGCCTCTTTCTCGGTGCCTTGCGCTTCGGTGGCCAAGCCGAGTACGACCAAGCAGAGGCCCCCGCTCCACTCCCACTCAGCAAACTCGGCGACAGCCTGGACCTTGGCCCGGTCTTTACCTATCTCTATACGGGCACCTGGAAGCAGGGTGCTCTTTGGCTGCGTGAAAAGCGACAGCACTTGCCTTTTCGGCAATCGCCTGCCAAGTGGTATCAGGAGACTACGGTTCTCTCCGAAGAAATGCCCGACCGCTTAGTGCGCTCCGGAATGAGCCTCTACGATCTCCCGCTTCTTCTCGAAGAGCGCCACGCCCTCGGCAGCGACATGATGTCCCTCCCGGGTTTCTCCGAGCCCGAAATCCTCGGCACCCCGGAAAACTTTCTTAATCGTGGCGATTATTTTTATCCCGCCACCAACCTCGGCAGTTGGGAAGCGGTCCAAAGAGGCGTCCAAGCGGCACACCGCCAGGGCGGGCACGTGCTCTTCTACGTCGAGGGCCTCATCGTTTGGAAGCGTTCTCGAATCGGAAGGTCTCATGCTCGCGAATGGGCGCTCATGGACGCCGACGGCAAATTCACTGAAAACTATCGCGGATTCTTCGACATGTGTCCGGCCGAACCTGCGTGGCAAGACTGGTTCGCGCGTACTCTCGCCGACGTTGTCCGTAGCACGGGGATCGACGGCTTCTTCATGGACTCCATGCTCGCCACTGACAATCATCGTTGCTTCAATCCCAAGCACCAACATGCCCCCCAGCCGGACATATGGAACTGGGGAATGCGTCGCATCCTGGCGCGCGTCCGCGAGGAAGTGGATAAAGTAAATCCTGACACCATCCTGCTTTGCGAAGGTGTGGGCGACTTGGCGCGCGAGTTCATCGACGGCACACTGTCTCACGGCCACGCGTGGTCGCGCATGACCTTCACAGTGCCGCTACTCCGCTTCCTGCATCCCCAGATGCGAGCCTTCGAGGCCGACGGCTTGCAACCCCACGCCCAGCACGCCCCGCGTTGGCCAGTAGAAAAACCGCTCCTCTGGAACGCTGTTCAGGGCTATCGTGTGTTCGTCGAACAGGAGAGTCACGAGCAGCTCGCCGGCCTCGCGCGTCGCGTTCGCTCCTACTACGACATGTACCCCGAAATCTGCGACGCTCAAGTGTCCGCCAGCGATGTGCTCTGCGACGCGGGCCAATGCCAACTATTCGAGTCACTGCCGAGGGTCCTCACTATAGGAAATGATTCAAACGTTGCGCGTACAATTGGAGTCAAGTTCCCGCAGGGTGTTGATGTCGGATTGCTTTTCAATCGAGTAACCGGTCGACGCTTTTCGGTTCTAGACGGCAAAGTGCTTTTAAATCTCGAACCCTGGGAGTTTCAAGCATTCGAGCTTCGAGCGTAGGATTGACTTACGTAAATCCGTTTTGCCGGGCAGGTCGATGTGCGCCTTCGGGGCGGCCCGGTCGTCTATCGAGTTTTTTTGTGGCACTGAATTCTTGCTAACCCGACGCGGACTTCTTTGGTGAAGTTCGATCCAGAATTGCGGCTGAAACAGCAAGTGTTTCGACACAAGCGGGTAATCTGTCGGTGGAGATGCGACGGGTAGCCGGGCTGTGAATCTGCGAATGTCGGTTAGCCTGTTGGGGGCGAACTGCGCCTTCGCGCCCCCGGCATCAGCCCTCTCCGCGAGGATCAGGTCCTGTGCGTAGCGCTACTTACGGAGACACTATTATGTGCACGTATTGGTTGTTTTGCCGCACTACCAGCTTGTTTTTTCTCTCCCACTTTCTCATTGTGCCGCTTTTCGCCGCGGAATCTTACAGCGTCAAAATTGAGCGCGATGTGCCCGTCAAAATGCGGGACGGCGTAACACTTCGTGCCGATATTTTCCGTCCTGACGCCTTGGGAAAATTTCCTGTGCTGTTGCAGCGCACTCCTTACGATAAACACGGTTGGGGATTCGAATTCGCTCCCAAAGCTGCCAGGCGTGGATATGTCGTGGTCCTGCAAGACGTTCGTGGGCGCTATGCTTCCGAGGGGGAATGGCGGCCCTTCCTTCACGAGGCCGAGGACGGTTACGATACCGTTGAGTGGGCGGGATCTCTTCCCTACTCGGACGGAAGGGTTGGCATGTTCGGCGGCTCCTATGTGGGCGCCACGCAGATGCTCGCGGCCACCGCTCAGCCGCCGCACCTGTCCGGAATTTGTCCCGTCGTCACGGCCAGCAACTATCACGATGGATGGACGTACCAGGGCGGAGCCTTCGAGCAGTGGTTCAACGAATCGTGGACCTCCGGCTTGGCGCAAGACACCCTCGACCGCGAAATCCGAAAATTCTCCAACGCCCGCGTGTCGGCAAACACGCTCCCACTCACCCGCTATCCGGTTTTCAGTCTTCCCTCTCCCGGCGCTGCAACGACCACTTCTTTTCTTGCGCCATATTTCCTCGATTGGCTTGCACACCCCCATTACGACGATTACTGGAAACGCCTCACCATTGAAGATCGGTACTCTGAAATTCGCGTGCCGGCCTTGCACATTGCTGCGTGGTACGACATTTTTCTCGGCGGCTCGCTTCGCAATTATGTTGGCTTGAAATCTCGCGCCGCTGCCGATGAAGCGCGCAACGGCCAGCGCTTGCTCGTGATTGTTGGCGGGCATGCCGGGGGCCCGCGCCATGTCGGTGAAATCGACTTCGGTCCCGAAGCCGATCAGTTCGATGAAGGAGAGACTACGCTCAGTTGGTACGATTTCCTGTTTAAGGGCGTGCAAAATGAGTTCGCAAACGGCAAGCGCGTGAAGATTTTTGTCATGGGCCTGAACCAATGGCGCTTTGAAGAGGACTGGCCCCCGGTCCGCGTCCGCTCCACCAAATATTTCCTTCACGCGCAATCTGCGGCCAACTCATCGATGGGCGCTGGCGTTCTATCGACTTCGCTACCTGCGGACGAACCCGTCGACAAATTCATTTACGATCCCGCGAATCCCGTGCCCACCGTGGGTGGACCGCTGTGCTGCGACAGTGCGCACCTTGCTCCCGGGCCTTACAACCAGAGCAAGGTCGAAGTGCGCGACGACGTTTTAGTCTTTTCCAGCGCGCCGCTCGATCACGACCTCGAAATAACAGGCCCGGTCCGGCTCGACTTCTTCGCTTCTTCCTCCGCCGTGGACACTGATTTCACCGCGAAACTTGTCGATGTCTTTCCCGACGGTCCGGCCATAAACATCACCGAAGGAATTCTTCGCGCCAGTTATCGTGACTCGCAGGAATCTCCTACGCCGCTCGCTCCTGGCAAGGTTTATCCGCTCACCATCGATCTTTGGGCCACGAGCAACCTCTTCCGATCCGGCCATCGCATCCGCCTGGAGATTTCGAGCAGTAATTTCCCGCGATTCGACCGCAATCTCAACACCGGGGAATCCGCAGCCAGGTCTTCCAAAATTGTATCCGCCACCAACACCATACTTCACGATCGAGCACACCCTTCCGCCCTTATCCTCCCGGTTCTTCCATAGTGCAGGTACAGCCCCCTACAAGGTCTTGGCCGAGGCCGACAAGCTCGCTCCGTGGAGGACCTTGGATACGAAAGCCAGTGGTGTAAAGTTTGGGCTCACTCTTGAGTATCGGTTTTATGACTTTCGCCAAAAATTCAACGTCGAGGAATTTCCGCCAGGAATGCGTGTCGTCGTGAATCCCCCGACAGGTAAAGGTGCGCGCGAATAAGCTAAAGATAATTAGAATGCGTTCGGGCACGGCTACGTTGGTCGAAGAGGAATTCTTAGAGAACTATGGGCTGCTGGCGATTACTTCGGTCCGAACCTTGTGGCGCCCGGAGGACCAAAGCTTTCTTCAACGTCGTCAAGCACGAGAACCCAATCGTTTCCGCGAGCAGGAGCGCCTGGAGGGCTGAACGTTGTGGTGCTCTGCTTCTTGAAAATTCCAATAGACTGCGACTTGCCGCTTCGCGGGTCATACCACCACGCCTGTAAGTTTGTGCCGCTAACTTTCGCGGTGGCGATTTCCGCCGGCTTGCCTTTTGGAAAATAGATGAAGGCGTACCCGTCGCCGCGGGTGGCCTGCAGGTGAGCTGGACCCTCAGGTGCATTCTCGATGATTAAATCTTGAGCCGGCGCGCGGGAAAGGTAGGGACGGGACTCGATCAGGCGACGAAGATACTGCATTTGGCCGGCGCCAGGAAGGTTCAGGGACTGGCGCCATTCTCCGCGGGCTTTGCTGATAGGTTCGCGTGCCGCAGTCTTCATTTGCCAGATATCGTTGCATCCGTAGGTGTGGCCCGCGGCGACTGCAAACACTGCCCAGTACGCTGCCTGACGAACGTCGTAATCGTCAAACCAGCCAAATTCTTCCGG
Organism: Betaproteobacteria bacterium; assembly: GCA_903970165.1. GTDB lineage: Bacteria > Acidobacteriota > Terriglobia > Acidiferrales > UBA7541 > Acidiferrum. The sequence goes on from CAJCHZ010000106.1 coordinate 23,870, forward strand.
CTTCCAAGCGACAGGATGATTTTCATAGCGCGGTTCGCCGTCAATGGTGGGCTTCACAGGAATGCGATTGTAGTCTTTCTGGATCATTTCGTAATTCGGGCCGTTCTTGCGCCCATGCCCGCTCTGCGTCAGATTAAAATCAATCCAAGGGTCCTCTTGAAACCACTCCGATGAGGAATGATCACCCAAAGGGTGAAAGGTGAGGAGATGCCGGCCTCCATCCCCTTCCCGAAGACCAGCGGCCATTGCCGCCCACACGCTTTCTACGCCAGAGGGATCGCGATCTCCCCCTAATATCCAGATAATATTAGGGCGGTCGCGGTAGCGCCGGCCGAGGAATAGACCATATTGTCTGGCATTTGAAGCGTTGAAAATTACGGGGCCAAGTCCCCACGCTTTGGTAACTTTGTCTCCCCATGTTGGGAGCATGCCGATGTAGAGACCGTTTTGGCGAGCGAGGTCGACGACAAGATCCACGTGATGAAAATAGGCTTCGTTGGGCTTGATTGGGTCGTCGTCAATCAGCGGGCGCTCACCATCGGCATTGGGCACATTCAGCCCATCCAACTCTGAAAGCACGACGGCTTGAATCACGTTGAAACCTTTCGCGCTCCGATCGTCTAAATAGAATTTTGATTCCTCGATACTCAAACGATGAAACAACTCCCACGCTGTATCCGCCAAATAAAAAAAAGGGGTGCCATCGGCGTGGAGCAGGAAACGATGGTTCGGCGAAACTTTTAAGTCACCGTGACGAAAGTCGTCTTGTGAAGTCAGGTCCATATTAGCTATAAAAAAAAGGACGCAGAGCAATGAGAGTTTCGACATCCATTAACTCAGGGATGAAACGATCTGTAGAGTTCGGGTAAAGCTTCACGAAGCGCGTCTTCATTCTGCCGGGGATCCTCTCGATCGTAGATTCGAAAATTCGTCTTGGCTGCGTGATTTGGAAAGTGAACAAACCGTCGTTGGAAACCTGGAGCAAGCAGGGTTCCAGACGTCCGGGAAGTACCCGGTCGGTTGGAGTAAGGGCGCCAGCTGGAATAATCCTGTAGCTCTTGTCAGAGCGCTGGCCTAGTACGCGATCGGAAAGAGCCATCCAAACCGCGGTTTCCCACACGTGGTGCGGGTGGGAATAAGCATCGATCATTGGAGCCGGGGAGGAATGCTCATGCATGGCCCGGAGAAAATCGCAGCGGCACGCGCGGCCGAAGGCGTAGTCGAGGTAACGACGAATCTTTGGGTCGAGGGTCTTGATGAATTGCAAGTCCAGCAATTTCCAGTAGGAGTTGTGAGGCTCGTATTCGAAGGGTCCTTTCTTCGCAGCACATGGGAAGATATCGATGGGCAGATTGGAACGTAGCAATCGGAGAGCGGCGTTTACGTCTAGCGCGATATTCCATTCAAGATAGCCTGGAGAAGATGAGGCAGCGGAAAAATAGATGCGCGCTACCTTGCGATAGAAGAGGTCCGGTTCTCGATTGCATGCTACGGCAATGGGGCGCGCAGAGCCAAAAGAGAGAATGCTGACGGGTTCGGGGCTTTCGCGAAGTACTTTTAATATCAACTCAACGCCCTGCTGCTGTAAACACGGCGCATCGAGCATTTTGTCTTCGGCAGATTTCATTGGCTGGAATGGTCCGGCGCCGACAGGGATGTTTCGATTGAAAATATAATTCCATTGGATAACGGATACGAAGCCCGCATCGCGCGTACCAGCATGATCGGAGTCATGCAAAATTGGATGATTAGAAATGGGCGTTCGGAAGGAGGCATGGGTGTCGAGAATGACGGCCTTCAAATCCACTTCTGGCAGCTGGTTGCCGAAATAAAGGAAAATAAATGATAAACAGACGATATGTTTTGGATAATTGAGGTCGCGCCGATTTTGTGTGGATGGTTCCGTTTTCATAGATGCCGACCACCCGGGCAAGACGACCCTACAGCATCACATTCTGCAGCATTCCGAGCACCGCACGAGCTAGGGGAGAACTCTAAACATCACGACGGAATGCGAGTCGACTTTTGTTGAGAATCTGTCATGGAAGATTCCCAGATCACGATGAGCCCAAAGGTCGCGGACTTTCGCGTCCAGATGGGCCGGATAACCAATCTGCTCCCAAGTAACAGCAATCTCCGATGCCGCTTTGCTACGGTTAAGAAGAATCACGGCGCGGCCACCGTCGCTCAGCGAACGCGACCAGACCTCGAGATCATCTTTCTTCCAGATGCGGCGTCCTTGTTGACCCAGTGAATCCTGGTCGACGGCAATTACCTCTTTGTTGAGCAATATATTCCTGGTGTCCTCAGACATGGTGCGAACGTCGTTGCCGGCGATCAAGGGAGCGGCAAGAAGCGCCCAGAAACTGAAGTGCGCCCGGTATTCCGAAGTGGTCATGCCACCATTCCCCACCTCCAGCATATCGGGGTCATTCCAGTGGCCTGGACCAGCAAAGGACTCAAGCCCCACATTGCGATCCAAAAGAAGGACAAAACCCGTCTCGTACTCTGTCTTGCAATCCCAGCAGTCGTGAATATCGCCGGTGGTGCGCCACAAATTTCCGATCCCGTTGGCCCACAGCCAAGGTTTGAAGCTTCCCCATTCGCAGATGCTAAAAACGATGGGACGAGCGGTGGCAAGCAATGCACGGTTCATGGTGGAATAAGCTTCTTCGGCGTTTCGCGTACCGGTATTGCACCAGTCGTATTTCAGATAATCAACGCCCCAGGACGCGTAAGTTTGGGCGTCTTGAAATTCGTAACCTTGGCTCGCGGGCCGTCCACCGCACGTCTTGCTTCCAGCGTCGGAATAAATTCCAAATTTGAGGCCCTTGGAATGCACATAATCGGCCAGGGCCTTGATGCCGGAGGGAAAAAGTTTAGGATCGGCGACGATGGTGCCGTTGAGGTCGCGGCTGACTTGCCAGCAGTCATCGATGACGACATATTGATAACCGGCGTCTTTCATGCCGTTGGTGGCAATGGAATCGGCGACGGATTTGACGAGGTCTTCAGTGACGTGACACTGAAACTTGTTCCAACTGTTCCAGCCCATGGGCGGAGTCAGTGCGAGCGCGTTTCTATCGACCTGCCCGTTGACCAGTGTCGGCAACAAAAGAAATGAGGCTAAGGAGAACAAGAGTGCTAATTTGATTTTCATAAAAAATGCCAGGGGCCTCCGACGAATACTTCGTGACATCTAATACTCCACCAACCTTACGTAGATCAAGCGTTCTGCTTGTGTGAAATCCAATGTGAATTCGCTTTCGCCGGCGTTGAGCAATCGGCGGGCGTGCCAGCCCGTTATCAAGCGAGAGTAGCACTGGTGCGCAAACGAAACGATCAATTCACTGAGACGGAGTTGTTGGACGCTTCCAACTGAGAAGGGCTCTCGGCTGAACATTGCTGGACGGCCAACGGGCAAGAACAAAATCTCCTTGAGTGTTCTGAGCTTGGTCCCTAGAATCGAGTGCTTCTGATCCAACGAAATCTTCAAGAGAATGGATTTAACTTGGAGATTCAGGTCTGTCGGTCTGAGTTGCTGTGCGGGGAGCGGCTTAGCAACGCTTAGTAAGAAAAAAAGCAGAACCCAGGCAAAAGAAGATCGACCACGGACCATCACTCCGCTTTCACGCTCCACATCTCTGGGCCTCTAAAAGTCCCCGAGTCCTTGGGTGGACACCCGGGGCCAGGGTGAAACTGTACTTGACTAAGTCAAACTATTGGAAATGCACCTGACGGTCTGTAAGAAACGCCGGAATCTTTCTGATAATATTCTCAGGCTTTGAGACAGAATTCAGGTCACTAGGTATTTGAATCTGAAAGTAGCATCGCGCGAATAGCATGGCGAAGAACATCCGGTTCGAACGCGAGCCGCCAGTCGGGACGAATGATATGCTCTGTCCCCCATTTGATGGCGATTAGCGCAGCGTCGGAAAATGGAGACTTCTCCTCACCGAACGCGATGGCCAAGGCGATCTGGGCATGACCCGCCATGAAGGCGTGCGCGGCCTTCTCTGGGACACCTTTTTCAATGGCCAGATCGAGCGACGCTTTCATGAGGCACGCCGCCGTGGCAACCACGATTTCAGACATGGCCGGCTCCAGCAAAGCGAACTGGGCAGGAGTGACTTCGTGCGCGCGATCTACCGGAGAGAACATGATCTTACATAGTTCAGCCCCTGCCTCAAATTTGGCCCGCGAACCACTCACCAGGGAGACGACGATGTCCTGAACAGCAGTTCCACCGAAATAGTCGCGCCGAGACTGCGCGGAATCTTGTTGGATAAACATGGGCGGATGACAAGGATGGGCAATCATGAAGGTTAGGTTGCCTGGATCTGGCAGTTGGTCGATAAATGCTGCGGCAGCGTCCAGCATGATTAAGGTTGCCGAGGGCTTCATGCGTGGGACGAAATCGTGAGCCATTCGGCCGATGAGCGCGTCTGGGACCGCCATGACGACGAAGTCAGCCTTTGGCAAAGCCTCGGGCGTTCCAATGATTTGTATGTGATTTGTGATGAGTTCGCCGGCTCGGGTGGAATTACTCTCACAGGCCAACACTTGATAGCGAGCATCTCCCGAGAGCTTGTGGACCGCGCGCGCTCCCATTTTTCCACCGGCACCAATAATTGCGACGACTTGTGACACGATAGTGATCCTTTCTTGAGCGAATGCCTATTCAGCAAGATAATTTCGTAAGTATTGGATACTCTCCCGCGCCCAGGCGTGTTCAAGCCCGATCGTGTCGCCAAGGCGCGATTGTTCGGGAGGCCATAATTCAAGAATCGCGAGAGGCGAAACACCGGCTTGGCCAAGACTCTGGAGAATGGCAGGCAATTTCAGTTGGCCCCGGCCTGCGGGACGACCTTCGACTTTAAATCCCATCCGGTGCCATTCGCGCAGAACGACGAAGTCTTTGACGTGAACACAAGAGGTATGGCGAGCGAGCGCGCCGACAACCTCATCCGTGCCCTCGGGGATAGCCAGGGAGTTTACGGTGTCCAACGTAATGCCAATCCACGGACTGTCCAGGCGATCAAGAAGATCTGCCAGTAATCGTGCGGGAATTGTTCCGTTCTCGAGTGTAAGTTGGATTTGGGTGCGTTCGAGCTCGGGCAGAATGTTTTCGAGGTGATCTTTCAGGGCAGGCGACGTGAGCGGATCCCCAGCCTCGGATTCGGGAACCGTGCGCAGCATTTTAGATCCGGCACGCTGGGCGACAGTCAACTGACGTCTAAGGTGGTGTGGATCCATGCCCCGAGTGGCCATCTCAATTTGGATGTGCTCGTAACGGGCCCGATTGAGAAAACGATCGAGATCGATGTCTGGCAGATCACTCAACGGAAGGTTGGGACCGAGTTGCACGGTTCCGACCCCTAGTTGAATAGCCATTTCGAGCAATCCAAAAGCATCCATGGGATTTTCTGGTTCGGCGCCGGGAAACCCTATGGACCACATAAACGTGTAGGAACCGATCCCCAGTTTCATCCGTTAATCCCGCAGAAACTCAAAACTCATTGTTTTAACCCTGGGCAAACGAGTTCTGTGACTCCCCAAGGTTGAATTTCCAAACTGATCGAACCAGCCGTGCCAGAGAGTGGCAAGTACGGCAATTTTTGAAACTCGGCTGGCTGCTCGATGGCGAGCGCAAGGTTTGACTCGTCAAGTGACTTACTCTGAGGATTTGTGAATGGAAAATCGTGACATTCGATTTTTTGTTTTTCGGGAGACAGATTTCCGAGAAGCACCCTCATTTCGCCGCGATGCTCGAGCGCCAGTGCCTGCAGCGTAAGTGGCGATGAACTTTTGGTGGGAATCACCGCTGCAGCGGGATGGCGGAGAGTAGAGGCGAAAACATGGAAGAGCGGATAAGCACCTACCGAACGTAGAGCATCATTCGGCAATAATCCTTGAGGCCCAAACGATTGAAAACAAGTCGCAGAATAAAGGCCCGACTCGGCGAGATGTTTCAGAATTCCCAGGGAAAGGCTCGCACCAAAGAGGGAGGTTTGGCGAGAATCTGTTCGCGTGTCGGTTTCGCCTGACCGCAAGGGAGGGTGCGGAGTTTTGTCCAAGCGATAGCGAAATTTAAAGGTAACGGGCGAAATCGCAATGGGCACACCGGGGGCAAATTGCTTCGCCGAAAGAATCGTGGAGCGAATGCTGTCCAAATTTTCGATAAGAGAATGCTCGTCGGTCAAATGAATTTGCGGATTGTAGGAAAAGGACAGCAAATCGAAGTCCTTTAAAGAGGGCCGGCAGCGATTAAGATCTGCAAAATTGCTGTCCGTCCCGCCACCAAACTTTGCTCCTGGAAGAATTGGGCCCAAGGCCGCCCGAGCTAATGAAAAGTGATCGGCGTTTGTCAGAAGCGAATGCGACTCAAACACTAGGACAGTGCAAATGGACGGATGGAGGTGTCGAATTGATTCGGCGAGAAGATCGAGCTCCGTTTTATAGCTCGCGGAAAGATAAAGAGCACACTCCAGAGGTAGATTTAGCTCGTTTACGTGATGCGCGGCGTGGCGTAGAGTTGCTGTGAGGTTATCGCGATCGGGGCGAAGATCGACGCGGAGATGCGAGAGATTTAGTCCACGAAGCAGATCAACGGATTCATCGTTGAAAGACGGAGAACCTGTCGGCAAGCCCAGCCCGATGCGCGGCAAAATCGAGCGTTCCTTCTTCTGAAAAGTTATCGTTACGGGTGGTTCGCTTCTGTCGATTAGCCAAAGTTTCGAGATGTCCGCGGACTTTGTAGTCTCGAGGTTGATCGTTGCCGATTGGGAGACCACTGTTCCCTTGCGAACTTCAACAGGAACCGGAAGCTCCAGGGGCGTCGAGTAAATCTTGAAGGAAGCGTCTCCCCAATTTCGCTGGTCTTCCATTTCAAAAATGTCGCCGCGCAACCCCAACTTCACCAGAGCTCCAGAGAAAGGCTCGAAGGAGATCGCGGACATTTCACGAAAGGGCTGGTCAGGGCGAATGAAATCGGGAAACGTGCCCTTACGGTTCTTCCCATCTACCCCCGTCACCACGCAAGACGCGGATTGACATTCCGCAGCAGGAAACAGAACACAGAGACCAATTCGATTCCGAAGGAAACACGAGCGAGCGGTGCCTTTCGCTTTGAACAGAATCCGACCGCGAACTTCGCCGACGATCGAATTTTTCCAGTAGAAATCGATGTCATTCAGTTTATTTTCAAGGTGGACGTCGATACGAAAAGAATTGGGAAGGATTTCTTTGTCGACTTTGACTACACGCGCCGGAACGGTGTACCAACCAGCGTCGCGGACTGCGACGTAAAGTCTGCGAACAACTTCGCGCCCCGCCAGCCGCACATACCGAATTTCGCCTTCCGTATAGATCATGGAAAGCGGTCCGGCCTGCAAAACAGTAACTTCCGGCAGAGGGTCAACCGTGCCATGCAAGAGCAAATTGCGCGGACTGGTCATGCGTGGCCTTGCTTTTGCAAATTCACAGCTTGGCCGGACCGAGCAGAGTCGTATGCAGCGAATACGAGTTTTAGAGTGTTGAGGTTGTCTTCGCCTGTGGTTTCTACCTGGCCACCGCGGAATCCACTCAGAATGTTGGATTGACAAGGAACAATGCTGGAGTGAACGACATCGTAGGCAGGGTCCGCCCAGACATAATGATGCGGCGGATAACAGGCAGAAACGGTCTCCTGCTTGGTGGTGGTGCGAATCCAATAATCCGGACACAACTCGAGCGAACCCTCCGTACCCTCTATGAAAGCTAAAGTCTGAGGAAAACATTCGCGTTCGAGGGGATTTTGAGCGTACGCCAATTCAACGATGATTGTCGCGCCAGTAACCATGGTAAGGAGAACCGTTGCTACGTTTTCACCGCGAATTTCGGGAAGAGTTTTTTGAGTTTGGCAATAGAGGGAGCGGACCTCGCCGAAGAGAAATCGACCGACATCCAGAATGTGTGATCCCAGGTCGGTCAGAATGAACTGTTCAAGGTCCCGCAGAAAGGGCTGATTCGCAAATACAGGAAAACCCGAAATCATGTCCACACGCGCGCGAAAAACTTTGCCGATCGTGCCACGTTCGATAGATTTCTTAATTTCGCGGAGGGGAGTTTGCCATCGCCAGTTTTCATTTACGAACAACGGCACATCCGATTTGGCAAAGTCGTGAACAAGAGCTTCGGCGCGGGGAAGACTGGCGACCAGGGGCTTCTGGCAAACCACGGGCACGAGACGAGCAAGACCGAGCCGGGCCAACTCTTCGTGGCTATCCACGTTCGTCACAATGTCCAAAAAATCGGGCCGCTCTCGCTTCAGCATAGTCTCGAGGTCTTCATAGAACGCGGGAATTCCTTGATCGCCAGCAAAATTGTTCGCCTCCATCTGGCTCCGTCCACATACGGCTACGCACTCCACATCCGCCAATTCACGCCAACCTGCCAACTGATAGCGTGCCCAAAATCCCGTCCCACACATTGCAAAACGCAGCTTTCCCATCAGTGCGCCCCCTGATAGACCCCGAGTTGAACTGGATGCAATTGTAGTATTCAACAGGACTTCGCGGGGATGAGCTGCGGCCCGCAGGGCACAACTTGCTTGAAGAGGCTACTTTTGATGAGCGAAGAATTCTATGAGGAAAGGCAAGGACAATTCTAAGAAAAGAATCAGCGTAGAACAAAATCCGCGGTGCAACTTTTTACGTTCCATGCTTTCCCATCCAGGACTGTCCTAGAGCGGGCGCAGAGGAGTTGGTATAATCTCGTTAACGCTTGGGGCGTAAGAGGGGAACCGTGCGACAAAAAGCGTCTCGCGACGTCGTAGCACACCATTCTGTAAGCGACTCCCAGGTGAATGCCGAAGGCATCCATCAGTGGCCGTTTGACCAGCGATTTCCGATCGACGTCGTCCATCATCTATTGAGCGGAAGATTCCCTTTCCGTACTAATCGCCACGATTACGTGGAGCTAGCCTATGTACGTTCCGGCCGATTGGTTTGGCAAATCCAGGATCGGCGCGTAACCCAAAATCGCGGCGACCTATTCATCATGGCCTTGCCCGAATATCACCGCATCACGGAATACTCCAGCGATTCCGCTTGCGTTGAATCGCTGTTCTTCCATCCTGAATTGATTCGCACAGCTGCAGCAAAGGGCGCAGGGACAGAATACTTGAAGCCGCTGAGGGACTCAGAACTACCTCATATCGTGCCCTCGTCCACGGGATTGCCGATGGAAATACGTCAATTGATGAATCGAATTCAGAGTGAATTGCCCGCGACATCGGACCGTGCGAGACTCTGCGTAAGAACTTACGTCAAAATGATTTTGGTGCTGCTGTTTAATCACTACGAAGCAAACCACAAAAGACTAAAGGCGTTTGACCGACGACAGCGGACGCTAGAACGGTTCAAGGCTCTTTTCGACTACCTGGAGAGTAATTACGCCGGACCCATTTCTCCGACCGAGGCGGCCCGCGTCGTCCACATGAGTCCGTCGCATTTTCGGCAAGCGTTTAAATACATAACGGGGCAACCGTTCATCAATTACCTGAATGAATTTCGCATCGCGAAAGCACAGGAATTACTGGCGCATACGGAAAGTCCCATCGCGGACGTCGGACTAGAGGTAGGTTTTTGCGATCAGAGTTACTTCGGTCTGCTGTTTCGCAAATTGACGAAAATGACGCCCCGGCAATACCGGCAAAAAGCGCTGGAGCGAGAGAAAACGTCTCCTTTGGCAGCCACCGATAGATAATTTCTACTCTCCCGTCGCTTCTGCTGTCGAGATTGCCTTTTGCATTCTTAGCGCGTCTCCGTTTTTCGGATCTCTTTTCAAGATCAGTTTCAGTTCATCCATTGCGGCGGTCTTGTCCCTCCCCTTATAAAGCGCTTCTGCAAGCATCAGATTTACGGAAAGGTCGTTCGAAGCAGGGCTCGGAATAGAGCGGAGTTCCCGAATCGCTGCGTTGTAATTCCCTTCTAAAATGAAAGAGGCCGCAATACCGGTTTGGGCCGATACGTGAAGAGGATCGAGTTCCATGACACGCCTAAACTCGGCGCGCGCATTTTCGGATTCCTTTTCTCGAAGCAGCACATTCGCCAAATAAAAGTGCACCAGTGGCGAGTTTTCATTCGTGGCGAGATAGCGGCGAAAGTCAGTCTCCGCTGAATTCGGAGCGTTGAGCTTGACTTCGCACAGACCTAAACCCGACCAGCCGGCGATGGCCTCGGGATGACGGGCGAGCACCTGACGATAAAGCACCGCTGCCTCTGAACACTTGCCAGCTGTGTAGAGCGCTTGAGCATTGCGCAGGTCCGCCGCGATTTCATTGTTCGCTGCCTTTTTCGATAGGTCTTGGTCGCTCCACATTTCGATCTGAGCTGCTGAGCTTGTTCCGTTTTGTTTTGCGTCTGAAGCGTACGCAATAAAAGTGGCAGGGCTTGCGCACGCGTACTAATGCCTGCTGCACAAATCCGCAAATCATCTTCAGCGCTCTTCCAGTCGAGAATACCGATAAAGCTTGGCGCGCGTTCCAGCCGAACCGCAACGAAGTTTGGGTCTGCTTTCAGAACCGCAGAATAATAGGGAATACTTTGACGGTATTTTTCGGCTTCACGCAGAAAAGTGGCAAAACGCAAGGGGACCTGGAGGGACGGGGGATGTGTACTGCGATTAAGCTTTTCGGTCAGATCAAATTGAGAAAACGCTTCCGAAGGGCGCCCATCGCGACCAAGAGCAAGAGCGTAGCCGGCGAGAAGCTCAGGATCCTGCGGACGCAGTTGGAACGCTCTCCTAAACGTTTCGACAGCGGCGCCGCAAAGAGCCGAACGGCAACAAAAATAATAAGAAGAGCAGAGGCAAAAACTCTTCCTGCTGTAATTACGACGCACAAACGCCAACGGGCCCGCGGAGGTATCGCGGACCCATTGTGTTTTTGAAATAGCACCGATACAACCAATTGTGATGGCCTCAGTAAGTTTATTAACCCAATAATACAAATCACATGGGATTGAAAGGAACAACGATGCGATCGATGTCAGGATCGCCGCTTGGAGCCGCCGCGGGAACCGACAAGACGATCGAATTGGCTCCCTTTTGAAGGTTCAGGTTCACGACGGTATAGCCCGGAGTATTCCAATCCCCGGTGAACGGCAAAGGAGGAGAGGTCATCGTCGTTCCGCCATTCACGGTGACATCGATTGTCGGCTCAGTGGGGATTCCCCAATCGGACGGTTGGTTTCCGTTCACCTCATAAATGCGAACCGCGTAGGTTCCAGCGACGGGAACGACGACCGGGGAAAACGTGACGGATGAACCTTGAATGATGGCTCCGAGGCGGGCACCGCCAGAGCAAAGCGGGCAACCCGTCACAACAAACGGCCCATTTGCGTAGCTGGCGCTTTCTGCTTCATAAGTTGTGCCGACTGGAGTTGCGGTTACGGCGACCTCGGATGAGTTTTGGCTGCTGAGCCCGGTGTCTGCTTCGGCGGAAACGACATAATAGTAGGTTTGACCGTTGGTGAGGCCCACATCGGCTACCGTGGTTTGATAGACGCCAGTGTCGACAATTGTATAAGGGCCACCGCTCGTACTGCTGCGGCTCACATTGTAAATGAGCGCATCTGCACCGCCAGTCCAAGTCAAAGTGGCCGCTTCATCGTTCGGGGTGCCCTGCACCGCCGACGGTGATTGCGGAACGGGGGGCTTTGGAAGACTGCCGGGGGGAGTCCAGCGATACATCAAAAACTTTGCTTGATAATCTTCCTCTTGGACAATTATGTATTCGCCGTTAGGGCGACGGAACGATGTATTGGCCTGAAATTCATCAGTATTGCCAACATTCGGGACGCCACCAACGTCGTTACCAGGGACGAACTTTCCGACATAAGCCCCATCATGCGCGCTGAATATCACATTGTAGTGAGGAAGCCAGAAATCGACGAACAGAAAATCATCGCTGACTGTGAATGAGTTCGGAGACCAGGGGTTGTTCGGATCTGGATCCCAAGGAATATCGACGACGAATTTGGGTTTGCGATTCCCTTTGTCCCAATTCTCGATTTTTACGATTTTCGAGAAGGCTCCTTGCCCCGGAGTTGTACCTGAAACGTACAACGTTCCGCCATCGGTGTTCGGATGAAAAACGGCTCCGGAAACCGTGGTGAGATCCGGGAAATCGACCAGAGCGTCGTAAATTTGCGTGTGAGTGAAATCGTAAATTGGCGCTCCGAAATGATCGAATCCCTGGAAAAGGTATCGACGGAGATGAATGGACTGCTCATACGGCGGATTTTCCGCCTGATAATTTACTTGCCATACGTCGCCATGCGTATCCACATAGAAGTAGCCTCCGTCGCGGTGCAAGTTGTTCGGAGGTTCAGTAAATTCGTCGAGTGTCATTTGTCCGTCGCCATTCAAGTCGCGCCATATAAATTCTCCGTCGATGGGTTCAACGACAAAGTCCTGATAGGCGCCGCTCTGGAAGGAACCGTAATCGAACGCAACGCACGGAATGGCGATCTCGCTCGCGGCGTCTTCGAAACGGTACATTTCCAGTAGCGTCCCTCCTTGATTGCCAACAAGCAGGAATTTCTTTCCTTGAATGTACTGAATCCGCCCGGTGCTCATGATGTTCGTAACGCGAACATCTTGCGGATACTTAAAGCGATCGTATGTATCGGCGATGTATTTTGCTTCCTGACCGGGCCCCTGGGACCAATCCATTTTGAAGTGGTGATAAGCGTCGTAGAAGTCGTGCTCAGAAGTCGGGTCCATGGCGCCTAAAGAAACGAACTCAAGTCCATCTAGTTGCCAGTTTAAGTCGCCCCACCATGCATAACTTTGGAGTAGGACGCCGTGACCAACACCCATATCCAGGCCAAAGCCGCTTTGGCTGACGTAAATATTTCCCGACGCGTCGGTGCCGATACCGGTCATGCCGCGGAGACGTCGCGGTCCAACGCGTCCAGGCAGTGGTCCAGCATAGTTGCCACCCTTTTCACCGAATGTCGTGACCAGGATAGGGTCATGCTGAATGTTGCCGTAGATCTTGATGTTCTGGTCGGGCCCATTGTCGGCCACAAGCAAAGCTCCCCACGCATTGATGCAGAGCGCGCCGACCGATCCACCGGGAGGCAAGGTAATTGAGTTCACCCATTTTCCGATCGAGTCATAATGATCGATCGTTGGCAAGCCCATCTGACCGTTTACATCGAAAACATTGCCTTGAGGCGTTGCCGGCAACGGAGTGGGATCGCGATGACTGACCCAGAAACCGCCAGCCTGGTCCACGGCGATCCGCACCGGATTGCTAACCGAAAACGAGTCCACGAGCGCGAGAGTTTTCAGGTCGAAAACTTCCACGAGGTTTACATCGTTCTCCGTTACAAAGAGCTGGTTGTTGTGAATGTCCATGCCAAAAATGCCGTGGCTGTTCGCAAGTGACGAACTGCCAGACAAGGACTCACCCGAATTCGACATGTCCGTGGAGTTGAGGATGCCAACACCGGTTCCGTTCGGGCTGTAACCCACGAAAATGCGGTCATCCTTAGCTGCAACCGCGACACCACCACCGTTTTGCCAGTTCACGCTGTTGCTTTGGTTGTTCAGAGGGCTGATGATGCGGCCATCCTTGAAAACGGATACGGGGCGGCCGCCTTCGTCCCAGACAGCATTGGTGTAGACCTTGCCGTCCGACGAGACGTAAATCGTATCCATATCGAGTTGAACGTGGAGGTTCGTCTGCATGGGAAAGTTCGGATCATTACCGCCGAATGAATTTCCGATCCAACTGGTTACGTAGTCGATAGCAGAATCGTCTTTCTCGGCCGCAGCAGCAACTAGCAATTTGTTCTTCGGAGTTGGCGTATTGGCATGGGCGGTATCTGGCTGGGGAGCGGACTGGGCAAAAGCCATCGAAACCGTAACAAACAGCAAAACAATCAACACATGAAATCGAATGAGTCTTGTTCGCATGACAATTCCTTTGAACTTATAAGACGGACGTTAGGAGACTGAGAGGAAGCTATGCTTGCGTGAAAACTATTTCTATAAACATTTCGAGAGAAGACTCTGAGAAAAGAGCAGGCCTGCAGGATGGAGCGTGGAAAATGAGGCTGCTACATCGCTTGCGAAATGGCCACCGTCCGGGAAAACGCTGTTTCTAGATGGGATAGTTCTCTAGGAAAACTATTGCTCATTCTTACAGAAACCGCGCTCCACGGCGCCGTAGCCTCTCCTAAGCTGAAAAATGGTTGGGGTGGGCGGACTGACATGCACTCGTCCTCGACAGGCAGGAGGGGCCAATGAATAAAAAGATCAAAGTTGCCATTGTCGGCTTGGGATTCGGCAAGGAATTTATTCCCATTTATCAGGAGCATGCGCAGGCGGAAATGTACGCCATCTGTCAGAGGACAAAATCCAAACTGGATGAGATCGGAGACGAATTGGGAGTCGCAAAACGCTACACCGACTTCAAGGATGTACTAAGCGACCCGCAAGTAGATGCGGTGCATATCAACTCCCCAATTCATCTTCACGCGTCGCAAAGTATCGCGGCATTAGATGCACGAAAACACGTAGCTTGTACCGTGCCGGCAGCCACAAGCATTGAGGAATGCCACCGAATCGCCAAAGCTGCGGAGGCCTCTGGCAAGAATTACATGATGATGGAAACCGCGATTTACACGCGAGAGTTTTTGTTCGTGCGTGAACTTCATTTGACCGGGAAAATAGGCCGGATCCAATTTATGCGCGGATGTCATCAGCAGGAAATGGCTGGCTGGCCTGGCTACTGGGAAGGGCTTCCCCCCATGCATTATGCGACCCATGCTGTGAGCCCGTGCCTTGCGTTGGTCAAAGGCGAAGCGGACTATGTTTCGTGTTTCGGCTCCGGACAAATCGCCAAGGATCTGGAATTAAAATACGGCTCGCCCTTTGCCGTCGAAAGCGCTCTGTTCAAAGTTCGCGGAGAGAGTTTATCCTTCGAAGTAACGCGGTCTCTCTTTGAAACTGCGCGCCAATATATCGAGAGCTTTGATGTCTACGGCGACAAGGCAGCATTTGAATGGACCCAAATTGAAGGTGAGCGCCCAGTGCTGCACGTTGGAGAAACGCCTCAGAGAGTGGAAGTGGCGGACTATGCCAAGCAGTTGCCCAAGGAAATTCAACGCTTCACAACACGAGGCGTGTACGACGGCCAACATGCGCACCCGTCCTTTGCGCAAGGTGGTGGTCACGGAGGTTCACACCCTCACCTTGTACATGAATTTCTCAGCAGCATCCTGGAAGACCGGCCGTCCTTCCCTGACGTTTTCCAATCGCTCAATTGGACGTGCGCGGGAATCTGCGCCCATACGTCGGCCATGCGAGGCGGAGAATTAGTGCGGTTGCCAACATTCCATTAGAAATGGCACCGCAATAAGAGAATTAGTTTAACGCGGAGTCAAAGGTGAAAGTGCACTTGCCAAAAAGATTCAGCGATTTGCCGGAAGCAATTCTTGCCATTACAAGCAACCGTACGGGGAACACCCAGATCTTCGTCGTCGATGCGATTTCCGGCGACTCCAGGAATGTCAGTCGAGACGCTTTCTCGCAAAATCGCTACCCCATGTGGTCGCCCGACGGTTCACAAATTGTGTTTACGTCCGATCGAGGCGGCGCTGATACTTACAATCTCTATGCAGCGGATTTACAGACCAACAAAATTCGCAAACTGACAGATGTACGGCAGGGAGGGATTTGTTATTTTCCGACCTGGCACAAATCCGTGATTTATTTTGGTTATGACGCGTGCGACGGCTCGGAAGCGGTCATATCCCGGGTAAAGGAAGATGGCACTGGTTTCACGGTTGTCGCGCCCGGCCGAGACCCTGCGATTTCTCCTGACGGAGAGACAATCGCGTTTACGCAAAAAACAAAGGCGGGGTATTGCGTATTCACAATGAGCATCGATGGAACGCAGGTGCGTCGACTGACAGAGCATGAAAACCGGATCGGCGCCGTGACGCCGACCTGGTCATCAGATGGAACGGAAATGCTCTATAGCGACGAAGTGGATTCAAAATTGGAACTGTTCTGTTGCGATCAGGATGGGAAAAATAAGCGCCAGCTAACCTTTCTCAAGCAGTTCGCTACCTCGGCCGCATGGTCTCCCGACGCGCACTTCATCACCTTCCGAGTGACCGACTACGACTACTGGAATTATCCCGACGCCAAAGAATACGCGTACAAGGAAAGGAAGGCCGAGAAGCGTCCCGTTTGGATCATGCGCGCTGATGGGAGTGATGCTCAAATACTTGAGACCTTGCATTATCAATGCGCGATGGACGGCAGCCGAGCACCGTGGAAACCCGAGGCCAAGTCTCGATGAAGATTGCAGTGAATGCACTTCTGTGGACGGCCGAGTTCGACCAACGCTACTTTTCTCTTTTGCCCGAAGTTCGCAGGCACGGCTTCGATGGATTTGAAGTTCCGGTTTTTTCGCCATCAAGGATCATCGCTGCTTCCATTCGCCGGGCTTTAGCGGAAAATGAACTGGAATGCCTCGTATGCACGATTCTTCCAGCGCAGATTAATCCAATCGACCCCGATCGCTCGGCGCGAAAACGTGCAATCCAACATTTACGCGAGTGCATCCATCTTACCGCCGCGCTTGGCGCAAAGCGCATGGGTGGTCCAGTCTACGCGCCGGTCGGATATCTAACAAAGATGCGCCCCACACAGGAGGAATGGAACTGGGCCGTTGAGTGCTTTCAAAGCTTGAAAGACGAACTGGCGAAATGCGACGTCACGCTCGCTTTGGAGCCCCTGAACAGATTTGAGACATTTTTTCTAAACACCGCCGCGGACGCCGTAAGGCTGTGCGAGGAAATCCACGATTCAAGGATCGGGGTGCTGCTTGATACGTTTCACACAAATATTGAGGAGAAGGACGTCGCGAGAACTTTTCAAGCAACCGGCGCGCACTTAAAACACATTCATGTTTGTGAAAATGATCGCGGGATTCCAGGCACGGGACACGTCGACTTTCGCGGAATATCGAATGCGCTTAGCGCCATCAGCTACGACGGGTGGTTGACGATTGAAAGTTTCGGATTCGGGCACATCGAACTTTCCGCTGCAGCGGCGATCTGGCGCGATCTCGCGGCCACGCCAGAGGCGATCGCGTTTGAAGGAATTCGATACTTGCGAGACCTTTTTAAGTATTGAATGCCTCTGCCGGAAATGCCCCTTTTCCATATTGATTTTTCTGAAAAAAACACCAAATTCAAAGGGAATTACTGTTGGATTGTTGGGCGCTCCGCTAAGGCTAAGAGCGGACGAAGCTCGCGTTCATGACGCGTAAGGTCTGATAAGCCCTTTATTTATAATCTAGTAGAGGTCGGCAACCATTTCACATCACCATTCAAAATTTGATTTTATTTCTTGCGTATTTTTGATGATTCGTGTTATATGACGGTGTACCTGAGGCTCATTTATGAGCGTACATCTGCCGAGCAGAGCATTGATTGGCCGCCCCCTGCCAGGGGCGCAGACTGAGCCAGAACTTCCTTGGGAGAGCGTTCATCCCGTCGTCGAGCCGCAGATCCGCGCCGACGGTACTCATGTCTGGCCCTTCAATCCTGGGTTTCCTGTCGACGTGCGCTGCTTCTCTTTCCTACGCAAGCGTAACTTCCGCCTGACCAGGCACAATTACTTGGAACTCCTGTACGTTCATTCCGGAGAAGTTCGTTACCAGATACAAGATCGAGAATTTGTTGCGCACGAAGGCGATTTAATTGTGATCAACGGGGTGATGTATCACCGCCTTAGCGAGCTGTTGCAATCGCCCTTTCGCGCGGTGGTGCTTTACTTTTTACCCGACGTGCTGCTCGGCTCGGATGGGAGCGGCTCCGATGTCCAATACCTTATGCCGTTCCTGCTTCAAGGATCACAATTCCCCAACTTGATTCCTCGACGTACGTCTGTCCCGCTTAAGATTTTTACTCTCATCGATAAAATCCGGAACGAATTGCCGGCTGCTTCCGACCGCGCCAGACTGACGGCTCGTACCTATCTCGAA
Source organism: Betaproteobacteria bacterium (assembly GCA_903970165.1). GTDB lineage: Bacteria > Acidobacteriota > Terriglobia > Acidiferrales > UBA7541 > Acidiferrum. The sequence goes on from CAJCHZ010000106.1 coordinate 41,925, forward strand.
ATGATTCTCATTTTGTTGATCAATCACTACAAAGACCACATGGCGGTGGCAAATGCCTTCGGGCAGCGAGAGCGTACCATTGAACGCATGCAACCGCTGTTCGAATATGTCGACACCCATTATCCGCAGCCAATCGCGCTTTCTACTGCGACCTCGATCGTTGGAATGAGCAAAACGCACTTCATGCGTACATTCAAGCGACTGACAGGACAGCCGTTTGAAATGTACTTAAATCATTTCCGTATCGCGAAAGCCCAGGCGCTTTTGGCTACCACGGACAAGTCCATCTCTGAAATCGGAGAAGAAGTTGGATTCTGCGATCAGAGTTATTTTGGTCTGGTATTTCGCAGACTGGTGCACTTGACGCCGCGCGACTATCGCAAGAGCCTTCCGCTCGAATAGCTGATATCGAAATTTAATTCTGATGGAAAGGTTGTTTGCTATTCACGCCTCGTTCCTACAGGTTAGAGCGCAAAGGAAGTGGACAGCCGGAGTTTGGCGAGTTGTGTTGCTCGTACTATTTGCCCTTGGGGCCGCCTTTCCAGTAATCGAAAGTGCTACTTCAATCGGAACATGGGCGCAGACAAGAGAACAGGCCTGGTTCAAGAATATTGCTGGGCGTTCGACTTTTAGCTACACCACCAACAACGACGCAACCGGTAGAAAGTATTTCCCGCAGCCCATGTGCGGTGGAATCGCTGTGATCGACTATGACAACGATGGGCTGATGGATTTATTTTTCACGAATGGCGCCAAATTGCCGGAATTAAAAAAAACAAATTCTTCCTATTACAACTGCATGTTGCACAATCGGGCAGACGGCACGTTTGAAGATGTGACGGAAAAGGCAGGGTTAACGGGCAAGGACCTCGGGTATAGTTTTGGCGTCGCCGCCGGCGACTTTGACAACGACGGAAACGAAGATCTGTTCATTGCGGGCGCGGGAAGAAACGCGCTTTACCATAATAATGGGGATGGAACGTTTACGGATGTCACTGCGGGTTCCGGACTCGATCAAAAACCAGAGAATCTACTTAGCGTGGGGGCTGCCTGGTTCGATTTTGACAATGATGGATTGTTGGATTTGGTGGTCTCCAATTACACCAACTGGTCCCCGTCCAGCGATAAGAAATGCTTGATGTCCAGCGGAAAAGAATTTTATTGCGACCCAAGCACATACCCGCGGGTCGCTATGCGGCTGTATCACAATCTTGGTAAGGGGCATTTCGAGGACGTGACAGAGAAGGCTGGAATGGCCGGAGCGCTGGGCAAGGGCATGGGTATTTCCATAGCGGACTTTAACGATGACGGCTTGATAGATATTTTCATTTCCAACGATACCGAAAGAAATTTCCTGTTCATCAACCAGGGCGACGGAACTTTTAAAGAACAAGGGGTGCTGTATGGAGTCGCATACAACGACCGAGGTTCGACCGTGTCTGCCATGGGCAGCGACGCAAAAGACTTCGACAACGATGGCAAAGTTGACATCGTCTACAACGATTTGTCAGGACAGATTTTTGGGCTTTTCAAAAACGACCAGGGCAAGTCGTTCGATGACGTTTCCCAAAGAACCAACATTTCGAATTTGAGCCGCCCGTATTCCGGATGGAGCATGGGTTTCATAGATTATGACAATGACGGCTGGAAAGATCTGTATTCTGCGAACGGCGACGTCGACGATATCCGCGAAAACTCGAAACAACACGACACCATGTTCCGGAATGAAAACGGAAAGAAGTTTGTTGATGTGAGTCCGGAAATGGGCAAAGACTTCAATTCTCTCGGTTATCATCGAGGCTCTGCGTTTGTGGACCTGAATAACGACGGGAATATGGATATTGTTGTCGCCGCATTGGGAGAAAAACCGCGGATATTGTTAAACGCTGGTTTGAGCCGCAATCATTGGCTAATGCTTGATCTCCGCGGCCACGCAAGCAATCGAGATGGTATTGGCGCAAGAATCAAAGTTCGAACCGCCTCCGGCCGCGAACTCTATAACCATGCGACGACCAGCGTGGGCTTCCTCTCCTCCAGCGATAAGCGGGTCCACTTCGGCTTGGGGAAAGAAACAGAGGTGGCGACCGTGGAGATCAGATGGCCGAGCGCGATCGTCCAGATATTGAATGCGCCCGCGGTGGATCGAATTCTCAAGGTTGAAGAGCCAGAAAAATTATCGGTATTGCGGCCGGGAAAGCAATGAGTGCCCCTTCGTCCCGTGGAACTCTGCGACGAACGCCGATTCTATTTGCAATTTGCCTGTTTCTTGTTGGCAGTTTCGCCCAGGTTGCCGGACCAGCAGGGATCAATGGTCCGGTAACATTTGAAAACATTGAACGGAGTTCCAAGATATCTTTTGTTCTGGATAACAGTGCGAGAGGACGTAAATACCAGGCCGAAACAATGGCCGGCGGCGTGGCAGTGTTCGACTACAACAATGATGGCCTTCTGGATATTTTTTTTACAAACGGCGCGTTGCTTCCTTCCATGGATAAATCAGATCCTCTCTTCTATAACCGCCTGTACCGAAATAATGGAGACGGCACGTTCATGGACGTGACCAAAGAATCTGGCGTGCAAGGTTCCTTCTATGCGATTGGCGTGGCTACGGCTGACTATGACAATGATGGATTTCCGGATCTGTTCGTTACCGGAGCAAACGGCTATCAGCTGTATCACAATAATGGAAACGGGACATTCACGGACGTTACCGAAAAAGCCGGATTAGGCAATGTCCCGCCTGAATTGAAAAGCTCGTTTTCCGCCGCCGCGGGCTGGTTCGATTACGACAACGACGGCAAATTGGATTTGTTCGTCGTCAACTATCTTAATTGGTCTCCAGCATTAGACCGCGTCTGCGAAGTGAAGTCGCTGCGGTCCTACTGCTCGCCGGATAGTTACGCAGGTTTGTCGAACCTTCTGTTTCACAATAATGGAGACGGAACATTTACAAACGTCTCGGACCGTTCCGGAATATCTCGTTACAAGGGAAAAGGAATGGGCGTCGCATTCGCGGACTACGACGATGACGGCTTTGTCGATGTATTCGTATCGAACGACACCTTCCGTAATTTTCTGTTCCATAACAACGGCAATGGCACGTTTACGGAGGTCGGCCTGCTAAGTGGTGTCAGCTACAATCGCGACGGACGCAGTATCGCTGGGATGGGTGTCGATTTTCGAGACATCAACAACGATGGGAAACCCGACATTTTCGAAACTGCGATGCATGGAGACACATTCCCGCTTTACATAAATTTGGGCGGCGGATTTTTCGAAGATGCAACGCTTTCTTCCAAGCTCCATAGCGTGACAATGCCTTTGACTTCCTGGGGTACGGGCATTTTTGATTTTGACAACGACGGCTGGAAAGATATTTTCATGTCGAATTCGGCCATTCTGGACAACGCAGAAGAGATCGAACAGCTTCCCTACAAGCAAGCGAATACAGTCTTGAGAAACAATCATGACGGTACCTTCACGGATATCAGTGCATCGGCTGGTGCGGCTTTCAAGGCACCAAGCTCCCATCGCGGCGCTGCATTTGGCGATCTGAACAATGACGGGCGCATCGACGTCGTAGTCAATTGCCTCAATACCTCGCCAGAAATATGGATGAATCGAACGCAGAACGGAAACCACTGGTTGTTGGTAGAACTGCTCGGCACCAGAAGCAATCGAGACGGCCTCGGTGCAAGACTCAAGCTAATCACGGCGGAAGGGGCGCAATACAACGAAGCGACCACCAGCGTTGGATATGGTTCGTCAAGTGACAAACGCGTGCACTTCGGAATGAATAAATCTGCGGCGGGCCAACTCGAAATTCGTTGGCCCAGCGGGATTATTCAGGTATTGAAGAACGTAAAGGCCGATCAGATCTTGAAAGTGACCGAGCCCATGTGATTATTGTTCGGCCTGGAACTCAAGTTCATTGGCCCAGTGATTCTGCCAGTCATCATGGAAGGTAACGGAATTCACTTTCGAAACGCTACGCCCCGCGGCAAGCTCCTGTGCCAGGCCTTTGTTCTTGTTCACGCGGCAACTAAACTTAATCGGCTCACCTTTTAAGAGTTTGCTGCGTACTTCCGGCATTTCTGTCCAGGGAATCGAAGCTTCCACAATGCGAGTATTCTCGACATGTCGAATTACTAGTTTTGCGCCATCAACATCGCCGCCATCAATTGGCGCCTTCGGCTGACGCGGAAAGAAGTGCTTGCGCGGCATGCCCGGAGACAGCAATCTCCATACCTCCGTGCCGCCGCCAAACTCCGACGCAACTGGGTTCAACGCGTACTCGTAATCGGTGTCCCAGTAGGTAATAAATTTCGGCATCGTCCCCGACGGATTTGGCAGCCAAGGTTTTTCGGCCAAAACGTTAAAGGCTATCTGAACGTTGTTGTGTTCTTCGCTACCCGACGGGATATCGAAATTTTGTCGGTAGGAATAATGACGAACGTGATCCGGCCACGCGAGCAAGTTGCCTTGAGGATCGGTTACTCGATCTGGATAAAAGTAGGAATCATCATCGCGTTTTCGAAAATTGACCATTCCCGGATCCGGTGATTCGTCTGCAATCTTGGCGGCAAAATAGAAATTGTTATTGTCATACGCCAGGTAAACGACTGACGTGGAACTCTTTGATTCTTTGCCAAAGTTCTTAAAGGGCAGCCACGCTTCTTCCGTTAGCGTGGATGGCATTCCCGCCGTTGGCAGAACCTGGGGTAATACACCATCCCAGTCGGAGAGGTCCCCATCTATCGAGATGGTTCGCTTCGCGATGTAATTAACATGCAGGTCTTCGTGAAAATCTGTTGCGCCATCAGGACCAGCGTCAAAACGCGCTGTGAGTGGATAAATATTACTGGCAGCCGGAGAGCCTTGTTTCAGCCTAAATGTCACTTCGCGAGATTGATTAGGTCCAAGTGAGACCCCGGCCGATGGTTGGTCCAACGATGCGCCGGATAACTGCGGAATTAGCAATCCATGGACGGCGCGGTTCAAAACGTTTGTCACCTGGAACCGCAACACGGGCCGTTCTCCAATGGGTGCGAGGAGATCGTGCGCCTTGATCTCGACTGGTGAAAGGCCGTCGATCCGCGAAGACTTTAAAAGCGTTACCAGTTTCGCGAACGAGCCCGGTGAACCGTTAGTTCGTACAAAATATCCCTGCCCATTCAGCGGGATTGAAATCTTCCCAGCTTCAGCTGGAACAGTATTGCCGTAGAAGTCGTAAAGACGAACAATTCCTCCGCCATCTGACATGACTAAGATGGCTTTGTGATCAACCGTCACAGCTCGAAATAACGTGCGATCGGGCTCATAGATCTTTTTGAGGTCGCCAACTACCACGACAGTCCCATCGTCCGGATTTGTGTCGTCACTTCCCGTGTGAGGGAGTCCGTCAAAAACGAAAATCCATGGTAGACCATTTTTGAAGAGAAGCTCCTTGAACTCGCGTTGTCCAACAAATTTTTGACTCGCGGCGACTGCGGCTGCGGGGGACCAGGCTTGCACTACGGGATAAACGCGCCCGTCTATCTTTAAGTTTTTGCTCTCGTAAACATTCCCGTCAAAAATTCCAGCCGTGCGACTTTGCCCCTGAGCCCGCATGGATGCGATTACACCCGGCACGCGATCTTCAGAATTTGCGATCCAGCTCTCCGTGTCCCACACGCGAACGGGACCGTACTCATTTTTTCTATGAATCCATTCCGGCACGAGCGACGGATCAGCTGCGAGCGCTTGGTAATGAATACTGATGAAGTCCATCCACTTCAGGAAATGATCGGAGCCATCAGGAAACAACTTATCCCGCGCATTGCTGGAAGAGCACATTCCCCCAATGAGTACTTTCACTCCAGCGTTGCGCCTCGCCGCTTCGACTCCCAAAGCCATACGAGTGAAAAGATCGCGATACCGGGGAATATCCGCGCCCCAGCCCGAAATCGAGACTGCCTCCCAAGGTTCGTTCCAAAGTTCAACCGCATTCACATTCCCTTTGGGCCAACCATAGCGCGACGTAATCGACTCCACCCATCGTTGAAATTCGTGGTCGAAACTTGGCAACCAGGCTCGGTCGTCTTTTGTATCGAGCATTTTGCCCTCGTTCGACAGCCAAGGCCGAGGTCGATTGAGCGGTTGCATCGATTTCGCGTCGCCGCCGCCAATTGTCAGCATCACGGTGACGTCGTGCGCCTTCGCCCAGGTCAAATATCGGTCAAGTATTTCTGCGCTCTTCTCCGCTTCTGGATCATCTCGGGGATTGAATGGCGCACCCATGCGCATTCCCTTTACGCCCAACTTCTCAAACAACTCGAAAACACCCTCGCTCATCAACTCATCCCACGTTGTGTCCAACGCGTAAGTCGGAAATTCCACCCTCCCTGGCTCCGGCTTTAAACAGCGGACAATCGCGGCAACGAACACGCGACCATGACCTTGCATATCGGCAATCAATGCGTAGCCGCCAAATGTTTCCGGAATTTGAGGATGAATTACACTTTCTTGCGAACCGCCCGGCGCAAGATCGACCTCAACTGGCGTCGATCCCGCTTCCCCAAGACGAAAAACAGTGGGCGCCCAAGTTTCGCCAGCAGGCACGCTCGTGCCGTATTGAATGACTTGGATTGAGGCTTGCGCGCGCAACGGGATCGATAATCTATTTGTAAAGCGAAGTGTCATCTGCAGCGTCTCGCCGGGCCACAGAACGTTGACCCTTGACCCAGAGCTAACTTGGGCAGCGAGTTCCTGGACTTGAAAATCTGGGGAGGTTACGCCGTCAAGAGCAAATGCTGATGCGAAGCCGGTCATTTCCGAGCCGGACTTCATCTGCGCGGTCGAAAACGGAACAAAAAGAAGAAAAAAGAAAACCGAAAGGACAACGCCTATCGCCGATCGGGCGCACTTCCACAGAACGCGCACACAAAAAGCCATCAGAATTGCTCGCTTTTCTATTTCGAATTCTTTTTTTGTTCGATAAGTTCTTGCTTTAGATGTATCGCTTGTGCTTGGTTCGGTGTAATCGCTAGCGCACGGTTCACCGCCCTGAGAGCCAAGCCATATTCGTGAGATTGTCGATAAGCTTCGGCGATGAATAACTGCGTTTCAAAGTCTGACGAATTGGACACCGGGCGAAGCGTCTCTATAGCCGCTTTGGAATTTGATTGGTGCAGGTATTCGTTGGCAAGAGCCTTCCGAGCTTCCAATAAAGTCGGATCGATCTGAATCGCTTGCTGCAATTCCGGCACCGCTTCCGCACTTCTTCCCATCGACAGCAATAGGACACCGAGCGCAGCACGCCCGTCTCCAGAGATAGGCTGAAGAGCAAGATATTTCCTGAAAGCGACCTCGGCCTCAGAAAAATGACCGGTTTGTCCGTAACACATCCCGAGCGCGAAGTAAGCTTCGTAGAAGTTCGGGAGACGTTGAATCACCGACTGATATTCCGGTATTGCCTCGACGAACTGCCCTTTGTCCAGAAGCCGCTCACCGCGGTCCAGAGACTCCCTTAATTCCCGGCCGTTGGCATTCTGCGCTTCTCGATTCTTGGCGATTTGCTGCACTAGGTCCGCGTATTCTTGAGCTTTTTCCAAATTTCCTTGTTTTCGATAAATGGTGACAAGCAAGAGTGGAGCGCCATTGTCGCTCGGGTCCAGTTTTGTCGCTAAGACAGCGTCCGCTTCCGCAGCAGGCAGATTCTTAAGTTGCTCATACGCGCGCGCTCTCCAATAAAGCCCCGGTGCGTATCGCGGGTTCATCTCTAAAACTTTGCTGAATGAGGCGATACTTTGTTCGGCGTTGCCAACTTCTACCAAGTGTCGTCCGTACAGCATTTGCACCAGCGCCATATTTTTTGCCGAATCTTGGGACAGTCTAATCGCTCTTTCGAACATTGCATTCACATCATCGGATTCGGTCGTCTGACCGGTCGCGTAAGCCAGCGACGCCAGAATAACGGGATCGCCTGGAGCCAAATTATGGGCCTCCGTTAATGCAGGAATGGCAGATTCCATCTTCCCGTCGTCCATGTATAACTCTGCCAAGGCCTTCCAGGTCCGTACGTCCTTGGGAGCGAGTTCAGTCGCTTTCGACAGTTCACTCTGCGCCAGAGATTCATCGAGCAGCGTCTTGGATGCGAGGGCAGCATGCAGTTTGAGCGCCCGAACGGAATTCGGATGCTGCTTAAGGAAAACCTGCAATTCCAGCGCCGCATCGAATGGCTGACTCAATTGAATCAGGGATTCTGCTAGGAGCACATTTGCTTCCTCTGAATCAGGATGCGCGTTCCTGTAAATCCGCAGTTCCCTCTCGGCCGCGATCCAATTCCCGGCTTGTCCATATTGCTTTCCTTTTAGCAAATGGCTGGAAGCCGGGAGACTATTTATTGAGTGTGATGCGCTGTTTGCGGGTGCGGCCTGGACAGGCGTTTCGGCATACGTGGAAGTAACGACTATGAATTGAGCTAAGGACAACGCAAATGAAAGAAATTGGCTTCGGTGCGCTGTCAAGGATGTAAAGGTCATGAGAGTAGGAAAGGGGAGGACGCAAACTTCCTCGCCGCCTATATAAATTATATGTGCCTGCCTCAGAATACAAATTTAGCGGCGATCTGAATTTGGCGTGCTACGTTACCAACTCCTGTTATCAAGCCAAAGGAGCTGTCGCCAAGTCCAGAGTCATAGTTGCCCAACCCTGGGTGGTTGAACGCGTTCAGAGCCTCCAAGCGCAACTGGAGATAACGGGTTCCGTCTTTGCTGAAGATCGGAAAATTCTTCAACAGAGACAAATTCGTGTCCATTAGCCCAGGATTGCGAAATGGCGCATACACAAGGGGTAGATTTCCTAAGGTAAAGCTGAGAGGAGCGTTACTTCCCGTCGCAAAGGCACTGAGATTAAACGCTCCTTTCACCGGGACCGCCGGAGTCGCTCCAACCAGAGCATTCTTGCCGGTACCAGAGGGGTTGATAATGCTCGAATAGGACGCTCCCGCCGCGAGACTCGAATATTGTTCGAAGATGGCTTCGGTGCTGTTGTTGTCATTTGTTGAAGGAAATGTAAATGTAATCGGTGTTCCTGAGTGCCAGGTCGTGAAACCCGAAATCGTCCAGCCACCAACAGCATAGTCAAGAACGGACCCTCCCAGGCCAGAAGGTGAGTTCATCCAATGACGTCCCCTCCCAAGTGGAAGTTGATAGTTGTAGAACGCGCTGACCCTATGCGTCTGATCTAACGGATCCAATCCATACGTGCTGGTGAATGGCAGGACGCTTTGTGGTACTTTGCCTCCCACACCATAGCCTGCCACTGGACCTCCTGCGCCTGAAATTCCAGCGTCCGGGCCACCCACATCGTCCAGTAGTTTTGAAATCGTATAGTTCAGGGTGATCTCCAATCCGTCGCTGAATCGTTTCTGAAATCGTAGGTTGACAGCGTTGAAGTTGGAGGTTCCGAGATTGGATCCTGGCACTCCCAGGTATCCGAAATAGGGGTATGGCGTCTCAAGCAACGCCAAGGGTATCTGCGGACCGAGCCCTGAACCTTGACCGTTGATGGGGCTCGCTACTTGCGTCGTGTAGGTCGAATAGTTCTGACCTGTGGGGCCGCCGGTGTAAAGGTTTGCCGGGAAAACGCTGGGGTTATACTTTGCGAGTAGATCACTACTGTGGTTACCCAGGTATTGGGCCTCCACAAGCATGTTCCAAGGAAGTTGCCGCTGAATACCGAAACTCCAATCGTATTCAAGCGGCATATGGATGTGATTGGAAATCGCGCCAATCCCACTCGAATATTGTCCAGCATTTTCAGCATTGGCAGTAAGACTATTGGTCACAGGGGCAGTAACCTCAACAGTTGGGAACTGAATTGGCCCCTTAGCGAGCGTTTGCAACCCGTACTGCGGTGCGCCCAGGTTCCCGGGGTAGAAGGGCAAGCCCGGGTTATTAGGATCGGGTACCGGAGAGGAGGTCTGAAATGAGGACGTGCTTGCATTGGTTGTAAACGTTGGCCCCGCGGTGTTGTCGTAAGCAGCTAGGTCGCCTGATGTTGGAAGATACAGCATCGCGAACGAACCTCGAACCACGACCTTGGGCGTCACTTGATAGGCGGCTCCAAGTCGCGGAGCAAAGTTCCAAGGATGCCAATAGGAGGAATTTCGCGACGGATATTGCGGACTTCCTACCACTTCGAAGGCTCCCTTGGGAAAGCCATTTGCCACCCAGGATGGCGTCGCAACATTGCTCGGATTCAAGCCAGCATTCACTAACGCCTGGTTAAAGTCGTACCCTGGACTTACCGCGAAATTCGAGGGCGCATCGGCATTCCAGATGATGAGTTTGTTGTTCTTTTCTGTGAGTGGGCTTTCTGTTTCCCAACGCAGACCCAGGTTCAAAGTCAGTCGAGGTGTGACTTTAAAATCATCCTGGACGAAGGACGAGTAATAATTTTCCCGGTAATATCTCTGATTGGGTGATTGTACCTGCATCCAGGTATCAATACCCATCAGGAATTGACCGGTTGCGTTAGCCGCTGCTTGGCTGTTGTTAGCCCAATTGAGATTATTAGCGTTATTACTTGCAACATACTCTTGTGTGGCATTCCCATCGACGCTGAAGTAGTTGTTTTGCCCCTCATCTCGGAAATTGTCGTAGTATCTCCTCCCCTCGTACCCAAACTTAACGGAGTGACGCCCCAAAATTTTTGTAAGCGCAACCGAGTATTGAAAATTAGTTTGGTTATAGGTATTGAAGGAGTCGCCGTAAATCTGATATCCCCCGTTGCCGTAATTGTAGTCGGGCACGTTTCTCGGCTCGTCATCGAGCGTACTTATCGTCAGGATATTTGTGGAACTGCCAAGAAGCGCCCTGACATCCGGTGTAAACGGAAAGCTCGCTAAATAAGCGGTAGCAGCAGGGTCTGTTGGCAGATACCACCCCGTCGTATATGGGCTGTAGTTGCCGCCGACTCTTGCTTCCAACGAAAGTGTCGGTGAAATTGCATAGTTATAACCGAAAACCATTCCGAAAGCCCCGGAAGCTGCGGTTTGATTCGTTTCGTTGAAACCATGCGGAAGAGCCGGGGTTGGCACGTTTGAGAACTCCCCAGCAGAAGCGTCAGAGAAATTGAAACGATTGTATCGAAAATAAATGTTTTGCTTTTGTGTCAACACCTGGTCCATGCGAACCGACCAAACGTCGTTTGATTTTGAATCTGGAATTCGGTAGACGAAGTTTCCTGCTTGCGAATATGGGACGACAGGATGGTGATTCGGGAGCGGCATTAAGCCGATGTACTTCTGAATCACGGGATCGAGGTATTGAGTCGGAATCAACGTTCCGTTGTTTGGCAGCAGATTCTCTCGCTCGAACCCCGGGCCATTCAGCCATGGCTGGCTGGCCATCTGCGCGGCAGTTGGAGTAACGAGGGTCGGATAAGAATTTGGTCCAAACGGGTCGTAAATCATGGGATAAGGAGTCGGGGTTCCCGAAAGGTACGTTCCATTTCCAATGTCCGATAAGTTTCCCATGCGCTCCTGCGCCGTCAATACGTAACCCTGAATTTGAGAACTGATTGAGTTCTGTCGAACTCCCTCATAATCGACGAACCAAAACGTTTTTTGACGCCCGTTATAAACCTTCGGGATAGCCAGTGGTCCACCAAGGGTGCCACCGAAATCGTCTTTGTGCCCGTGCCCTCTGGGAGCGCCTTGCCAGTCGTTCTGCCAGCTGTTCGCATTGAATTGATCTGCCTGGTAGTACATGAAAGCTTGGCCATGAATATCATTCGTTCCAGACTTGGTGGTGATAGATACTGCGCCACCAGAAAGCCGGCCATATTCAGCGGAAATGCCGTTTGTGACAACCTTGAATTCCGAAACGTCGTCGTAGGCTGGAGTAGCATTGCTGATTACGTGACCAAAATTCTGACTGACCGATACTCCGTCAACTAGATAATCCGCACTGCTGGTCCGTCCTCCGTTAATTCGCGTGTCAGCAGGGCCTGAATAAGGACCGCCTCCATTACCCGCCACCAAGTTCCAGCCGGCGCGTTGCCCTGAACCTTGGACATCTCCAGAAATTGAGAGCAGCAACAATGGATCACGATTAAAACCGCTATTGTTTGAAGGAAGGTTATCTATCATTCGCTGATCGATCACCTCGCCGGTCTCGGCGTCTTGCGTACGCAGTTGCGGACTTTCTGTGGTGATTACCACCGTTTCCGATATCTGGCCGACCTGTAGCTTCAAATCCAAGGAGAGGCGATCCTCAACCTGCACGGTGATTCCGTTGCGCAGCAGCGTCTTAAAATTAGGGACCACAACCGACAACTGGTAAACCCCCGGGCCCAAGGGCAGAGACTCAAAATAGCCGTCCTGGTTCGTGACTAAATTCGATGCAACGTTGGTCGCAGTACTTGTTACGGTGACTTTCGCACCCGGAACTACACCTCCAGATGGATCAGTCACTCTTCCTGTAATGATGCCAGTGCCGGATTGCGCAGCAGCCCAAGGGGCGCATGCCAGGATCAAAATCGAGAAATAGGCAGCCAACTTCAATCTCATAATGCTCCTTCGCCGCAATTCCCGCACCCAGGAACTGCCATCATGTCTGTATGATCCACTCAACCAGAGTATGTACAGGAAGCGTAACCCCACATTTGCGCCCATACTAAGATTTGCAGAAATCCTAGTCTGTAAGAATTCGGAAGAAAATCTCTGACAAAAGTATCTCTAATTAGCGATGCTCTTCTGGTTTTCGTTTGAAATGCGCGGATTTCGTGATCATCCACTTAATCGCCCAATCATGAATGAGGGTTTGTTGAATGCCCAAGTCATTTCCCGAATAGCTCGTCTCAGACCTTTTGCAGTCTGCGTACTTTGGCGATTTTCTAGGAATGCAGAGGGATATCTTTACAGAACCATTAAACTGCTTGGCGTAGGATTTCTTCTTTTGGAGTGTGCCAGATCAGCCGCGGCCCGACGCACCTTAACTTCGGAGTAAGAATGGCCTATTCCTTCTCCTTCGTTACTTCGGACACGCATTTCGCCGATGTTCCTCGAGGTTCCCTGCTCAAACTTGCCACTCTGGGTTTCGTTCTGGAGGACGACCCAGTCTTCGCTCGTACCTACAATTGGCTGCACTCCCCCAATCACAAATATTCTTATAGCAATGCACCTTGCGGACTCCCCGGTAGCTATCGACTTCCTTTCACAACCGTGTGGAGTGTTGCCGATCATCTGGCATTGATCCGGGGAAGATCGCAGGCGCTAAAAGTGCTTCGTGCCAGCAAATGGGATGGCGGTATCATCACCGAAGGGGTGGACCCCAAATCAGCCGCCATGGATTATGCTGGCCGCGCGTTTGCCACTGCTGCCGGCTATCTTGCTCGCGCCATTTGCGAGGCGTACTGCCAGCCGCAAAACTAGGAGAGCGTTGCATGCGACGTCGCGATTTTTTAAGTGCCACTGCCCTGGCGGTTCCCGTTTTCCGCATGCCTGCCGTATTTCGTGCTGCGGCGAGCATTTCAGTGGGCACCGATTCACAGCCGCGCCTCAACGTCGATGTCGATATCACCGCGGCGGGCCATGCCATCGATCGTTATTGGACTCGTTGTGTCGGCGCTGGCCGGGCCAACGAAGGTTTGCGCTCCAATTGGATTGAGCAGCTAAAACTGTGCGCCGAAAAATGTGGTTTCCAGTACGTACGCTTTCATGGCTTGTTTCACGACGACATGTTTGTTTATCGCGAGGAAAACGGCCGCCCGATTTACGACTGGCAATACATTGACGAACTTTATGACCGCATGCTCGCGATCGACGTTCGACCTTTTGTCGAACTTACATTTTTCCCCAAAGACATCGCACACGATGAAGGAACATTTGGATGGTGGCGCGGCCATGGCACTCCGCCAAAAGACTTCACCCGCTGGGCGGAGATTGTTGGCAATTTCGTGAAACATTGCCAGTCACGCTATGGCCAGGATGAAGTCCGTAAATGGTACTTCGAGGCCTGGAATGAACCGAACCTCCAAGGCTTCTGGAAAGGCACGCAGCAGCAATTTTTCGAAATGTACAAGGCTGTTGCCAAGGCCATCAAGCAGGTCGATCCGCAGCTTCGTGTCGGCGGCCCCTCCACCAGCAGTTTCCATCCCGACGAAGCAACCTATCAAAGTCTCTCTCTAAAAAAGGATATTTCCGCTAAGGATTATATTGGGGTAGAAAGCAAAGGCCCTTGGATCGTAGACTTCCTCGCTTACTGCGAAAAAGAAAATCTTCCTGTAGACTTCGTGGCGGCTCATCCATATCCAACCAGTTATCCCATCGATTCGGCGGGCAATCATCTTGAAGTTAGCCGCCCTGTCAGTTCGACCAAAGAAGATATTTTGTGGCTGCGCAAGGCGATGTCGAAAACGCGTTACGCTAACGCGGAAATTCATCTTACAGAATGGAGTTCGAGCCCCTCACTTAGTGATTTTGAGCATGACTTCCCGCAAGAAGCTGCCTACATCGTCAAAGTTAATCTTGACTGCCTCGGTCTTGCTCAGTCGCTTTCTTACTGGACTTTTACGGATTTAATCGAGGAAAACGGCGACGCGCCGACTATTTTCAGCGGAGGATTTGGCCTCGTCAATTTCCAGGGAATTATGAAGCCCTCATTCCATGCCTATCGCCTGCTAAATCTTCTCGGAAATGAAGAACTCCACCGTGAGAATGGATGCATAGTTACAAGAAACGAGGCGGACGGCCAGGTTGCGGCGCTGCTCTACAATTACCCGCCCGAAGTTCTTGCCGCTCCCCCGCTTTCCATTGGTAATCCGAGGATTGCCGAGCAGACTCTTGTCATGGGAAGTGATAGAACTGTCGATCTGCGCCTTCGCGGGCTCTCACCAGCCAAGTTATACATTATTGAAACTCTCGACGCTCACCATGGCTTCGCCTACCGCGACTGGCAGGCGATGGATTCACCTGAACCTCCCACCAGGGAGCAAACCGCCGAGTTAAAGAAAAAAGCGATGGCCACCAAGAAGGAGCCACGCAAAGTCGATAGCGAGGGCGTACTTCGTTGGACTGGCGATATTCCCGCATGGGCGGTCATTGCGATTTATCCGGGATGACTTTAGTTTCTTTCGCGCTGAGATCGATGGAGCAAGAATGAAATTTCATTGGGGGTGTTGGCTGTCACTGGTAATTGCTTCTCCATGTTTTGCGCAACATTCAGCGCCAGTTCAGATAACCAGCAATTCATGGACGGTGGTAGCAGACTCCGTTCATTCCACGATTCAAATTTTATTCCAGCCGCTGGACGCGCTTGTGCGGAATGTCCGTTTGGGCTTGAAAAGCGATTCTCAGGTGAAGATTGTGGATGGTTGGACCGCCGAACGGGTTGCTCCAGACCAACTGAATATCCACACCTCCAATCCCGAGTCTGGCTGGACAATCGTGGCCTTACCTGACGGATTGAGAATTTCCTGCACTCATGTCAACGCGGTCGTCATTGGAGACGTTCCCGTCTCTCCAAGACGCTTCGTCGCTCGTTTGCTTGATCCCCAGGGAACGCCCGTAAGTTGGGTAGGTACCAAAGAGGTGAAGGAAACCTACGGGGCTGCTGAAGTGCGCAACCCATCCTTTCTTCCCAGGGAAAATCCAGAGGTTATGTATTTTGCGCTGGGACAAATTGCATCTCCGTTGTTTCACAGCCTTTTCGATCAGCAAAGCGACACGGCAATCGATTTCCCCCTCGGCACAGTTCTAGCAAAGAAAGCGGCAGCCGATGGAATGTTTAGTCTAAGCATGCCTGTGCTCGGCAATGCGATGATCCGCATCACAACTGACTATTACACTAAGACGCTTCGTCTTCCCTTTTATGTTCCATTTGACGATTCCTATTTCAATTCGGCACCGATGGTTTGGTCGAGTTGGACAAGCTATTACGAAGACGTGACCGAAAAAGATTTGGTCAGCAACACTGACTGGATTGCGAAAAATCTGAAGCCCTATGGATTTCAGTACGTCGAACTGGACGACGGTTACGATCGCCAGGCGAACGGGCAACACAATTGGATCGAAGGCTGGAATCGCACCAAGTTCCCGAACGGACCGGAGTGGCTGACCGCCTATATTAAGGATAAAGGTTTGCAAGCGGGCATTTGGCTCGTCCCAAATGCATATGCCGGCGCCCTCGACACCCACCCAGACTGGTACCTTCACTACAAGACCGGCAAGGTCGTTCTTGACTACAATACTCCAACGCTCGATTCCACCAATCCCGAAGTACTCGATTTCGTTCAGAAACTGTTTACGACTTTCGATGATTGGGGCTTCACTTACTACAAATTTGATGGCGAACATGCCTTACCCAAGATCGTGCCGAATATCGATCAGGCAAAGATATATGATCGTTCCATTGATCCCACGCTTGCTTATCGCAATAGGCTGCAACGAATTCGCACTACGATTGGCCCGAAACGGTTCATCGAAGTATGCCCGGCGGGCTCTCCCCTCGATGGAATCGGCTACATCAGTTCGTATTTCAACGGTCACGATCTTTACGACAATTGGCATGGCATGTATTCGTTGTTCGGGTCGATCAACGGCAACGCGTTCTTAAATCACGTCGTGGTCTACGTAATGCCCGGGGAGGGAATGTCCGTAGGCCCGCGCATCAGCGTCGAAGAAGCGGAGCAGAAGCGTTCTCCGGCAGTTCTTGATACCGAAAAGCAACGTGAATTTCCACTGACCGGCTTTGGAGTGAATGATGCTGAAGCTCGCACGGTTCTTACTCACGTTGCTTTAACCGGTGTGGCCTATGCACTCGCAAGTGTGATGCCCGAACTTTCAGCCGACCGGATAAAAATGCTGCAGATGACCTTGCCTACGCGTCCTATTGTTCCTATTGACTTGTTTAGTCGTGGGTCTGATGTTGAGTGGGATACGTTCAAACACATGCAGTCGAAATACTACATCCATAATTTCCCGGAAATCTTGGATTTAAAAGTGAGTACAAACGTTGACGACTACGACGTTGTGGCAGTCACGAATTGGCGCGATCAACCTTTATCAGAACGAGTTCCGTTCTCTGTGAAGCTTGGCCTCAACACGGATGACACGTTTCTTGCTTTTGATTTTTGGAATCAGGAATTTCTAGGCACTCTCCATAGATATGTCGATCTCAAAGTCGATCCTCACGATACTCGCGTTTTGTTATTGCGTAAAATGCTGGGGCGCCCCCAAATAATAGGATCTTCCCGGCACATCACCGGCGAATTCTCTCTTTCGGGAGTATCTTGGGACAGTGCGGGGGATTCATTGCAGGGAACTTCTGAAATCGTTCCAGGCGACCCGTATTCCATGTTGGTCTTTATACCGGTTGGTTTTCAATTTGTGAAAGCACACGAGGATAGGGGCCGAGATGACATCGCGATTATTCAAACTTCGCTGAATGGGAATGTGCTTAAACTGACTCTAATTTCCGCGCAACCGCATATTCATTGGAAAATTGAATTCGCAAAGACAGCCATGAATTGAACAGCCGAGGAATCCCTGCATATGATCTTCCTACAACCCCGAAAGCGCTTTGTCTCTAAAGGGCTGCATTCATTCTTGCGTTTCTTTCCGCTGGCCGCAGTCTACTTCTTGACTGCGTCAACCTGCCCCCTTCTCGCGCAATCCGCAGATAACTCCCTTACGATGAAGGACGGCCTTTACAACATTCGAAAGTTTGGCGCACTTCCCGATGGACGCACCGACAACACCGCCGCAATTCAAAACGCCATTGACTCAGCCAGCGAAAATGGCGGTGGCGTGGTCCTGGTTCCCGTAGGTCGCTGGCTTTGCGCCGGCCATCTTGTGCTTAAGAAGGGCACGCATTTATCGGGAATGAACCAGGCTCCTCTTTCCTGGGAGCCCGTCACCGGCTCCATCCTATTAGCGACCGAAGGACGAGATCACGAAGACCAGTCAGCTTTCATCTCCATGCGTAGCTCCACTTCTGTCAGTGGCATTACCATTTATTATCCCGAACAGACGGTCGACAACATCCGCCAGTATCCCTGGACAATTCAAATCAATTCTGACCCGGGAATAAGAAATGACGTCGCCTTCGACACGACCATCTCCGATATGACTCTCATCAACAGTTACAACGGTATCCGCACCGGACCGAACGAAAACGGTCGCCACCGTATCATGGGTGTTCACGGATGCGTTTTGCGCCGGGGGATTTTCGTGGATTGGACTGGGGATATTGGACGCATTGAGAACGTACAGTTTCACTCGCATTTCTGGGCCAGCGATGCATTTCATGGCGATTGGTCAAAGACTTTTGCATTCATGCAACAGAACCTCGAAGCCTTCGTTTTTGGAAGAACCGACTGGGAATATGTCACAAACACATTTGTTTTTCCGGCGAAGGTCGGTTACCACTTTATTGAAACTTCAAATGGCGCCTGCAACGGCCAGTTTTCTGGAATCGGCGCCGACGCCACCGATATCGCCGTGTTGGTCGACGCAATCCAGCCGATGGGCTTGCTGATCACCAATGGAGAATTCAACAGCCACCTGATCAAAACCAGCATTCAAATTGTCATTTCAAAGACAGCGCGCGGCAACGTTCGCTTCGTAAATTGCGGTTTCTGGGGCCCAGTCGAACACAATGCCCTGCTTCAGGGCGACGGTTTTACCTCTTTTTCGGATTGCTATTTTAGCAACGACAATGACACACACCAGCAGGCTTCCATACTCGTGGAAGCCGGCAAAGTTCAGATCCAGAACTGCACCTTCGACGCGGCATCGGCAAAACATGAAGGCGGCCATCCCCTCGCCGAGGCCGAGAAACTTCGCGAACCTCCCAGTATTCATCTCAGTTCTGGAGTTCGTAGTGCCATCATTCGGGGCAACAATGGATTCGCCGGCGTAAAAATCGACAACGAGATTGGAAAGCGCGCCATTATCAACGATAACGAACCATTTCAGCGTAAGTAGCAATACTTTTAATTGGAATCAGGCGACTATCAGGGTGAACGAGTGGAAAACGCAGAACCCGTATACAATCGATTTTCGTTTCGCTCCACAACTTCCATGCTGTGGACTGTTTACTTCATTTCGTTTTTCTGCGGAATGGCCCAATGCTTCGAGAATGTTTTTCTGCCGGAGTTTAAAGAGTTTTTTCATCTTGGATATCAAGAGCAGATGTACACCATGTTCGCAAAAAATATTCCCTTCTTGTTCGCTTGTTTTGTGGGCTCAAAGCTGGCCATCGTCGGATATAAGCGATGTCTGACGATTGCCATGCTGCTCTACGCCGCGGGAACCCTCCTGCTCATCCCGGGGTTGAGCCAAGGTCGTTACGAACTGCTTTTACTGGGTTTCTTTCTGATTGGTTCAGGTTTCACCGTTCAAATCGTCGCGATGAATCCGCTTCTCAGCGCACTCGGTCCACTTGATGGAAAATCCAGTCGCTTGAATTTCGGTAACGCACTTGGCGCTATCGCCCAAATCATCGCGCCTGCAACACTATCCTTCATTATTCCAGCGGCAGCGATCTCCGTTGCCGACAAACTCCCCTACATGAGGTCTCTTTTTCAAGTCCTCGGATTTTTACTCATCGTTCTGGCTTTGGTCACACTCTCCTTAAACGATGCCGGCATTCAATCCAAGATGGAGGCCTCCTTCCCCAGCGAGAATACTGATTCGCAAAAATCCCTTTGGCATCGGCCGAAAGTTATACTCGGATTTATCAGCGTTTTTCTCGCGCTTGGCATCGAAGCAAGCCTGTTTGGCTTCTTCCGCAATTATGTCGAAAGTCCAGGCGGCGGTGGACTGTCCGCTCATCAGTCTGAGCGCCTCTTCACACTCTATTTCTTGTTATTCGCCTTAGGGCGGGTGGCAGCATCCTGGATCCAGACAAGAATTCGACCGTCCGTGCACATGGCCATCAATCTTCTTGCCGCGATCTTGTGTCTCTTCTTTGTCGTTTTCGGCAAGGGGTATATCGCTTTGGTGGCTATCACCATCATTGGTTTTTTCATTTCCATTTTTTATCCCACTTTATACGCGGTCGCTACCGAAGGCTTGGGAAACCTTACAGGTCGCGCCTCAGGCTTGCTCACCCTGGGCTTCCTCGGCTGCGCCATCATACCGGTCTTGCAGGGTAGATTCGCCGACTCCGTTGGCATCCACCACTCTTACGTGGCCGCAATTCTCGTCTACTCATTCGTCTTTGTGTATGTTTTAAGAAACGCTAGTACGGAGACAGAGAGGCCCCCTTTACCAATCTGACCAGCAGCGGAGTTCCGAAGATTCCATCGAGCAATGCTCTTGGAGTTCCTGCCTAGCTATCTTGTTTTACCGTTCACGGCGGTCCTAACGTCCGCGCTTCGTGTTCCGCACTCGCCGCCGGAGCATGCCTCACTTCGTCGAACGCCATCGGAAAAATCGCCACGATAGCCAGCACCATCCCTGCTAAATTGTTCTGACTTGGAATTCTTCTGGAGATCAGCAAAGACACCATTATGGTCACAAGGGGAAACAGCCCATTGACCATGGGAACCGCAATGATCGCTTTCCCATATCTCACCGCTTATTCAAACAGCAGACACCCAAGCGAATTCAGACTCTGAATCACCGCGGTTCGGTAGGGCCCGGACAATCCGCGATTGATCGGCGCGCTGAATCCTTCATCCACAACGCGAGCATGAGCGGTGTCTGAAAGCAGAAAACAAAAGGCGGGCAGGGCAAAAGTCCACAGCGCAACGTTTCTTAGAATCGCCGAGAGGGTGAGACAGGAATCGATTGTTCACCTCTCCCCAGGAGAAAAAACCTCCTTGGATGGTAACTGTCGTTTCTCGACCCTTCTATAAACTTTGTTCAACGAATTCTGACGAAGGGAACCAGCTCATGTAGATGCTGGCGAGACAACACCAGATTCTAATGGCATTCAACTTTGGTTCAGCGTCAAGCGTGGTCAACAAATCTGTAAGGCCCGCTCGCGACGCCGCATCCCGCAGGTCTTGTGCAGTCTGTTGGCAGTTGGATGATCTGCCGTAACTGCCTCGACATGGCGACAGGACTCACGGTCTCCTGATTACGATGTGGTGTATTGGACCTCGTCCAAAACTGGAAATCTGCGAAACGTACAATAGGACCGGCCGAAGGGGAGGCAACATGGGTCGTAACGAGCAGGCAAGGCGCGGTGCGGAACCCTGCTTCGAGCTCATAAAAGGACTCGCCCCAAAGTAGCGCAGCGACGGGCATTCTTGAAACTCGTGTACACGCCTTGTACCTGTCTTTGCGAATTCGTTGCTTTGGGTGATCCTGGCACTTCATGAAATCAATAAATTGCGTGTTATCAGGAAGGGTCAGAATTCCGACTCCCTCCGCCCCCAAAGAGAAGGTAATAACCTGAGTAAATCGAAGAATGTCGAGCGCATCGCTCTTCGTGCGTGACAATTCATCATCTCGAAGGTTGGGGTCGCGGTAGGGACAGCAGTTGACCTGGCGCCCCCCGCACGGATCCGCACGTGCAGGATTACTGCATGCGGCTCTTACCTCGGATGTTTGGCGTCAAAGCGCAAATTGGGATAAGGATGAAGGATGCTAGGTTTGGGGAGCCGGCGCTCTGCGATAGCCAAGAGTCGTGGCCACGTCATCCGACTCTTCTGGCTGCGCCGCCGTAGCGCGCGCATCCAGCGCCGGATCACCTGTAACCGAAAACTTCGAAGGCTTGCCAGATTCCCGGGGACTGCATGACGCCGAACAAAGCTAGACGGACCCATCAGATAGAAGTCTCCCGTGGGTTCTTGGAGGTGGATAGGAACGCCCGGTTAATTTGGACAATCATCGCTTTTTGCGCGACACCCAAACACTTTGAACCGGGTTGTGCCATCCGCCGTCTGAAGCGATGAGCACGTCAGCTTGTTTTGGCCCCCAGGTTTTGCGCTTGTAGGGGCGAACCCGATGGTGATTCTTGAGGACAGTTTCGACCGCCGCCCAGGCAGCCTCGACGGCGTCTTCACGCGTGAAGAGCGCTCCGTCGCCGGCCATGGCGTCGCTCAAAAGCCGCTCGTAGGGTGGTTCTTCTCCCGGCTCTTCTTCGGACAAGTAGAGCTCTCGCTGGTCGCCAACGAACTCTTTTCCTGGGAGCTTGACGCGAGCCGCGAGGGCGACAGCCGAGCCGGGCGAGAGCCGAAAGCGCAAATAATTGGCCAGCCCCGTTTTTGGTGCTGAGTCAGCGAAGAGTTTCTGCGGAGGCGATTTCAGTTCGACCAGAACCTCGGTCGCCGTTTCGGGCAGATATTTGCCGGCGCGTATGTACCACGGGACGCCTTCCCAGCGCCACGAGTCGATGAAAAGACGCAGGGCACAAAAAGTCTCAACATCGGAATCCTTCGCGACGTGTGGCTCCTTCCGGTAGCCGGCGTATTGGCCACGCACCAAATCATCGGATTTCAGGGAACGCATGGCTTGAAAAACTTTCGCTTTTTCGTCTTGCACGGCTCCAAAGTCTCTGCCACACGGCGGCTCCATGGCAAGCAGCGCGACGATCTGGAAGAGGTGGTTCTCGATCACGTCGCGCAAACAGCCGGCGGTTTCGTAAAACGCGCCGCGGCCTTTGACACCGAAATCTTCGGACATGGTTATCTGAACGCTGGCTACATAGTTGCGATTCCAGATCGGTTCCAGGAAGGAATTGGCAAAGCGAAAATAGAGGATATTCATGATCGCTTCTTTGCCGAGGAAGTGGTCGATGCGGAAGATCGAGTCTTCCGGGAAGACCGCTAGGGCGGCGCGATTCAGCTCCCGCGCTGAGACCAGATCGCGTCCGAACGGTTTTTCGACAATGACGCGCGCGTGCTGAGCCAATTTCGCGGCACCGAGCCCCTTGATGACGGTTTCGAAAAGGGAGGGCGGGATAGCCAGGTAGTACGCAGGGCGGCGAGCGTTACCCAGGGCTCTTTTCAACGCTGTGAACGTGGCGGGGTCTTTATAATCCCCACTCACGTAGCTGAACAGTGACAAAAGATGCTTCAGGGCAGGCTTGTTGTCGATTCCGCCGGAGCGCTTGATACTGTCGGTGATGTGCTTGCGGAGACGTTCCAGACTCCACTTCGGGAAAGCGACGCCAATAACCGGAACCTTGAGGATCCCTCGTTTTGCCATCGCATAGAGAGCCGGAAAGGTCATCTTATGTGCGAGATCGCCCGTTACACCAAAGAGCACCAGCGCATCCGAATGGGAGGTTGTCATCAGATATCCACGCTTTCTTGAGGTATTCGTCAAATGTTGTCCATGCTTCAACAGTCACTTCGCGAGAAGCTTGCCGATGGATTCCAATTCTCGCCGGCGTTTTGGCGTGGTCTTGGGATAGGCCATCTTCAGATCTTGGAGCGCATCGATAACAATTCGCGAAACGATCAGCCGGGCGTTCTCTTTATCATCGGCGGGAACGACGTACCAGGGTGCATGATGGGTGCTTGTACTGTGCAGACACTCTTCGTACGCCTTCGTGTAATGCTTCCAGAATTTTCTTTCGTGAACGTCCGCGAAGCTGAATTTCCAATTCTTGTCCGGCTCATCTATACGCTCGAGGAAGCGCTTTCGTTGTTCGTTCTTCGACAAGTGGAGAAAGATTTTGACGATGCGGGTGCCGTTCCGGTGGAGATGTCCCTCCAAATCCACAATGGAACGATACCGTTCCTTCCAAATGGTTTTCTCGTCGCGCAACTCCTCCGAGAGACCCTGGTTGCGGAGAATCTCCGGATGCACCCTGACAACCAATACTTCCTCGTAGTAAGAACGATTGAAGATGCCGATGCGCCCGCGCTCGGGAAGGCGGCATGTCGTGCGCCAGAGAAAGTCGTGTTCCAGTTCTTCGGCACTTGGTTGTTTGAAACTGAAAACATCGCATCCCTCCGGATTGACCCCGGACATGACGTGCCGAATAGTGCCGTCCTTGCCGGCAGCGTCCAGGGCCTGAAAAATCAGCAGCAAAGCATAGCGGTTGGAGGCGTAATGAAGTTGCTGCAACGCACTTAGCTTTTCAACGTGTTCTTCCAGAAGTTCTTGATACCGTTTCTTGGATTTGCAAAAGGGCTTGATGATCGTCGGCCATTTCTTAAGATCGACCTTCTCGCCCCGAACCCGGAAATCCTTTGCATTGATTTTCATCTTCATCCTCTTAATGTCACGAACTGCGCCGGCTGCGCTCTCCGCTCACGCTGCTCGGGACCGCGTTCATACAGTCTTCGTCTTTGCCGCCGGATCTTTCCGAATTTCGCGCTCCGCCTCCTGCCAGTCCTGATCTGCTTGGCTTTCACCTCGGACTCGCTG
This sequence comes from Betaproteobacteria bacterium, assembly GCA_903970165.1. GTDB lineage: Bacteria > Acidobacteriota > Terriglobia > Acidiferrales > UBA7541 > Acidiferrum. Next base: position 66,244 of record CAJCHZ010000106.1, read on the forward strand.
TTCGTACAGTTCGTAGGCGCGAGCGGCGATCTGCGTTGTAAGATTGGGCGTCTTCTTTGCCGGCAAGGGGGCTTTCGTGCGGTCAAAAATCCGATAGGCGAGCAATTTCACGCGGTCATTCACGAGAGCCCAAATCAGAGCGTAGCCCCATACGAGCCCTGCCCAGCCCCACCCGAGGGGCGTCATAAACAACCCGTACACGGCCATCAAGGTCGCTACACCTTGCGTGCCGAGTACGGCCACCCAAAGAATCCGAGCGGGGCGAATGGACCAGAACGGACCCCGCGTGCGCGTCAGAAAAATCGTCAAATGGCCCGCCACGGAAAGCTTCAAATACATCAAGGTCTGGATGTGCGTATGGTCGAGGTGAAATACCCGCTCGCCAAGATAAAACAGGCCAAACGCGGCCACGACACCCATGACGCCCAGCACCGTGGAGATGCCCAGCACCAGGCGCATGTTCCACGCCTCGGGCTCGTCCTTGTAGTGAACGTTGTCGTAGGCGATGGACAGGATTGCTCCGTCGTTCAGCACCGCGAGCATCACAATCATTACCGCGGTCACTGGATAGAAATTAAATACCAGGATCGCCAGCGTCATAAAGAAGAGCACACGCAGCGTTTCGGCGATGCGGTAGATCGCGTAGCTGTTCATCCGCTGGAAGATGCGGCGGCTCTGCTTGACCGCGTCGATGATTACGGACAGGCCGGACGCCAGCAGTACGATGGATGCTGCTGCTCGAGCGGCGTCGGTCGCGCCGGAAACGGCGATGCCGCAGTCCGCTTTCTTCAGCGCGGGGGCGTCGTTCACTCCGTCGCCGGTCATTCCGACGATGTGGCCGTGCTTTTGCAAGACGTCGACAATGTTGTATTTGTCTTCCGGGAATACCTGGGCGAAGCCGTCGGCCTTTTCGATGGCCTCCACCGACCGTGCCGACTGCTTATTCTTCGAATCGCGCAAAACGGCGGCATCAACGATGTCCGTGCCCATCCCCAGTTGCCGAGCTGTTTCCTGAGCAATGGCCAATTGGTCGCCGGTGACCATCTTGACTTTCACACCCATCTGCCCGGCGCTCGCAATGGTTGCCTTGGCCTGCTCGCGCGGCGGATCGAACATTGGCAACACACCAACGAACTGCCACTTATTTTCCTGATCCGCCCGGGCTACACCCAAAGAACGAAAACCACGGCCCGCAAACTCGTTTACGGCTTTCTCGACGGCGGGTTTTACTTCGCCGGCGTTGCTGGACATTTCGAGAATGACCTGCGGCGCGCCTTTGGCCACAAAAAACTGTTTTCTGTCCGAAGCTTCGACAGTCGCTTCCGTGCGCTTATGCACCGGGTCGAACGGCCGGAAATGGAGTACCTGATAAGCCTTTAGGGCTTTATCATCCTTTACGCCACCGATGACGGCCAGGTCGATGGTGTCTTTATCTTCGGCACGCGAAGCCAGTGCGGCCCATAGAATGATCTGGTCGGCAGGAATATTGTTTAGGCAGAAGGGATCGCCGAGCGTCAATTTGTTCTGGGTGAGGGTGCCGGTCTTGTCCGAGCACAACACATCCACGCCAGCTAGTTCCTCGATGGCCGACAGTTTGGTCACGATCGCTTGTTTTTTCGCCAAGAGACGTGCGCCGACGGCCATCGTTACGGACAGCACCGTGGGCATCGCCACGGGGATGGCGGCCACCAGAAGCACCAGGGCGAACTCCAATGTGTTGAGGATCGGATCGTGACGGAAGAGCGCCACGGTAACAATCACCGCCACTAAGGCCACAGCGAGAACGATCAGGTAGTCGCCAATTTTGAGCACGGCGCGCTGGAAATGGCTGACGGTATGAGCTCCCTGCACCAACTGCGCTGTCTTGCCGAAGTACGTCTTCTCACCGGTGGCGTAGACCATCGCGTCGGCTTCGCCGCGCTTGATAATCGAGCCAGAAAACACCGCCTCGCCCGGTTTGCGCGTCGCCGGCAAAGACTCCCCGGTCAAAGCCGACTGATCGACTTGAATGGGATCACCTGGCAACAAGCGCGCATCGGCCGGCACGATGTCTCCCAGCCGCAGACGGATGACGTCGCCTGGTACGAGCTCCGCAACTTTCGGGGCGCCCCACTTTCCATCGCGCAGCGCCTTGGCGGTGACCGCCAGCTTGGCCCGCAATGCGGCAATTTCGTTTCCCGCTTGATGTTCTTCCCAAAATGCCACCACTGCGTTGGAGAGAAGCAGAAAGAGAATGATGAAGAAATCCAGCCAGTGCCGGACCAAACCTGAGAGAACCACCGCCCCTTCGATCATCCACGGAATGGGGCCCCAGAAATAGCTGAGGAACTTCAGGAATACGTTGGTTTTCTTTTCCGCGATCTGGTTCGGACCATATTGTGTCAGCCGTTTCTGCGCCTCGGCTTGACTGAGGCCTTTCGGCGAAGAACCCAATTTCTTCTCCACTTCCGGCATAGGAAGGGTTTTCAGATCGTCTTTCGGGTCGAGCGCGTTGGGCTTGGACTCCGACTGCGGTTCGGAAGTCTTGGGCTTCGATTCCGGTTTTGATTCGGCGGCTTTGGTCGGTTCGTCAACGGCTTTCATGCGGGGCATCCTTTCCGTTCTGTTCCCCTCTACCTAAGCTCACTCCACGGAGTCTTGGAGAATCGGTGGGCCGCCGCCGTCGAAGAAGTCTCATTCACGATTTTGAATTCCGGAAATCGCGTGGCTTACACCTTTGCTCCTGGCGAGTCAGCGGCCCCTCCGGGGGGCAAGAATTCCGGCAGATCGAGGCGTGCGACACCGATGCGGTTGTCGGCCATTCCGTAGTAAACGTCAAAGCGGTCCGGCGCGCCAAGATCGTCGCGCCGGTCGATGCCCGTGGGAAACACAACGTTGGCGATGATCCCATCGCGTTCTTGCGGCAACTCCGGCTTGAGGATTGGTTCGCGCGAACGATAGCGAATCAACTGCGGATGTTCCTTAGTAAGCACCATCACTCCGGCTGAATAGCACAAGGAGTGTCCGTCATCGTTCCGCTTCGGCGCGTCGCTCACGCCGTGGTAAATAATCAGCCAGCCGTGCCGGGTTAAGATGGGTGGAGTGCCACCACCGATTTTGAGGCGCTCCCACGCCGATACGGGAGTCGCGAGCCGATGATGAGAGCTAAAGCGGCCGAAGCCAATTGATTCTGGGCCCTCCAAAGCCATCGGGCAGTAGGAGATCCAGATGCTTTCGCGATCGAGATCAACCTCACGGTACGCGGCATGACAGGCCGTTTCCTCTGGACGAGTGCCGGGAAAGAGTGGCCGGTGGAGCATTGCCAGTTCCGGATGTCCGGACGGATTAGGGATCGCGACAGGGAAGAGGCTGGCATCTTTGTCATCCACATCGCCTAATTTAGTGTTCTGCCAGGGACCAAAGGTCGCAAGCCCGAGACGCTGCCAGTGGAACAGGTCCGCTGATGATGCCAGGGCGATCCGTGGCCCTTCCCGCGAAAATGCCGTGTAGGACATGATGTAGCGCCGGAGTGGTTCCACGAACGTGACACGAGGATCTTCGCAGCCCCCGCCGCCATCAGGCCGCCGCTCGTAGTCAGCTTCCGGCTCGAGAGCTATGCCGAGGCGTTCGACCCCCATAGGATCCCCGGCCTCATTGAATTGCACACGCGCAATACCGATGCGCGAATAGTTTCCCTCCGCGACCATTCGCGGAAAGAGATAGAGCGCCCCATCGGGGCCGCGAACGGCAGCCGGATTCAGAACACCTTCGATCTCCTGAGGATTGCCCGGCTCGGGTTTCATCAATATGCCCAGGCGTTGAAGCTTGAATCCAGTCACGACATTCACCCGCGAGGTCGGGTTCATGAATTGCTTTCTAGACATGCGATGATTGCCTTGGTCACTGGCTTGGTCTCGTTGGGACCACGAACTGGAATCGAGACAACACCAGCTTCTTCAGCCGGATAGTCGTTCCCACCGGGGAACAAGGCATCTCCGATGAAAATCATTTCTTTCAGGGGAATACCCAAAAGGGCGCGCAGCTTTCTGATTCCGTACGCTTTGTCAATACCGGGTTTTGTGACGTCGATGGATGTCGCGCCACCCATTCGGACAGAAAATCCTGGAATCAAAGGGTCAAGGATCGCCTTGATTTGTTTGCGTTTGGCGTAATCAGGATCCCATTTCTCTTTTTCTTTCAAGGGGGCTTGCTGGCCTAAAGCCGAAAATGTTATTTGGCTGCCCCGGTCTTCAATGGCTTCTCCCCAAACTTTTTCGGCCTTGAAGCCCGCTTCGGCTACGGCCTTCTTCAAGGAACAGATGATTTTTGCTTTTTCATCCGCGGTGAAATCCTCTGAATAGAGTTTTTTCCAATCGCTTTTGTATTCGAAGAATTTCGTTCCACACGTGGGAAGAAGAGACAGATTTGCCAGGCATTCGTCATGGGGAAGATTAAAGAGCAATTGTTTTTCGAATTGCGGCCAGTCCCCTCCGGAAATTACGGCCACTTTGACAATACCGAGGAGGTCATGCAAAATCCCCGCCATTTCGGCATCGAGAGGCGATTTACTTTCGGCAAGTGTGCCGTCCAGATCAAAAACAATTAGCTTTTTCACGAAACTTCCACCTCTGCATTCCTGCGTTCTGGAGAAGCGTTTCCGTCTTGCCGGCCATGTCGCTGCTACCCGTCCGCAAACTATTCCGGTATTCCAATCTCCAGCAAATTCACCTCACCGCTCGGCCGAAAAACACAAGCTCCGACCACCGCAGGTAACAGCAATACATCACCTTTGCCGGCGGCATACGTTGCGCTGCCGTGCTCGACCTGGCCGGAGCCCTGGATGCATACAAGCACACGTGGAACACCAGCCGCGCCTACTGTAAATGGCGTGTGCCCACGCGAGCGCCACAACCAGAAGTGTTCACAAGCAAAGAGTCTCTCGCGTTGTACGGGGGCCGTCGCCTCCACCACGGGCGCCACTAGGCCGGCCGCACCGTCTGCGAAATTAATGCTGGCAAGCGCGTGATCGACTTGGAGTGGCCGGGGGCGGCCCGTCTTCGCGTCAATATGATCCCAGTCGTACAGACGAAACGTTACGTCGCTGTTCTCTTGAACCTCGAACACCACGAGACCGCCGCCGAGTGAGTGAACCGTCCCAGCCGGTATAAAAACGCCGTCGCCGGGCCTCGGCGTGAAGAATGCGAGGTCGTCCGCGATCGTTTTGTTCTTGAGCGCCTCCCGCAGATTGTCTGCATTGGTACCTGGCTTCAGTCCTGCACAGATGCGGCTTTTCGTTCCCGCATCGAGTACAACCCATGCCTCTGTCTTACCGGTTTCGCCCACTGGGAGCAGGTCAGTTCGCGCATCTGAGGGGTGCACTTGGACGGAAAGCATTTCCCGTACATCGAGAAACTTCAGCAACAGCGGAAATCGGCGGAAGCGCTCGGCCAGCCTCCCCAACATTTCTTCCCGAGAGTGTTTCAGCAATTGAGCAATTGTTTGTCCTTTGAGAGGTCCGCTGGCGACGAGACTAGAATGGTCATCGCGATCGCTCAGTATCCATGCTTCGCCGATCGGGCCTTCTGCAGGCAGCGGAGCGGAGAACAGATCGGCCAATCGCCGTCCTCCCCAGAGGCGGTACTGAAAGATAGGTTCGAATTGCAGCGGATATAGATGTGATTCTCTGGGGCACTCTAGCTCTTTACTTTCATCTATCGCCAACAGGCCTGTCCCCCCGTGAGGAGCCTCTGCACCGTATTTATAAGTTCTTGATTTCAAGTGTCTTCATTCCTTATTTACAAAAGCCCATGGAGCTTCTCTATCTTTTAACGGCAGTTGACGCTGGCGTCCCCGGATGGCTGCTGGGTACGAGCGACAAGTCATCGCTCATAAAGTAGACAGTTATGGCCATCAGCATCAGGAACATTCCAATCCAAAAACGCCAATCGTGATGAGCGCGCTTCCAATACGGCCCGGGGTCGTGATGAACATGCTCGCCATCCACTGCTACCTGCTGGCGGTGATTGAGCTTACTCTCATGCATGGTTGCCTTTCTTCTCCAGCGCGCGTCAAAAGATTTGGGAACTACATTGCTACTTCGATGTCTCCCCCCTCCCGGGCGCGCAGTCTTGTCTGTGTTCGTCAAAGCGATGCGTGCGCTACATGGTGTTCTTGCTGACCGACCCCAAGCTCCATCGCAGCGGTGTACTCGCCACGCCGCGCGGCGCGGTCGCAGGTGGCTCGATGATAGAGAGCACGCTGTGCCGCCAACACGTTGACCTGTTGGCCTTGCCAAATCTCCAAAGCTGGTTGCTGGATAGCGCGTGCAAACGAAAACGCCAACGCCCAAGGCATTCGCGACTTGAATTTGACATTCATCGCATTCAATCGGGCCGACGCCAATTCACCGGATTGGCCGCCTGACAAGAACGCAATGCCTGGAAGGGCAGCGGGGACGGCACGCAAGAAACAACTCACCGTTGCGCCGGCCACGACGTCCATCGACTCTTGTTTGGGGCAGGTTAGTCCCGGAAGCACCATGTTGGGCTTCAGGATCATGCCCTCCAGCATCACTCCTTGTGTGTAAAGCTGATTGAAAACTGTTCGCAACACTTCTTCCGTTACTTTGCTGCACTGCTCCAAGGTATGTTCGCCGTTCATGAGCACTTCCGGCTCGACGAGTGGTACCAGTCCGGCCTCCTGGCACAGGGCGGCATAACGCGCTAGTGCGTTCGCATTGGACTCGATGCAACTTCGACTGGGAATGCCGCCGCCAATGGCAATCACGGCACGCCACTTGGCAAAACGCGCGCCCATTTGAATGTATTCGGCGAGGCGATCGCGCAAACCGTCTAAACCTTCAGTTATTTTCTCTCCGGGATGACCCGCCAAGGCTTTTGCACCGGTGTCCACTTTGATTCCGGGAATGATTCCCGCATCGGTGATGGCTTTTACAAAGGGAGTGCCGTCTTTTTTCTTCTGGCGGATCGTCTCGTCATAGAGGATCGCGCCACTAATGGAGTCTTTGAGGCTCGGGGTGGTCACAATCAACTCTCGGTATGCGCGCCGGGCCTCCTCGGTCTGCGGAATTCCCAACTTGGCAAAGCGTTTGTTGCAGGTCGGATTGCTTTCGTCCATAGCCAACAAGCCCTTGTCGTCGGCAACCAACGCCGTCGCGGTGTCTATGAGCTTTCGTGGATTCATTTGGGTGCGCCCCATTTCCAGTTTCGAATTTCTGGAAGGTCTTGGCCATGCTCGTCGATGTAGTGCTTGTGCTCGATGAGCTTGTCCTGCATCTGCTGCTTCAAGTAGGCGCCCTTGGACCCCAAATGCGTGAGGCGATCGACCACGTCCTGCACCAAGTGGAAACGGTCGAGGTCGTTCTGCACCCTCATGTCAAAAGCTGTCGTGATCGTGCCCTCTTCCTTGTAGCCTCGGACGTGGAGATTGCGGTTGGTGCGGCGGTAGGTTAGCCGGTGGACTAGCGTCGGATATCCATGAAAGCCAAAAATGATGTGTTTGTCTCTGGTGAAGAGCGCATCGTAATCCGTTTCGCTCAGTCCGTGTGGGTGTTCGCTCGCAGACTGCAGCTTCATCAGATCGACGACGTTGACCACTCGTATTTTCAATTCGGGCAGATGCTTGCGAAGGATGGACACGGCAGCCAAAATCTCAAGGGTGGGCGTATCGCCGCAGCAGGCCATGACCACGTCCGGCTCGGCGCCTTGGTCGTTGCTGGCCCACTGCCAGATGCCGATTCCTTCCGTGCAGTGAACGACAGCCGCGTCCATCGTCAGCCATTGCGGGAGGGCGTGCTTCCCTGCAACGACCACGTTTACGTAGTGGCGGCTGCGCAAGCAGTGATCGAATACCGACAGCAAACAATTGGCGTCGGGCGGGAGATAAACGCGCACGATGTCGGCCTTCTTGTTGATGACGTGGTCGAGGAAGCCTGGATCCTGGTGTGTGAATCCGTTGTGATCCTGCTGCCAGACGTGAGAGGCGAGTAGATAATTCAGTGAAGCGATTCTTCGGCGCCAAGGCAATTCCAGGGTTACCTTCAGCCACTTGGCGTGCTGGCTGAACATCGAATCCACGATACGAATAAAGGCCTCGTAACTGTTGAACAGCCCGTGCCGTCCGGTCAAAAGATATCCTTCGAGCCAACCCTCACACTGGTGCTCGCTGAGCATCGAGTCCAGCACTCGTCCGGCGGGCGCGAGGAATTCATCGTTATTTTCTTTGCGGGCGTCCCACTGACGGTTGGTGAATTCAAAAACCGCTCCGAGAAGATTCGAGAGAGTCTCATCGGGACCAAAAACACGAAAATTGCGTTGATCTTGATTCAGCTTGGCAACGTCGCGGAGGAATCTACCCAGGACGATCGTATCTTGACCGTTAACGGCGCCGGGGGAAGGCACACTCACCGCGTGAAGATGAAAATCCGGCATGCGCAGGTCGCGCAGCAAGAGCCCTCCATTGGTGTGCGGATTGGCGCCCATCCGGCGGTCGCCCGTCGGCGCCAGTTCAGCTAATTCCGGGATGAGCCGCCCGTTTTCATCGAATAGTTCTTCGGCCTTGTAGCTCTTCATCCAGCTTTCAAGCTGCTCGACATGCTCGGGATGCTCGGCGTCGACCAAAAGCGGCACTTGATGCGCTCGGAAGGTCCCCTCGACTTGCAAACCATCAACCACTTTCGGCCCTGTCCAGCCTTTGGGTGACTTGAGGACGATCATCGGCCAGCGTGGTCGAGTCGTATCATTCGCCTTCCTTGCGTTCTTTTGGATCTGCCGGATGTCCTCGATGGCCTTATCCAAAGTCGTGGCCATGAGTTCATGCATTTTGTCCGGCTCATCACCTTCCACAAAGTAGGGCGTCCAGCCGCAACCTCGCAGAAATTGCTCTAATTCTTCATGCTCGATGCGAGCCAACACGGTCGGGTTACTGATCTTGTAGCCGTTCAGATGTAGGATCGGCAGCACGGCTCCGTCGCTAATTGGGTTCAGGAGCTTATTGGACTGCCATGCGGTCGCGAGCGGGCCGGTTTCCGCTTCGCCGTCGCCGATAATACAGGCGACGATCAGATCGGGATTGTCGAACGCCGCTCCAAACGCATGACTAAGCGAATATCCCAACTCGCCGCCTTCGTGAATCGACCCCGGCGTCGTCGGGGCGACGTGGCTCGAAATTCCGCCGGGAAATGAGAATTGCTTGAACAACTTCTTCATTCCGGCTTCGTCCTCGGTAATGTTGGGATAGATCTCGCTATACGTCCCTTCGAGATAAACGTTGCCCACAAGGGCCGGACCGCCGTGCCCGGGACCAGCGATGTAGAACATGTCTAGGTCATACTTCTTAATGACCCGGTTCAGGTGCACGTAGATGAAGTTCTGGCCCGGTGTCGTGCCCCAGTGTCCGACTACCAGAGGCTTCACGTGCGATAGTTTCAGCGGCTGTTTTAGCAGCGGATTGTCGTACAGATAAATCTGGCCGACCGACAGATAGTTAGCGGCGCGCCAGTAGGCATCTATCCTGTAGAGCAGTTCCGGGGAAAGAGTCGGGGAACTATCACGGGAAAGTTCCAGCGAAAAAGTTTGCGTCTTCATGGATCAATTCTCCTTTTTTCAGCAAAGACCGAGAACGCAGCAAACCGACTTGGCGATCATGAGTTCTTCGTCCGTGTGGATAACGCGGACCGCAACCCGGCTGGCCTTTGCGGAAATCAAGGCCTCATTAGTCGCATTTTGTTTTTCTATGAGTTCGATTCCAAGGAATTCCAGTCCATCGCAAATTCGCGCGCGAACCGTAGGTGCGTTTTCCCCTATTCCGCCGGCGAAAACCAGTGTGTCAAGGCCGCCCAGCGCCGCAGCGAATGCGCCAATCCATTTCTTGACCTGGTAACAAAACAGCGCGACCGCTTCGGCCGCCCGCACGTCTTCCGATTCGCGGTCGAGCAAGTCGCGCATGTCCGAACTGGTTTCGGAAATTCCGAAGAGTCCGGACTGGAAATTGACCATCTCGTTGAATTGCTTTGCGCTCATATTTTCAGTGCGCGCCAAGTACCAAACCAATCCGGGATCGAGATCGCCCGAGCGGGTACTCATCGGAACTCCTGCGGTCGACGTGAAACCCATGCTTGTGTCGAAGGATTTACCGTCACGGACCGCAGCGAGACTCGCACCATTGCCGAGGTGGCTGAGGATGACCCGGCCCGTCGTTCCTGCCGGGTCGCCGAGACGCACGAGTTCTTCCCTCAGAGACGCGTACGACAATCCGTGAAATCCGTACCGCCGTACACCCTGTGCCTCGTACCGGCGAGGAATCGGCAGGAGTTGCGCAACGCGCGGCAAGTCATGGTGAAAAGCCGTGTCAAAGCATGCCACTTGGGGCAGGTCGGGAAATCGCTGATGGAACGCTCCCGTCAACAAAATCTCTTCCGGCAGGTGCTCCGGATCGAATGGACTGAGCCGATGAAGCTCCTGAATCATTTCCGTGGTGATGCGCTGCGGTTTGTAATACTTCGGCCCGCCATGTACAACGCGATGACCTACCGCAGCCAAGCCGTCACGCTCGCTGCTTTCCTCGAGCCAGTCCATAAGAACGTCAACCGCCACAGTGTGATCCGGAGCTATCACTACCCGCGAAAAGTTGTTCGCCCGATCCTCGCCCTTTACCCGAAAGGTCGCCTCCGGCCGTCCAATCCGGTCAACCGCGCCTTCAAGAACTCGTGAAAGGGAGTCACCGTCATCGAAAAGCGCGAATTTGATGCTCGACGAGCCTCCATTAATTGTTAAGATGCGCGGGTTAGCTTTTCGCATAAATAACTTAGTTGATATCCTGTAATCCAAACGAAGGCCGTTGATCGTGCGTGGACGATAAGGGAGGAACAAAACCATCCACAAACCGGTCTGGGGTGAACTTTTGCATCCGGTACGTACTCAGTTCGTGGCTTCCGTTGCAGACCACGGGGGATAGTTTCGTCGTTGAGTTCCGGTGCACAATTGAGTAAATCTCTGCATGCCGGTTGCTGACGGATATAAAGCGACGATTCAAAATCGTAGATAGGCTCCAACCGACAAGCGCCGTCCAGTTGCTCACCGGAACGTTAGGCTTTTGCCGCTACTGCCGCTTCGCCCGCATGAGTCGCATATTGAACAGGATGTGTCCTTTCAATGATGTCCTTCGCCTTAGCTACCTCTCCAGCCGTTCCGTGGGCTATAAGTAGGAATTTATCCGTCTTTAGTGCGGCTTCGTATTTCACGATACTGTCCTTGGGGATTCCCATGCTGAAGAGACCGGCTCCTAGCGCCCCGAGTCCCCCGAACACAGCTGCGCTTTCGAGCGCTCCCACAATCCATCCAACAACCGGTCCCGCAGCGAGGATTGGTCCAAGGCCCGGAATCATGAAAAACGCAGAGCCGAACAGAAGTCCCCAGAAACCTCCCCAGAAGGCACCGACCTTACCCCAGTACTTCATGCGATCGCCAGTGTTGTAGTAACCCACTGCGTGTTCATCGGTGTGATATCCCTTCCCAACAATCGACAGTTTCTTCATGTCGACTCCGCCGCGTTGAAGCTCTTTGACCGCTTGATCGGCTTCTGTATGCGTTGAATAAATTGCGACAACTGAATTTTGCGTGGACATTTCAGAATCTCCTCAGACGTCAGCCTCGAAAGCCCAAAACAACCAGATGCCAAGCTGAAGTGTGACAGCGTGCTGCCCTGGAAACTGTTTCGTTTCGCACAGTATGGATTCAAAGGCCGTGCTGTTCCCGGCAAAGCAGCACAGAGAATTTGCGCCAGTTCTGCATTACGCAATTTGGTTTGGTTCAAGGCGAGAACTTCGAAACTCTCTTTGCGCCATGAGAGCCCTTCAGCAATCATGCGCCGAGAAGCAGCCGTAATTGCTCATGAAGCCACCGAATTACTGCCCGGAATCTGCCTTCGCACTTCGGCTAGTCGCATTTAGATGTGTATCATTCAGCACAGAAACGATTTTTTCTAGGGTCTAAGATGCCGTGGTAGACCGCCATGAAACTCACCAGCGACAAAGTCGCTGTTCTGGACTCCGAGCCAGCGCTGCTGCACGAAGCTAGCAACTTCCTTCAAGTCGCTGGCAGTAGATCGTAAGGTGCGCGTTAGGCGATCGCATCGAGGCAATTCAAATGAAAAAGAACAGCTCATTTCCAGTCTTGATCTTCTTCGTAATCGTAGCCCTAGGCGCAGCTTCAGCGTATGCCATGTATCGCACTTCCTCTGACTTCAAGGGCTTATGGATTCTGGGCGGCTCCGTGGTCTTTGCCTCCATCGTCTCCTCCGCAATCCAGGTTGCCGACCAGTGGAGTAAGGCGGTTGTCTTGCGGCTGGGTAAGTTCCGTTCCTTGGAAGGGCCGGGCCTGTTTCTGATTGTCCCGCTCATCGAGACCATTCCTTACTGGATCGATACACGAGTGCTGACAAGTTCATTCAAAGCGGAAAAAACCTTGACGAAAGATACAGTGCCGGTGGATGTCGATGCGGTTTTATTTTGGAAGATTATCGACCCCAAGAAGGCCGCTCTCGATGTAGCGGATTACCAAAGCGCGATTAGCTGGGCCTCGCAGACGGCGTTGCGGGACGTCATCGGGAAGACCATGTTGTCGGAGATGCTGGAAGGCCGAGACAAAATCAGCGGCATCCTGCAAAAGATTATTGATGAGCGCACCGAGCCCTGGGGCATCAACGTGATTTCGGTTGAGGTCAAGGATGTGTTGATTCCGCCGGCTTTGGAAAATGCCATGTCGATGCAGGCGCAGGCGGAACGCGAGCGTCAGGCCCGCGTCATTTTGGGGGATTCCGAGCGCCAGGTCGCGGAGAGTTTTGGCGAAGCGGCCAAAACCTATACTAACAATCCAGTCGCATTCCATCTGCGAGCCATGAACATGTTGTATGAAGGCTTGAAACAGAATTCCACGATCGTCATCGTTCCCAGTTCTGCGGTTGAGACCATGGAATTGGGAGGCCTTGCCGGACTGACCGCGTTAACCATGGGACTGGGCCAGGACCGCGCAAAAAAGGCAAAAGAACTCGGACCCGAAAGCACTAATGGTGACAAGCAGATGACTGCTCCCTAGTCCGAGTGCTACCTGAGCTCATTGAAAATGAAAAATAGCAAACTACTTGTTGTTGTGGATGAATCGCGTGCCACCACAAAGGCCCTACGGTATGTGGCCCGGATTGCCGCAGGTGGACCGCACTTCCGAGTGTGCCTGGCTCACAGCTTCCTTTCACCTCCTCGTCAGCTGGTTGAGTTCAGGGGTACCGAAAAAGGCCGCCTCAAGGCATTCGAATCCCGATGGATTTCAGCAGATACAAAAACAGAGCAGCGTGCTTTGGCCCGCGCTAATGCGGTTCTCCGCCGAGGCGGACTAGCACCCGGGGCAATCGAAGCCCACTACTGTTACCTAATAGATGGGAGCAGAGCGACCAAGGAAATTCTAAGGCTTGCGCGGACGCGCAAATGCGACACCGTGGTCATTGGAAAAAAATCGCTCTCTTGGCTGAGAGAACTCATTGATGGAGACCCTGCAGAAGAGCTTGTCCGCCAAGGCAAGGGATTCACCATCTGGGTTATAGAGTGAAGACCGGAATATTCTCGGCTGGCCGGTCAAGCGAGTCTCAATTTTATTACGGACAATGGTGGCTGGCGCGACCTTAAGTCCACCATGGCCCAAGTCACGGAAGCGAAAAAATGAAAACCGCGAGTACAGTAGCAATCAAGATCAAAGACGAACGTTCGTCCACCCGGGACGAGCAGCAGACGGATGAGTCTAAGAAGCTCGCTCACGGACAGGAGCGCGCGTTAAAGCCAAAACCTAGCAGTGCTGCTTTCGGCCAACCTGGCATTGAGCCGAAATGGACACATGGTAATAAGGACGGCGTGGGAACCGCCTACGCTGATTCCAGCCGAATCTGGTTTACCCTTTGGAATGGCGCCGTGACCGAGGTCTATCATCCGACGGTAGACCGGCCGCAACTTCGGGATCTTCAATACCTGATTACCGACGGCAAGAGTTTCCTCCACGAGGAGAAGCGTAACCTCAAATCCAAGCTCGAGCGATTATCCAATCACACATTGGGATACCGCTGCATAAACTCCGACCCAGACGGGCGCTACGCTATCGTTAAAGAAATTGTCACCGCTCCCCATCTGAACTGCGTTTTGCAGCGCACAAAGTTGACCGGTGAAGAATCGTTTCTTTCGACCCTTCAGTTGTTTGCACTTTGCGCGCCTCATCTGGAGGTCGCAGGTTGGGGAAACAACGGTTATATTTCTGAACTGAATGGCCGCAAAATTCTTATGGCCCAGAAAGAAGGAACATCGTTGGCCGTGGCTGCCACCGTGCCCTTTTTTCGGGCTTCGTGCGGATACGTGGGTCGCAGCGATGGTTGGACCGATCTGGCCGAAAACTTCCAAATGGACTGGGAGTTTGACCACGCCACCGATGGCAATATTGCGCTCATCGGAGAGCTGGACCTAAGCAATCTTCGGGAGTTTACTCTCGGACTGGCTTTCGGAGACACCCAACATCACGCCATCGCTACCTTATTTCAAGCGCTGAGCACTCCGTTCGATGAGCATCACAAACGTTTCACAGAGCAATGGGAGCGACCTTTCGCGCACATGCTCCCCCTGGCGAAGGTTTCCAGCGACAACGGGAATCTGTACCACAGCAGTGTTGGTTTGCTCCTCGCTCATGAAGATAAGTCCTATCCGGGGGCTTTGATTGCCTCGCTCTCGATTCCTTGGGGAGAAGCAAGAGGCGACAAAGATCAAGGCGGATATCACCTGGTTTGGGTCCGGGACATGGTGAACAGTGCGTTGGCCTTGCTCGCTGCCGGCGAGACTGCTACACCGCTGCGGGCGCTTATTTATCTTGCAGTTTCTCAGCAGGAAGATGGTGGTTTTGCGCAGAACTTCTGGGTGAATGGGAATCCTTACTGGCGTGGAATCCAATTAGACGAGGTCGCTTTTCCTATTTTGTTGGCGCTTCGCCTTAGCCAAGAGAATGCCCTTAAAGATTTTGACCCGTATCCCATGGTTCTAAAGGCTGCGAGTTATTTGCTTCGGCATGGTCCGGTAACCCAACAGGAACGGTGGGAGGAAGCCAGCGGCTACTCTCCATCCACCCTCGCTTCCAATATCGCAGCCCTCATTGCCGCAGCCTATTTTTGCAGGCAGCGGCATGATAAGTCCGCAGCCGAGTTTCTCGAACAATATGGTGATTTTCTGGAATCGCATGTTGAAGCGTGGACCGTCACGACGCAGGGGACTTTGGTCCCTGGCATCAGGAGCCACTACATTCGAATTTTGCCAGACGATGTGAACAATACTGAGCCGGCGGAAGATCCTAACTCGGGAGTCTTGCAAGTCGCAAACCTTGCGCCAGGCACGGACAATTCGTTTCCTGCAAAGGAGATTGTTGATGCTGGATTTCTTGAACTCGTTCGTTACGGGATAAGAAAACCCGATGATCCATTGGTCGCAGACTCCTTGAAGGTGATCGACGCGGTACTGAAAGTAGACACGTCGATGGGACCGGTTTGGCATCGTTACAATCACGATGGCTACGGCCAGAGAGAAGATGGCGGACCTTACGCCGGATGGGGCAAAGGCCGCGCGTGGCCTCTTCTTGCCGGGGAACGGGCGCACTTTGAACTCTCCGCGGGAAGAGACGTAAAACCGTTTATCCGCGCAATAGAAAAGTTCGCCTCGGCGACGGGTCTTTTGCCCGAGCAAGTATGGGATGAGCAAGATCGGCCGGACGTTTATATGTTCCAGGGTCGGCCTACAGGCTCGGCTATGCCTCTCATGTGGGCTCACGCTGAATACATCAAACTTCTGAGGTCCGCATCCGATGGTCACGTTTTCGATCTGATTCCCGAAGTGGCAAAGCGCTACCTCGGAGACCGGAAGTCGTGCCAATTATTCGAGATATGGAAGCCGAATCGAAAGGTACGCGTTGTTAAGATAGGTTACACGCTGCGCGTCCAAGCTCCTGCTCCATTCCGTCTCCATTGGACTGGCGACGAGTGGCAGACAGTTAACGATACCGCTTCTGAAGCCACCGCATTCGGAATTGAGTTCGTCGATATTCCAATCACCGCAGCGCAGCAAGCATCGATTCGATTCACTTTTTTCTGGCCCCAGAGCAACTCCTGGGAAAACCACGACTATAGGGTCGAGGTGCGACAATAAGCAGCAACTGCATTCCATCCTGCAGGAGAAAGTTGCAACGCGCGAAGCCCAACCATGCGAAGCATCCACCAATCTCGTCCGGTTTCCGATGAATATGATTCAACCCATCACGCCGCGCGATCCTTCCTGGCGAAATTGCAAGCCTGCCCTGCCAAGTTCGCTAGAGGAAAACTTCTCATCGGCGTGACATTCTCGTGACCGCACAGCGCCACCAATCCAGATTGGGCTGAGCAAGACTGATCGCTTTTCGGATTTCGACCGAAAGGTTGGTGTTCATAGCGGCGGGAGCCGATCGGAGCACCTTTGCGGTTCCTTCGCGATGGCGAAAATTCGCAATCTAACTACGGAAGGATCTTTTAGGCGATCCGCATTTTACTTGCTATTGTCCGCTGTATTCAGGGCCTGGAAATGAGAAGGAAGAACCGCCGGCGACTGTGCTGTTCTGCACAGTTTTGTGGGGCTCCTCGTTGATATCGTAGACACGGTCGGACAACGCATCCTCAAAGGACGCGTTCGGACCTGACTATGAAAAAACCAAATGGCAAGAAAGACGGAAAGGCCAACGCATTCGACCCGCAGATTTTTCTCGATACCGCTGGCCTTTCCCGGAAAATTGCTGAATTTCGCAGAAACGAGTCAATCTATTCGCAAGGGGACGTTGCGGAGAGCGTCATGTACGTCCAGAAGGGCGGCGTGAAATTATCCGTAGTGAACGGGTCTGGAAAAGAAGCGGTGGTCGCGATGTTTGGCCCGAACGACTTTTTTGGCGAAGGATGCATGGCGGGCCAGAGTGTGCGGATGGGCACGGCTACGGCAATTACACCGACTACGATCCTGGTCATGGAAAAGAATGAACTGCTGCGCGTGCTTCACAATGAGCAAGAGCTGTCTGACCATTTCATCCGGTACATGCTGGCGCATAACATCCGAGTGGAAGAGGATTTGGTCGATCAGCTGTTCAACTCGAGCGAAAAGCGGCTGGCGCGCACGCTGCTGCTTTTGGCCCGGTATGGAAAACAAGACCAGCCTGTTCGTAACTTGCCGAAAGTTTCCCAGGAGACGCTGGCGAGCATGGTGGGAACCACGCGTTCGCGTGTGAATTTCTTCATGAACAAATTCAGAAAACTTGGTTTCATCGAATACAACGGGAAGATCAAGGTCAACAAGTCCTTGCTGACGGTGGTCTTGCACGAGTAAAGCGGCACGCTCCTCTTCGCTAACCGCGAGGGTATTCAGAATTCGACTGAAAAGCTCGGTGCTTCATACACGTCAAAGGTGAGGACTTCTTGAATGATCAAGCCGTGATTCTTCCGCGAGGCGTGGATACAAAGGAAATCGAATGTCCCTGCCAAAAATAATACCTCTTACAGAAACCGAGGCCGTGATCAAACTGCCGTCTCTCGTATTGGAAGACAAGCAAGCGCCACTGACACCAGTTCCCACGCGATCCGTGCTTCCGAACAGAATCGCGGTCGTTGGCAACTATCTTCCGCGGCGTTGCGGCATTGCCACGTTCACAACCGATCTTTGCGACGCCCTGCACGCGGAATACGGCGCGACCGAATTGTTGGCGCTTCCGGTCAACGATACCGATGAGGGTTATGACTATCCCGCGAGAGTGCGGCTCGAGTTGTCCGAAGATAATTTGGCTTCCTACCGGCAAGCCGCTGACTTTCTAAACTTCAGCAACATCGATCTGGTTTGCCTGCAGCATGAATACGGAATCTTTGGAGGACGGGCCGGGGCGCATATTTTGGAGCTTTTGCGGCGCCTCCGAATGCCATTCGCAACAACATTGCATACCGTCCTTCGCGAGCCCAATCCCGACCAGCGCAGGATCCTCGAGGAAATTGCTTCCCTTTCAGACCGCTTGATCGTCATGAGCCAGCAATCTGTGGAGATTCTCCAAGAAGTGTTTCACGTCCCGGCCGATAAGATTGATCTGATCCCGCACGGCATCCCCGATCTGCCCTTCACCGATCCGAGCTTTTACAAGGACGGATTCGGGACGGAAGGAAAAGAGGTCTTGCTGACGTTTGGGCTGCTCTCGCCGAATAAAGGGATAGAAAACGTCATACGGGCGCTGCCACAAATTCTAGCGAGGCATAGCAACGTCGTTTACATGGTTTCCGGCGTGACGCACCCGCATATTTTGCGGCGCGAGGGCGACAAATACCGGCAATCTTTGCAGAGCCTCACGAGGGAGCTCGGCGTTGAGGGCAACGTACTCTTCCGCAATCGCTTTGTGAGTCCGCAAGAAATGGTCGAGCTAATCGGCGCGGCGGACATCTACATCACGCCTTACAAACATAAAGCGCAAGTCGTTTCCGGCACGCTGGCATATGCTTTGGGCGCCGGAAAAGCAATCATTTCGACGCCTTACCTGCACGCTATCGAGCTCCTCGATGGAGAGCGCGGCGCGCTTGTTCCCTTTGATGATCCGGAAGTGATTGCGGCTAAAACGGTTGAACTTCTGGACAACCGCACGGCAAGGCACGCCATGCGCAAGCGCGCTTATCTGTACGCAAGAGACATGGTTTGGAGCCGGGTAGCGCAGAAATATATGAAGAGCTTTGAACGCATCTACAACGAGCGCTTGCGAACTCCGCGCGCCACATTTTCGGCCCAGAACACGGAAAAGAATCTGGACCGGCTCCCGGCAATAAAGCTCGATCACCTCTATCGAATGACAGACCACACAGGAATGGTGGAACATGCGGTTTTCGTGGTCCCCAACTATCCGGAAGGATACTCGACCGACGACAACGCTCGTGCATTGATCGTAACCACGTTGTTGGAAGAGATTGGAGTTCACACACCGGCCAATTCTGCCGACCTGGCTTCGCGCTATCTGGCTTTCTTGTGGCACGCGTTTGATCCCGTCACTAAACGCTTCCGAAATTCCCTGAATTACGAATGCCAATGGCATGAAACGGAGCACTCGGAAGACGGCCATGGGCGCGCACTGTGGGGCTTGGGGACCGTTCTCGGTAGATCCAACAACGCGGGATTGCGGGGAGCCGCGGGCCGTATGTTTGAACTCGCTGTTCCTTCGGCTGTCGAGTTTACAAGCCCGCGCGCCTGCGCTTTCTCTTTGCTGGGACTCCAGGAGTATCTCGACTCGTTCCCAGGGGATCGCGCGGCACTGGCCGCCTCGGATACGCTGGCAAATCGACTCCTGAATTCTTACCGTGCCCATCGAACCGATGACTGGAAATGGTTTGAGAATAGCCTTGCTTATTCCAATGCGCGATTGCCGCAGGCGTTGCTGCGAGCCGGCGTGCGGGCCGGGAACGAAGAGATGATAGCGGCGGGGCTTGAAGCGTTGGATTGGCTGGTCGCACTACAGCGATGCGAGGTGAAAGGCCACTTCGTACCCATCGGTTCGCAGGGCTTTTATTCCAAGACGACCGAAAAAGCCCGCTTCGACCAGCAACCGGTGGAGGCATGCGCAGCCGTCGCGGCCTGCTTGCAAGCCTATCTGGCCACTGGGAAGAGCCGCTGGCGCAAAGAGGCGTGGTCCGCGTTCAATTGGTTCCTGGGAGACAACGATCTTCAGATCGCGCTCTACGATCCCGCCACCGGTGGTTGCCGAGACGGGCTGCATCCGGACCGAGCCAATGAGAATCAGGGGGCAGAATCCACGCTGTCCTTCTTGATGGCACTTTTAGAAATGCGTCAGGTGGAAGAGGACGACGGTATGGGGAAAAAGACTTGAAGCATTAAGGCATTTGATTTTTTAGCTTACTCAAGATTTCGGGAACTCCCCTTCTTGAAGGTAGTGAGACTATCCATGAAAGCAATAATGGTCCAATACGAAACTCTGTTTGAGCGGCACGACGCCAATCCGATTTTGACGGGAAAGGATTGGCCGTATTCCATCAACAGCGTTTTCAACGCCGGCGCAACTCTTTTGCCGGATGGTTCGACGCTGTTGCTTTGCCGCGTCGAGGATCGCCGTGGACTTTCGCACCTTTGCGCTGCGCGTTCCCTTAACGGAGTAAACGGCTGGCAGATCGATCGCGAACCGACTCTTTCACCCGATGCGGAGCGTTACCCGGAAGAAATCTGGGGCATTGAAGATCCGCGGATTACTTACGTTCCGGAATTGAAAAAATATGCGGTGGCTTACACGTCGTATTCGCGTGGCGGTCCGGGAGTCTCACTCGCGCTTACGAGCGACTTTCGCAGTTTCGAGCGGCTGGGCGTCGTTATGTCACCGGATGATAAGGACGCAGCGCTTCTTCCGCGTAGGATTGGGGGATTCTGGGCTTTGATCCATCGGCCGATGACGCCGCTGGGAGCGCACGTGTGGATCTCCTACTCGCCCGATTTGCGTCATTGGGGGAATCACAAGCTCATGCTGGAAGCGCGCCGGGGTGCCTGGTGGGATGCGAACAAGATTGGCATGTCGCCCCCGCCGATTGAGACTTCTCGAGGATGGTTGATGATTTATCACGGAGTGCGAAGAACGCCTTCGAGTTCGATCTACCGGCTGGGGTTGGCTCTCTTCGATATTGAGCAACCGGAGAAGTGCCTGCTTCGCGGAGACTCCTGGATGTTTGCGCCCGAGGCGGAGTACGAGCGGCACGGGGACGTGCAAGATGTTGTTTTTCCGTGCGGTTACACGGTGGCGGCGGACGGGGACACAATAAACCTTTATTACGGGGCAGCGGACTCAAGCATTGCGCTGGCTCATGGGAGCATTCGAGCACTTTTGGCCTGGCTGGATGCCAACGGGCATTCGGAACATGTGAACGATCGCAGGCATCGGCAAATGAACGGTGGCTAGAGGTCTGGTTTCTGGTTTACCGCTGTTGCCCCTCCCCTATGAGTTTTCCATAAGTGTTGATTCTAAATATAGATCAAGTGCTTTATTTTGAGACACTTTTGTAAGTGTTCGTTCTAAAGACGTTTAGCTGTCTAAGCGAGCCCTAGGAGAGGGAGATTCGGCCCAGTGACGACGATCCATGGACTTTCTAATGGGTCGGGGCCGGTTGGGCCGGTGAGGGTAAAAGTTCGCGAGCGCGGACGACGAAGCGCTTGGGAGCTGCGCCGAAGTAGTCAAACGGGAAGCATGTGATGAGGGTGAGAGTGGGAACGGCCGTTGCGTCGAGGACTTCGGTCTTGCCAGCGGGAACGACTTGCGTGGATTCGACAAAATACTGAAAATCGCCGGCAGGAGTTTTGAAGGTGATGGCATCGCCGAGCGTAATGTTGCGGAGCGGACGGAAGAAGGTGTCGCGGTGGCCAGCAAGAGCGACGTTGCCGGGTTCTCCGGGCAAAGCGGTTTCGGGAATGTGGCCGACGGCGCGGCGCAAAATCGTGTGCGAATCGCCTTGAACGACGATGGCCTTGAGGTGAAGACGAGGAACCTGGATTTCGCCGATGACGTCGCCCTCGACGAGAGCAGGCGGCGGAAGTTGTGGGCGGCCAGTTCCCTTCTGCAAATTCGATTCGAACTTTTCTTGTTCGGAGGCTTGGTAGGCGTGCGCGTCTACGAGGACGTACACGGAATAGCCCAGGGCAAAGAGGCCTATAGCCAGAAAGAAGTAGGACGCGACGCGGAGGATCCTGGACGTTGCTCGCCGAGGCCGGGCCAAAAGATGGTCAGCTGGTTTCAAGAAGCGCCGTTGTCCGATTGCCGCTGAGGCTTGCTGGTATCCGCGGCAAAATAGCCGGGGCGATAACGGAGGCGAAGGCCGCTGAGACCGGGGGCGGAAACTTTCACTTGGATTTTGCGGAAGGAAGCGCCGGTGGATTGGTTTTCTGGCGCGAAGCCGAGCGTGTATTGATCGCGGAGATCGCGAGCGATGAGAGCAGAGATGCTTGCGATGGTTTCTGCAGATTGGGGAAAGTAGGCGATGCCGCCGGTGCTTTTGCTGAGGCGGCGAAGGACGCCAGGATTTTCTTCCTGGCCTTCGCCTTGAAGGACGATCGAATAGATCACCACCTGGGAGCGCTGCGCAAGAGCAAGGATCTGCGAGAACGTTTGATGGCTAGCGTTGTCGCCGCCGTCGCTGACAATGATGAGGGCCTGTTTTTCGCAGTGACCGAAGCGGAGGTGATTGAGTCCTTCGGCAACAGCGTCATAAAGGGCGGTTCGTCCGCGAGCGGAAACGGCCATGAGGGCTGTCTCGAGATCTTTGGCGTTATGGGTGAACGGCTTTCCGCCCAGGATTTGCAGCCAGACGTCGTCGTTAAAATCGACAACGAACATCTCGTCTTGCGGATTGCTGGAATGCGCGAAGGCAGTGACGGCGGCGGTTACTTCGGCGAGTTTGGGCGCCATGCTGCGGCTGTGGTCCACGACGAGGCCGACAGTGACGGGAGCATCTTCCTGCCGGAAGAGAGTGAGTTTTTGAGGGCGACCGTCTTCGAAGACGCTGAAGGCCTCCTGAGTTAATCCTGGGACTACATTGCCGTGGCTGTCCGTCACGCGTACAGGGAGATCGACGAGTTCTGACTTTATGGACATTGTGGGGGCCGCTGCGGGCGAAGGAGGAGGCAATTGCTGGGATTGCGAAAGGCCCGCCGCGCTGGAGAAGAGCAGAAAAACGGCGAGTGGATAGCACCAAGAGAGCGGGGCAAAGTCGACAGGTGTTCTGGTCGGAGTCACTAGCAAATCTCCTTGCGCCGCGGGAGGAAGATGATGGAGCGAGCCCGCGGCGCACTGGAGTTTCCTTACATTTATAAATGGCCTAGCTAGTTCTTAGCTAGAGAAGCGCCTGAGAAGGAGCGCGGCGCCGAGAGAAAAGAAGCCAAGCAGCGCGATTAAGGGAAGCTGGCTCGCGGTCTGCGGCAGCTGCTGAGGTTCCACAACCGCAGGCGCTGGAGTTGCTGCGACTGGTGCTGGAGTGGTTTCCTGAACGACGGGAGTCGTCGGTGCGACTTCCGCGGGTGCAGGAGTGATCATGATGGCATCGGCTACGGGAACTTCTTTCTGCTCCGGAGTTTCCGCAACGATGGGGACAACTTTGAGATCGGCGTCGGCTGCGAGCGCGGGAACTGGTTCTTTCACAATCACCGCCAACTCGACGGCTCTCTGCTTGGGGTAAACAAATTCCTGGCCGAAGTTATCGCCAGGATAGAACCAGGCCTTGAGAGCTTCCGGGTTGTCGCCAGAGCGCTCGGCGAACTTCACGACGGTGTCGCCCGTCGGTTTGAGGCGGTAGTTGTTGATGGCGAGAATGGTGGTAATGAGGTGCGAGCCATCGGCCGTGAAGATCTGGACGATGTGGCGGTCTGCTGGTGAATCGAGCAGGACGAAAGTGTAGGTTCCGGCGGGCAAAATTTGTCCGGGGATTTCCACGGGTTGACTAAATGTCATAACGGTTTTCTTGTTCCACTCATCCGCGCGAGCGACGGTGACTAACGTTGCCCCGAGTAGTGTGAGTGCTAACACTGCGAAAATTGTCCTCAAGAACTTCATGTACATTTCCTCCTAAGACTTACGAATCGATTTGTATCTGGAGCGTGCATCATAGCCGCAGGCGGGAAGAGAAACTGTTCAGTAGCGCACAGTTTTGCAGTTTATTTTACAGATTCGACGAAGAGAATGGCCCGCTGCTCAAGGCCTTGCGTAGGCTGCGATCAGACGGCGCGAGAAAACGATGACTTTTCGGGAAGCAGGCCCCGACTTGTTTGCCAACTGCTCGCTGGCCCACCAGAGGAAGACGGCTGCGAAGGCGGCGAGAGCTAAAATCAGGAAAACCAAGGTAAAGAGAGCCAGCGACACCAGAAGCTCGTGGACGTAGTAGGAGTAGCGATTAAGCCCTGCGATCGTGACCACCAGCCCGGAGGTATATTTAATGATGTTGATTCTGCTCACAGAATCTCCTTGGCCTAGTGGCCTTATTTAGGCGTCTGCCGTGGACTACCGAGATCAGCCTGCTTCTTCTCAAGCGTTTTCCCACGCTGGCAGAGCCGCGAGGATGCGGGCGAACCGTGGGCGCTCAAGTGCAACGTGAAAAACGCTATGCCGCGCCGATGGCCCATAGACGCCGGCCGATGCTGCTCCCCATTTTCCGGAGAGGCGCCCTACTGCGTTCTTTTAAGTTCATAGACGAGCTTCTTCGCTTCTTTCATCCGCTCTTTATAGAAAGACGGACTGATCAGAACCTTCTTTTCTCCCAGCAAAAGGTCAACTTTGATCCTTGTCTTAGACAGAAACAAAGAAAGCGCAAGGTACGTCTTGATTTCTTTTTCGAGAAACGCGATTGCGTGCTGCCTGGGTTGATCCATCGCTCACCTCACGCCGAAAAGAATTGCAAACCCTAGATGCGTCCGAGAAGCACTAGAATGACGACCACAACGAGAACGATGCCGAGACCGCCGGTTGGGCGGTAGCCCCAATCTCTGCTGTGATTCCAACGCGGGAGTGCACCAAAGAGAGCCAAAATCAAAAAAATGATTAAGATTGTTCCCAGCATTGTTTCCCTTTCAAACGGAAAGATCCCAAACACGTTTCGGTTCGCAGACCGAGCGGAGACTTCATCCTTCAAAGATTTCTCCGCCGGGCCGGCTGATTTCCAAAAGCACAGACTTGCGGACGCTAGATCACGACGCTGATGGCGAAGCGCGTGTTCGGATAATACGGGTTGTACATGTAATAGCCGCCGTCGACGTAATCGATGTAGACGTTATCGGTGTAATACCACCCCGTGGGCCAAGGCTCAACGAACCCAAACCAGAAGCCGCCGTAGTGAAAGCGGGAATATCCGCTGACCAGAACGGGATTGCCCATGTGGAAGTCGTGCCCACGGCCAAAATTGGAGCGGAAACGGTCGTCAGGAATCCGGCCGCTGCCGCGGGCGCTGAGGCGAAGCGCGGGCTGCGAACGCTGCCTGGCGATAGCAGCTTGCGTGCGCTGGGGAGCTTGTGAGGATTTGGCTTGCTGCTGGCGCGGCTGTTGCTCTTGTGTCTGGGCTTGTTGTTGCTTGGAAGAATTGTTCTGCTGCGATTGTTGCCCCTTGGCATGGTCAGGTTGGGAGGCCGAGTTAGCCTGTTGCTGTTTCGAAGCGTGCGCTTGTTGCGGCTGTTTTGCGGAGTTGTTCTGCTGCTTGGGAGCTCGCGCTAGCTGCTGCTTCTCGGGTTTAGCTTCCTGTTGATGCCCGGAAGCTTGCGTCTGCGGTTGTGGATGCTCCTGTTTTTTTGGCGCTTGAGCTTGCTGCTTCTCGGCTTTGGACTCTTCTTTCGGTTTCTCTTGATGTGCGTTGGCCGGTGCCGCAATTCCGAAAAGCAGGAAAAAGGCGGTGGTGCTCATTACTTTTGTAGATTTCATTGGTTCCTTCCATTGCGACTGCGTCGGATGGGTGTCGCTCTTCTAAGAGGCACTACCCATTATTTGCGAACGTTGCTTCCGATGCGTGGCCGCACTACCTTGCCGCACGATTTACTTCAGGGCATTGCTACCCGACATGGATACGAGAGAGGGAGTGGAACAATCCAAACACGTCGAGAAGCCACAGGACCACGCCGATAACCACAACGGCATTCAGGATCGACTTAATGCTGCTCGCCATGGGAATGAAGCGATTCACCAGCCACAACAGAACACCCACGACGATCAGGGTTAATAGAATTTGAATGAGCGGCATGTTCTTTTACCTTTCTGTCCGTGCTACAAGACACTTCTGCACCGGACGCAAGAATTGCCAGATGTGCCGCCACGTGCGGACACAATGTTGAATGACTTTCCTTCAGCGAAGGACGGCGCCTTGCTCGCGGAGGGCGGTGCCGTTCATGTGTTGTTCGAGTTCCTCAGCACTTGTGCGGGTCCCGGAGATAACACCGAAGAAAATAGACTGGCCAACACCACAATCCTTTTGCCGCACTACAATCTTGGACTTCGGCGAGACGCGTGTCTGTTCTCTTGTATACAGTCTCGAAGATTGTTGCGAACAGAAATGCGTGTGCGCGGTACTTGGGACGAGCGGGAAACGAGTGAGGGAGGCGTTATTCGGTTACGTTCCAGACGTACAAGAAAGATGCGTCGCTGGCGGTGGCGACCTTTCGGCCGGCTTTCCGAGTTGCACGATTCAGAGCAGAGCGAATTTTTTCTTTTGATCCCACCAACTCAGCCAACGGAACCTTAATTGCGGCGCCGGCTTTTAGACGGTCGAGGTCTTTGAGGATAGTGGTGATAATAACTTTATGCTTTCCATTCCGTCCTTGTGGGACATTCACTTGCACCATGGTCTTGAAGTGAGTCGGTCCGGTTTTCAACTGGGCACTCCCCATAAAGCCTTTCCGTGCACCGAAACGCTAAATATACGTACCGCTATCGTATTTCATCGTGGCGAGTCCTACAAGTAAAAAATAAGCGGGTCAAGCGGAGAATCGAAGAAAAAGAGTGGGGCGGGGGCGAATCCTCAACTCCGCGAAAAGATGCTCAGTTCCGACTACGTATTCCATTTGGCTTCCAAAAAGCTTACCAAAAGATTCGAAAAGAGCTGACCCGTACGGTTTCGGTCCTGCTAGCTTCTATATGAGGGAACAGTTCCCATGTTCAATTCGAAAACTCATTTCGAGCAAGTGCCTCTGGAATTCGTAAAGCAAATTGTTGAGGAACAAATCCGGACGGTTGGGGCTGGCGAAACGATGGAAGAAATCCAGAAGGAAATGCTCAACGAAGGTCCACTAGAAGCGGAGGGACGACCTATTCTTGAGCCCCGCACGATTGCCAAGGTGAGGTCTTTAAACTAATCATGAATCCAAAAAACAAGAAGCCCAGAACTATCTCTAATCAAAAAAGCGATTTCGATGCCCAGGCATTTCTGGAGACGGCCGGTGTGGCAAAAAAGATGAAGGAGTTCAACGAGGCTGAGGTTGTGTACGCACAGGGCGACGCCGCCACGAACGTAATCTATTTGCAGAAGGGCATTGTCAGGCTCTCTGTCGTAAGTGAAGGCGGTAGAGAGGCGGTCGTCGCCACACTGGGCCCAGGCGACTTCTTTGGTGAGGGCTGCCTGGCTGGTCAGTCCTTCCGGATGGGGACGGCCACCGCAGTTTCGCCGGTTACCGCGCTACTCATCCAGAAGAATGAAATGTTCAGAGTTCTTCACGAGCAGCAGGATCTCTCGGACAAATTCATAGCGTTCATGCTGGCCCGGAACATTCGTATCGAAGAGGACTTGATCGATCAGCTTTTTAACTCGAGCGAAAAACGGCTCGCTCGCACCCTGCTACTTCTGGCCCGCTACGGCAAAGACGATTCGCCTCATGCCGTTCTGCCCGCCATATCGCAGGAAACGCTGGCGGAAATGATTGGCACCACACGGTCGCGCGTCAATTTTTTTATGAACAAATTCAGAAAGCTTGGTTTCATCAAGTACAACGGCGGTCTTCAGATCAATACTTCTCTGTTGAGCGTTGTCCTGCACGAATGATGCGAACTATCGTCTTTACGATGGCCTGGTTGAAATGCATCGGCACGGATTTTGCAAACCGATTGCAATCCTGCTTCCTTGAAGACTAGTTCTGCGAAATCGGCCATTTAACGGCGCTTCCGCGTGCCGAACCGTCTGCCGGAATACGGTGGTTGGTTTCATTACCGGCCTTAGTGTCGCATTCCATCGCAATGGCAGCCAGGCATGCGGCCCTTCCAATCAGCTGAAGTTCGTTGCTAGAGGCGTCGCGCGCGGGGCAACAGTACATCTCCAATGAGCCGAGTTCCTCACCGCCCGCACTAAAGATGCCTGCGGAAAAGAAAATATGCAGCCCAAAGAGTGCTGCGTGGCGCGCAGTTTCCGCGGTATTTGCCATATCACCCTCAGTCAGAGAAATGAGAGAAACCATGTTGCCGATCTGGCAATCGAGAGCAGTACAAATTTCATTCAGGATTTTCGGAAGTGGCACTCGCGCAGAAATCGAGCGAAGGATTTTATCCTCCGCCTCAAGCATGTAATGAATTCGGCCCTCGGAATCGTGAGGCAGCATCATAGCCAGCCGTCTTTCACTTTGTCGGAAACGATGTTCACCCATCGGATTCCTTTCTTTTTCGGTCGTCCACTGCCTGGAGCGCTGTTTGTCCAGCCGGAGTGAGTGTGGTTTTTTTGTCCTTCATCGCCTGGAGCGCTCTGTCTGCTGCATAAAGCAGGGTTCCGATCGCTTCGGCATCCTTCGGATGATTGGCCATTCCAACGCTCAACGAAAGTGCCGGCGCTTCGGCTTCTCGCGTAAGAAGATCGCAGACCCGCTGCGCCAACGTGGCATCAGCTATGTTTCGGGCTGCGCGATTGCAAACTCATCGCCGCCATGGCGCGCCTCGGGGTCTATGGATCGGCAGCAGTCTTTCAGGATCTGCCACGGTCGTCGTAGACTCTGCGACCGCTGAGCCTCGCTTTCACACTCGTTCCGTCTTTTCGCTTCCATTCGATTTCAACCGGATCGATTCGTCTTGCCTCGGCGGTGTGCCCCGCCAGAGATGATCCTTTTCCTAAACTCGAAAGTAGATCGCTCGAAGGCTTCGCAGCCCGGAGTTCCTCGTTGCTTTCGTAACCAAGCATGCTGGCAAAAGCCTGATTAACGGCCATGGTCTCGACCGCCGCGTTACAGGAGAGTATTCCACAGGCAGGATTGTCCAGCGGCGCGCGATATTGCGATTGGGAATGCCGTAAGGTTTTCCGCGCATCTTCCAACTCCTCTCAGAGTTTCTTTTCGTTTAGCGCTTGGCGAACTGCCATCGGCAATTGCGTGACATGGTCGCGTTCGACGTAGTCGAAGGCACCGTCCGCCGCGAGTTGCGCAATAGACTCCTTTCGCAAGGCGCTGGCGACAAACAATAAAGGAGTTTCCTGCAATTCTTTATGGAGGACTTGCAGGGCCTCGGATCCTTTCAAGCTCGGAAAGGGGTATCCGGCAACCACCACATCGTAAGTTTGGGAACGCAATCGCTCGCCACATTGCTCCAAATTCAAAACGAAATCGGCGCTCACAGTGAATTGCGCTTTTTTCAGCTCTTCCAGGCAGTTATTTACGATCTCCGCATCGCGATGGACGAAAAGGACGCGGAGGAGGCGTCGCCGGTGACCAAGCTTAGTCTCCGTCCTTAAACTTGCTAGATCGAGAGACCCATCGTTCTGCGTCGCGTTTGACATGGAGACACAAATCATCCACCGAGGCCGCTCACACAAATTCATGTGAACTGCTGAGAGGTCGACCCCGTTCTGCTTCAAAGTATGCCGATGCGAGAATGGAGTCTGTACCGTTTTGAACACCCCAAAAGTGAGGCAAATATTTGAAGGCCGTTGTTCAAGACGGAACAGAGGACTCCTTTGCGTCTGATAGAAAATCAGTTCGCCAGTTTGATTAGAAGCTGCGCGGAGAGAATTTATGAAGAGTTGCCCGGAGTGCGAAAGTTCAAGGATCCACCAGTCCCGACGCAGAGGAATCGTGGAGAAAACAATACTTATCTTGATTTTCATCCGGCCATTTCGTTGCGAGCGATGTGACGCCCGCTTTTATCTCTGGTCCCTCTCTACCAATCATCAGTCATCTCGGCAAATGACGCCTCTTTCCTAGGGAGAATTGGGCTGGTTTCGTCTCGCCCCTTCTCATCGTTTCGTCGTTTTCCAAATTCCCGTCTGAAACGAAACCAAGTCCTGGAGTGTCTTTAAGTGAACAGATATTTCTGCCTGTGACGCGCAAATTAAGTCTGCAGGAATCTCTACAGGACTTTGGCTCGGACTCTGTGCGGGGCCGTGGATAGCACCTAGTTCGCGCGTGGATGTGAGGAGATGAAAACATGTTAGCGTTTATTGCAGCGATTTTGATCATTTGCTGGTTGCTGGGACTTTTCGCATTTCACGTATCCACTGGTTTATTCCACATATTGCTTGTCGTCGGCATCATTCTCCTGATTTTGCATTTTGTCTCCGGGAGAAGGGTCAGCGTTTAAGAGACAGATTCTGCGTTCGGAATTCGCGATGAGGAGATGTGTGCTCGTTTCCGCGTCATCTCATCGGGGATTTTGAAGAGTCATACCATCCTGGACATCCCTGGATGCGAGAAACAGTTAGAAGGAGCCCGGAATGAGCACATTTACACTCGTCGTTATCATCGGCTTGATTCTCATAGGAATTGTGGGTATCGCCGCAGCGATATTTCTGAAGAAGCATAAGACCGAAAGACTGCAGACTCGATTCGGACCGGAATATGCGCGCGCCGTCGAAGAAAGCGGAGGCCGGCGGAAAGCAGAAGCCGGGCTCGAAAAACGAGAAAAGCGTGTCAAAGGATTTGCTATTCGGCCGCTGGCAGCAAGCGATCGAGAGCGCTACCTGGCTTCCTGGCGCAAAGTGCAGGCGGAATTTGTTGACGACCCGAATAAATCGGTTACCCAAGCAGACCAACTGCTTGGCGACGTGATGTCCACGCGCGGTTACTCGGTAAGCGAATTCGAGCAGCGCTCGGCGGATATCTCCGTGGACCATCCCCTGGTCGTGGAAAATTACCGAGCCGCGCACGAAATAGCGGTTCGTCATGCAAGCGGCTTGGCCAGTACGGAGGATTTGCGACAGGCCATGATTCATTACCGGACGTTATTTGATGAGCTAGTCAGTGAACCCGAGTTGGCTCGCGCGAAGGCGGCAGGAGTGTAGATTTCGGTTCCGAGTTAAGAGATTTGGCGGGCCTTGCGAAATACTAAAAAAGTGGGGAGGAAATACATTGGACGAAACAAAAAAGGGCAGAGAAGAAGATACGGATGTAGAGCTGACGACGGCGACTCTGGCCGGCGCCAGCGCACGGCCTGAGGTACGGACCGTTGTTGCTTCAAGCTTCGGCGTTAGCGGCGG
>CAJCHZ010000107.1 GCA_903970165.1 Betaproteobacteria bacterium
CATTCTCAAGAAGGCTGCCGCATTGGTGAACCAGGATCTGGGAAAGCTGTCCGCGGAGAAAGCCAAGTTAATCACCCAGGCGGCCGACGAAGTCATCGCCGGAAAACTCGACGAGCACTTTCCATTGCACGTGTGGCAAACGGGAAGCGGCACGCAGACCAACATGAACGCCAACGAAGTGATTTCGAATCGAGCCATCGAAATCGCGGGCGGCGAGATGGGGAGTAAAAAGCCGGTTCATCCCAATGACGACGTGAATATGTCGCAGTCCTCCAACGATACCTTCCCCGCCGCGATGCACATTGCCGCGGCCACCGAAACGCGCCAAAAGCTTCTACCTGCCATTAAAAAACTCCGCGATGCGCTCGACGCCAAAGCCAAAGAATTCGCCGACATCGTAAAAATCGGGCGGACGCATCTGCAGGACGCTACCCCACTCACCCTCGGCCAGGAATTCTCCGGCTACGTCAATTTGCTCGACCGCGACGGCGGCCGCGTCGCCATGGCGCTCGACGGCCTCTACGATCTTGCGATCGGTGGCACAGCCGTAGGCACCGGCCTTAATGCCCACCCCGAATTCGCCGAGCGCGCCGCGGGCAAAATTGCCGAACTCACCGGTCTCCCGTTTCGCTCGCATCCCAACAAGTTCGCTGCTCTATCCGCGCATGACGAATTGATCTTTGCTTCGGGGGCTTTGAAAACGCTTGCCGCTTCGCTCATGAAAATCGCCAACGACATTCGCTGGCTCGCGTCCGGCCCGCGCTGCGGCCTCGGCGAACTTTCGCTTCCGGAAAACGAGCCCGGATCTTCGATCATGCCAGGCAAAGTGAATCCCACGCAGGCCGAAGCCATCACCATGGTCGCTGTCCAGGTCATGGGCAACGACGCCGCCATCGGTTTCGCCGGCTCGCAAGGCAATTTCGAGCTCAACGTTTTCAAGCCCGTCATCATCTTCAACTATCTCCACAGCGTCGAACTTCTCGCCGACGCCATGAACAGCTTTGTTGGGCATTGTGTCCAGGGCATCGAAGTCAACACCACGCAAATCGAACACTACGTCCACAATTCGCTGATGCTGGTCACCGCGCTGGCCCCCAAAATCGGCTATGACGCCGCCGCCCAAGTCGCCAAAGCCGCCCATCACTCCCACCTCAGCCTCCGCGAGGCTGCTGTCAAGTTGGGATTCGTAAGCGCCGAAGAATTCGACGCCCTCGTCAAACCCGAGGACATGACTCATCCATGATCCTTGCGATGAAATGTCGGACCACAATTAGACGAACTACTTACGTGTTGGCATCAGTGTGCTTGCTAATGCGTGGGACGGCAGTTACCGCCGAAAAGACTTCTCAGCCGCTCTTCGTCGTGGAGCGGAATGCGCACTGTGGGTACATGAATAGGTCCGGCCAACTTGCAATTGAAGCGGCCTTCGAGGACTGTCGCGACTTCTCCGAGGGTTTAGCTCCAGTACAGATCGCCGAGAAGTGGGGCTTCATCAATGAAAGCGGAAGAATTGAAATTCAGCCGCAGTTCGATGAGTGCCGTTGGTCTTTTGCTGAGGGGCTTGCTGCAGTGCGGCTGGGCAAATTCTGGGGATACGTAGACACAAAGGGCGATTTCGCCATCCCGCCGAGATTCGAGTATGCCCAGGGCTTCCATGAAGGGCGCGGGATCGTCCTCGTTGATGGCGGCAAGCACGGAATTATCGACAGGTCAGGCATGCTCCTTATCCCACCTTTTGACGATAGCGGTTGGGAATTCTCGGAGGGACTATTGCCTGTTAAGAGCGAGGGTAAATGGGGCTTCGTCAATTTCAATGGCGATGCAGTCATCCCCTTTCGCTTTCACCAGGCGAATGAATTCGCGCAGGAGCTGGCATCCGTCGATTTCAAGGACGACAAAAATCAGTGGGGATTCATTGACCGATCCGGAAAGACGGTGATTCCGCCAAAGTTCCTGGATGCGGGTGATTTTGCGGAAGGCCTCGCCGCCGTCTCTGTGGACTTCAAATACGGCTACGTCGATAGGAGTGGAAACCTGACGATTCCGCCCACCTTTGCGATGGCATATACGTTTACCGAAGGCCTGGCCGTTGTCATCGACAAGAACCATAAGTACGGCTTCATCGATCAGTTGGGCCGATTTTCGATCAACCCAAAATACAATCTGTCGTTTGGGTTCGTAAATGGACTCGCCCGCGTTTCCTACGGGAAGTTTCCTGGAGAGGGATTGGCTTTTGACTCTCCGGAGCTTGCAAGAGTTCCGATATATGAAGGAATTTGGGGCTACGTAGACAAAACCGGCAAGGAAGTTTGGGCTCCGCCCGAATTTAAGAACGCTGAAAACAAACACGAGGCCCACTAAATGCGTGCTGCTAAGCTGATCTGCTATTTCAATTTGTTCGTCCCCTTACTGTCACTAGCACCGTCAGCTGACGCGCAATCCGCCTACACGCTGAAGGCGACGCCTAAGACGGTGGCTTGGGGATACTACGACGCTAAGGCGGCGCCGGTGTTGCGCATCAAGTCCGGCGATACCGTGCAGATTGATACGGTTATTACGAATAGTCCGAAGCGGCTGGAGGATGCGGGCGTGCCGCCGGAGCAGGTGGAGCAATCGCTGCGCGATATTACCGACCAGGTGAAGGACAAAGGGCCGGGCGGACACATTTTGACAGGGCCGATTTATATTGAGGACGCGCAGCCGGGCGACGTGCTGGAAGTGAAAATCCTGGCGATCAAGCTGGCGATTCCGTATGCGTACAACGCGTTCGGGCCGGGGCGCGGCTACATCCCGGACGACTATCCTTACGCGAAAATGAAAATCATTCCGCTGGACGAGAAGCGCATGATCGCGAAATTCGCGCCGGGCATCGAGATTCCGCTGCATCCTTTTTTCGGCAGCATGGGCGACGCGCCGCCGGAAAGCGCTGGCCGCTTCAACAGCGCGCCGCCGTGGGTGATGGCGGGTAATCTCGATAACAAGGACCTCGTCGCCGGCACCACGCTCTACATTCCGGTGCACGCGACGGGCGCGCTTTTTGAAGTGGGCGACGGCCACGCCGGGCAGGGCGACGGCGAAGTGGACATCACCGCCCTCGAGACTTCGCTGGTCGGCACGTTTCAATTCATAGTGCGCAAGGACATGCACCTGAAGTGGCCCCGCGCCGAAACGCCGACGCACTACATCACCATGGGCCTCAACGACGACCTGAACATGTGCGCGCAACTCGCGGTGCACGAAATGATTGATTTTTTGGTTACCGAAAAGCACCTTTCACGCGATGACGCCTATATGCTGGCAAGTGTGGCCGCTGACTTGCACATCACTGAACTGGTTGACGGCAACAAAGGCGTGCACATGATGATTCCCAAATCGATATTCGTGCAGTCTTCGAAGTGAATCGCTATGGGATATTCACTTTCATGGGCCGCGCTGAAGGGCGGAAGCCTTCCAACGGCGTGCACGGCATTGGGTCTGCGCGCGACAGGAAAACGCGAAGAAGTTCCCGAATCCAAGATTGTCGGCGCCCAACTGCCGACGGGATGGTACGTGGTTGTGTTTAACCGCACTGAGATTAAGGATAAGACACTCGAGAAGCTATCGCAGGCGGGCGAGGTCGTTGGCTGTTTTGTCGAAGACCATGTGATGTTCAGTTCGGCCTCGGCTTGGAAGAATGGCCAAAAACTATGGCATGTCGCGCACAACGGGGAAGAGGATAAAGTTTTGCATCTCGAAACGAGCGGCGACCTCCCTGCCGAATTTGAAAGTATCCGCAAGAGCGTGCTTGCCAAGCAAGCGCGAGAGGCGGCGGAGAATGACGAGTTCAAAGTGGATCATGTTTACGAACTGCCCGCGGAGCTCGCCAAAAAGATAACTGGCTTTCGCCACGATGTGCCCACCCCTGGAATGACGGGGGAAGTGTTTGAAGTTCTTGAGCGGGAGAGTGTGATTGGGAAGCTTTTGGGGTTGGGACGGAGGAACACGAGTGTCGCGTAAGGTCCGCAATTCCTTGTCAGTGATTTTACCGCTTTTCATTTTTCTCTTCTCTGCGATCTCTGTGTTCCCGTCGCCCTCTGCGTTAAGCACTTCTTTTTCTTCCGCCGCACCGCAAACGATTCCACCGGATTGGTGCAAGGCGCTTCCCCGCCCCGAATACAAATCCTTCGAGCGGGTTCTCCCCAACGATCCATGGTTCGAGGTTTACAAAGTCGCGGACGGGACGTTTGCGATTTACGAGCCGCATCAAGCCGAAGAAGTCATTTCCTATCTCATAGTCGGCCACAAGCAAGCGTTGCTTTTTGATACGGGAATGGGCATCGCCAACATCCACAAAGTCGTCACCCAATTGACGAGTCGCCCCGTCGTCGTCCTGAATTCGCACACGCACAACGATCATGTCGGAGGCAATTCGCTTTTCACGTTTATCTACGGTATGGACACGGACTTCACACGCCAAAACGCGAAAGGCTCGCGCGACGACGCGCAAGAAGAACTCGCTACCGGCATGATTTGCGGCGACCTGCCAAAAGGCTTTGACCCGAAGACGTACGCCACCAAGCCGTGGCACGTCTCGCTCTTCGTTAAAAACGGCTTCAAAATTAATCTCGGCGGCGGCCGCGTCCTTGAGATTATTTCGACGCCCGGCCACACGCCCGATGCCATCTGCCTGATCGACCGTGAAAACGGTTTGCTCTTCACCGGCGACACGTATTATCCCGGCCCGATTTGGCTCTTCCGGCCGGAAACCGATCTGGACGCATACGTGGCCTCGGTAAAGAGGCTCGCCGCCCTGGCTCCGCAACTCAAGCTCGTGCTCGGCGCGCACAATGTTCCTGTAGCGGACCCCGCGATTTTGCCAAGGCTGGTCAGCGCGATCGAGTCCGTGCGCTCGGGCAAAGTGGAAGCCAAGCCGCTCGACGGTGGCAAGGCCCTCTACACCACGGATGGGATTTCCTTTCTTCTCCGGGCGGGGCCAGCGGGGTTAAAATGAGCCGGGTGGATGTCTCGGATGGACGCACGAATCTCACGCGCGGCTTGCCTGGCGCTTGGCGGGTTATTCCTGCTTGTGCCATTCAGCGCGTTTGCGCAGAAAAAAACAAAAAAGCCAAAGCCGCCTGATCCCAAAATCGAAAACTATTTCGGCGGCGTTTTTCTGATTGGCGACGGAGGAATTCCCAACGGCCCATGCTTTCGCATAAAAGGGCGCGTTACCTCTGGAGATTTTTTCGACGCGCTGAAATCCTACGACTATGGCAGCGACGACGGAACGATTTTTCGCGTCGGCACTTACGACGTAACGGAATTCCCGGACAAGCTCTTGCTTTCGCTGACGATTCGCGATCAGCTTTGTTCGTATGGCCTACAACAGGTTGGCACCGGCGGATACCTGACGCCGCAGGAGATGAGTTCGCTGAAGCTTTCGCTTTATTGGAAGCACGGCGTGGATTTGCGGCCGGTGGGAAAGATAGCCGTGGTCAATCGTTCGGTCGATCCGATTGAGCCGTTTGCAAAAGATCTCGCGGCAGAATTGCCGAAGCGATATTCGTGGTCGTACGAGCTGGGAATTGCCAGTGCGGGCGTGCCTTTGACGGACAGTTTGGTGCTGATTTTCCGAACCGCGGATGGACGTATTGCTGCGCGCGTTGCCGCGCGGCTCTAGTCGCATAGGCACTCTCGCCAGTGCGGTTCTGATTTTGCTCTTGCGGTGCGTTGGGCAAATGCCGGAGCAGAGGCAGGAGTGCCCTTCGGGGCTCAGGGCAAGCTTGTGCTACTTCAGAAAATCCTCGGTGGCGCGGACGAATGCTTCCGGCTCTTCGTAGAACGGGATGTGGCCGCTTTTTTCGAAGACAATGAAACGCGAACCGAGAATCGCCTGGTGAATTTTATAGGCAACCAGTGGCGCGACATTAATGTCATAACGGCCGGTAATTACCAACACGGGAAATTTGAATTTGGCGATTTCCGGGTTTAGGTCGAAACGAGGCAGGTCGCTCACCACGGCACGAGAAGTCTCCTTCTGAAACGCGCCTGCGCCCATTTGCGAGACGAACGCGTCGCGCTTTTCCGGTGAGTAAAACAGCATGGTCAGATAGTCGTGAATGCCAGCGTCGGAGGCGGCTTTATCGCCTAATTCGTCAGCAAAGCTGTAGCTAGCGCGCCGCTCGGTGGTTTCCGGAAAAATCTGCGAGAAAAGAAAAAGCGTGTCGCTCCACTTTGGCGCAGCGGAATCGACAATCATCAGGTGCGCGATGCGTTCCGGATGGCGTGCGGAATACGCCATGGATAAGTAGCCGCCCCAGGAGTGGCCGAGCATGTCCCATTTTTCAAAGCCGAGATGCGCGCGCAGAGCTTCGAGGTCGGCGATCTGATCCGCGAGATTGCAGGATTGGCCAGGATTGAGTGGGCCTGAGCGGCCATCGCCACGCTGGTCGTAAAAAATGATACGGCGATTTTTGCCGAGCGCGTCCCAGGCCGTGGCGATGTGCAAATACGTGTGATCGAAGCCAGGACCGCCGTTGACGATGACCAATGGCGTCCCAGACCCGCTGCCGGTGACTTCGTAATAGATTTTTCCGCCGGGGACGTCGAAGGTCTGGCCATTTTCTTCATGAACGGGCCTTGCCTGCGCGGGAAATGACGCGGCAAGAAAAAAACTCACGGCGAGCGCAAATCGAATTTTTGTGGACACTTTTCTCACCCCATGGAACTGACTTTTTCCGGCTCGATCTTGTATGTGACGCGCACTTCGCCAGGCTGACGGAAGGGATAAACAGGCTTGCCCAGATATTTTTGCGAGAGCTTGTTGATGTGGTCGTCGGCGCCGTTCTGCGTAATTTCGACAACGCGGCCGCGAATCTCGAGATAGCGGTATGGATTCGCAGGGTCCAGAACGGTAATGGAAACGCGCGGATCGCGGCGTACATTTTTGTCCTTGACGCGGCCGAGCGCGGAATTGAAACGGATGTAGTGCCCGTCGTAATCCAGCCAGACGGGAGTGACCTGCGGGCTGCCGTCTTTCATTAGGGTGCCGAGACTGCCGAAGGCCGGCTTTTCGAGCAAGTCTACATATTTTTCGGGGATGGCTTCTGACATGAGTTGCCTCCTGATCATGCGCTGCCTTGCGGCGGAACATGCCCACTCTACCATGCGGGAAGGGCGGAGCGGCGAGTAAGCAGATGTTTGACTGTTTCAGGTAAGTGGAGAAAATCTCAATCCAATTTAATTTCCGGCGGGCGGCCCAAAGTCATTAGCGGGGCTCCTGTGAGTTTTTGGACTTCGTCGAACGACCAGCCCGGAGCAATCTCGCGGAGCATCAATCCGCCGGGCTGGACGTCAATCACAGCGAGGTCGGTGATGACGGTGTCCACGCAAGAGAGGCTGGTGAGTGGATAGGTACACTGGCGAACAATTTTGGGCGCGCCCTCTTTTGTGGTGTGCTCCATGCAGACAAGCAGCTTTTTTGCGCCGGCAGCGATATCCATGGCGCCGCCAATTCCGCCGGACCCCTTTGCGCCGGGAACTTTCCAATTGGCGAGGTCGCCTTTTTCGGAAACCTGGAAGCCGCCAAGGACGGCGACATCGAGATGGCCGCCACGGGTCATGAGATGCGCATCGGCTTGATGAAAGAAAGACGCACCAGAAATTAGCGTTACGGGCACTTTCATTGCGTCCACCAGGTCGAGATCTTCTTCACCCGGTTTTGCGCGGCGGCCCATGCCGAGAATTCCGTTCTCGCTATGAAAATAGACCTGGACGTTTTTCGGCAGATGATCCGCAATGAGGTTTGGAATCCCCCAGCCAAGATTGACGTAAGCACCATCGGGCAATTCGAGTGCGGCACGCTGTGCAATCTGCTCACGGGTGAGCCGCGGCTTATCCGGCATAACGAATCCCCTTGGCTTGCACGATGCGGTGAACAAAAATGGCGGGTGTCAAGACATGCTCCGGAGGAATGGCGCCGATGGGCACAATTTCTTCAACTTCAACAATCGTGGTTGTTGCGGCCATGGCCATGATGGGATTGAAATTGCGTGCCGCAAGACGATAGGTAAGATTCCCCAGCTCATCCGCCTTTTCGGCTTTGATCAGCGCATAGTCCGCGTGAATGGGCATTTCCAGAATGCAGCGCTTGCCTTCGATGACGCGTTCTTCTTTGCCGTTCGCAACTTCCGTGCCAACGCCAACAGTGGTGTAAAAACCTTGCAGGCCGGCGGCGGCCGCGCGCATGCGTTCGCAGAGAATGCCCTGTGGCACCAATTCGAGCGCGACCTCTTTTGCGGCCAAGCGCTCCTGAAAATAATGCGCATGCGGCCCCGGAAAAGAGGCGATCACGTGGCGGACCTGATTGTGCTTGAACATCAATCCGAGCTCGCCATCCTTCGTGCCGCAATTGTTGCTGATGGCGGTGACATCCTTGATTCCTCTTTGCGAAAGCGCCTGAATGAGATTATTCGGAAAGCCCGCGCCGCCGAAACCGCCAAACATAATGCGAGCGCCATCGGGAATGTCCGCGACGGCCAAATCCAGGCTTGAATAGACTTTGTGCGCCATGGTTTGGCGTATCCTACCAGAGGCGGTGCCCGTGTGCAGGCGGGCGATTGCAGATACTGCGTGACCTAATAAATCTACGCTAGCTCGGACGCGTTGAGTCGACTACCATGGTCGCAAAGCGATGAAAGCTGGAAGGATCATTCTCATTGGGCTTGCCGCCGTGTTGCTGGCGATTGTTTTTGTAGGCTTTTCGCTGCTGCACAACGGCGTAAGTGCGAAAGCCACGCCGACAGCCATCGAAGTGATGATGGCTCGAAAAGCACGGCACATGGCTCTTCCGGCGTCAGCACGCAGTCTCGCCAATCCAATCCCGGCCACGCCGGAAAATCTGCGCGAGGGCATGTTGCACTTCGCGGACCATTGCGCCATCTGCCACGGCAACGACGGCAGCTGCGACACCATGATGGGCAGCGGACTTTACCCGAAGCCGCCGGACCTGCGGCATGAGGAAACGCAAAAACTCTCTGACGGCGAGCTTTTCTGGATCATCGAGAATGGAGTCCGCTTCACGGGAATGCCGGCGTTCTCCACGCATCATAGTGCGCCGGAAGATAGCTGGAAGCTCGTGCTCTTTATCCGCCACTTGCCTCAATTGACCACGGACGAAAAGATGGAGATGGAAAAGTACAATCCGAAAGGGCCGGACGACCGGAAAGAAGAACAGCAGGAAGACGAATTTTTGAATGGGTCGGCGCCGGCGCGGAAACCGGAAGAGCATCATCATCATTAGAATGAATCATTAGGCTGAGATGCGGGTCGTGTGAGTCGCACGGATCTATGCGTGTAGCGCCAGCATCCTTTCTGGCTGTTTTTCTTCCTTGGCGCATCATGGAATAATACTGTTGCGGGTGGAGTTGGCCCGGTTCAGAGCCCGTGGAGATGAAAATGAGAGTTCGATTCTTTCCGTTGATTCTTTCGTTGGCGTTTATGGTTTGCGCGTCTTTGGCCGTAGCGCACGGTGACAAAAAGCACGTCATTGGCACAGTGGAAAAAATGGGCGCCGATTCTGTGACCGTGAAAATCGCGGATGGAAGTTCCGTTGAGGTTAAGCTCGTCGCCGAGACCGTTTACGTTCAGCGCGCCGGCACTGTGGATAAGCCCGCGAAGCTGGCGGACCTTGCCGTGGGCGACCGCGTGGTGATCCACGCCACTCCAAAAGGCGAGACGCTCGAAGCGGCAGAAGTAAGATTCTCCGTGCCTGGGGCTACGGCTGCTCCTGTAAGCAAACCGCAATCTTAATCGCACTTTTAACCGTCCGCTTTGTCAGCTGCGAATGATCAGGTTGTAGTTCAGGTTGGGCTTTGGCTCGTGCCTGGGATTATTCCGAATCCTCGACCAGATGACAGGAGTGTGTCTTCAGCACGAGCCAGACGCGCTTTTCCCTGGAAAGTCCCAGTGATTGCGCTGCGCCGGGAGTGACGTGCGCGATAAACTCCGCTCCGCAATCCACGCGTAATCGGATCAGTGTACCGCGCGTTTCCATGGACACGACGCGGCCTTCGATGATATTGCGCGCGCTTAGTCCCTCTGGCCTCACGTTGGCCAACAAAATGTCGCCCGCGCGAATGGCAATATGCACGGAATCTCCCGGCCCGGCGTATCCTAGCGGGACTTCGATTTGGCAGGCGCTTTCGGAAAGGCGAACGAGCATCACACCGTCGGATGGGCGCAATTCCACGACGGTTCCGGAAAGCAAATTTTCAAAGCCGGCGGACTGAGCGAGGCGCTTGCGGCGCGGCGCTTCCAGAACTTCGAGCGGCGAGCCCTGGCCCACCACGCGGCCACGATCCATGGCGATCACGCGTTCGCCGAGGGCGTCCACTTCTTCGCGGCTGTGCGTAACGTACAAAATCGGAATGTTGCGCGCCGCGTTCCACGAACGCAAGTCATCCACGATGGCGTGTTTCAGTTCGGCGTCGAGCCCGGTCAGCGGCTCATCCAGCAGCAGGGCGCGCGGTTGCGTGACGAGAGAACGCGCCAAAGCGATCCTCTGGCGTTCGCCGCCTGAGATTTCCGGCGGCCGGCGAGTCCTCAGATTTTCCACGCGAAATACTCTCAGGACAGATTGCACTTGCGCAGTACGCGCTGCCTGGGTCAGGCCGTTTAGTCCGTAGGCGACGTTTTCCTCCGCCGTCATATGCGGAAACAGCGCCAGTGTTTGAAAAACGTAAGCGATGCGCCGCGCTTGTGGCGGAACATTGGTGCGGCTCTCCGAGTCGAAAAGAGTTTCACTTCCTATTGTGATTCGCCCTGCTTGCGGTTGAACCAAACCGGCAATGCAATCCAACAACGTGGATTTTCCGGCGCCGGAGGGCCCAAAAAGAATGGTGATGCCGGCGGGAACTTCGATGGAGACGTCCAGAACGAACGGCGGAGCAGCGACAGCGCGACGTTCCAGCTTCACGCGCGCCGTCAAAAAGGGCGCGTTTACTTCGCCGCCCACGGTGTCCACAGACGGCGACCCATCTGGCGCCCTACTTCACGATTGATGGAGTAGACGACGGTCAAAACCGCGAACGAAAATGCCAGCAGCACGAGCGCCATGCGGTTTGCTTCCGCGTATTCGAGCGATTGCACATGATCGTAGATGTCGATAGAAACTGTGCGCGTTATACCCGCCAGATTTCCGCCGACCATCAAGACAACACCGAATTCGCCCATCGTGTGCGCAAAGGTGAGCACCAGCGCAGTGACGACGCCGGGGATTGAAAGGGGAAGAACCACGCGCCAAAATGTCCGGAGGCGTCCCGCACCAAGGACGGCGGAAGCATCGAGAAGTTTGCGGTCGACGGATTCGAAAGAAGCGATGAGCGGCTGCACAGCAAACGGCAAACTGTACAAGACAGAAGCGAGGACCAGGCTCTCAAACGTGAAGGCAAGTCCGTGGCCGAAAAACATTTGCCAAAATCTCCCCAGCGGACCGTGCGGGCCCATGGCCACAAGTACGTAAAATCCAAGAACAGTCGGCGGCAACACCAAGGGCAGTGCCACGACCGCTTCCAGCAAAAACTTTCCGCGCCAGTTCGAATACGCAAGCCAATAGGCGAGCGGCATTCCACCCCCGAGGAGAATTGCGGAAACGCAAAGAGCAAGTTTCAAAGAAAGAAGGAGCGCGGCCATGATTTTTAATCAGGGAACCTGCGCACGAGGTCCCGCGAACGTGAAACCATACTTCGCGAGCGTGCCGCGGCCGGCCTCGCTCTTTACAAATTCCAGGAATGCCCGCGCTTGCTGCTTGTTTTTCGCGCTTTTCAACACGATGGCTCCCTGTTCGATGGGCGGATACAGGCCGACGGGAATTTCCCAGCGCTTGCCGTCTTTCATCCCGGGCGAGACAGCGAGGGACATCGCGACTATGCCGGCCTGTGCGTTGCCCGACTGCACAAACTGGACAGCTTGCGAGATATTTTCGCCGTACACCAGCTTGGCTTTAACTTGATCGTAGATGCCGGCCCTTTGCAACGCGGCTACCGCCGCACGGCCGTATGGAGCGTGCTCCGGATTGGCGATCGAGATTTTTTGCACGCTCGCATCGAGCAGCGCTTTCCATCCGTCGCGCACGACATCCGCCTTGGCATCCGCAGGCATCCAGATTACGATACGTCCGACTGCATACTGATAGAGCGTCCCAGGTTCGGCGAGTCCCGCGGCTTCCAGTTTTCGCGGGTAATCGATATCGGCTGAGAAGAAGATATCGAATGGGGCGCCGTTTTGCATCTGCGTGAAGAAATTTCCGCTGGAGCCGTAGGTTACGTCTACTTTTGCCCCCGTTTGCTTTTGAAATTGAGCGGCAACGTCTTGCATCGCGAACTGTAAGTCCGCAGCCGCGGCCACACGGATATCCTGGGCGCGCGCGATGCCGGCAAAGAGTAATGCGAGAATAAGGACTGCTTTGAAAGTTCGGCGCATTCTCATTGCGCGTCCTCCAATGGCCAACCACTTGTTTGCTGAAACAGTCAATAAAGCCGGTTTAAAGCTGACGCTACTGTCGATTGCTCAGACCCGCAAAATCATTACTTCCGTGGACTTGATCAGGGCGGCGGCCAGCTCACCCGGCTTCAGACGCATCTCTTTTGCGGCGTCGGCAGTGATAATTGCCGTGATTTGCTGCTCGCCGATTGCCATGGTCACCTGGGCCAGCAGCCCGCTATACTTCAGCGCAACCACGCGGCCAATCAACTGGTTGCGGCCGCTTATCTTGCGAAAATTGGTGCGGCGCGTCGCGATTTCGCCGCGGTCGAATTTCTTGGGGATCATGCGGTCGATTTCAGTCTCCGGGACACGGTGGTGGCCGCCGGGAGTCTTCACCGTTTTGAGTTTTCCGCGGTAGATCCACTGCTTCAGCGTGGGATAGCTGATGCCGAGAATCCTGGCGGCTTCGCGCGGCGGCAAGAGTGTGACTCGGTGCATCAGGCCTTCCTCACGTCTGCGCTCCATTTGCGCTGAT
Source organism: Betaproteobacteria bacterium (assembly GCA_903970165.1). GTDB lineage: Bacteria > Acidobacteriota > Terriglobia > Acidiferrales > UBA7541 > Acidiferrum. Next base: position 12,998 of record CAJCHZ010000107.1, read on the forward strand.
TCCAAAATGGCAGTGTAATACGATTCTATGCGTTTTTAAGTGTTATTTTCATTTGGCCTGCTGCAAGAGCCTTAATCGCTTCGGCAACTGCCTCGGAAATCGCGGTTATGGATTTTTTTTGCTCGCGTAAAGTAGAAATAGCAAAAGCGCGCGAAACCACTTGGGAGTCCCTCATGGCCGCTGTGGTCACCAAATTGACCGCCGACGATATACGCAAAGGCGTGGAACTTTTCTGGTCAACCTTCATGGCGAAGTCTGAAGAAGAACTGAATAGTTTCTACGCTCTCGGGAGTACGGTGTTTCAGATCGCTATGTCGCGCAGCGAACCGGGCCGCCTGGGAGCGATGAGACGGTCACGCGAATACTTCAAGCCGGACACGCGCATGGAATTAAAATTGAGCGCGATTGACGTAGTGCTGTGCGGCGATGAAGCCGGGGTGGCCAGCTACACATTTCGGTTTCAAGCCACAGGACGCGATCTCGGCGGCGGAAAACGCGCCGAAGAAAAACTGGAAACCGTGCGCGCGACACATGTCTTGCACCGCGACGAGTCCGGCAAACTTCGCATCGCGCACGAACATTTCTCCGTGCCCGTGGCAAGCGAAGCCCGGTAGCCGAGTCTAATTCCTCAGCGGTTTGCCAGTTTTCAGCGTGTAGGCAATGCGCTCCTGCGTTTTCTTTTCGCCGCAGAGGGAGACGAACGCTTCGCGCTCGAGGTCGAGCACATACTGTTCGCTGACGAGTTGCGGCGACGTGAGCGGCCCGCCCGCTAGAATGTTTCCGAGCTTGCGGCCGACGTGCGCGTCGTGGTCCGAGATGAACCCACCTCGCTGCATCATGTGAATGACGAGCTTTGCGCCCGCCAGGAATTGTTCGCCGAGCACTTTGATCTGTGTGGTCTGCGCGCCTTCCTGCCAGCTTGCGGCGAGTGGCTTGTAACCTCCGCGAACAAGTGCGAGCGCGGCTTGTTTCGCGTCGCCGACGAGGCGCTCGCGATTCATGGAGACGCCATCCTCACGCCGTAAGAAGCCAAGGTCGCGGCACTCTTCGGCGCTCGTTCCCACTTTGGCCATGGCGATCGTTTCGAATGCCGGCTTCATGGCGTGAAACAAATCCAAATCCTCGCCGCCGCCCGCATGTTCGTTGGCGCGAATGAGCATTTCTTTGGTGCCACCGCCGCCGGGAATTAACCCAACACCGGCCTCGACCAGGCCGATGTACGCCTCCGCCGCTGCTTGAATCTTTGCCGCGTGCAGGCTGATTTCGCAGCCGCCGCCCAGCGCCATTCCCTGCGGCGCCGCGACCACCGGTTTCGGCGCATACTTCAATGCAAGATTTATGTTCTGGAACTGCTTCACCGCGAGGTGCAGTTCGTCCCACTCCTGTTCCTGCGCCGCGACCAGCATCAGCATCAGGTTCGCGCCAACGGAAAAATTCACCGCTTGATTGGCAATCACCATCGCGTCGAAATCCGTGTCCAGCCGCTTCAATCCTTTCTGCATCATCGAGATCAAGTCCGCGCCGATGGCGTTCATCTTGGCGTGAAATTCGCAGCACACCACGCCGTCACCGAGGTCGATCAAGCTCGCGCCCGAGTTGCGCTCGACTTCGCGGCCTGCTTCCTTTTCTGACTTCAAAATAATCACGCCCTTAGGAGTGTCTAACGGTTTTGCGCCGCCGGTCTCCAAATCGAAGACGGTAGTCTTGCCCTTCTCCGATTCGTAAAATCCTTTTCGGCCGCTCGCTAATAGTTTCTCAATCACAGGCGGCAGCCCGCGCCCCTCTTTCTGCACCTGCCCCGCAAACTCCTTCACGCCAATCGCGTCCATCATTTCGAACGGGCCCATCTCCCACGCAAATCCCCATTGCAGCGCGTGGTCCACGTCCGCAATACTTTCGGATATTTCCGGCACGCGCCGCGCCGCGTACAGACACATTTCCGAAAGCCCGCCCCATATGAATTGCTGCGCTTTGTCGCCCTTCTGTCCTTCGAGCACCGGCCCAACCAGCGCGCGCAGCCGCTCGCGTGTGCCTTCGATTCCTTTGCCCATTTCGAGCGACGCGAACTTGGGCTTCTGGCGCGGCCGGTATTCCATGGTGTTCACGTCCAGCGTCAGAATTTCTTTTTCGCCTGCGCCGCGCAATTTTTTGTAAAAGCCTTGTCCGGTCTTGTCGCCAAGCCAGCCGCGACGCGCCATCTCTTCAATCAGAGCCGGAACTTTGTACATTTCGTGGGATTCGTCGTTCGGCGCCGTCTCGTAAATGTTCTTCACCACGTGCATCAGCACGTCCAATCCGACAAGATCGGCCGTGCGAAACGTCGCCGACTTCGGCCAGCCCACCGCCGGTCCCGTGCACGCGTCCACTTCTTCGATCGTCATTCCCAGCGACGTCATCAGCCGGATCGCGTTCAGCATCGAGTACGTCCCGATGCGGTTGGCGATAAAATTTGGAGTGTCCTTGGCAACTACCACGCCTTTGCCAAGCCGCATGTCGCAGAATTCGCTGATTGCTTCGATCACTTCGCTCGAAGTTTTCGGCCCGGGAATTACTTCTACCAATTTCATGTAGCGCGGGGGGTTGAAAAAATGCGTTCCCGCCCAATGCTGCTGAAACTCTTCACTCATTCCCTCGGCAATTAAATGCACAGGCAATCCGGATGTGTTGGTCGTAACAATCGCGCCCGGCTTGCGAAATTCCGCCACACGCGCCAAGAGCTTCCGCTTTATTTCAAGATTTTCCGCAACGACTTCGATGATCCAGTCCGCTTCCGCGCAGCGCCCCAAATCGTCCTCGAAATTCCCAATCGAAACCTTTTCCACCAGCGCCCCCGTAAAAAACGCCGCCGGCTTCGACTTTTTCGCTCCCTCCAGCCCCGCGCGCACAATTTTGTTGCGCTCTCCCGCTGGCGCGCCGGGCTTCAAGTCCGGCGGCACAATGTCCAGCAAAATACACGGCAGCCCCGCGTTTGCCAGGTGCGCCGCAATCCGCGAACCCATCGTTCCCGCGCCCAGCACCACCGCTTTTTCGATGCGACGTTTCATGGTCTGCCTTTTCCAAAGAGATTAAGACGAACGGACAGGTTACAAAACCGCCATCCCCTGGTCAAACGAACTATGGCTCTGCGGTCCTTTCCCGCGATAAAGTTAGGAAGGAATGAGCCTACGCAACGTAGCCGACGCCATGAACTGGATCGAGTCTGCAAAAGAAAAACTCAAGGAACTGGTTCAACCGGAAGAGCGCAAATTTAAGGAACGCCCCCGGGTCGGCCTTGCGCTCAGCGGAGGATTCGCGCGAGGCATTGCCCACATCGGTGTCCTGCGCATTCTGCGCGAAGAGGGCATACCTGTCGACTTCGTCGCCGGCACCAGTGTCGGCGCCCTCATCGGTGCGGCCTATTGCGCCGGAACATCACTCGAAGAAATGGAAAAAATCGGCGCCACGACCAACTTCACCGACTTTGGCCGCTGGACGCCATCCTGGCTCGGCCTCGCAACCAATCAGCGCCTGGAAAGATTTCTAGCGCGCTTCACGCCCGTAAAAGCTTTCGAAGAAATGAAGATTCCTCTCGCCATCGCCACGACGGACATCAACGCCGGTGTCTCCGTCTACTATACGCGCGGCCCCATTGGGCCTCCTCTGCGTGCCTCCTGCGCATATCCAGGCCTCTTTGTGCCAATCTCATTTGAAGGCCGCACTCTGGTGGATGGATTTCTAACCGCGCCGGTTCCCGTGGAGGGCGCGCTTCTGCTGGGCGCCGATGTAGTCCTCGCCGTCTACCTTGAAGCGGGTCACCTCGACCAGCCGCGCACCTTCACTGACGTCCTCAGCCGCTCGTTTACCATCATCCAGCGCCACAGCGACCTCACCTGGCGCCAGCAAGCGGACGTGATTATCGAGCCGGACGTGACACCTTTCGTGTGGGACGACTTCACCAAAACGCCGGAAATGGTTGCGGTGGGCGAGGCGGCGGCATTGGCTGTTCTTCCACAAATTCGCGCCGCCATCAGCGGCGAGAAGCGCGACTCCGCGGCGTAGCTCGCCTGCCGCGCAAGATCAGCATCAACTTCTGCACCCTAAACCGTGATTATTCTCGTGACTATTCTTTTGTGACCTGAACAACGACCGGCTGTCCCTCGCCTTTGCCTCGCTGCGTGAGCCACGCGCCCAGGCCTTCCGCAAAACGCTCGGGCGTCAAACGAAAGCTGGCCTCCAGCTGGCCATCGGCCAAAGGCAGGGTATCGTCGAAATCCGCGGCATTCGTAAAATTACGCATGCAGAACTGATCAAGCCAATCGAGCGGGCAGGCGCGGCTCTCGCCGCGAATCACAACATTCACTTTGAATTTTTGCGCGTACACACCGCCATCATAACATCGCGGCGTACCAGTTTTTTGAGGGACCAACCGTTGCTGTTCGGGTGAATTCTAACGAACTAATGAAGCGCGCGGCCGCTTCACGCTATGCGCCAAACCCAGCGCTTCCAGCGTCCAGATGAAATACCATCCAATGTCCGTCTGGTACCACCGCATGCCAAGCCGTGCCGAGCCCGCGTGCGAATGGTGATTTGCATGCCAATTCTCGCCCCATGCCGTGATCTGGAAGGGCCCCAGCCACCAAACATTCATGCTGGAGTCGTCGCCGTCGTCCTTGGCATGCCCGAGGTGCGTCAAGCTGTTAACAAAGCACTGCATGTGCAGCGTATAAACCAGCCGAATCGCCCCAATCCAGAAAAAACCCATCCAGCCAAACCCCAACAGCAATCCGGAAAAAATCGAAACGAGAATCACCGGGGTTTCCAGCCAGCCCCAGGCCTTGTACATGCCGCGCGTCAATTCCGGCGCCCATCGCTGTTTGTCCGCCGGATTCGTTTGATACAGCCAGCGCAAATGCGCCCACCAAAAACCGCCTTGCTTGGGACTGGAAATGTCTTCCGGCGTATCCGTCACCGAATGATGCAACCGGTGATAAGCCACCCAGCTTGCGGGATGCCCGGACCCATTGAATACTGCCCAAAAAATCAGCGCCTGCTCAATGAATTTGTTTGTCTTCAGGGTCTTGTGCGACAGCATGCGGTGATAGCAAACCGTGGTACCAAGCCCGCCAAATGCAATGAACACCAGCGCGGTAACCACAACCTTCCAGCTAGGCAGCGGAAAAAGAATCAGCCCAACAACAGCCAGCACATGAATCAGCACCAGGTAAGCAAAAACGCCTTCCTTACCGTGAACTGGCTTCCAAAAGGGACGATCCCACGGCCGAACTTCCTGCGTAGCAGCTAGTTCCATGATTTCTCCGGCGATCTGCTTGGTATTTCTGTGAGCGTGCCTCGAACAATCACCCCGACAGGCACAAGCACAACGATAACACTACCATCGGGAGCCTAGCGTAAATCCCTGTCCAGTGGGACGCCAAAAATGTAATAGTTTTGTCGCTGCTTCGGCGCTCTCAAAATGGAATTCTCTGAGCTCGTCGCCTGTTGCAGCCGCAAGAAAACAAATCAGTTTATGGAACAGTTCAAGAAAGGGGGGAGATCGCAGGGGAAGTGTTCGTTTCCGAAACGCCGGCCAAAGAAAACTCGAGTTTACCTCTGCAAATCCCGCAGTAAATCATTCAGTTCACCCAAGTCCGATTCCAACCGGTAAAACCCCGGCTGCCACTTGCCGTTCGTCTCTTCCGCCGCGAATCTCAGTACCGCAAAATCCCCGCTGCCGGTGTGCCCATCCGCCAGGCTGGGAAAGCTCTCGCCAAAGAAGGTCAAGGCATGCTTGCTGACCACTCTTTCGCATTCCGGGACGGAAAGCACTGCCCTCAACATTCCCTGGTTTTTTGCGTGTGGCTGGCAAAAGTAAAGGTTTGGCATAGATTCGGATAATCGGCCGAAGATCCAATAACTTTAATAGTACGGAGATACTTTTTTGTGCGTATTTGTTACACGGACGCCAACTTCTTCGACCTCACCCTACGTTTTCTCCCCTGGTTTCGCCCCGTTTTGAGTATATTTTTGCACACATCTCGTGCCCATTAAGGGATAGAATCCCGCCAACAGTTCTCTGGGGTGCCCTTTTGGAAGACGAACGCCGCCGAACACCCAGGTACCCTTTTATTGCCACCGCCGAGGTCATCCTAAAATCAGGCCAGCCTGGCATCTCCGCCCGCGTCATCGAGCTAAGCCTCCACGGCTGTTTCGTGGAACTGGGCGAACCTCTGGAGAAGGGTGTCCAGGCTGTCTTTAAAATCTATTCGGAGGGCAAGTATTTCGAGTCCGAAGGAGTCGTCGTTTACACGCAAGCCCATCTTGGCTTCGGAGTCCGTTTTCAAAATGTCAAAGAACACTACCTGTCCATCTTGAAGCGATGGCTTCTCCAGGCAGCCCAGGCAAAATTCGGCAAGCGGGTATGACCGCCGCCTGTGCCAGGCTCCTTTCTTGAAGTCTTCTAACGCACGGCCCAAGCCATCCCGTCCGGCCCCTGCAATCCCGTAATGTGTCCCGTCACTTGCAGGGTTTTCAGGTCAACAACCGCCACGCTATTCTGTTCGGAAACCGCCGCAAAAGCTCGCGCGCCATCGGGCTGAAGCTGAATGCCCTCCACGCCGCGCCCGACGTCCAAGGTCTTCACCACCTGGTGCGAGGCAGTGTCTACAATCACCAAAATCCCGCCCTCGGGATCCGAAATCAGGGCGAGTTTTCCATCCGGCGTGAATTTCAGCCGGTTCGAATGCTTCGTCTTCACGTCGATCGTCTCCACCACTTTTTTCGTCGCCAGGTCAATGATCGAAACGCTGCCGTCCTGAGAGTTAGCCGCCCAAACTTGTTTCTCATCAGGCGAAACGTCGAATCCCTCGGGCCCTTTCCCGACAGGAATCGGCGTCACATTCCAATCCTTTCCTCCTCGCTGGCTAATGATCTGTTCGATTACGCAGATGGTGTTTGACCCAATGTTCGAGGTGAAAAGCGTATTCAAGTCCTTTGAGACAGCCACCATGTGCGTGAAGTTCTGTCCCGTCCCCAGCACCCAATCCACTTGCTTTGTGGCTGGATCGTAGCGCCCAATCACCTTATTCGCTTCCGCCGTAAAATAAACCTTTCCGCCTGCAAATGTAATTCCGTGCGGCGCGCGCAACGCTCCCAGGTCCACCGGTGCCAGCGCCTTCTCCGCCGCAAGATCAATCACGGCAAGCTCTTTCCGCGGTCCTTTTTGGTCGTTGTAGTTCGTGACGTAGGCAAACTTTCCGTCCGCCGACGCAATCACTTCGTGAGTAGCGCTCCCAGCGGGCACTCGGCCCACAATCTTCAAACTGGCCGGATCAACAATCGCCAGCGTGCTGTCGGTCTTCTCCAGCACCAGCAGCGCCGGAGAAGGCGTCTGCGCCACCGCATAAATCGCCGCAAATGAAGCTCCGGCAAAACACGCCGCCAGCCGAATCAAGATCCCTTTGCTCGCGAAAAGCCTCTTCATCGCCCACCTCTCCTGAAATTCCCAGAAATGCCGCTGCGAGGATATCACCGACACATTTCGAAGTGGAGAAGTGAAATAAACCGGCCCGTTTCCCAACCGTAAGGCTTCTTATAGAATCTCGTAAGTTACTCTCACCTGAGGTCGTTCATGAAATTCGCAAAAATCACGTTTTGGATTGCCGGCGTCTGGGGCTTGCTGGTCATCGCGCCCCTCTACTTCCTGTTTGATGTCATTGGCCAGAAGGACCCTCCACCGATCAGCCATCCCGGTTTTTTCTATGGCTTTGTGGGATGCGCTCTCGCGTGGCAAATCGCTTTCTGTTTTATCGCCACAGACCCGGTCCGCTTCCGCCCGCTCATGCTTCCCAGCATGTTTGAAAAATTCAGCTATGCGGCTGCGATCACGATTCTCGTCCTGCAAGGCCGCACGAGCCAGACAGACCTGATCTTTGTTGCAACCGACTCGCTGCTCGGCATCCTCTTCGTGATCGCTTACTTCAAAACTCCGCCACGCTAATGTACGGGAACCGGTGCCACGGTCAAAGGAATCCCCAGCGTCCCCGCGCTGTGCGAATTCAAGTCGTAAATGCCGGCCCGCAAAAAAACCTCTCCAGCGGGCACGTCAAGCTCCGCAGGCACCTGAAGCCCTTGCCGTTGAGCATCCGCATAGTCCTGCGGTTGCAGCCCCAGATTGTATTTCGCCGTAACCAGGTTTAGCGGCTTGCCGTCTGGGTCGTAAGCAACCAGCATCACTTCGATGTGCCCATGTCTCATTCCATCAGGCGAGGCATCGAGCTTTAGCTCTTTTGCGGAAATTGCAAAATCCACCCGATACCGTGTAAGCGGCCCTTTCAGATCTGCCTTGCTCCCGGCACGCGCCGCCCCAGCCTCGGGCTGCGGGTCCGACGGGAGCACACGCGCCTTGAATAGAATTTGTGCAAAATCCGGCATCCCGAATCCCAGCAACGGCAGCAGCGCATCGCCTTCAGGCGTTTGCTCCGGCGCCCGTTCCATGCCCTCATCGGCCGCATAGTAGCCTCGCCGGTAGTCCAAGCGGTACGAGCCGCCGGCGACCTTCACCTGAATGCGCCGGTACTTGCCGTCCGCTTTCATGTCCGTCGGCGTGTAAGCTAGCGTGTAGAAGTGCGACCCGTCATTGACCGCGTGGCTGACCGCTTCCGTCAATCCGTTCGTGTCGTAAAACGCGTGCCCACCGGTATCTTTCGCCAGCGTCTCCATGGCGAACTGGTCGGAGAGATGCTCCGTGGTGCCCTCGCGAACATTTGGAGTCGGCGAGCGCCTCCTGGATCCGTCGGCAGTAGGATCAAAACCCACAGCCCCAGTAAGCCCCACCGCAGCAACGGGATAGATGGCCACCTGATCCGCCGTAAGCTGGTCGGCCGCCTGCTGAACATCCGTCTGGTATTGCCGCGGCAAGCCCGCGTCCGGAAAAATACCTACAGGGAACGAGCCGGAGAACCAAATCACGTTCTTTCGACCCGGAAAGCTTGAAAGGTATCGCGCAAGCTGTTGCAGCGCCCGCAATGTCAGCGAGATCCGCGATTCGACCCGCGAGCCGCTGCTCTGTGCGATCTCCTGCCTTACTGCTTCCACCGCCGCCGGCGACGCCTGGTTCATGATCATCATCTCGATAATCGCCTGCTCCGCCGCACTTTGCTGCGCCGTGGACAGCAGCGGTGACTTCGGAGGCTCCGCTCCCGCCTTTTTGTCGTCCAACGCCGCCAGCAACTCCGTGGGATCGCCCGTAAATCCTTGTACCATGTGCAGACGCGCTCCCAAACTGAAGATGGCCATCCGCATCCCGGGTGTCATGCTTCGCAGGTATTTCGTAATTTCGGACCGCACGTAAGGCTGATCCTGCGGTTGCGTGTTGAGCCAGTCGAGCAGCAACACATTCACGGAGTCCGCGGTCTTGATGGAGGGGTCGTTCGCAAAAACGTGCGGCGGAAGAGCCTGCGATCCAGCCGTCGGCAGAGCGCCTCTGTGCTCCTCAAAAAACGAGATAGTCTGCGCCTTGCCTTCTTCGGTAACCTTAAAATCTTCCTGGCGCAAGCCCGAAACAGGCTCGCCCTTTCCCTTCGTCACCACTACATCCACCAAGACGATGTTCACTTTGGACTTTATGACGGGGTGTTCTTTCCCTTGATCGCTTACGGATGCAGGCGCCGAAGTCTGGGCGTATACGGCAACGGCCGCCAGGAAGAGCGTAGCAAATTCAGGAAACCGGCTGAGACGCAAATGCATAGGACCCATTTCCGCACCTAGCCTCTCACACCCAAGCTCCCTGCGAAAGCAGACCGTGTGCGCTCAACCCACAATATTCGAGCTCTTGCGCAATTCTCGCTGGCGCGGCTCTGCCTGCAAATTCGTACGCCCGTAACTTCTCAAGGGTATTCTCCTGGATTTTCTATTACTATGCTCCACACCCCGTTCCAAAGTAAGGAATTGGCGATGCCCACACCCGTTGCCAGGAAAAAGGCCCCTGTCCTTGACGAGCCTGCCCTGAAACCGAGAAAGGAAGGGCCAAGTGAGGGTGTACTCGACCGCGAACCGGATCTCGAGATAACTTTAGACACCTCAGGACCGCACATTCGCTGTCCTTTGTGCGGCTGGACGCCACGCAAGAACAGCCGTTGGATGTGCAAATGCCACCACATCTGGAACACCTTCGACACCGGCGGCGTCTGCCCCGCCTGCCTCTATCAATGGAAAATAACCCAGTGCCTTCGCTGTCTCGGCATATCGGCCCATTCGGATTGGTATGCGCAGTAGCACGGTTTCGAATGCGTGAGTTTCCGCCTATGCCCTTCTAGTCGTTTTAAAGATAGGTCCGATCCTCCTCCTCCGCTGCCTGGATGGTGCCAGCAACATCCGCTTTGCAAAATGCTACGTAGTCAGAGAAGAGAACACGCAATCTTCGATCTCCCGGGGATGGAAGGTCAGTTTGGTAATCCAGCCTCCACTCTGTTCTCGTTTTTTTCGCTTGACGGCGGCTCGCAATGGGAGGATACCAATATGTGCCACAGCCCCGGATTGAGGGACGGGGTCTCCTACCCGGGTACGTGTGTCTGGCCCGGACTTCCCACAATCCTGGAGCGGATATGACCTCTCTTCCTGGGGAATAAGTTCGCGTGCGTGTGAGTCTCCCTGGGTAGGCTAGAACTGTCCACGTAGTGGGTTGGATTCAATTTTCGTTAGCCCTTTGCCAAGGCCAGGCGTCTAAGGAAATCGGGCGGCGACAGAAACAAAATGGCATAAGCGCGATGCGTGGTCCCTCAAACAGGAGTGGACGGAGTTCACAATTAGACTTTTTGATCTTCACGGTGGGCAATCCGCCGGAAGGGCAGCAGTAGAACCAAAATCATAGGAGGTCGGAGAGAGATATGACAAAGACAAATAAGTTCCTTATCACTGGGGCGGCGATTGCGGGCTTGATCGCGGGGACCGCGCCGGCGATTAAGGCTTCGAACCTGCTTGCTGGCGGAAAGACCACAGCCAGCGCTCAGGACACAGACAAGAAGACCGATACCAAGGTCAAAGAAAAGCACGCCTGTAAAGGCCAAAACTCGTGCAAGGGCAATGGCGGCTGCAAGTCGGGCGACAACGGCTGCAAAGCCAAGAACTCTTGCAAGGGCAAGGGCGGCTGCGCGACCGACGGCTCGAAGATGCCTTCGTAAGGCAGCTCACCTGCTGGTTTTTCCAGTGATGGGGGCTGGTGCGATTCGCTGGCCCTCTTTTTTCTGTTTCAAACTGAACTAGTACTGTCCGCGCTCTTGCGTCGCGCGTTTGTAATTTCTTTCGGAGATGGGCATGGCGGCCAATCGTTTTAATGGGTTCACGGATTTGGGGATCGGCATCGGGCTGCGCGCGCCCCATTATCACCACATTCTTACGCGCAAACCGGTGGTCGACTGGTTTGAGATTATTTCCGAAAATTTCATGATCGATGGCGGGCGTCCGCTGCAAATCCTCGATCAGATTCTCGAACAGTACAAAGTCGTCCAGCATGGCGTTTCGATGTATTTCGGCTCTGCGGAAAAATTGAATCGCGAGCACCTGCGCCGCCTGAAGGAATTGGTGAAGCGCACCAAAACGCCATGGCTTTCCGATCATCTTTGCTGGGGCAGCGTCGACGGGCGCTACACCCACGATTTGCTGCCCATGCCGTACACGTTCGAGGCAGCGAAAATAACCGCGCAAAAAGTCCGCGAAGTGCAGGATTTTCTTGAAATTCCGATCGCCGTCGAAAACGTGAGCAGCTACGCCGAATATCACGACTCCGAGATGGCGGAATGGGAATTCCTGAATGAAGTTGTCGAGCGCGCGGACTGCGGCATTCTGCTCGACGTCAACAATATTTATGTCTCTTCGCAGAACCACAATTTCAACCCGTTCGACTATGTGAATAGCGTGCCCGCCCACCGCGTCGCGCAAATTCATATCGCCGGGCACTCGAAATATCGCAAGTACATTCTCGATACGCACGACCATCCGGTGATCGATCCGGTCTGGAAGCTTTACGAGCGCGCCGTTCAGCGCGCCGGCCATACCGCGACGCTGCTGGAGTGGGACGACAGCATTCCCTCCTTCCAGGAAGTGCACGACGAAGCGCTGAAAGCCAATAAATTCCTGAGCGCCACAGTTTTGGCGGAAACGGCATGAAGCTGATGCACCTTCAGCGCACCATGGCGCGTGCCGTGATGCAGCCGCTCACGTCTTCTGAACGCATGCAACGCCGCGCTCCCGATGGCAGCCCGATGAAGCGCTATGCTTCGCGCTTCATCAAGCCCAATGACAGGCTCACTTCCTTCGAGCGGCTGGAAATTTACAATCGCCAGTACTGGTTCCGCGTACTTTCCGCGCTTGGCGAAGATTTCTCCGGCTTGCGCGCCGTGCTCGGCCAGCGCCGCTTCGATGAAATGTCGAAAGCATATTTGATTGCTAACCCTTCGCGTTCGTTTACGATGCGCAATCTCGGCTCGAAAATGGAGTTGTGGCTTCGTAAAAATCCAAAGTGGGCCGGCAAAAATCAGGCACTGGCGCTCGATATCGTGCGGCTGGAATGGGCGGAGGTCGAAGCGTTCGACGGAAAAACCGAAGCCGCGTTACAAGCCGAAGATATTGCCAGTGCTGCGGGCGCCGCCGGTGGCAAATGGAAGCTGAAACTTCAGCCGTATGTGCGGCTACTGAGCTTTAGCTATCCGGTCGATGATCTCCTCCTGGAAGTCCGCAAAGAAGATGCGGACACAGATTTTGCGAGCAACACGTTTACGGAGCGCCGCAAACGCAAGCGCGTGCGCGCCATGGCGAAACTGAAGCCTGCGCAGATTTTCCTGGCCGTGCATCGCATCGACAACTCCGTCTATTTTCGCCGCCTGGAGCGAGAGGATTTTTCCATTCTTACCGGGCTGCAACAGGGCAAGACCATAGGCGCCGCGGTCGAGTCCGCGATGCGCAAAAACGCTCTTCCATCGGAAGAGTGGCCCGGGAAAGTGCAAACCTGTTTTCAAACGTGGGCCGCGCTGGGTTGGTTCTGCCGCCCACAGAAAAAGAGCGCAGCGGGCTGATTCTTTTTGTAAATTGGCGCATCCAAACCTGGCTAGAATCCGTTACTGATGACTGGTAGCAATTAACTGAGACTGTGACGGCGAGCCTTTCATGAATAAACTCCTTACAACTACAAAATCCCTGCACGACAAGTTTTGCCACTACGCTGACTTTCTCCAGCACCCCTTTCTGCTGTTCGTGCGGCTCTACTGGGGCATTCAACTGATGCAAAGCGGCTGGGGCAAATTGCACAACCTCGACAAGGTCACGGAGTTTTTTACCAGCCTGAATTTACCCATGCCGGCGTTCACGGCGACCGCTATTTCCAGCCTCGAATTTTTTGGCGGCCTGCTTCTGGCCATCGGCTTGTTCTCTCGCCTGATCTCGTTTGTGCTTACCATCAACATGATGATGGCGTACATCACGGCGGACAAAGAAGCACTGCGTTCGATCTTTTCCGATCCCGATAAATTCACGGCGGCCGCGCCTTACGTATTTCTCATCGCCGCGGTAATCGTGTTTGTGTTTGGCGCGGGTTATTTTTCCCTGGACGAGCTGTTCAGCCGGGTTTTCTGGAAGACCAGAGCGCCAGAGAAGACTTCTTCGTAGCGCCGCGCTTAATCTTTCCAGTTGGCGTAACATGGATTCCGGAACAAATGGGCCAGATGGAATCCATTCCTGGAATTCGCAAACATGCTTCTCTCCCCGTGCTGCTCCTGCCGTTTTTCTTGTCTTTGCTGCCGTTGCTGCTTCCCTGCCCTTTCGCGCGTGCAGACGATATGAAGTCGACGATTATGGTTGGCAGCTCGCGCATTGATGTCACCCTAGACACGAGCGAAGCGCCCCTCGCGCAGCCCGACGTCATGAGGTGGGTGCAAAACGCAGCGGATTCCGTTGTGGCTTATTACGGCCGCTTCCCTGTTCCTCATCTGACGCTCCGCGTGATTTCGTTCGATGGAAGCGGTGTGGGCCGTGGCACGACGTGGGGACGCGGCGGCGGACTGATCCGCATCAGCGCGGGAAGCAAAACGTCGGCGGCTGAGTTTGCCGATGACTGGATGCTGACGCACGAAATGATCCATCTGGCTTTTCCTTCCGTAGCCGATGAACACCACTGGATCGAAGAAGGCATCTCCGTGTACGTCGAGCCGATTGCGCGGATTCGCGCGGGACATTGGACCGCAATGAAAATGTGGAGCGACTTGGTGCGCGACATGCCGAAGGGCTTGCCGAAAGAGGGCGAGTCCGGGATGGACCACACGCACACCTGGGGGCGAACATATTGGGGCGGAGCGCTCTTTTGTTTTGTGGCGGATGTGCGGATTCGGAAGCAGACGAACAACGCGAAGGGTTTAGAAGACGCGCTGCGCGGAATCCTGGAAGCGGGCGGCACGATTAACGAAGATTGGGATTTGGAGAAGGCTTTTAAAATTGGCGACCAAGCTGCGGGCGTGGACGTCCTGGAAAAATTGTATATGGATTGGAAGGACAAGCCGGTCATGGTGGATTTGCCAGCGATGTGGAAAGGCCTGGGGGTGGAAGCGGATGGCGCAACCGTGCGATTCCTCAATGACGCGCCCATGGCGGCTATCCGGCGCGCAATGGAAATGGGGCAGCCTTCGAGCAAGGGCGGCAGTGGCGTTGCGCCGTCGAAGAAAGGCTCGGCGGAGAAAAATGCGGCGGCCGCAAGCCGACCTTTGGCAGTGTTTGCCGGGCGAACCGCAAGATCGAATTGAAAAGTAGCTGTACCCACCCCCTCCCCTTGTTTTTCGCAACGATGCGATTCCATCAGACTTCAGTGGTCGGGGCGTGCAAACGATTTGATTCTAAAGGGGTTAGTGGTGAGGCGTAGCGCTAAAGGACTTGCGAGTGGAAAGGAGACGCGAGCGGACATACCCCACGCCGGGTGATTTGCGGATAGAGTGTGGAAGGGATTGAAGCGACTGGAGATGGCGTTTTGCGAAAGAGTGCGTAAGAGGATGAAAAAAAAGAAAAGGATAGCGCAGAGACGCAGAGTGCACAGAGGTTTCGCGGAGAGGCTGGGGAACGGGTAGGCACTGGCGAGCGCGAAACATACGGCATGGCAGCATGGATTATGATTACTGTAAAGGTATCAGTGCTATTCTAAATTATTCGAATCGAGACGCCGGACCTCGAGCGATTGGAAGGGGTTGGCGGGAATTATGTAGTTTGGTGAGACGGAAACGGCGGAGGTCAGGAGCTTGAGGTGTTGGTTCGATGGAGAACGCGGAGCTGAGTTCCAGGTCAAAACCCGCACCCGCAGAACCGGCGCGTGCGGCACCCGAATTCATCTTTGCGTTTGAAGGGTGCCTCATGCGCCCCTTGCAGGCGCCGAATTGGTTAAGTAGTGGTGAGCGAGTAGCGTGTGGAGCTCAGCGAAGCCTGGGATTAGCGCCGAAGCGTTTTGCATTTTTCTTGCTATTGAAATAACGCAGTGGGATAGTGCTGGACTGATTAGCTCGCGGGAGGGATACCGTGGCCTCCGATCCCATTGAACACGTCGTCGTCCTGATGATGGAAAACCGTTCCTTCGACCACATGCTTGGGTATATGAAGCAAGTGAATGCTGGCATCGAAGGAATCGACACGAAAAATCCGCTGTGCAACTCCGACCTAAAGCCGGGGTCACCGAGTATCTGCCAAACTGCTTCGGCACGCGACACCACCAATCCGGACCCCACGCACGAAGTGGCGAATGTGCTGCAGCAACTGGATGTACCCGGCAAATGCCTGGGATTTGTGCAAGACTATGCCGCTTCGCACGCCGACAAGGAACCTTTCGATCACAGCAACGTGATGTGCTACTTCCCGCGAATGACGCTTCCCGTGCTGCACACACTGGCGGAGTCGTTTATGGTTTGCGACCACTGGTTCTCTTCCCTGCCTGGGCCGACGTGGCCGAACCGATTCTTCCTGACCACCGGAACGTCCCTCGGGCATACGGATATGCCGGACGGAATCTCGCAGCTGGCGCTGCACATTTACAACCAGGACACGATTTTCACCCAGCTCGGCCATGCGGGAAAAAGCTGGGCCATCTATCATGGGGATTTTCCGCAAACTCTTCTGCTAACGCGGCTTTGGCCGCATCCGCTGCACTTTCATGGGCTGGACAAATTTTTCAAGGATGCCGCCGGAGATGATGAGGATTTCCCGGCGTTCTCGTTTCTCGAGCCCGTTTATTTCAATACGTTTGGAAATCAAAACGACCAGCATCCGCCCACGCAGGTTTCTAAAGGTGAGCAGCTCATCGCGGATGTGTATAACGCGATTCGCGGAAACCAGGCTTTGTGGGAGAAAACACTGTTAGTGGTGCTGTATGACGAACATGGCGGGTTTGCGGATCATGTGTGGACTCCGCCGCGGGGAGCCGTTCCTCCAGACGACAATACGGACCCAATCTCAAAGTTCAAATTCGACCGGCTGGGAGTGCGCGTTCCCGCGATTCTGATTTCGCCGTGGGTTGCGAAGGGATTTGACGGAACGGCATACGACCACACCAGCTTGTTGAAATACCTTGCTGACAAGTGGGGAGTGGAAGGGCTCGGGAAACGGGCGGAAAGCGCGAACTCGTTCGGACCGCTTTTAACGAAGCTGGTAGCGCCGCGTACGGACACGCCGCAAACAGTCGCGCCTGCCGCTGAGCCGAGGGCTCTTACAGCGGCAGCCGAGATTCCTCCTGTGGAAGAGCTGAGCGAAAATCAAAACGCGCTGTATCTTTTCAGCGTTTACCTCGAGCAACAAATGGCAGAAGTGGAACCTGCGGAAGCGTTTCGGGCACGAACGTTTCGGGCGCTGGGAAGTCCGGCGGGCGCCGGTGCGGTCGCGACGGAGAGAGCTGAGCGATTCCTCGCACATTTGCAAGAAGGGCTGAATTTGCCGGGGGCAGCGAGGACGTAGCGTGGACGCCCATGAGATAAGGGAGCAGAAGGAAAAAACACCGACCTAAAGGTCGGCCACTACTTTGCGCGGCGCTGGGTTGCGATGACTGGCGGAGTGTCTTCGGATTCGAAAGCGTGCGGGCCGGGGTGAGTGGCGTGGAATTCGGGGCGGGATTCTAGGAGGCGGACACAGCGGTTCCAGCGGAGGATGCTGTCGTCATTGCCGCCGGGGCGAATTTTTTCGGCTTCGGCGAAGCAGGCCATGGCTTGTTCGACGAGCGGTAGGAGAATATGCGGAGAGTAGCCGGAGTGCAGTTGAGCTTTGGCGCGGCGCTCATGGAGGAGGCCGGTGTAGTAGTTGCGCTCGTAGGGATCGCGCAGTGAGCCGAAGATGGATTGGACTTCGGCGTAACGGTCGTCGGCGGCGCCGGTGAACTGGTCGGTGATGGAGAGGCCCAGCATGCGTTTGGCGAGTTGATGATCGGGATCGATAGCCAGAATGTCCCGGCAGATGGATTCGGCTTCTTCGGGCTCGTTGAGGTAGCGGTAGAGCTCGACTTTGGCGAGAGCTTCAGGGATGCCGGGTTTAGAGATGGATTTCAGCTGGTGTGGCATGTGGGCCTCCCTTGTTCGTGAACCGTGATCCGTGGCTCGGACGCTCGATAGTTGCCAAATCTGAAACCGGCGACTGCCAGGCACTATCGAACCCGCAGCACACACGGAAGTCTACGCCGCTTGATTACTTTAGCCGCCGAAAACTTTTCGGAACAGCATCGTGATGGGATCGTAGAACTGGTCAACGACACGCTCCTTGAGCGGGATGATGGCATTGTCGGTGATGTGGATGTCTTCGGGGCAGACTTCGGTGCAGCATTTGGTGATGTTGCAGAGGCCGAGGCCCATTTCGTTTTTGAGGAGCGGCGCACGGTTGGCGGAGTCGAGGGGATGCATTTCGAGGCCGGCTACACGGACGAAAAAGCGCGGGCCCGCGAAACTTGGCTTGGCGTCGTGCTCACGGAGAACGTGGCAGACATTCTGGCAGAGGAAACACTCGATGCACTTGCGGAATTCCTGGACGCGGTCCACATCGAGCTGTGAGATTTTCCATTCGACGCCGGGCTTTGGCTGGAAGGGAGGGATTTTTTTGTTGACGGCGTAGTTCCAGGAGACGTCGGTGACGAGGTCTTTGATGCGCGGGAAGGATTTCATCGGCATTACCACGATGGGCTCGTCCATGGGGAGGGAGTCAACGCGCGTTTTGCAGGTGAGGCGCGGGCGGCCGTTGACTTCGGCGGAGCAGGATCCGCACTTGGCGGCTTTACAATTCCAGCGGACGGCGAGGTCGGGGGCCTGGTGGCCCTGGATGTAGTGGAGCGCATCGAGGACGACCATGCCGGGGGCGATGGGGACTTTGTAGTCTACCGTTTCGCCGCCGGTGGGGCCTTCGCCACGGGAGATGCGTAGTGTTGCGTCGGGCATCGGTGAATTCTCCAAAATGTGCCGGAGGCGAGCTCCAGCGATTGTTGCAAAAATTGCGGGACTAAAAGCCTCTCACCTACAAATACAAAACCCCGGCAGGCCCGCGCCAAGAGCGCGGGGCGCTACTCGGCCATTACGAATTCCTTCAGATCTGGCGGCATTTCGTCTACCGGCGATTCACGGCGCGTCATTTTGCCGCCTTCGTTGACGATGATGTTGTGTTTTTTCGCCCAGACCGGGTCGTACTTTGGATAGTCAATGCGGCTGTGAGCGCCGCGGCTTTCGGTGCGTGCGAGTGCGCTTAGGGCGACGGCTTCGGAAACGGTGAGCATGGACTTCAGGTCGCGAGCGAGATGCCAGCCTGGGTTGAAAAGGCGCGAGCCTTCCACGCTGGCTTTTGCGGCGCGGGATTTCAGTTGTTCAAGTTCTGCGAAGGCTTTCTTCAGGTCTTCTTCGGTGCGGAAAATTCCAACCAGGCTCTGCATAACGGCTTGCAGATCGCGGTGAACGGCGTAAGGGCTTTCCGTGCTGGGATTGGAAAATGGGGCGAGGAGTTCTCTTTCGGCTTCGGCGATTTGCGCTTCGGAAACGTTGGAGTTTGGCACCGTTTTGGCGTGTTGCGCGGCGGCGAGGCCGGCGCGGCGGCCGAAGACCAAAAGATCCGAGAGAGAGTTTCCGCCGAGGCGATTCGAACCGTGGAGGCCAGCGGCGGCTTCGCCCGCAGCAAATAAGCCGGGGACAGTGGATTGCGCAGTTTCGGCCTCGACGCGAATGCCGCCCATGACGTAGTGGCACGTGGGGCCAACTTCCATCGGGCCCTTTGTAATGTCCACGTCGGCCAGTTCTTTGAACTGATGATACATACTGGGAAGTTTTTTCTTCACGTACTCGGCGGGCTTGTGGGAGATGTCCAGATACGCGCCGCCGTGTTCGGTGCCGCGGCCTTCTTTGACTTCGGTGTAGATAGAGCGGGCGACGACGTCGCGCGTGGAGAGCTCCATGCGCTTGGGGTCGTACTTTTCCATGAAGCGCTCGCCATTTTTGTTGCGAAGGATGCCGCCTTCGCCGCGGACCGCTTCGGTAACGAGTAAGCCTTGCACGCCGGGCGGCCAGACCATCCCCGTAGGATGGAATTGCACGAATTCCATGTCCATCAGCTCGGCGCCGGCCTCGTAGGCAAGCGTCATGCCGTCGCCGGTGTATTCCCAGGAATTTGACGTGACTGGCCAGGCTTTGCCGATGCCTCCGGTGGCAATGACAATGGACTTCGCCTTGAACACGATCAAGCGGCCGTTTTCGCGCCAATAACCGAAAGCCCCCGTGACGCGGCCGGCGTCGGTGAGCAGGCGCGTGATGGTGCACTCCATATAGACGTCGAAGCCGAGCTGGACGCCCCGGTCTTGCAGGGTGCGAATCATTTCGAGGCCGGTGCGGTCGCCGACGTGGCAGAGGCGTTTGTAGGTGTGGCCGCCGAAAGCGCGCTGAAGGATGGCGCCCTTTTCGGTGCGATCGAAGAGAGCGCCCCATTGTTCGAGTTCGTTGACGCGATCGGGCGCTTCCTGAGCATGAATCTGGGCCATGCGCCAGTTGTTCAGGTACTTGCCGCCGAACATGGTGTCTTTGAAATGAGGCTTCCATCCGTCGGCGGTATCCACATTGCACATTGCGGCGGCGATGCCGCCTTCGGCCATCACCGTGTGCGCTTTGCCGAGAAGCGATTTGCAGACGACGCCGACGCTTGCGCCCTGCGCGAGAGCTTCGATGGCGGCACGCAATCCGGCACCCCCCGCGCCGATGATTAAAACGTCGTGCTCGCGAGTCTCGTAGCTGGTGGTCACATTATCCTCAGGTCATGAATGGCGCCGCTGGCAACCATGCGAATGTAAAAGTCGGTGAAGCCTACGGTGATGAGGCTCGTCCAGGCGAGCGCCATGTGCCGCTCATTCAGAACTGTGAGGGCGCGCCAGGCGCCGTGACGCGGCATGCCCAAGGTGGCACAGGAGAAGCAGTCGAGTTTGCCGCCGGCGAGGTGGCGGAGCGAATGACAGGAAAAAGTGTAAAGCGTGAGCATGATGATATTGAGGGTCATGACGAGCGTGCCGACGCCGATGCCAAAATGGCCGCCGAAATTGTAAGCGAGGACGACGTCGTACCAGAGAAATGCGAGGAAGACGAGCGCGAGATAAAAGAAATAGCGATGGAGATTCTGGATGATGAAAGGAAACTTTGTTTCGCCCTGGTATTTGCGGTTGGCCGGCTCGCCGACGGCGCAAGCCGGTGGATCGAGGAAAAACGCGCGGTAGTAAGCTTTGCGGTAGTAGTAGCAGGTGGCGCGGAAACCGAGCGGCCCCGCGAGAATGAGCAGAGCGGGAGAAAATTTCCACCAGTGATGCTGGGGATCGATGAGGGGCGAATAAAACGGCGAGAGATAGGGCCCCCATTCGAAGAAGGCTCCCTCAAAGGCCCGGAGCGTGGCGTAGAGGCCAAAGCCGCCTAGAAGAATAATTGCGGGCAGGAGTTCAACCCACCAGGCATCGCGGCGCAATGTGGCGCCAAGGCGCGATTCGGGCAGGAGAGTTGGCGAACCAGCCATCGAGTGACCTCCGGGCTTTCGTGCGTGCAGCAAATACGGAATGACTGCGGCTGGGATTATATATAAGACGCGGCGGAAGGGCTAATGCAGATGGGAGAAGAAAAAATAAAACGGATTCCTCGCTTCGTTCGGAATGACAGCTCTGGGGTGCGCGTTTCAAGCTATTGGGGGCGCCGGTTCTGACTAGAGTATGGTCTCGATTTCGGCGTCGAGGGAAACATGCGTGGCTGGTACGCCGTTGATGGAGAATTTCTCGCCGGTGAACTCAGAGAAATGGAAGAAGCGGCTGATGTGGTAATCCTCGTCAAAGGACGAGAAGAGATGTTCGGTTTCCGCAGGGGAGAGCTGGAAAGAGTGGAGCGGGGCAGGCTGGCCGAATTCGGGGACAAGCGCACGGTAGCGGTCGACGAGTTGGTGGAGCGTCATTGGGTGGCTGCGAGTGGAGATGATACGAAGTGGGGATTTTAACACAGACGGCACAGAGATACGGGACCGCGTGAGAGTTCGCGCGGTTTGTGGGGTGCGGTGGGGATTGATAAGATGATGGGCGGAATTCAGACGAACGGAGGACAGTGCTATGAGTATTGCGGTAGGAACAACGGCACCGGATTTTGGTTTGATGAATCAGGACAAGAAGGAAGTGAAGCTGTCGGACTACATAGGGAAGAAGAATGTGGTGCTGGTTTTTTATCCTTTGGACTGGAGTCCGACTTGCACGAACGAGCATGCTTGTTTTGTGAATGACATGCGGTCGTTCGAAACGCTGGACGCGGAAGTGATGGGCGTCAGCGTGGACAGCGTGTGGTCGCACAAGGCGTATGCGGAGAAGATGGGGATCAAGTATTCGCTGCTGGCGGACTTTCATCCGCGAGGGGCGATGAGTGAGAAGTATGGTGTTTATTTGGCCGATAAGGGGATTACCGGGCGGTCGATCATTATCATTAATAAGGCGGGAAAAGTGGCGTGGGCCAAGGATTACGACATTCCCGTAGTGCCGGATTTGACGGAAGTCGCAGCGGCTCTTTCACAGGTAAAGGCGGCGACAGCGTAGAGCGAGTTCGCTGAGAATAAAATTGGCGGGCCGGCCATCTATTGCCGGCCCGCTTTCATTTTTGAGATAAAAAAGAGCCCCTACATGCTCGTGCCTTGCCGGAGCACGGGTTTTATTTTCTCGCGAAGTCATTGCGGACTACTGCGCCGCCCTTCATTACAAATTTTACGGATTCGAGCGTGCGCACGTTTGTTAGGGGATCCCCGCTCACTCCGATAATGTCGGCGTAGTGGCCTTCTTCAATCACGCCCACTTTGTCTGCCCAGCCCATCAGATCAGCGCCCCCGATTGTGGCGGCCTGGATGGCGTCGATAGGTTTCATGCCCCATTCGACCATTTTGGCGAATTGTTTGGCGTTCTCGCCGTGAGGGTAGACGCCCGCATCCGTAGCGAAGGCCATTTTTGTGCCCGCTTCAAAAGCTCGCCGGAAATTTTCTCGCTGCAGGCGGCCGATTTTCTTTTCCTTTTCGATGGACTCCGCGAGCATGCCCACTTTCGCACCTTCTTGCAGGATGAAATCGTCGTTGTAAATATCAAAATCCAGATACGTGCCGTGCTGCTTCGCGAGGGCGATGCCTTCATCGTCAATCAGGCTGCTGTGCTCGATGGAATCGATGCCTGCGCGGATAGAGTCCTTGATGGATTGCGTGCCGTGCGCGTGCGCCGCGACTTTGCGGCCTAGCTTGTGAGCTTCTTCGGCGATGGCTTGCAGCTCTTCGAAGGTGTATTGCGGCGCGCCGGGTTGGTCACCTTTGCTCAGGACACCGCCTGAAGCACAAACCTTGATGAGATCGGCGCCGTACTTGATGACCTCGCGTACCTTGGTGCGCGCAGCCCAAGGTCCGTCGGCGACGCCCTGGTCCCTGAAGTGAAATTCGTACGGCAGGAGGTTGTTGTCGCAATGGCCGCCGGTGATGCCGAGGAGCGGACCGGAGACTTGCATGCGCGGGCCTTCGATTTCGCCCGCGTTGATGCCGTCGCGGACGGCTACGTCAGTGAAGCTGCTTGCGCCGACGTTACGAATGGTGGTGAAGCCGGCATGAAGCGTGATGCGGGCGTTCTTCACGCCAGTGACCGCTTCGCGTGGTGCGGAAATGCCCAGGCCTTCGTAACCGCTGGCGGCGGGGTCCGCGGTGATGTGCGTGTGAACGTCAATCAGCCCCGGAAGGCAAGTCGCCGACGAGAGATCGAGCGGAGTGACGCCAGCCGGTAACTTGGCGGAAGCGGCTGGACCGACGGAGGTGATTCCGCCGTTGTCATCGAAAACGACAACTTGGTCGGAAAGGAAGTGGCCTGCGCGGACATCGAGAAGTTTGCCGCAGCGGACTGCGCCAGGGGCGGCGTGGGCGAAAGATACAAATAAAAAGCATGCAGCGAGTGAAAGCAGAAACTTGCGCATAAGTTCTCCAGGAAGGATGAGTTCGGATTACGAGGATATATCGAGCGGCGAGTTTTTGGAAATGTGCGTTACGGCTTGCCTGATGTTGGAGCTGCGAGCGAGCGTACAAATAGAACAAGCTGCCAACGCTGCTCCTCGGTTAGCTTTCTTTTGAACGCGGGCATCGGTTTTCTGCCCTGGCTGATCTGGTAGAAAATTTCTCCGTCCGTCACGTTGCTGGCGTGGCGCGCGTCGGTGAGGTTCGTGGGCGAGGGGTAATACGAGGCGGCGTCTGGTCCGTCGCCTTTTCCGGATTCGCCGTGGCAGTTAGCGCATTTATCGTTATAAATGGCGCGGGCGGCGGCCAGAACCTGCGAAGACGATGGGATCGGATTTTTCAGCTGCTTCGCCTCTTCGGGGACTTTCCACGGGCGGTTTTCATAGTAAGCGAAAACGGCGGCGATGCAGACCGCGGCCAGGACGATTCCGAGAAGTAGCTTGCGCAATAGGAGAGACTTGCTCGATGTCGCAGGCATTGATTTCGATTTTCGCATGGCGCGTGGCGGAGAGAAGAAGGAAAAGAACAGGATTTACACAGAGGATACGGAGTGCGCAGCGAGCACAGAGAAGAGAAAATGCGCCGCGCGCCTTACTGGCCGCGATAGATGAGCCAGAGAAGCTCGGCGTTGAAGAAGAGGATGGCCGCGGCAACAATCCACGCAACCGCGATGGTGAGGCGCGAGTTGGTGAATTCGCCCATTTTATTTCGGTCGCTGGTGAACTGAACCAGCGGAATTACCGCGAACGGCAACTGAAAGCTGAGCACCACCTGGCTGAGAATCAGCAGGGATGTGACTTTGTTTTCTCCGGCAAAGCCAATAACGATGACCGCGGGCAAGATGGCGATCGAGCGGGTAATCAGGCGGCGCAGCCAGGGTTTGAGCCGAATCTGGAGAAAGCCCTCCATCACGATTTGACCGGCGAGCGTTCCGGTGAGCGTGGAATTCTGCCCCGAAGCGAGCAGTGCGCACGCGAAGAGCGTGCTCGCGAAGCTTACTCCCAGCACTGGGCTGAGCAGTTTGTAGGCGTCGGCAATTTCGGCGACATTCTGCAGCCCGCGCGTGTGAAACGCAGCGGCGCCGAGAACGAGTATGGCCGCGTTGATGAAAAGCGCGAACCCCAGAGCCAGCGTGGAATCCAAAATAGCAAAGCGAATTGCTTCCCGGCGGTCGCGCAGGTTCGCTCCGAAAGCGCGCGTCTGCACGATGCTTGAGTGCAGATAGAGATTGTGCGGCATCACGGTGGCACCAAGAATGCCGATGGCGATGTACAGCATCTCGCGATTGCGAAGAATCTCCGCGCGCGGGATGAGGCCAACGACAGCTTCGCGCCAGATCGGTTGGGCGAAAAAGATCTCGTACGCGAAACATCCCGCGATGGTGGCGATGAGCGTGACGACGAAAGCTTCAATGATGCGGAAGCCGCGGCCCTGAAGAGCCAGCACGATCAATACGTCGAGGCCGGTGATAATCACTCCGGCGAGAAGCGGCAGCCCAAATAGCAGCTTCAGCGCGACTGCCGAACCGAGTACTTCCGCCAGGTCGCAGGCCGCAATGGCGATTTCGCAGACGATCCAGAGAACAATGGAAGTCCGGCGCGAATAATGCTCGCGGCAGGCCTGCGCCAGATCGCGGCCGGAAGCGATACCGAGTTTGGCGGAAAGCGCCTGAAGGAACATCGCCATCAGGTTGCTGATTAGAATCACGCTGAGCAGCGTGTACCCGAATTTCGAGCCGCCGCCGATGTCCGTGGCCCAATTGCCCGGATCCATGTAGCCAACGGCGACCAGATAGCCGGGACCGGCAAATGCAAACATTTTACGCAGCCAGGAGGCGGTGTTTGAGATGGGAACAGTGCGGTGAGCCTCGGGGAGAGAGGGCAGGCCGGCAGAACGAGCCGTTGTAGGGCCGGGGACGGATGCGGGGCCCGCGGCGACTTCAGGTTCGAGCTGGGGTGGAATCCTTGGCGACATGATTCGTTTGATGAATACTGTGTAATCCAATTTTTGTTAACTACGGTAAACCTATCCGATAAACTAGACTTAATATCCGCGCTTGTCAACAGGAATGACGCGGCTCGGTTCCAGATTGGGCCGGTCGGAACGAGGAACCGGCGTTCAGCCACAAGCAGAAGGCGAAAGGCTGTGATACCTTCGAGCAGGCGAATTTCAGCGACATTACTTTATGAAGTTTTGGCGAGTTTTTATGGGGAGACACAGATGGAAGAGCAGCGGCCAGTGCCGGGACAAGTGCAGATTAAAGCAGACGAGAAAGAGTTGCAGGGGCAGTACAGCAATCTGGTAATGCTGCACCACAACCTGGAAGAGTTCACGTTCAATTTCATTTACATTTTTCCGAACGGAACGCAGGGCAAGCTGCTGGCGAGCATGATCGCCAGCCCGGGGCACGCCAAGCGCATCTGGCGCGCTCTGGGTGAGAACATTTCGCGTTACGAGGCGCAGTTCGGGCCGATCAAGGAAGCACCAGAAGGCGGCATACCACCCACGCCCAATGTGGGTTTTGTGCAGTAGAACCGAGCAGGCCCAGCGCGGACCAAATCGAGCTTCAAAGTTCAGACAATTCCATCATTGGCGGGGACGCCAGAAAAACGGGGCTATTGCCCTTTCCTTGCTGCCGAAACGGCGCCAGATGAGATTTTGTTGAGTTTCTCGTATTCCACTTTGGCTTGACGAAGTATCGGGATACTTGGGTCTGCATCCTTCCAAGTGGCGAAGAAATCGTCGTAGGCCTCGCGGCTTTTCTCGCGGTCGCCTTGTTTCGCGTAGGCCTGCGCCAGGCCAAGTTGCGAAAGCGGCTCAAACGGTTCCCAGTCCGGCCAACCCGGGTTGTCAATGACGGTCTGGAAGTCGGCGATAGCCTTGGCCTGATCTCCCGCGGCCATATAAGCGCGAGCGCGATTGTAGAAGACCACGACATTCGGAAACTGAGTGACGGGCGAGAGTAAGTCCACTGCGGCCCTAAGATTTCCCCGCGTTCGCTGGATGGTGGAGTGAGTGATGGGAAGGAGGACCTTCTGCTGGAAAGTGTCCTCGGGGAAGAGCTCATTCAGTTTCGCGGCAAGTGCTTCTGCCCGGGATGTGTCCGCGGCCTGCCCGAGAGCGTGCGCGCACTTAAAAAGTCCGAGAGCGCCATTATTCCCGGCTTCGTCGGCCTGGGCGCACAGTTTGCGGGCTAAGTCATAGTTCCCAAGGTAGGTCTCCGCGTCGGCATGGTAGGCGAGTTCCGTGGCAACGTTTTCCATTTGGTTGGCCTTCCTCTGCCGACTAACCAGAGCGTCGCTGAGGGAACGAAGTGTCGCGACATCGCCGCGAAGGAATGCCAGGTGCATTTGGAGATGGACCCAGGGCGAATCCTCGCCGGAAGTTTGATGAGCGAGCTGCTGCATTGTCGCGCCGTCCTTTTCGAAAAAGGCGATGCGGTAACGCAACGTGATTTGAAATGGTGTGAGCGATCCGCCGCGGCGCCATTGGTCAAGCATTCCCTTGGCATCGTCAAAGCGACCTAAGATCATGAGCGCTTGGCTGGCGTTGGAATTGTACTGAGCAGAAGGAACAGGAGAATGATCGATAGCCCACTGGAACTCGTGCAGTGCGTCTTGCGTTTTGCCCATGATGGCGTAGTTGACGCCCAGGAGATTGGCGGCATCCACGCTGCGCGGGTAGATTTGGCGGTACAAAAGGACGACAGTGGCTGCTTTTTCGAGATTGCCGGTGATGCCCGAATAGTAGAGCACAGTAGTTTGAAAATTCTCCTCCTGGGTAAGGCGGCGATCCTTGAGCTCGAAGGCTCGCGCGAAGCTGGCCCGCGCCTCCTGGCCTTGGCCTATGCTGTGTTGCGCTCTGCCGAGCTGGCCGTAGGCGGAGCAAAACTGGGGGTCGAGTTCGACAGCTCTTTCGAAAAACGGTATGGCTTCCCGGCGCTTTCCGGAGCGGTAGAGGGTAAGCCCGGAGCTGTAGGCTTGCAAAGCATCGAGCGAACTAGTGGTGGCAAGGTCGAGGGGCGCGTCAAATTTTTGGAGAGAGCTTAGACCCTCGCCAAGCCGTCTCCGCAACTGGGAGCCTGCTTTACCCAGCGCAGCGACCACTTGATCCTTGTTGTTTGCCTCGGCTTGCTGCCGCGCAATAACTCTTTGGCTGTGCGCATCAATCGCATCCAGGGTGATGACATAAGCGCTGCCGATCGCGGCAATTTCCGGAACGACCAGGGCCTTCAGCCCACGGCGTTTGCAGATTTCGACGCCCAGATCTTGAGTCACGCGCTCGTCGGGATTGCGGCGCATCATCCGCATGGTAGAGGCGACGTCGGCTTCTGAAAGAAGGCTGAGGAACGGGGATTCGGTAAGTTTGACTTCGAGAGGTTTATCGAGGGAGTTGTCAAAGATCGGATCGCCAGTCTTGTTGACAAAACTCGCCAGGAGAATGACATCCGTCCCGGTCAGCACAGGTCGTGCGAAGAAGACGCGCCACGTCACAAGGGCAGCAATGATGAGGAAGGCTGCGACGCCCGCGAAAAGCAGAAAGCGGCGCTTGTTCCAAACTTTAGGCGCCGGTCCCATGGGGAGAACTGGCGCGAGATGCTTTTCGACGGCGGTCAATGGCAGGGGGCCATTTTCGACCCGGGCGATGAAGCGGTAGCCGCGGCGTGGCAACGTCTCGATGTAGCGGGGTTCCTCGGCTGAATCGCTCAGCGCGTCGCGCAGCTTCTTGATGGCGCTGTTCAGACCGGTATCGAAGTCAACAAAGGTATCCGAAGGCCAGAGTCTCTGGTGGAGTTCCTCGCGCGTAACCACGTCGCCCGGATGCTCAAGTAAGACAGCTAGCACCTGGAAGGGTTGGTCCTGAAGCTTCAGACGGATGCCGTGCTTGTACACTTCGCCCGCTCGCAAGTCCACTTCAAAGGCGCCGAAGCGCGGCCTGCGGGTGCGGGCAGTTGATTCCATAACAGAGGTTCCAAGCTTCCCGGCAGTCTATCACCAAAAGTTTTAGGTCGAACGAATATGTGCCGGGATTCTCTGCAATCCCTCTGAATTCAAAGGGCTGTTGTAGCAACATGAATTTGTCACCCTAACAGCAACATAAAAATGTCACCCTCCTGGCAAGGAGGAGTGTTGCAGGCGGGTATCGCCGTAGTAGAGCGAGACGCGGCCATCGAGAGCTTGGTAGATCTGCACTTTGGCACCGGCGAAGCTGAAGCGGCGGGCCTGCTGGGGGATTTGGAAGCGCGCGCCTTCCCACTGCACGACGTTGTCGTTGCTGACGATGCGCTCATGCACCAAACAGCAGATGCGGTCGAGGCGGTGAGGGGCGGAACGCCAGGCAGTTTCCATTTCGCGGGGCTTACGGGCGAAACGGTGGTTGTAGTCAGCGATGAACTAGCGCAGCACGGCGTTGGCGGAGTCGATGTCGGCCGCCTGGGCCAGGCGCAGTTCGCTGCACAAGCGATCCTGCAGCACACCCCAAAGGCGCTCGACACGGCCTTTGGCTTGGGGGCTGTTGGCGGCGATGAAGGTGACACCGAGCTGTTCCAGAGCGCGACCGAACTGGGTGGGCTGGCGTTTACCAGCGAGTTGTTCTTCGACGGTCCAGAAGTCGTCGTTGCGGACAAAGATGCCGCTATGATCGCCGTAGAAAGCCAGCGGCACACCGAAACGACGGAGCAGCTGGCGGAGCAAGCAGAGATAGCCGAAAGTGGTTTCTGCGGGGAAGAACTGGGCGGCCAGGATTTTGCCGGTGGCGTCGTCTTGCATGCCCAGAGCGGTGAGCCGCAGGCCGCGGCCTTCCAGCCAGTCGTGGGGGCTGCCGTCGAGTTGCACCAGTTCGCCGAGGCGAGCGGAACGCACGCGGCGCTGGCGATGAGCCGGAGCACGGCGTTTGCGCGGGAGCCCAGACCGTTCTGGCGCAGCAGGCGGCGCAGCGTTTCGCGACTGAGGGAGAAGCCCTCGCGCTCGACCAACTTCTCGCAGAGATGGTGGTCGTTGAAGCCAGCGTAAGTGCTGCGGGCGAGTTGCACGATCTTGGTGCGCACGGCGTCGGGCAGCTGGCGGTGGCTGGGCCGGCCGCGGTTGGCGTGTGCCAGAGCCGCCTCCCCGTCTTCGCGCATCCGTTTCTTCAAGCGTTTAATCTGGCGCACGCTCAGACAGAGGAGTTCGGCGGCTCTGGCACACGCCATGTCTCCCTTGATGCATGCGCTGATGACGGTCACTTTCTGCAGTTCCTTCTAACTCAACGTGTATGTCTCCTGTCTCATAGGGCGACATTTTCACGTTGCCGTTAAGGGGTGACAAAATTATGGAGCTAAGACATCTGAATTCAAAGGGCTACACCATCAGAACCAAAACATATACAGACCATTCGCAAGCCATTGCGCCTCAAACCACTTCGCAGCAGTGTCTGCGAGTTCGGGCAAGTCCGCGATCGAAGAAATAGCCGAGGAGCCGGTTTCAAACTAGGAGATCTTATGAAAAACAGAACTTTGTGGTGGGCGGTAAGCATTAGCACGGTCTTGGTCCTGGTGGTAGCCATCGGAACTCTGGCTCAAGATGGGACGCCGACGCGCTTCAGCGGCGTAATTAATGACTATAGCCCCATAAGCGGGGGCACAACTGCGTGGGAACTTCACGGGCCCTGGAGTTTGACATTGAGCAAAGAAACCGGGACAGCCCATTTCTCAGCGTCCCTGACGATGGGGCTCTCAGTCCTTGGACAAAGCTCTACGAACGTCCAAGCGGTCAACCTAGCACAGCATACTCACGACATCACGATGGATGGCACGGTCACTTACAATCCGACTGACTGCCCTCCCGCCGCGACGACCACGCCTCCGTACGTCGCCCGAATTGAGATTAACAGCACCGCCAGCGTTTTCGCGAATGGCAGCATCGCACCGTTCGGGCAGTTCTCACAGTTGCAGGTTTGTATTGCGGGAGGAACAGACGAGCCAAACGTGCCATTTTCGAATATCACGCTGGTATTCCAGAAGCCGGCTGCAGCGCATTTCGGGTCGCAGGCGATCCACGGCGTCGTTCGCAAGGTGAAATACTCCGACCGGGGCAACTCACATTAATGAGGGGCGACGGACACGTACGGGGCGGACGTGTGCCTCAAACCACTTCGTAGCAATGTCTGCGAATTCGGGCAAGCCCGTCAACCCTTGATCTGAGGTGAAGCATGCAATATTTGCGCACACTTAGGCGACCTGGATCATTTACAGTCCACGGATTGCATCAGGGTGCCGTTGCACTGGTTGTGGTGATCGGCGTGTGGGGATGCGGAGGCGGCACGAATCAGTCATCGATCAATCAGCCTCCACCCAGCGGAGCTAGCACGACTCCGACAATCTCCACAATTTCGCCGAACGGTGCCGTGGCAGGCGGTACGGCTTTCACGCTCACGATCAATGGAGATAATTTCGTCGCAGGCTCCACGGTCAACTTCGGAGTGTCGGCGCCCGCCACCACGTTCGTCGACTCCACGCAGTTGACTACGACCATCCCTGCTTCCAGCGTCGCCTCAACCGGTACGGTGGCCGTAACCGTGACCAACCCCGCGCCCGGCGGTGGAACTTCCAATGCGATGAACTTCTCCATCACCAGCGGCCTTAACCCCGTCCCGGCGATCAGTTCTCTCGATCCTGGCTGCGCCATCGCAGGAGAACAGTTCGTTGATTCGGTAAATAATCAGTTGACGGTAGTTGGGTCAAATTTTGTGGCGGGTTCAGTCGTGCGCTGGAACGGCAGCGACCTGCCGACCACTAGTAATGGCAGCATTAACGGACTTACCGCTCAGATTTCGGCGGGCGACATTGCCGCAGCCGGGACAGCGGCGGTCACAGTCTTCAATCCTGCACCCGGTGGGGGTAGCTC
>CAJCHZ010000108.1 GCA_903970165.1 Betaproteobacteria bacterium
GACCGACTGCGTGCCGAGCATGGTGCCCCCGCCAGCGCCACCGCCGGAAACGGTGACGACGCGCTGGCCGACAAAATAAAAGCCGCGAAGGAATGGGCCGGTGCGGAGATGGCCGGGACGGCACAGGTCAACGAGGAATTGAACGAGTGGTTTGCTGAGCTTGCCGAATTCGCGTGGGAATTCGTAGATGCCGGCCTGGCGATCGCTGTTGCGCTCACGGCTGAGAAGGCCGGGGCGGCACTCGGCGAGATTGAAAAAAATGGCCTGGAAAGCGGCGGTGAGCCGCTTGGCCTCCTGTTCGGCATAGACGCCGGAACTTGTGGCGCCTGTGAGAGGGAGAGTGGCGCCGAGGACTTGAGAAGTTTCCTGGTCGCTGAAGGTGCCGGCAAATTCCTCGAAATAGGGGACACGGTCCGAGCGATTGAAGAGGACGTAGACCGGGAGGCTGACTCCCATGTGATAGGAAAGCTCTTCAAGGCGTGAACGGATTTTGCGCGCTTGTGCGACGATTTTATCCAGAGCGGCTTCGCGGACGAGTTTTTCGCAGTCAATGCAGACGACAGCGGCGCGAGGGGCGCTGGTGCCGCCGCCAAATACGGAGGTGAGGCTTCCGGGGATGAAATGCTTGACGAGGCGGACCCAGGAGGCTGGGTCGTCCATGAGCGGACCGCCGCCTTCGACGAAAACGGTTTTGCGGGCGAACCAGATATTTGCGACGCGCGTGGGAACAATACTGTTTTCCTGAAAGACCTGACCGGCGAGGAGTTCGGCATCAAGACCGCTTTGGTCCATGGCACTGGTTTTGCCGGCGCCGGTTTCGCCGAGGAGAAAGACGGTCGGAAGGGAATAGAGCTTGGCGCCAGCGGCGAGGCGCGCGGAGGCAACTTTAAGGGAGGCTTCGCGAATCAGGACGTCCACATCCTGCGAAGCTCCCGAGGCTCCCGCGCCGGCTCCCATGCTTACGGACACGCCACCCGGGGCGGAAAATTGAGGCGCAGGGACGGAAGGCGCCTCTGGCATGGGAGGACGCGCCGAGCGAGCCCAGAGCAGGAGGCCGATAATGGCGATAACGCCGAGCAGCAGAATGCCTGCGCGCAAAACGAGGGCGTTGGTGCCAACCACGTGAAAGAGCGGGCCGGCAAACCACGTCAGCATCAAGACGAGGATGGCCAGGGCACCAGCGACGAGATATTCCCAATGAAATCGCATCTCCACTCCCTATGGGTGGTTTAAGGGTGCAAGCGCGTGGACGCTTGAAACGCCTGCAATCAAACGCCACTTGAAAACGAAAATAAAGAGTATCCCGAGTATGAGAAAGCCCAGGGCAGTAAAGGCGAGGCGACCGACCCAAGGATCGCGCTTTACGACAACGGCGCCACCTTCGGGAAC
Organism: Betaproteobacteria bacterium; assembly: GCA_903970165.1. GTDB lineage: Bacteria > Acidobacteriota > Terriglobia > Acidiferrales > UBA7541 > Acidiferrum. Next base: position 1,390 of record CAJCHZ010000108.1, read on the forward strand.
AGCCCAGGCAGGGGAGAGGCCTGTGAGGGGGCCGCGAATGCGGCGGATTTTTTCGAGGGTGGCGTCAATGACGGGGCGCGTGGCGTCGCCGCCGGAGAGGCCGTAACGGCCTTTGTAGCCCATCAAAAGACAGAGAGCGTAGATTTCGAGAACGTCGGCAACATCGTGCGAATCGGAGCGGGAGAGGAGTTTCTCGAGATTGTCGAAGAAAGTGTCACCAGCGACGTTGTGGCCGAACATTTCTTCCTGGAGAGGCATGCTGTGCCAGGAACTGAAGACGGAGCTGCTGGAAGTGAGGACGGACTCATCGAGAAAGGCAACGACGGCGAGAGTGGCATTGCGGATATCGTCGGGGGCGTAGGCCTTCTTGACCGCGTCCTTTTCCGCGGAACGCAGGACGGACTGGATGTTGGCGCGAAACGTGTTAGCGTCGGAAAAGGACTGACGATTCTGGCGCAAGCGGACGATGACCGTCAAAATCTGCTGATAGATGAAAGCGAGATTTTCGGTGCGCCGTTTAGTGGAGACTTCGCGGGGCTGCATGCTTGTGGCCCCAAACATTGTGGCTCCCACGGTGACCTCCTAAGAGTTCGAGTCAAGCCTTCAAAATATCAAGGCTGCAAACGTTACGCTTCCAAAACAACGAGAAGCTCCAGCTCTGCGCCGGGGATGTCGTCGGGAACATAGACGCCGACTTTGCGGGTCTGGACGATGTGTTCCCAGGAATTGCCGGTGCGGCTGATGCCGAAATATTGAAACTCGACTTTGGGGGCAATGGCCGAGGGCGGAATCGGGAGATGAACGAGGCCCAGCCCAGGAAGCGCTGTCTTTACAAGTTCGGGCAGCAAGTCTTTGGAGCAAATTTTCACGAGGCGCGGCGTTTTGGCGATAATTTCGGCCTCTCCGGTATCGGCGCGGACGGCCAAGATCCAGCGGGCGCGATCGAGACAGCGCTGATCGAGGACTTCGCCGTTGCGAAAATTTTTGCCGGCCAGAACGAGGGGAATCTGCACGCAATTCGAGGGCACGACAAGCTCGAGATGGGCGCGGATGTGGGCATTGAGCGGACCGAAACATTTCTCAAGATTATAGTGATCGTAAGCCGGAAGCGTTTCAGGGTGGGAGTCCAGTCCGAAGGTGCAGAGAGCTCCCGCAAGACGCGACATTTCCATGTAGAGCTGCTCCGGGTGGCCGCGTTCGGAGACCGTCAAGTGGCGGAGAACAGAGAGGCTTTCGTTGACGGTGTGGACGAACCAGAAACTGGCAATTTCTTCCGAGGAGTAACCGGCGCGGCCCTGGGCGGTAGCGCGGCGTGCGCGGGAAAGAGAAGCGCTTTTTTCGTCGAGTATGTCTACGAGGGTGCGGGCGATAACGGAGAGGCGTTCGCTTGCGCTGATGTGAAGGCAGGGAGGGATAAAGCTGGGATCAAAAATGAAACGGCCGGTGCCATCGCGGAGCACGCGGGCGACGGGAAAGGTTACGAGACCCTGTGTTTCTTGAGTTTCGAGGACAAAGCGGATGTTCTTGCGGCCGATCTGAATCTGTTTTTCGTCGCGGCCGGTATTTTCGTCGGGGAGGGTGCGCATTTCCGCTTGATAGCGGACTTCCACCGGGTAAGGCTCGGAATCGAGGAGGCAATTGGGGCCTTCAGGATGGCGCTCCGGGACCGCGAGAAGAACGAGGAGAGATTCGCGGGTGGCGGAGAAAAGATCGTTGATGTCCAGGACCGGCGGGGCGGCATCGGCGTCGGGAATTTGGAAGGCGAGGCCGTCGGGGAAAAGTCCGCGGGCATGGACGAGGGAGAGGATGCCGTTTTTTAGGGCGTCCTCGTCGAGCTTGCAGCTGATGACGCCGAAAGGGGCGAACCAGAGAGTGGACGTGGAGAAATGGATGAGGTCTTCAAAAGATTGGGATTGAACCTGGAAGTGATGGGGGCCCAGGTACATCCCCTCGTGCCACACCACCTTGGAAAGATGCTTCATTGTTCAGTAGATGACGGCGGGTTAGCGCCGCAGTGCCGCGAGGCGGCCGACGCGAACCAGCTCTCCTATGACAAGGTGCAAAAGTCGTTGCTCAGCACTCGACCGGCGAAGCATCTCCAGGCTCGATGGAGGCGCCAGTTGCGGCTCGGGATCCGAACTCTGGCCTGAAGAAAAAGTCGGGAAAGCCCCTAACTGCTTGAAACGACTCGAATCGAGCCTAACTATGGCGTTTGATTAGATGGATGTCAAGACATTCACCCCGCGTTGGGAAGTATTTGGTATCATGCGCGCGCTGTTGGCAGGGAAAAGCGGGGAAAATTTATGTTTCATTTGCGCATGGTGGGTGCGGAGCAATTCGGGACGATTCGCGAGCACCTTTTGGAAATTGGATTTAACGAACAGACTGTGCGCGGAAGGTTTTCGTTTAAGCCGGACGAGCCGCTGAACCTGATTCCCATTTGCACGAAGCCCAATCCGAAAGAAAAGATCGAAAACAGCCTGGACGCGGCTTTGCACTTGTTTATGGTTGGAGAGACTTTGCCAACCGCGGAAGCGCAGGCGTTGTTTCCGGCGAAGGTTTGGGAAGCGCTGATGCAGACGGAGCTGATTTTGGTGGAGTCCACGGATGCTTCGCGTTGTCTGGGGAGCGTGGCGCTGTTTCCAGTGCGGGGATTGTATTGCGTGGCGGACCGGTGGACGAATATAGATCACTCGGTGCGGCAGCCGTTTGCGGATATTGTTTATCCGCCCATGACGAAGTCGGTGAAGGAATTTTTGGATTATACGTCGTTTGAGGCGTGCGAGGATTTTCTGGAGGTTTGCGCAGGAACGGCGCCCGCGGCGCTGCTGGCGTCGCGGACGGCCAAGAACGTCTGGGCAACGGACATTACCGAGAGGTCGCTGGCGTTTGCGGAGTTCAATGCGGCGCTGAATGGGATTCAGAATGTGAAATTTGGGCGGGGGGACTTGTATCAGCCGGTTGCGGGGACGAAATTCGACCGGATTGCGGCGCATCCGCCTTACATGCCGGTGCTGAGGCCGGCGGAAATCTTTGCGGGCGGCGGAGAACTGGGCGAACACTTTACAAAGAGGATTGTGAGTGAACTGCCGGCAATGATTAAACCGGGCGGGCGATTGTATTGCCGGACATTGGGGCTCGACCGGGTGGATAAGGGTTTTGAACAGACGGTACGGGAATGGCTAGGCGAGAAACAGGCGGAATTTGACGTTGCGGTTTTTGTGATTGGCACGGTGACGGCCACGCGATTTGCGCTAGAAGACGCGCTACGGCACGACACCGGGACGGACGGGGCGAAGGAATGGGAGAAGCTTTTCGATACGAACGGCGTCAAGGAGCTTCTGAATTGCGAGCTGGTGGTTCAGTACAACGCGGGGAAGAGGCCGCCGTTTACGCTGCGGCGCGTCATGCCCAACAATACGCCCGCGGTGACGATGGAATGGTTTTTGTGGTGGGAAGCGGAGGCGCGGCTGAAGAGCACGCTGGAGGCGATGCGGGAGTGGAAGCCGGTTGCCACCTCGGGCGTGGAAATTACGACGAGGCATGTGCTGCGCGGTGGAGAGATCGTGCCGGAAGAATTTAAGGTGTCGCAGAGGCGGCCGTTTGAAGTGGATTTCAACGTGCAGCCGTGGATGACGATGCTGTTGGCCCGTTGCGACGGCACAAAGACGATTGGCGAGCTTCATGAATTGAGCAAACAGAATGAATGGATTGCGCCGGAGACGCCGATGTTGGAATTTTGCAGGCTGCTGGCGACGTTCATCAGCGCGGGATTTTTGCGGACCGAGAAAATTAAATGGCCTGAGGCAGCAGGATGAGAAGTTCGAGCTGCGGATCAGGGATATCGCTGGGGACGAACGCAGCGAGGCTGCGGCCTTTCATCACGGTTTCCCACGCCATGCCGGACTGATTCAAACTGAAATATTGATAGTTGAGCTTTACCGGGATAGAGGCCGGCGGCCTGACGGCGTGCGTGAGTTGCATACCTGGAAGCGCCTGGCGGACGAGTTGCTCGATTTGTGCAGCGGAGCAAACTTTGATGAGCGGCGGGGCTTTTTTGATGAGGTCACCCTGATTCATGGTGGAGCTGACGGCCAGGAAAAATTTCGTGCCGGTGAGGTAGCGGTCGTCGTCGATGTTCGTGGAATAGATGGATTGCTTGACGAACTTGAGGGGGAGCGCTACGAAATTGCTGGGAACGACGGTCTCAAGAAGTTCGCGAAGCTTTTCGTCGAGATCGGTGAAGCACACGCCTAGATTTTCGTGATCGTAGAGGGGCAGATCGCGCGGCTGAATTTTAAGAGAGAAGGTACTGAGCGCGCCGGCCAGTGAAGTGAGAAGGCGGAAAAGAACGTCGGGATGGCCGTGACGCACGTCGTGAATGTGGCGGAGAGCGGGGAAGTGGCCGTTGACGGTGTAGAGAAGCCAGAAGCTGGCGATGTCGGCGGCGGTGAAATCGGCGAGGCCGGCGCTGCGCTGGCGGCGGCCTCCCGCAAGAATGCTGCTTTTTGCGGCGAGAATTTCGACGAGGCGGCGCGCGATGCCCATCAAGTAATCGTTGGCAGCGATATCGAGCAGGGGCGGAATATATTGTGGATCGAGGCGGAAAGTGCCGGCGGAAGTGCGTTGAACGCGGGCGACTTGCAGGGAATTGCAGCCTTCGCGGGATTCGCCCTCGAAAAGAAAGCGCAAATTTTTGCGCGCGATTTGTACCGGCTTTTCCGTGAGGCCGGAGTTTTCGTCTTTCAGGTTGACGATTTCGGAGAGATAGCGGACATCGGCGCCTTTTTTCTCGATGGAAACATTCAGGCCGTGAAGGCGATACTCGGGAATCGCCAGGTAGATATCGAGCGAAGTTTGTTCGGCCTCAAAAAAGAGAGCCAGGGGTTTTGGAGCGGGAGCAGGGTCGGATTCCGGAATCTCAAAGGGCAGACCATCGGCGAAGAGGCCGGAAGCATGTGTCAGCGCGAAATTGCCTTCGGTGAGGGCTTCCTGATTAATCTGCAAGTCGAAGAATCCCCAGGGGCGAAAATTCAGGCCCTCGAGTCGAAACTGGAGGCAACTGTCAACATAGCGGTCGCGCGTCTGAAGGTGCTGCGGCGTGAGGAAGGTACCTTTTGACCAGATGACAGGTTGAAGCTGGCGCATGGCTTGCGGCTAAAGCTAGCAGGTGCGGAGAGGGAAAGTCAAAAGAGATTGCTTCTCTGTTGTTGCGACGGAGTGCGCACAGAGTTGGTGCTGCTTTCTACTCCTGTTAAGAATCGGCTCTTTTTGAACCGCGCACAGTTCACCTGCAGACTCCTTACGGTTCATCTCCAGTGCATTGTACGCGCGAGAGAATCGCGCGATAGTGCACGCCATGATGAGCACATGGAGCCGCTGGAAAGTAACGAGGAAGGGGACGCGAACGAGCCTGGAAGGCGATCGAGACGGGTCTACTCTTCGCGTCCTCGCGGGCGGAAGTCTCTCGGCGGTCCTCTGGGGCCCCGGCCCGGGGGTGGATTGTAAATGGCTTGAGAGTCAGCAGGTTAGGACGATGGAAGCCAGTTCTAGGACTTTAGAACCAATTGACGGGCAAAAGGAATCGTGATACACCATGCCCGAACATCTGGGTGTCCCGCCTTGCCGAAACGAATTTCGCTCCCGAAGCACTATCCACGAAAGGGAGACATAAGAGGAACACATGGCTAAAGAAAGCGTACAGAAGAAACTCGAGCGTGTACGTCCGCCGAGAGTACACATCACCTATGACGTCGAAGTTGGCGACGCCATTGAGGTCAAGGAGTTGCCTTTTGTCATGGGCATCTTCGCGGACCTCAGCGGCCAGCCAGTGGATCCTCTGCCAAAGCTGAAAGACCGGCGCTTTGTGGAGATCAATCCCGACAACTTCGATGGTGTGCTGGAGAGTTTCAAACCGCACCTCTCGCTCGAAGTGGACAACAAGCTGAGCGACGAGGCCGACGCCGGCAAAATGAAAGTGGACCTCGACTTCAAGAGCCTGGACGATTTTGACCCTGCCAATGTGGCAAAAAATGTGAAACCGCTGAAGCAGCTCCTTGATCTTCGCGAGAAGCTGGGCAGCTTGCGGGGCGCTCTGCAGGGCAACGAAAAGTTCGACGATCTTTTGATGGAAGCCGTCGGCAACACGCAGAAGGCAGATCAGTTGAAGAAAGAACTAGACAAAGAAAAGCCCGCGGGAGGCTCAGATGAGTAAGGCGGAGAAAGCGTCGGCTTCGGCCGCGGAAGCTAAAACGACAGAAGGAAGCCTGCTGGATCAGATTGTAACTTCCGGTCGGTTTGGCTCCGAGCAGTCCGCGCGGGAACGCGGACGAGACATGGTGAAAGAGTTCGTCGCGCAAGTACTGGAAGGCGAGATGAAGCTCTCGCGCGACGCGGATGCCACCATCAATGCACGCATCGCGCAAATTGACCACCTGATTTCTCTGCAATTGAATGAAGTGCTGCATCACCCCGCATTCCAGAAACTGGAAGCGAGCTGGCGCGGCATCAAGTACCTGATGGACCAGAGCGAAACGGGCACGATGCTGAAGCTGCGCGTGTTCAATGCCAACAAAAAGGAACTGCTGCGAGATTTGCAGCGGGCGCCCGAGTTTGACCAGAGCACGGTGTTCAAGAAGGTATACGAAGACGAATTCGGAATTTTCGGCGGCGAGCCGTTTTCCGCGCTGATCGGCGACTACGAATTCAGCAAGCATCCCGAGGACATGGAATTTCTCGAGAGGATTTCGCAAGTGGCTGCCGGCGCACACGCTCCTTTCCTGACAGCGGCCGCACCGGAACTGCTGAACCTCGACAGTTTCGCTCAGCTGGGCGATCCCCGGGATATCGCAAAGATTTTTGACACGGTCGAGTACGCGAAATGGAAGAGTTTCCGTGCGAGCGATGATTCCCGGTACGTTGGTCTGGCGATGCCGCGTGTGCTGATGAGGCTGCCATACGGCAAGGAAACCAAGCCCATTGAGGAGTTCAACTTTGAAGAGGGCGTGGACGGGACGGACCACTCGAAGTATCTGTGGGGCAACGCGGCGTATGCACTCGGCGCGCGGCTGACGCAAGCGTTTGCCAAGTTCGGGTGGTGCGCAGCCATCCGCGGTGTGGAAGGCGGAGGGTTGGTCGAGGGACTTCCCGCACATACCTTCCGCACGGATGAAGGCGACGTTGCGCTGAAATGCCCGACGGAAATCGCCATCACCGACCGCCGCGAAAAGGAACTTGCCGACCAGGGACTGATTCCCCTGGTGCATTGCAAGGGAACGGATTACGCGGCGTTCTTCAGCGTGCAGTCCACCAACAAGCCCAAGAAATATGACAAGCCGGAAGCCAATGCAAATGCGCGGCTTTCCGCTCAGATGCCCTACATTCTGGCTATCTCGCGCTTTGCGCACTTCCTGAAAGCAATTATGAGGGACAAAATCGGCAGCTTTATGTCCCGCAAGGATTGCGAGCAGTTCCTGAACCGCTGGATCAGCCAATACGTGGTGCTGGATGATACGGCCTCGGCGGCGGCAAAGTCTCAGTATCCGCTCCGAGAGGCGCGCGTGGACGTGGAAGAAGTTCCCGGCAAACCCGGCGTCTACCGGGCGATCGCTTTCCTGCGGCCGCACTTTCAACTGGATGAGCTCACCGTTTCGCTGCGGCTGGTGGCTGAGCTCCCGAAGTCATCCCGGGGATAATTTTTGGAAGCAGAGATTTCGCTGCCCGACCGGCGAAACTCTTCGCTTTCCAAGTATCAAACAGCACGATTTGAGGAGGAAAAGTTCATGGCATTCGATGCATATTTGAAGCTGGATGGAGTGGAAGGGGAATCACAGAAGGAAGGCCACACAAAAGAAATCGAGCTCACGAGCTGGTCCTGGGGCGGAAGCAACAGCGGCAGCTTCGCTCACGGCAGCGGCGGCGGTACGGGAAAGTATTCGACGAACGACCTGGCCTGCTCGGCTTACCTGAGCAAGGCTTCGCCGAAGCTTTTTCAGGCGTGCACCAAGGGAACGCACATTGACAAGGGCATTCTCGCCGTTCGCAAGACGGGTGGCGATGCCAAGCCGTACGACTATCTGAAGATTACCCTCGAGCATTGCCTGGTTGCTTCCTACTCGACTGGCGGCGGATCAGGGAGTGACGAAATGGGCTTGGAACAGTTCAGCTTGAACTTCTCGAAGATCACGTTCGAGTACTTCGTCCAGGATGCCTCCAAAGGCACAGTATCCTCGACGGGCGCAGTTAGCTACGACCTGGCGAAAGCACAGGCTGCCTAAGCAGCGAAGAGTCCGTCAAATCCTATCTGGGTGCGCCCGGTCCTTGTGAAGAGGTCCGGGCGGTACTCGTCCGCGTTTCACCGCGGTTGCGAGACGCGCGCTTGAGAGGAACGTCTGATGACCGCTCAACAGTTATACCAAGCCGGTAAGCTCGACGAAGCCATTCAAGCCATAAGCGCCGAAGTCCGCGACAACCCGCAGGACGCCAAACGGCGTACGTTTCTGTTTGAGCTTTTGTGCTTTGCCGGGGACTACGACCGGGCGGAAAAGCATCTGGATCTGGCTGCGCAGGGAAGCCAGACCTCCGAGATGGGAGCGCTGCTTTATCATGCAGCGTTGCACGCGGAAAGAACGCGGCACGACCTTTTCGCCAAGAAAGAGTACCGCAAGCCTAAGAGCACCGAGGGGCTGGGCGAAATCTCGATCAGTATCAATGGTAAAAAATATCTTTCCCTGAGCGATGCCGACCCGCGCATCGGGCCGAACCTTGAAGTTTTTGCCGCCGGCAGCTACATGTGGATTCCCTTTGCACTGCTGACTTCCGTGGAGATTGCGCCTCCCAAGCGACTTCGAGATTTGTTGTGGCTTCCCGCGAAGGTTCGCACCTCGGATAAATTTGAGGAACGAGAGCTGGGCGAAGTGCTGTTACCCGCGTTAACACCGTTTGCGGGAAAGCACGCGGATCCCAATGTCCGTTTGGGGCGCGCGACGTTGTGGGAAGAAAGTCCTGAAGGGGAGACCGTTCCGGTCGGCCAGAAAATGCTGCTCGCGGATGACGAGGAGTGGCCGATTCTCGAAATTCGCAATCTCCAAATTGCGATGGCGCAAGCGGCCTCGTAACATCCATGCCCCTTCCTGAAGGCCTCCTGAACCCTATCCCCGGCGAAAATCCGAGCGGAAAAAATCTTCGATACGATCCTGTTTATGACAAGATTCGCGAAGCGCGGCGCGAAGAAGAAGCGCTGGAGCAGGGCGATTGGTCTTACGCGATTAAGAAAGCGGATTACCCGCTGGTCATAAAGCTGGCCACCGACGTCCTCTCGACGAAAAGCAAAGATCTGCAAATCGCGGCGTGGCTGACGGAAGCCATGCTTTTCCGCGATCACATTGCCGGTTTGCGCGAAAGCCTCGATCTTTTGAAAGGCATGCTCGACACTTTCTGGGATTCGATGTACCCCGAGATTGAGGACGACGACCTGGAGATTCGAGGAGCTCCGCTGGCGTGGGTTGGTTCGAAGCTCGACACGGCCGTGCGGCGCTTGCCCTTAACCAAAACAAAACTGGATTTGTTCAAGTACCAGGAATCGCGGCGCGTCGGCTACGAAAAAGATTGCGAAGGCAACGACGCCAAGACGGCTGCGAGAAATGCTTACATTGAAGAGAAGAAATGCACCGCCGAGGAATTTGACGAAGGCGTGCGGGCCACGGGCGACGCATACTATGAAAAGCTAAGCGGCAACCTGGTTGCTGCACTGGAGTCTCTGGAGGCGCTCGGGGCGCTGAGCGACGAGAAATTCGGACGAGATGCGCCGAACTTCGCCAACCTGCGTACTGCTCTTGAAGAGATGCAGGACATGGTGAAGCAGTATTACAAGCCAGTGGTTGAGGAGCCGGAGGCTGCAGCGCCGGAGCAGGCGGGGGAAGCGCAGGAAGTATCCTCGGAAGTGCCGGCCACCGCGGGCGCTGCTGCTGGTGCTGTTGCTGCCGCGAAAAAACGTACGCTGACTTCCGAGCCCGTGGACCGCGAGGATGCGATGCAGCGCGTGTCGGCGGTGGCCGGATTCTTGCGGCGCGAAAGTCCGCAGAACCCTGTGTCCTATTTGTTGTTGAGGGCGGCGCGATGGGGAGAACTGCGCGCGGGAGGATCTTCGCTCGATCCTGCGATTTTGGAAGCGCCCCCGACCGAGAAGCGGACGCACATCAAGAAGATGGCGCTGGAAGGGAACTGGGCTGAAGTTCTGGAAGGCGCCGAGAGCGCGATGAGTCTGCCGTGCGGGCGCGGATGGCTGGACTTGCAGCGTTACGCTGTGCGAGCTTGCGAATCGCTTGGATCGGATTATGAAGCGGCTGCGGCGGCGATTCGCGCCGATTTGAGAGCGCTGCTCACCGACTATCCGGACTTGCTGACGGCGTCGCTCATGGACGATACTCCGGCGGCTAACGCGGAGACGTTGGCATGGCTTAAAGAAAGCATTGTGCCGCCTCCGCCGGAGCCTCCCGCTCCGCCACCACTTCCGCCAAGCGAGCCGGAATATGTGCCGCCGCCAATGCCTGCGGCCCAGAGTGGGGATAGCGCCAATGGAGAAAAGGGGCCTGAGGTTCTCGAACTGGCCATGAAAGCGGCGCGTTCCGGAAAAGTGCAGGAAGCCATTAGCCTGATCACGCGCGAAATGAACAACGAGCGCACGGGCCGAGGACGCTTCCAGAGGCACATTCAACTTGCGAATATTTTTCTGGCAACCAAGCACGAGTCGATTGCCTACCCTATCCTTGTCGAATTGGCGGATGAAATCGAGCGGCGCAAACTCGAGGAATGGGAAGACCCGGCAATTGTCGCGCAGCCGCTGGCTTTGCTGTATCGCTGCGCGGAAAAACTAGGCCGGGACGACGCGGAAAAACAGAAAATTTATCAGAAACTTTGCCGGCTTGATCCCGGGCAGGCGCTGGCGCTGAGGTAGGTGATGGCAGAATACGATTCCAACGCTCCGTTGCGGCTGCCACTGCTGGACAGGCTGATGGACGATGAGCCGCGCGTGAAGACGGAGTTGCCGATGACGCGGACGGCTTCGCTCGCGAAGCTGAAGATCGCGGTGCGGCGCGATTTGGAAAGCCTGCTGAATACAAGGCGAACCCCCGACATCATTCCCGAGGAGTGCCTCGAAATTCTGCGGTCGGTTTATTGTTATGGGCTGCCCGATATTACGTCGCTCCCCGCGAATTTTCTGTACGAACGGGGAAAATTGCTTCAGGCGATTGAGACGGCGGTGAAAACGTTTGAGGGAAGACTCGATGGCGTTCGAGTTGCGCTCGTTCCGGTCGCGGGTGTGGGCCGGGTGCTGCGTTTCGCGATTGACGGAATGTTGCGCATTGATCCGCTTCCCGAGCATGTCGTTTATGACGCGTCCATGGAATTGACCAGCCTCGAGGTACAGATATCCGGAGACGACCGTGCGTGACGAACTGCTCGAATACTACGAGCGCGAGCTGACCTACATTCGCCAGCTGGGCGCCGAGTTTTCGGAGAAGTATCCGAAGGTCGCGTCTCGTTTGCTGCTCGAGCCGAACCGCTGCGAAGACCCGCATGTCGAGCGTCTGATCGAATCCTTCGCGTTTTTGGCTGCGCGCGTTCATCTGAAGATTGATGACGAATTTCCGGAGATCACGGAGGCGTTGCTCAGCGTCCTTTATCCGCACTACATTCGGCCGATTCCGTCTTCGACCATCGTGCAGTTTCATCTCGATCCTGAACAGGGGAAGCTTACGACCGGCCTGCCGATTCCGAGCGGATCGATGCTTTATTCGCAGCCCGTGGATGGCTATCCGTGCAAATTCAAGACTTGTTTTGACACCACTCTCTGGCCGCTGAAAATTACGGCGGCGCAATGGGTCACGCCGGATCGGCTGCGTCCCGCGGTTAAGTCGCAGGATGCCGTTGCCGCGTTGCGCCTCGAAGTCGAATGCTTCCCGGATGTGACCTTCGACAAGCTGGAATTGAACTCGCTCCGCTTCTATTTGAACGGCGAAAGCAGCTTGATTCATTCGCTTTACGAATTGCTTTGCAATAACTGTTCGCAGATTCTGCTTCGCGACCGCACTCCGCAAACGCGAAGACATCCGATCACTTTTCCGGGCACCAAGCTTCAGCCGTCCGGCTTTCGGAACTCCGAGTCCCTGCTGCCGTATCCGCGGCGTTCTTTTTCCGGCTACCGGCTGCTTCAGGAATATTTTCATTTTCCAGAGAAATTCTTTTTTGTGGAATTGAACGGGCTCGAGCAGCTTCGCACCTCCGGTTTCGGCCCGCGTATCGAGATCGTTATTTTGATTTCGCGTTTTGAACGCGGCGAACGCCAGCAGACGCTCGAACTGAACATTTCCGAAGAAACGATTCGCCTGGGCTGCTCGCCGGCCATCAATCTCTTCCCTCACACCGCGGAGCCTATCCGGCTCGACCAGACGCACACCGAATATCTGGTCACGCCCGACGTGCGCCGCCGCCGCGCGATGGAAATTTTCTCCATCGAAGAAGTCATCTCCCCGAACCCGCAGACTCATGAAGTAATCAGTTTCGAGCCTTTCTACCGCTTTCGCCATACCACCACGCGCCACGGCGAACGGCCCAAGGGCTTCTGGCATTCGCGGCGCCAGGCTTCCACGCGCCGGGACGACGAAGGTACGGATGTCTATCTTTCGTTCCTGGATCTGAGTGGCCGTCCGCTGCATCCGGAAACGGACACAGCCACCGTGCATTGCATTTGCTCAAACCGGGATTTGCCCCATCGACTTCCGATGGGAAATGAACGCGGCGATTTCGAAGCCGAAGGTATAAATGCGATCAAGCGCATTGTCGCGCTGCGCAAACCGTCCGCTTCCGTGCGGCCACCGACCGGCAAAGGAATGCTCTGGCGGCTCATATCTCATTTATCGCTGAACTATCTTTCGATCGTCGAAGAAGGGAAAGAATCTCTCCAAGAAATTCTACGCCTGTACACATTCGGCGAATCGGGCTACAACGAACGGCAAGTCGCAGGGTTGACGAAACTTTCCAGCACGCGCCATTTCGCGCGCGTCATTTCCGAAAACGGCATCGGCTTCGTGCGGGGTCACCGCGTGGAAATGATTTTCGATGAGGAGCAATTTGTCGGAGGCGGCGTTTTTCTTTTCGCCAGCGTTCTTGAATATTTTCTGGGGCACTATGCTTCGCTGAACAGCTTCAGCCAGCTTGCCGTGCGCACCCAGCAAAGAAAGGAGCTACTGCGCCAATGGCCACCTCGAGCGGGGGAAGTGATTCTCCTGTAGATTCATCGCCGGCTGCCGATCTTTCGGAAGTCGAAGAGCAGCTTCGCAAAGAGCCGTATCGCTTCGAATTTTTTCAGGCGATTCGTCTGCTCGAACGGATGATGCCGGACCGCAGGCCGTTAGGGCGCTTTGTGAATCCGTCCGATGAAATCGCGCGCCTCGGCACATATCCGTCGTTGTCGTTTCCGGCGAGCGAAATCCAGACCATTGACTGGCCAGAAGGCAAGCCGCCGTCTCTCGCGGTGAATTTCATGGGCATGACCGGCGTTCAAGGGCCGCTGCCGCACCATTACACGACGCTCATCACCGCGCGCGTTCGTTCGGGCGACCGCACGCTGAGAGATTTTCTCGACCTCTTTCACCATCGCTTGCTTTCGTTTTTCTACCAAGCCTGGGAGAAGTACCGCTTTGCCGTTTCCTACGAGCGCGGAGAGCGCGACCGCTTCTCACATCATCTTCTTGATTTGATCGGCCTCGGGACGCTCGGTTTGCAGGAGCGGCTCGCGGTGCCCGATGATGCGTTTCTCTTTTTTGCGGGCATCATTGGCCAGCGTCCTCATTCCGCGCACGCCCTGGAGATGCTCCTGAACGATTACTTTGAAGTGCCCGTGGAGGTGATCCAGTTGGTCGGCGGATGGTTCCGTCTCGATGAAGCCACGGAGTGTTGCATCGGCGAGCGTTCGACGCCGTCGGAACAACTCGGCATGGGCGCCGTAGTCGGCGACGAAGTGTGGAACCAGCAAGCCAGCGCGCGCATCCGCATCGGCCCGCTCAGCCTGGAAAATTACCTGGATTTTCTGCCAAACGGTTCCGCGTACGAGCCGCTCCGGGCGCTCCTCCGTTTCTGGACCAACGAAGAAATCGATTTCGAAGTCCAGCTGATTCTCGAACGCGAGGAGGTTCCGCGGTGCCAGCTGGGCGGCGAAGGCGATGGCGCGCCGCAGCTTGGCTGGGTTACCTGGATGAAATCGAAGCCCATGGACCGCCATCCGGAAGAAACGATTTTCAATGTTTAGTGGAATGTCTAGCGAAGCGAGGTCACTATGACGACAAATCTGAAGGGCCTGATCGGGAAGCTGAACGATACGACGCGGAATACTCTGGAAGCCGCCGCGGGCTTTTGCCTGTCGCGTACGCATTACGACATCGAGCTGGAGCATTTTCTTTTGAAACTCCTCGACGCCACGGACAGCGATTTGCCGCGCATCCTGAAACAGTTTGGCCTGGACAAATCGCGGTTCACCGGCGATCTGACGCGCAGCCTCGACAAATTAAAGTCCGGAAATGCGCGCACTCCTGCCTTTAGTCCTTCGCTCACGGACATGCTTTCCGAGGCGTGGACGCTTGGTTCTCTTGATTTTGGCGCGGCGCAGGTTCGCACCGGTTTCTGCGTTCTGGCGATTGCGAGCTCTGGCGACCTTTCGCGGCTGATGCGGGAAGTCACGCGCGAATTCCAGAAAATAAGCGCGGAAGCGCTGCATAAAGACTTCTGGAATATCGTCGCCGGCTCAGTGGAGGACCAGGAAACCGCGCAAGCCGTTCCTCTCGGTGGGGAAGCGTTGCCGCAAACGGGTGGCATACCCGCCACGGGCAAGACGCAAAATCTGAATCAGTTCACAATTGATCTAACAGCCAACGCCAAGGCGGGGAAAATTGACGCTGTTCTGGGACGCGACCACGAAATCCGCCAGATTATTGACATTCTCACGCGCCGCCGTCAGAACAATCCGATTCTGACCGGAGAGGCAGGCGTCGGCAAAACGGCTGTCGTCGAAGGATTCGCCTTGCGCGTAGCCGCGGGCGATGTGCCGCCGCCTCTGAAAAATGTCACCATCCGTTCGCTCGACCTCGCGCTCTTGCAGGCGGGTGCAGGCGTCAAAGGCGAATTCGAGAACCGGCTGAAGGGTCTCATCGAAGAGGTAAAGTCTTCTCCCTCGCCCATCATCCTCTTCATCGACGAAGCCCATACGTTGATTGGAGCGGGTGGCCAGGCTGGGCAGGGCGATGCCGCCAATCTTCTGAAACCGGCACTGGCGCGCGGTGAGTTGCGTACGATTGCCGCAACGACCTGGTCCGAATACAAAAAGTTTTTCGAAAAAGACGCCGCGCTCGCTCGCCGCTTCCAGGTCGTGAAAGTCGAAGAGCCCACGGAAGAGCAGTGCATGGTCATGCTGCGCGGCATTGTCAGCTCTCTCGAAAAACATCACAACGTGCGCATTCTCGACGAAGCCGTGCAGGCCGCCACGCGCTTTTCGCATCGTTATCTAGCCGGCCGTCAATTGCCCGACAAGGCTGTCAGCGTCATGGACACAGCTTGCGCACGGCTGGCTTTGGGACAAAACGCAACTCCACCACTGATCGAAGATGCCACAAGGCAGGTGGATGACCTGGATGTACAGCAGCGCGTACTCGAGCGCGAAGTCGCGGTTGGAGTGGATCATTCGGAAAGGCTCGCCGGAATTGCCAAGCAGCGCGAAGAAGTGTCCGCGCGTCTGAAGTCGTTGACCGAACGCCGCGACAAGGAATTGTCTCTCGTGTCACGCATTCGCGACGTGCGTACGCAGCTCGAAGCCGCGGCCGCGCCGCGAACTGCTGCTGCCGCAAGCGCCACTGCCGGCACGGCCGCTCAGCCCGCCGTGGATTCGGCCGCGCTTCGCACCGAGCTCGAAAAATTGAACACCGAGCTGGACACGCTGCAAGGCGACTCTCCACTCATGCGGGTATGTGTGGACTCGCAAATCGTCGGCGAAGTGATTTCCGCCTGGACCGGCATTCCTGTTGGCAAAATGCAGCAGGATGAAATCAACACGGTCCTGAAACTCAAGGATCTAATGGCCGCGCGTGTCATCGGCCAAAACCACGCCCTCGAAGCCATCGCTCAGCGTATTTCCACTTCGCGCGCCGGCATGGACGATCCTGTCAAGCCCGTCGGCGTCTTCATGCTGGTTGGTCCCAGCGGCGTCGGCAAAACAGAAACGGCTCTCGCACTGGCCGATCTTCTCTACGGCGGGGAGCGCAATCTCGTCACCATTAACATGTCCGAGTATCAGGAAGCCCACACCGTTTCGAGCTTGAAAGGCTCTCCTCCAGGCTACGTTGGTTATGGTGAAGGAGGCGTTTTGACCGAAGCCGTCCGCCGCCGCCCGTATTCCGTCGTATTGCTCGACGAATGCGAGAAAGCCCACCCGGACGTTCTCGAGCTTTTCTATCAGGTCTTCGACAAGGGCAATATGGAAGACGGCGAAGGCCGCGAAATCGATTTCAAGAACACCATCATCATTCTCACCTCCAACGCTTGCACCGACCTGCTCATGAAGTTGACCGCTGATCCTGAAACAACTCCCAGCGCCGACGGCTTGGCCAAAGCGCTGAAGCCGGAGCTGAACAAAATTTTCAAGCCTGCGTTCATGGGGCGGCTTGTAACCGTTCCGTATTTCCCCTTGCGCGATGAAGCCATGCGCAACATCGTCACGCTGAAGCTCGGCAAAATCCAACGTCGCATCCGCGAAAACCACAAGATCGAGCTGACCTACGATCCGTCCGTCGTCGCGGAAGTGGCCAAGCGCTGCACCGAAGTCGAATCCGGCGCGCGCAACGTCGATAACATTCTGACCAATACCATGCTCCCCGACGTTTCGCGCTACCTGCTGACGCGCATGGCCGAGCAGCAGAAGCCCGCGGCAATTCACGTTTCCGTCGGCGAAAACGGATCGTTTGTCTATGCCTAGCCCAACCAAAGCAGCCTCGATGCCCTAAAAGAGTGATACTTTCGTTGCTGCATTGCGTTGATGAGGTAAGTCCGGAGTTGTTCATTACGCGGAGCCGCTGAATATGGCCTACACCCAGGATAATCGTCTGATCGCCATTAGTACTCCCCTTGGCAAGGACGTCTTGCTGCTCCAGGGCTTCATCGGCCGCGAGTCCATCTCTCGTCTGTTTCATTTCACCGCCGACCTGCTCTCGGAAAATCACTCGATTGCGTCCAAGGACGTCGTTGGAAAGAACGTGACCATCAGTCTCGGTGTTCCTCACGATGGCAAGCGCTATTGGAACGGTTTTGTCAGCCGCTTCGCTTTCGTAGGCCGCGACGAGCGTTTCAGCCGGTATCGAGCCGAAATCGTCCCCTGGTCGTGGTTTCTCACCCGCACGGCCGATTGCGAAATCTTTCAGCAAAAGACCATCCCGGATATCCTGAAAAAAGTGTTCGGCGATTTCGGCTTCAACGATTTTCAGGATAAGACCCAGGCAACCTACGTACAGCGCGAATACGTGGTCCAATACCGCGAAACTTCCTTCAATTTCATTTCCCGCCTTATGGAGGAATACGGCATCTTCTATTTCTTTGATCACGACAAGAGTAGCCATAAATTGATCTTTGCGGACAAGCCCAGCGTGCACAAAAGCTGCGTGCCGCAATCCGCGCTTCGTTTCAACGTGGCCGCCGGGGCCCATCTTCAGGACGAGGACTACATTTTCAGTTGGGACGCTGAAGAAGAGCTTCGCCCAGGCAAGTACGCTTTGACCGATTACAACTTCGAGACCCCCAACACGTCGCTTCTGTCCCAGGTCACCACCGTGGATAAAGTTGCGGACAACACCAATTTCGAAGTCTTCGACTATCCGGGAATCTTCCTGAAAAAAGATCAGAGCAGCGACATGGTGAATGTCCGCATGGAGGAAGAAGAGACCTCCTTTCAAATCATGACCGGATCGAGCAATGCGCGAGGTTTTTCGCCCGGCTCCAAGTTCACCCTCAGCGAACACATTCGCAAGGAAATGAACGCCGACTACCTTCTGACCGAAGTCTCGCATTCCGCTTCGGTTGGCCAGGGATATTACAGCGGAGAAAGTAGCGGCCAGGAAGTCTACAGCAATCATTTCACGTGCATTCCGTTCACAACGCCCTTCCGTCCGGCGCGCATCACTCCCAAACCCGTGGTTCAGGGTCCACAAACCGCGGTCGTCGTGGGTCCCGAGGGCGAGGAGATTTATCCCGATAAATACAGCCGCGTAAAAGTGCAATTTTTCTGGGATCGACTGGGCAAAAAGAACGAGAACAGTTCTTGCTGGATCCGCGTCTCGCAGCCTTGGGCCGGCAAAAACTGGGGCGCCATCAATATTCCGCGCATCGGTCAGGAAGTGATTGTCGACTTTCTCGAAGGCGATCCGGACCGCCCTATTATTACCGGCCGCGTCTATAACGCTGACCAGATGCCTCCATACGCTCTGCCCGATAATATGACGCGTACAACGTTCCTTTCGCGCAGCACGAAAAAGGGAAGTTCCAGCAACTTCAACGAGTTGCGCTTCGAAGACAAAAAAGGTGACGAGCAGATTTTCATGAACGCCGAAAAAGACATGGACTGGCGCGTCGAAAAAGAATCGCGAGAGTTCGTCGGCGCCAATCGCCACATGATCGTCAAGTCCAGCCAGTTCGAAGAAGTGGACGGCGACAAACAGACACAAGTCAAAGGCAAGCACATCGAAAGCATCACCGGCGATACATCCATCCATATCGCTGCGAAGCACATGGAAAAAGTGGACTCCGACGAATCGATTACAATCGGAGGCAATCGCAAAGAGCAGGTCACTAACAATGATTCGGTGACCATTGGCCAGAACCGCAAAATTCAAATCGGTTCGAACGATTCGCTAACCGTTGGTCAGAACCGGAACACGCAAATCGGCGGAAACGATGTAACCTCCGCAACGCAAGCCGTGTACATCACGGGCGGCATGAACGTGGTCATTCAGGCTGGCATGCAACTTTCTTTGGTCGGCCCCGGCGGCTTCATTGATATTGGCCCCGCCGGCGTCTCCATCCAGGGCACCATGGTTCTCATCAACAGCGGTGGTGCCCCGGGCAGCGCTCAATCGGCCAGCCCCGATTCTCCAGACAGCCCCGACAGCCCCGAAGATCCCAAAGATCCGGACACTGCCGATGACGGCACGAAAGGGGGAAAGCTCAACCAGTAGGCGCAGAGCAAGCGGACTTGCTCAAGAACATGCAAGCGAACGCGTACGCGATGTCCCGCGCCATTCAGGAGCAAAAATTATGCCTCCCGCAGCCCGAGTTACTGACCTTACGACGCACGGCACTCCGCTCGCCCCAGGCCCCGGCAGCGTGGACGTCCTCATCGGCGGCCTACCTGCTTGGCGCGCCATGATGGATCAGCACGCCTGCCCCATGGTCAACATAACCGGGCCCGACGGCGTCGGCATGGTCATGATGGGCAGCCCCACCGTCCTCATCAACAACATGATGGCCTGTCGGATGGGCGACATCGTCATGGAAATTCCCGGCCTCTGTCTCGGTCCCGCGAATCCCATCGTGCTGGGCGAGATGACCGTTATGATCGGCGAAGTCGGCATGGGCTCGCCCACGGTTGTTCCCCCGGTCCCGCCTCTCGTCTTACTGGCACAAGCGATGAGCGGCAGTGGCACCACCGGCCCCTCCTCTTCCTCCGGTAGTCCTGGCGTTTCCACGGCGGGCCAGGCGCTGGCGAATGCCGCGCAAAGTGGTCTCCCGTTCATTAAACCTTGTCAAGGTTGCGAGGCTCTCTCGAACGCGTCAGGTGCGCCCCCAAAATCCCCAACCGGTCATTGGGTCGAAATCGAATTGCTCGATCAAGCAGGCAAGCCTGTCGCAGGCGAAGCCTATCGAATTGAGCTCCCGGACGGTTCGATCAAGGAAGGCAATCTGGATTCACAAGGCCAGGCGCGCGTGGATGGCATCGACCCCGGCAACTGCAAAATCACATTTCCAAACATCGACAAGAAGTCCTGGCACAAAAAATAATTCGATGGTCGTACGATGAGCTTATTTTTAGCGAACAAATCGGCTCGAGGTGGCAGCAATGCCTGAGAATTACACTGTCCAACAAGGCGATCACCTTTCCAGCATCGCCAAAGACAACGGTTTCACGGATTACACCATCATCTGGAATCATCCCAAAAACGCCGACCTGAAAAACAAGCGCCAGAATCCCAACATTCTTCTCCCCGGCGACGAAATCTTCATTCCCGACATGGAAGAAAAACAGGAATCCGGCGCCACAGACAAGAAGCACACCTTCAAAGTGGACAAAACTACCTTGAAGCTCCGCCTCGTCCTGGAAGATATCTACGAAAAACCTATCGCAGGCGCGCAATGCGCCTTGCTTATCGACGGCCAGGTCTATCAACTCACGACCGACGGCAACGGCAAGCTCGAACAGGAAATCCCGCTCGATGCCAAAGAAGGCGTTCTCACCATCCGCGGTGATCAAACCCCTTTCGCCAACGAAGTCTTGCCTATCAAAATCGGCCATCTCGATCCCATTGACGAAGTCTCCGGCCAGGTCGCCCGCCTCAACAATCTCGGCTATTTTGCGGGCCCCGTCGACGGCTCCGACACCGATGCCTTCAATTCTGCCGTCCAGGAATTCCAGTGCGACAACAGCCTCACCGTCGACGGCGACTGCGGCCCCCAAACCCAATCCAAACTCAAGCAAGTTTATGGCTGTTGATTTCTCCCCATGGCCGCCACGCTCCTCATGCTCTCGTGCAAAATAACGCGGACCGAATATGCCCGGCGATAACCAAGGCACAATTCACGGCTCTTCCGATGGCGGCGTTCAAGGCTCCCATCCAGCTTCCAGTTCTCCGCAACTCCTCGTTGCCCCCTCCACCGCCGGTGAGTTTAACAACACAAGGCTTCCCCTCATTCCCATTGCGTGTTGGCGTGTCGATGACATCCGATTTGCCTTCGATTCCTCCTTCGTTGCCGCCGACCCTTCCGCCGATCCCGCCGGCACGCCCAACGACATTCGCGCCGAACTTCAGAACTTAATCTCTCTCATTCAAGCCCACCCAGGATGCCCGCTCTCCGTCTTTGGCCACGCCGACCCCGTCGGCACCGACGAATACAACAAATATCTGAGTGGCCGCCGCGCAACGGCCATCTACGCCATCCTCATTTTCAACACTGATTCCGGCACCGCTGTCAATTTATGGAGTTCCATCGCCAGCAAGGAAAATTGGGGCTCCCAGCAGCGCGAAATGATGCAGAGCTTCACAGGCCTTCCCATGGGCACCCAAGATTCCGCTCTCATCCAGGCCTATCTCCGAAAACTCGTTCCTCCCGCGCTGAAACTCTCCAAGGCCGATTTCCTTGCACAAGGCGCCAATTCCGCCGGCAAGGGCGACTATCAGGGTTGCAGCGAGTTCAACCCCCTCCTCATTTTCTCCCAGGAGAAGCAGAGCAATTACGATCAAGCCGCGCAAGGCGACCGAACCGACCCTGCAATTCAGGCCATTCTCGCTCAGCGCAATTCCGACAACGCCCCCAATCGCCGGGTCCTCATTCTCATGTTTCGCAAAGGCAGCCGCGTCGATCCGGCCAAGTGGCCCTGTCCCACCGCCACCGATGGTCCCGCCGGCTGCAAGCTTCGCTTTTGGGACAACGGCGAGTTTCGCCGTTCCAACCACCTCTCCGGCCAGGATCGTAAGTTCGAGGACAATAAAGACACGTTTGCTTGCCGCTTCTATCAGCGCATTTCCAGTTCCTCCCCCTGCGAGTCGACTGCGCCTCCAACGGTTAAAATCATTCTCGAAGCCGCCGTCGCTTGCCCGGGCCACCGCTTCAAAATTCAGGCGGTTGGTACTCCTGCTAGCGGCGACTACCAATGGTCGGTCACCGGAGCTACTCTTGTGGACGCAAATGGCAGACCTGCGACAAAAGGTGACACCGTTTACTTGCGAAACTTCACTCCGGACAATGTGAACGGGAATATCCCTGAGCAGCATGCCACTGTCACCGTGAATTACGTCACGGCTCAGGGCAGCGCCACCGACACCAAGCAAGTCACCATTCACAAGATTGACTTCGTCGTTACAAACGATACTGTGACCGGTCGTCGCATCTACGCCATGGAGACCAACGACGGCGTCAATCTTTGCTCCTATCAATTCAATGGCACATCGGAGATGAGCACCGATCCAACGGTGCAAATCAATCTCGACTCCTCCTGTCCGCGGAAAAACGATTGCGCCACGAACTTTCAAGTCGGTTGGCTTCAAACCATGCTCACAAATGACCGGCGCATTCGCTTTGCACGTGCTCTGCTCACCTGGTCCTGTCCCATGCCCATCCGCGACGTTTGGGATCCCGACACCCAAAAGCCCTTTTACCATGCTGCTTTCGTATTGGGTTTTCTCTCCGACGGCGATACCGAGACAGCTCATCATGAGGACAGCCCATGGTTGCCCTCCGATTGGCGGGATCCTCGCGCGGGCTCGCCCGGAGGCGCTCTCCGTCAAATATCCTTCTCGAATAGTTTTACTGCCTGGCTTGTAGTTCAGTGCATTGAGTGGGCCGATTTTGATGTTCCGGGTTCGTTTGTCTACCTCCGCAACTTTGATTGGTCGATGCAATTTAACGTGACCGTCGACACTTCGCAGAATGTGGGAAGCCGCTGCACTCCGTCCTCCAATGCAATCCAGATCGGCTCCGTTGCCGTGGGCAAAGGCTCTAACTCGCCCAACTTGGCCGATCCTTTCTTTAACACTTCCCAGCGGAGCTCATACACCGCCCAGCCGGCAATCTAACGCCATGAAAACGCTCATCACACTGTGTATTTTTCTCTTAGGAGGCCGCATGTCGCCAAACGCTGCACTGACAGATCGAGCCGACCAAATCTTTCGTATTGGCCCTGAAACTCTCGTTGCCTCCAGCCCCGCCATTGTCGCTGGCCATATCTCTCACTATCAAAAGAAAGATGTGAAGATGTCTCAGCCCGGCCCCGACGGTTTCCCTCTCGAGTGGACGGTCACAGCCGAACTCGAGCTCCCCAGCACTCTCAAGGGCACTCCCCTTACCGGCCCCATCCCTTTCTCCAGGTCCGAGCGGGCCTTCATGTCCCCCACTCCTTCCCCCAACCCGCTCTGGGAGAAAGACTACGGCGAACTACAGCCGGATGGTGAAGTCGTTCTCTTCTTTGGCGAAGCGAATTCGCAAAACGTCCTGAAAGCCATCCCCAGCTCGGCGGGCGAACAGAACTTCCTGGCCTTGGTAAAGGACATCGTTTCCATCCAGCGCGTCACCGATCCCAAAGATCGCATCCAAAGATGGCTCTCCTACTTGGCCGCCTCTCCTTCTCCCGAAGGCTATCGCGTCGCCCTACGCTCGCTCGTTCATGCCGGAGTTAAGTGGCCGCAATTCGAGCCGGCCGTGAGGAAGACTCTTTCGCAACAGAATCTCCCTCGTGGCCTCCAGCCTTTTGCTTTTTACTTTATAGCCTTCACTATCTCTCAGAGCGCATGGGACGACGACGGCGCCGCTGCTTTGGAGTTGCTTTGCACCATGTTCGCCCGTCAGACCGATCCGAAACTGCAATTGCAAAACCTCGCCGCTTTCGCTCTCATCCTCGATTTCTCCTCTCGCCAGCCGCTCCAGAAGTCCCGGCAACCTCTCCGCGAGCGGACCAACAAGTGTCTCCACAATTGGGCCTCGCTCGGCTTTGCCGACCCTACTCTCGCCGAAGAGTACAAACGGATGCGCCAACAATATGCGATCCCGTGATCCTATCCTTCCCTCCCGAAGCGGTCGTCAGTCCTATGTTCTTGCCGGAGTCGGCTCTCTTGCGCTAAGTTGTCGGCATGATGCGAAGCATCCTGTAATAATGCTGGCCCTCTAGAAAGTGCATAGTCGGTCTTGCTGGTCTGAGCTTTGCCGTTGGTCATGAAGACAGTTCTCGAAATTCGCTCCGGCCCCACCGCGGGAAACAAAATCCCGCTAATCGAGGGCCAGCCCCTCCGTATCGGCCGCAACCCCAAAGCCGACCACGCTTTCCCCGACGACAAAGCCATGTCCAGTCTGCACTTCGCCGTTGATTTCGGCCCCAAAGGTTGTCGCTTGCTCGACCTCGAAAGCAGCAACGGCACTTTCCTCAACGGCGCTCGCGTCAAGGAAGCCATTCTCGCCAACGGCGACGAAATCCGCGCCGGCGCAACTATCTTCGTCGTTCGAATGGTGCGCGAAGACTCGCTCGTGGCCGAAACTAGATCGGAAGAGCAC
>CAJCHZ010000109.1 GCA_903970165.1 Betaproteobacteria bacterium
CCAACGAGCTGGCCACCGCCGACACTGCCATTGCCGACGGCACCTTCAACATTTCCGTGGGCGGCGGCACGCCCGTCGCCATTACCGCGGACTCCAGCGACGACACGCTGAACGGACTTGCCGCTGCCATCAACAATCAGAATATCGGCGTAACCGCCAGCGTAATTCAAGACGCCAACGGCTACCGCCTCGCGCTGGTAAGCAACAGCACCGGCGCTCCCGGAGACATAACCGTTTCCGGCAACACCTCCGGCCTCACCTTCACCAAGGCCGTCACCGGCACAAACGCCTCCCTCACCGTTGACGGCGTCCCCATCAGCAGCGCGAGCAACACTGTCTCCAATGTAATCAATGGAGTGACGCTCAATCTCGGTACGGCCGCACCGGATACGCCCATAAACGTGGACGTTGCCTCTGACACCGATCAGGCCACCACGGCCATCAACAACTTCGTCTCTGCCTACAACACGGTCATCAACGACTTCAATACCCAATTTGCCGTCGCCTCCGACGGCACCGGAGGCGGACCGCTCGAGAACGACAACACCGTGAGCGAGGCACAGAGCTTGCTCCTAGGAGCAACCGCCTACTCCATCACGGGGAATAGCGGCATCGTCAATCTGGCCAGCATCGGCGTGAACTTGAACGATGACGGCACACTTTCCTTGGACAGCGGCACCCTCTCCAATGCCCTCACCACCCATTACTCCGCCGTCCAGAACCTCCTGCAAAACTCCACCAACGGCTTCGCGCAAAACCTCTCGAACGTAATCAACACTCTCAACGCCCCCAGCACCGGAATCCTGTCGCTCGATGCCCAGGGGATCAGCAGCAATTCGCAGGATCTCACCAACCAGATCAACGACCTTCAGGCGGCGCTCACCGTTCAGGAAGCCAATCTCACCACCGTTTATTCCAACGTGAATACCACTCTTCAGGAATTGCCTCTGCTCGAGAACGAAACAAGTCAGCAATTGGCGGCCATCTGATGAACACAAAAGATTCGGTTGGCGCTTATCGGCAGTCCACGGCGTTCGGGGCCTCGGCGGTGGGTCAGGTCATGGCTTTGTATGACACCATCTTGCGCGATCTGCATCGCGCCCTCGATGCCGTCGAGGCGGGCAAAATCGAAGAGCGCGTCAACAGCACCAACCACGCTCTCGTCGTCATTGGCGAATTGCAGGGCGTTCTCGATTTTGAGCGCGGAGGCGAAGCAGCACGCAATTTGAGCAATTTCTACAACGTCACTCGCTCCATGATTGCGCATGCCAGTATGACCAGCTCTCGCGAGAAATTTCAGGAGCTTATCGGCATGTTTGCGCGCATTCGCGCGGCCTGGTCAAAGGTTGAAAAGACCGTCGCGCCGTGCAGTCCTCCGGGGCGGCTGCGCGGCTCCTCGGAGCAGCAACCGGTTTTTTCGCATAGCGCGGCTGAACCTGCCACTGTTTCCAGTTCCAGCAACGGCGCAGGTTGGAAAGCCTGATGGACGAGACGCCGCGGCAAACCATGGATCGCGTCAATGTGCGCCTCGCCGCACTTTTGGAAGAGGCCCGTCGCGCTCTTCGCGGCGAGCGGGATTTTGATGTCAGAGACGTCCGGCGCCTTCGCGAACCAGTCCGCGAGATGGCTCCCCTTGTCGCCCAGGCGGCCGAGCTAAAACGCCTTCAACCGGAAATCGCCGGGGTCCTCGATCAGTACAAAGCGCAACTCCGCGACCTGCAGACCACGCTCCTGCAAGTTCGCATCATGCTGCAAGCACGCCAAGCCAGCCTCCTTGCGAAACGCAACCACCATACCTCCGTATCCCGCTGGGTCTCCGCCCTAAGCATGACACGCTAAAGTCAGCCCCTCGATGCGGGATCCATTCACGGTTGCATCAAATAGTGCATTCTAGTGCATTCTGCCGGGGCTCTTGTCTTCGTAGGGATTCCAAGGACCGAGTTCTTTGCATGGAACAACCTCACAATCATTTCACGCGCACGATAAACTCATGTCCACCAGTGCAGTCTGAAGCTATCGGCGAAACGTCGATGAGAACGGACTCCTTTGGATTGGGCAATCCCTTCACTTCCAGGTCGAACGTATCGGCATTAATCCACTCTTCCCCAGCAACTCTTAGCGTATAGTGACCCGGTTTCAGAGTGCCGAAGTCGAAGTGCCCGTCACCATCGGTCAAGACGAATTTGACCGGGACGAGGCTTTTAGAAGCGCAAGGCGAACAGTACTCATATAGCGTCATCGTGAGTTTTCGCCGAACGATCAACTGTCTCAGCCATCGTGGGAATACATAGACGCTCGTACCGACCACCGTTCCCCTTAGGTTCGTAACCTGATAAAAATAGCCCCAAGCAAGCGAGCAAGCCGAGACCCGCAGACTTCCCGATAGCAATACGAACACCACGACCACCGCTATGTTTTTTCTCTGAAGCGAAATCCTATTCCCGTCCTTACTCCAGCGACGCTATTTGTGCCCGTAGCGTTTCCAAGTTACTTTTGTGGAGCGCCTTTCTAGTTCCCTTCATTTTCTTGTGCGCGAACCTTGGGAAATTTGGGTCGCTCCACGGTGAAGCTAATCCCCGTAGATGCAACACTTACAAAAATGGGGGACATACGCCGACCATGCGCCCGTCCATCCCGAAGTCGAGCCTTGTCCCGCTGACTCAAACTTTCTTAGATGCAACACTTATAGAAAATGCGGGGAAGGGTCGGCAGCACGAATACGCAAGCGTCGTCGGGCCCACAGGCAGCCTAAATCCCGTAGATGCACCACTTACAAAATTGACGGGGATAAACGCATCGTTACGTCCGCGTTTACGGCGGCGGCAGATAGCTGAGCAGATTCGGCAAACTAAGGATACGGCTGGCGGCGTTGAGGGTCGCCTCCTCCGCTGTTTGCGCCTGCACAAGGTTTGAGGAGGCAGTGGCCAGAGCGGCGCCGATCAGCGCGTTTTCCTGCGTGCTGAGATTGACCTTGTCCTGGTTCAGAAAATCCTCGCTGGAAGAAAGCTGATTGAGCGAGTTGTCATACTGGACGCGCTGCGTGTTCACCGTGGTGAGCGCGTTCTGCACTTCGGTCACGGCAGCGCCAATATTGGAGTTGTTCTGCAAACCGGTAATCAGATCCTGGATGGACTGGAAGACGTTGCCGCTTGTGTTCTGAAATAGCTGGCTGCCCGGCACGTTCGTCTGAATGGAGTTGCCGTTCGAGATTTGCACCGAAGTGACGTTCGTGTTGCCGTTATAAGTGACAGCGCCGGTGGTGGCGTTGAGCGTAAAAGGCGCGGCGCCAACGGCCGTTCCGCCAAAAAGATATTTGCCCTGATACGTCGCGTTCGCGAGACTCACGAGTTGTGACTGAATTCCCTGCACTTCCACGGCGACCGCCTGGCGGTCGCCGTGACTCAAAGTTCCGTTCGCGCCTTCGGTTCCGAGAGAGATGGCCTGCGTGAGCGCGGTAACCACGCTGGTGAACGAAGAGTCGGCGACCTGCAACTGTGGCTGAAGCGTGCTGATGTTCTGCAAATACTGGTCGTCCTGGCTGGACTGGTTGTGATTCAGCACCACGGAGGCGGCGGCAGCGGGGTTGTCGGAGAGCTGGTTGACACTTCGACCGGTGGAGATCTGCTGCGTTGCGGTGTTCTGGTTCTGCTCGGTCTGCTGAATCTGGAGGAGCAGGTCGGGAAGCGGATTGGGATTGAGCCGAATGGCCATGGATTATTTAACCGATGTTTTTCTCACCGCAGTGCTTAGGTCACCGGAATAATGTTGATGGTGTCTTGCAGCAGCTGGTCAATAATTCCGGAAACCTGTGCGGAAGCCTGATACGCGGATTGAAAACGAATCAGGTTGGCAGACTCTTCGTTGATGTCCACGCCGGAAACACCCTGCTGAAGATTCGTAAGCTGGTCGAGCACTTCACTACCGGCTGTCTGGTTGCTTTGCGCGGTGGAAACGTCATTTCCGATTTTGTAGACCAGCGAGGAATAGGCATCGATGGGAGACTCCCCGTTATCAATCGTCTGATTCTGGATCGCCAGGAGCGCGTTGGCGTTGGTGTTGTCGCCCGCAGTTCCCGGAGCCGGACCGCCGCTGGCCGCAAGCAACGAAGGATCGGTAATAGCCACGGCAAGCGAGCCGGCTGCGCCGGCGCCATTCGCCGGAGGAGGCACAAAAATATTGCCGCCGGGATTTCCGTTCAGGTCGTAGCCCTGCGCATTCTGGGTGTTCACGGCTGTGGCAAGAGTGGAGGCCAGAGAATCGAGCGAGGAAATATCCGAAGGAATTTCCTGATCGCGAAGCTGAATTTGCCCGGCAAGCTCGCCACCCGTAATTTTGGAAGTGATGTTGTTGCCCTGCGAATAGACATCCTGCAATCCAGTAACTGGATCGGCCTGCGTGGTGAGCGGAAAGCTCTGTCCGCCGACGACAAGCGGCGCGCCGCTGGTCGTCGTAAGCGTAAGGCTGTTGTTGCCGGCATCGATTTCAGAAACGTCCACGAGGTTGGAAAGCTGATTGATCAACTGCTGGCGCTGGTCAATAAAGGGACCGGGATTCTGGCCGGTTCCCGTGGCCGCGGAGACTTGCACATTGACCGCGGCGATTTGCGAGGTCAGCGAATTGATTTGATTGACGGATTGCGTGACGTCGAGATCCTCGCCCTGCTGGATTTGCGTAAGATTGTTGGAAGTCTGATTGAAAGCGGTAGCCAGATTCTGCGCGGCGGTCAGGACGGCCTGGCGCGTGTCCACGTCGCTGGGATTCGCGGAGAGTTCAGAGAGGCTGTTAAAAAAATTGGTCAGAGGCGTTTGCAACCCGGTGCTTTCGGTTTCATTGAACAACGCCTGAATCTGCTGCCCGCCACTGATGAAAGCATTCAGCTCGCCCTGCTGCTGCGTTTCCTGATTGACGCGCTTGTCCAGGACCGCATCGCGCAGGCTGGTAACCTGGCTGATATTCACCCCGGAGCCGAGCGACAAATTGCCGATCTGGATAGGCGGGTTGTCGTCGAAATTGGCGACCTGGCGCGAATAGCCCGGAGTGTCCACATTGGCAATGTTGTTCGTGGTGGTTTGAATGGCGGTCTGTTCCGCCTGGAGGCCTTGCATGGCGATGTTCAGACTGGCGGTAAGAGAACCCATGTCTAGAGTCCCTCTGCCGCGGAAGCGTTGTGGTCGGCCGGATTGGAATAAGTCAAAGCAAACGTGTGGTAGGAATTGAGGAGGGCGTTAACGGTGCGGCGCGAGCGGCGCAGCAAAGCTTGGTGTTCCGCGTTGAGTTTTTGTACGCTGGCTTGCACTCGAGCCAGGCGATCGATGGTTTCCCGGCGGCGCGTGGCGTCGGAGTCCAAAGCGGAATTCGGTGCTTTTTCGCCGGAATGCGTCAAATGCGTTGCACACTGGCGTTGCACGCGATCGAGTTGCGTGTCGAGAGAACCGATTTCAACGCACAGCCTCTGCTGATCGGCGATGCGGGATTCGAAGCTGGAAATGTCGAGTGAAACGATGTCCGATCGCGCAGCGGTCAGAGCGGCCGAGAGAGAACCGAGAAGATCGAGGCGCTGCTCCAACAATTCGAGATAGCGTGTGATTTCGGTGCTCACGATTTCAGGCCCGCTCGTCCAGCTTGTGCCGTTCTTCTTTTTCGTCGAAGTCAATG
Source organism: Betaproteobacteria bacterium (assembly GCA_903970165.1). Lineage (GTDB taxonomy): Bacteria > Acidobacteriota > Terriglobia > Acidiferrales > UBA7541 > Acidiferrum. The sequence continues at coordinate 5,656 of CAJCHZ010000109.1, forward strand.
TCCGGGGCCGAACTGGGCGGTGTCCGTTGGCCGCTCGAAATGACGGCAACCTTCGCCGGCTTCTGCGTTCGCCTGTCGGGTGCGTTCCTGTTTTCTCCGGAGGAACTAGATTCAATTCTCACCGGTTGCGCTGGCCCCACTTCGTCCATCACCGGCGATTACCTCTGGGCGTCTCAAGCCCTGCGGCCAGCCTGATCAGCAAGGATGGCGTCCGCAATATTTTGGCTATTCGGCAGATAGTTGCCGCTGTTCACTTTTTGCTGCAGGGCGCTGACGCGCTGCGTGCGGACTTCAGGGACGTTGGCGAGACTGGCCGTCAGGGTCTGCACCTGGGAGTGCGTGCTGGAAAGGTTAAAGGTATCTTCGCCGTTGGCGGAGGATGTTCCGGAACTGCTCGTGGAACCCTGGGACGGCACGGTCTTGCCTGCCGAGTTCGTGACGCGGTCCGATTGCGGGTCAATCGGAAACTGGATATTAGGGTCAATCTTCATCGCTAAACTCCTGTTTCTTTACAGGCCGACATAGCCAGATCTAACGAGATGCGTTTCAAGTTCCTATCGGCCGGATGTCAGAAAACTTTAATTCCAGCGATTGCTCCGAACTCTTTCCTAAGAGTCTATCGGCAGGAGCGGCGGAAGCTTTATCGGAAACTGCGCCATTTTGGTGCATGGACTTGGCGAGCATAGGCTCCAGGTGCTTCAGAAGCAGATTGCCCAGGCCAAAGCCGCCGGCTTTTGCCACGGCGTTAGACATGGTCTGGATGCCAAGATCGTCAATCGTGTCGTGGGCCGGATCGGCCGAGTCATCCTCGTCGGCAAAGGTGGATTTCATGGACTTCCACAACGAAGAGATGAGCATGCCCTCGAAATCGGCAGCGGCTTTGCGAAGCCTGCGGCCAGCAGGAGTATTAGAAACGGAGGCGAGGCCGGCGGATTTCCCATTTTGGGAGGCCGCTGAAATGGCGGTTCGAGCAACCGCGGAGGCGAGAACGTTGGTCTGCATTGCTAAATTACCTCGAGTTCGGAATTGAGCGCGCCGGCGGCTTTGATGGACTGGAGTATGGCGACGATGTCGCGCGCCGTGGCGCCAAGAGTTTGAAGGCCACGAATCAACTCCTCGACGGTGGCTCCTTCTTTCAGCTGGATGACCTGAAGGGGAGATTCCTGGGCTTTCACCTCGGTTTGAGGGACAACTACAGTTTTGCCGGTTTTGGAAAGCGGAGGCGGCTGAGAAACCTGAAACTCCGTGGTGACTTGGATGGAGAGATTGCCATGAAGAATGGAGCAGGCGCTGATGGTTACGTTGCCGCCCATAACGATGGTTCCCGTGCGTTCGTTGACGACCACTTTCGCGGCAGGTTTGGTGTGAATGGTTAGGTCGCCGATGCGAGCCATGAGAGTTTGGACGTCGGGGGCGTCGGCTTTTACGTCGGGAAGCTCTATGCGGCGGCTGTCCACCGCGTGGGCAGCCGGAAGTCCAAGCTCCGTGTTGATGGCAAGAGCGACATCACGGGCAGAATCAAAATCCGGATCGCGAAGCAACAAAGAAAGCGACTTCATTTGAGTAAGGTCCAGAGAGGTGTCGCGTTCGACCAGGGCGCCGGCTGGAATGCGTCCGACGGTGGGATGATTGACCACTTTTGAGTTTGCGGCGGTTCCGGCGATGTAGCCGCCGATGATCAGCGGGCCTTGCGCAACAGCGTAGACCTTGCCATCCGAAGCGGCGAGCGGCGTAAGAACCAGCGTGCCCCCCGCAAGGCTTTTGGCGTCGCCGATGGAAGAGACGGTAACGTCCATTTTCATTCCGGGCCGCGAGAATGGAGGAATATTGGCGGTAACGAAAACGGCGGCGATGTTGCGTACCTGGACGTTGGTGATCTGGTTTTGAATGTTGACGCCGAGGCGCTGGAGCATGTTGGCCAGCGTTTGGATAGAGAAGATGGTCTGCTGCTTGTCTCCAGTGCCTGCGAGACCGACGACGAGCCCGTAGCCGACGAGCTGGTTTTCGCGAATGCCTTCCACAGTGGTTATGTCCTTGATGCGGGCTACGTGCGGGCCCAATGGCGCGGTCGCGGCGGGCTGATCGTTGGCCCGCGCATTTGCAGGAATCAGGAGCAGGCACAGCAGAACGAGAAGAACAACCGATGGATGCCTGCCGCGAGACATTGCCGAACTCCTTAGGAAATCAAATTACAAAATAGAAAGCAAAATCAGAATGTCAAAAACTTCAAGAGAGTTCTAACGACGACATTGGGCTGGCGAGAAGCTTCGGCGACGGCGCCTTTGCCCTTAATCTCGACCTCAAGATTCGCAATGGATGCTGAGGCGATCGAATTGTTCGCCCCAAGGTCGCCCGGCCGGACGAGGCCGCGAATCACCACAATTTGGCGATCGTTGCCCACGAGGAAGTCGCGAGCCGCCTGCACGACCAGCACGCCGTTGGGTAAAACCTCCAAAACTTGCGCGGCGAGATTCAAAGTGACGTTGGAACTGAGCGTGGATGCGCCTTTGCCGTCGAGGGTTGTGGTGGAAGCGCCGCCGAGAAGATTCGCCAACCGGTTTTTCGCGCCGATAGCGCCGAGAAGCCCAGTGATTCCAGAAGTGGTACTGAACGCGCGCGACTGACTGTTTTCGCCAGTGTTGGCCGCGCTAAAAGTGTCGGCCAGGTTAATGAGAATGAGATCTCCCACATGCAGCGCCTTATAGTCCAAAGCGAAGGTGGCGAGAGAGCCCGTGGGAACCCACAGGCTGCCGGGTGTCGAGGGAGCAGCGGGATTCATTTCGCGGGCTTGTTTCAGATAGTCATCCATGACCGTCGCGGTGGGATCCGGCTTCGGCTTTTTTGTGCCCGCAAAAATGGATGGAGGTAAAAAGATCAGGACTGCAAAAAACGGAGCTGCAAGAAAAAAGACGGCAAACATACGACGGCGGCTGGGAGTCATTTCGGTGCGCCTAGAGAGTTGCATCGAGATAGCCCTCGGCGGCAACTTGTGCGCGCAGGGTGCGACCGGAACCGGGCAATCGGACGCGAATGAGATCACCCAGGCGGCCGGGCTGCAAAGGTGTAACTTCGAGAATCATATCCATGTTGGCGGAATGCATATGCAGCCTGGCCGGCTGATTGGCTGCGACCAGGATAGGTATGGAAATGGAATTTGCATTGGACGAGGGCACGGAACCAGGAATGGACTCTGCGTTGAGAACCGTGCGCACGCCCGGCGCGGACGCCGAGAGCGCGGATGGAATTCGGGCAATGACATAAAACGGGAGCAGAGCAGGAGCGGACCTTGCGCGCAAACGGATTCGGGCGCTGCCGATGAGCTGGTCAAAACTAATTTGAGTGACTTCGAGGCCTGGGTCACCTTGCGGAACACGAATTTCCACTTCGAGAAACAGATCTTTGGGCTGGAGGCGCGGAATGCCCGGTATTGGTTTTTTAGAAAGAGAAGAATCGATGGCCGCGAAAATTTCTTCGCGGGAGAGCAAGCGTCCGCGACGCCGGACAACGACCGAGGCGGGCACATCAAAATCAGAAGGGGCGAGACCGGCCAACTCGATCGCAGAGTTGAGAGTGTCGTGACTTAGCTGGCGAGTCGTGCCGCTCTGTGGAGTGGAACCGAGAGCAACCTTTTCCGCCGCTTCGCGAACGCGCCGTGAGGCACTGGCAGGCATCAAATTGGCGAGGAGAATGGTGTCGCTCTGGACTTCTGTACTGGCGAGGAGAGCGATCTGGAGACCGCTCGCTTCGACCCGCGGAGCCGCGAGGAAAGCGAGCAAGAAAATGGATGCGATAAGCAACAGGGGTCGCACGGTGACCTTTCCTGAATCGATCTTTAAGCCGTTTAACGCGTTTACTTCGTTTCGTTCGTTTCTTTGATCGTTTTTTGTTCGTGTCCTAGCTCGTCAAGCCGTTCACGGTCTGGAACATTTGATTGGCGGCCTGAACAACGCGCGAATTCGCTTCATAGGAGCGCTGCGCGAGAATCATCTGGATGAATTCGGTGACGATATCAATGTTGGAATCCTCGAGGGAGCCCTGCTGAATGGTGCCGAGACCTTCCGCGCCGCCAGGAGTTCCGGTAACTGCGTTGCCGGAAGCGGTGGTCTCGAGAACGATGTTATCGCCGACGCTGTTCAAACCGCCCGGATTGGGAAACGTGGCAAGCTGAATGGTGCCGATCTGCTGAGCCTGCTGCTGGCCGGGAAGCTGAACGCTAACCGTGCCGTCGGTGCCGATAGTGATGTTCGTAGCGTTCGTTGGAATAGTGATGGCAGGCTGTAGCTGATAACCGTCGGAAGTAACGATGATGCCGGTGGAATCCAGATGGAAAGTTCCGGAGCGCGTGTAAGCTAATTCGCCGGTTGGGAGCTGAACCTGAAAAAAGCCCTGGCCTTGAATGGCGAGGTCCAGCGGATTTCCGGTCTGCGTAAAGTCACCCTGCGTCTGCAAAATCTCGGACGAGGAGGGTCGCGAACCCAGACCAATCTGGAGGCCGGTAGGATAGGTCGTTTGCTGCGTGGAAGCAGCGCCGGGCAGGATCATATTCTGATAGACGAGATCCTGAAACTGGAGGCGGCGTCCGCGGAATCCGGCGGTGCTTCCGTTGGCGATGTTGTTCGCGACGTTATCAAGATTGAGTTCCTGCGTCTGCATACCGCTTGCGGCAGTGTAAAGGGCTCGGTACATGAGTTGATGTTCTCCTTGGGGTCGTCCTTGAAATCAATCTTTCCGGGAATTGCTAAATCTGCGAAAGCTGTTGGGCCGCGACTTTGTTGAACTCGTTGTGAAAGATGGAAAGAGCTTTTTCCATCAGCCCGGCAGTGCGCTGGACTTCAATCAGCTCAACGGCACCGCGCACGGGGTCACTGTTGGAAGATTCGAGGCTTCCCTGGCGGACAGTTGTGTCAGCTACAGGTGCCGCCGTGGCGTTGTGCGGAACCACAAAGTATGAATTCCCTTCCAGTGTCAGCTGGGTGTTGGGAGCAAAGCCGGCGATTTTCAGTTTGCCAACGAGCGATCCATCCACGGAGATGGTGCCGTCTGGGCTGAGCGCAAGGTGGCCGGAAGGTATTTGAATCGGCCCGGCGTCACCGAGGACAAGATCGCCTTGCTGCGTAACCAATTGGCGCTGCGTGTTCAAACCGAAATTGCCCGCGCGCGTGTAACGGATGCCGTTGGCGGTCTGAACGGTGAAGAAGCCGGCGTTTTCGAGAGCCATGTCTGTGTCGTTGCCGGTAGGCGCCATGCTGCCCACGGAAAGATCGAGATTGGCGCCACCGAGAACACCGAACTGATTTACGGCCTGGTTGATGGGGGTGGTGAGAGAAGGCTGCAACCACGTGGCGAAGGAACGATAGAACTCGTGCTGCGCTTTGAAGCCCGTCGTGCTGACGTTTGCGAGATTGTTGGCGACAATGTCGAGCGCATCCATGCGAGACGCTAGGCCTGCGTAGGCGGAATAAAAGCCGCTGTTCATCGGCTACCTCCGCCGAGATAAAGTGCACGCGCGAGACCATCTAAGCCGGCTGTAAGAATCCGCAAAGCGTTGAAGAATAAGGAGCGCTATTGCGAGGCGCGGATAATCATGGAGAAGATAGCGATGCGACTGGACGTTCTTGCCGAGGCGCATCTTACGGACGGCAAACTTTGCCGCATATTGTGGCGCGCGAATGAACACAAATAGAAAGAAGGCCCGGACGTGCGTGTAATGTCAGATTTGCCAGGGAGGCCCGTAAGATTTTGGAAATAAGGAAAGCCCAGCGTAGGAAGCATGCTTAGCCTCTGATTGTAGGAGGGGCAATCGCTTTCACTTCTTCGCCAGCCGAGTCTGCATTTGCCAATCCTATTTGCACCAAAGGAAGAAGATGAATGTACTCGGTTTGAAGCAATTCCAGAACAGCTTGCCGCTCCTCTTCGTTGAGCCTCGGCAAACACGTTTGCAGGAAGGTGGGTTCCTCCGGCTCGGCGGCGGGCGAAGCTGCTGCTTCGCTCGCCGCTTCGGCCCCGTTCTCCGTGGTGGGGGCCTCCGCAGCGGCGGCTTCCGCACCAGCCGCATCCTGCGGAGTAACTTTGGAGGCTGCCGATGGATCGGGAATTACCTGCGTCATAAGAAACTGATCGGCAGCAGCGACGATGCCTACGAGGTGAGGATCGTGAGAAGCGCGCTCGGGAGCGTGATGGTGTTCGAAGACATCGACATAGGAAGGCATGAAGTTCCATGCGACGGCCATCCAGCGGCCCACTTTGCAATGATCCATTTCAAAGTAGTCGCGCTCCATCAAAATATTGTCGAGCCAACCAGGCGGCGGAAGCCGGCGATTCTTGGATTCTTCCTCAAGAACCAGAATGGATAGTGGGAGTTGGCCGATGTCATGCAAGAGGCCGCATAGATAGGCCTGCTCCTTTTCGAAGTAATCCACCTGACGGGCAATGCGTTCGCTGAGCAAGGCGGTGAGGAAGCTGTGCTGCCAGTAGGTCATGAGCTGAGCGCTGGGCAGACGTTTGCCGGCAAATTGCATCAGCGAACAGGTGAGCACGAGAGTGCGCAAGCGTTCCGTCCCGAGAAGGACGGCAGCCTGTTCGATGTTGATGACGCGGCGGCGCAATCCAAAGAGCGCTGAATTACACAGGCGAAGAACCTGGGCGCTGAGACTGGGGTCGGTGCGAATCACCTTGGAGACTTTTTTCAGATCTACGGTCTGGCTGCTGAGCAAAGCATTCAGGTCCAATACGTAGTTGGGGAGAGTAGGCAAGTCCTGACTGAGCATGCCGGTGAGGCGCTTTTTGCGGCGCTCCTGCTCGGCAAGCAGAAAACTGGCAGTAGGCTTGTGGGCGGTGTTCGGTGGATGTTGGACGGGCTGGCTCATAGAGCAATGGAGGCAGCCGGGAGGGCGCCCTTTCTGCCATCGGCATGAGTGGATGAAACTTTAGCGCGAGAGGCCGTGTGTTCAGCCGGGCTGCTGACGGGATCGGGCAGGATCCGGAAGAGAAGATCGCGAGAGGATTCGTGCCGAAAGAAGCGCACCCAGACAAAGGAGCCGGTACGAGCGAGAACGATGCGGCGAGCCTGGAGCTCCGCCGCGTAATTGCAGATGGTCCAGGTCATCTCGCGATATTCGCGGACGGTGTCAAAACAAGTGTCAGTGCGGGAATGGAGGCGGCGAAACTGTTCGAGCTGCGATTTGACGGCGGTGCCGGAGGCGACGCAAGGAAAAGTGCGGCATTGGAGCATTTGTTCCACGGCGTAGAGCAATGTGTGATCGACGCGGATTTCAAAGGCGATATGCAAAACGCGCCCATCGGAGGAAGCGTAAGCAGGCACGGCACCGGCGGAATTGAGAATGGGAAATGGAATCAACTCGCCCCAGGTGAGCGTGCGCGCTTGATTTTCGAGAGGAAAGACGGGGCAACCCCACTGCTGGCCGAGAGCGGCCGTAAGCTGCTGGACGTTCAAGTCCGCGGTCTGGCGAAGCCAGTCGCCGAGCTTGCCCTGGCCTGCTTCGCGCTGAAGACGGAGAGCTTCGCGCAATTGCGGCGGGGTAATCGCACCGCGATTGACGAGAAGCAAGCCGAGGGGGATGCGGTGCGATCGAGGCTTCTCCGATTGAAAGGTGGAGAGCAGCGTGTACACGCGATGAGCTAGAGCCGATTCGAGGCAGGTTCGACCGCAGTACCACCGGCCCTCGTAGTAGATGCCCGAAGATTTATGCATCCAGGACGGCCACAACTTGCCCAGCTTGGGGCAGCCGGAGCTGGCGCAGCGTGAAATAAAACGGACCCACCATTGTTTGCAGCGGGAAATCCATTCGGAGGAATTTTCAGCGTCCGGAGAATACAATGCCAGTTCCGTTGTGCTCATCGGTTTCACACTCGCTTCCACTTTCACATTGGGATCGCGGCCACGCGGTCGCTCACGCTGGCAACCTCGGTAACGCGCAAGCCAAAATTTCCGTCAACGACGACAACTTCTCCGCGTGCGACCAATCGGCCGGCAACGAGAAGCTGTGCAGGCTCGTTGACCATCTGGTCCAGCTCGATGATTGCGCCGGGCATGAGTCCGAAAATGTCGCGCAGTGGCATTTCGCGCTCGCCGAAGCGGATAGTTGCTTCCAGCTCAACATCGAGGACGAGCGAGAGATTTGCGGGCAGCGACCCGGTGCGGACCGCGGCGGGCACTTGTGCCGCTTCTTCGCGTTGTAACGGAGGAGGAGGAGCAGCGCGAGCTTTCAGAGGGGTTGCGGTAAGAGCGGCGCAGAGATCTTCATTGAGAAAAAGGCGGATGGAGAGTTCGGGAAATTTTTCGCCCGAGAGCTTAAGAGAGACGGATTGGGCAGCGACCGGGGCGGGGTCGACGGTGGCTTGAAAGAAGATGTCCGTTTCGGCGCCGACTTCTTTTTTCCAGGCGCTGGCAGCCTGACCGGCCACTTGGCGAAAAAGTTCCGCGGAGGCATCGCGTTGGATATCGCCAAACTCGACGGCCGGATCGAGTGGCTCCGACATGAGCACCTGGGCAAGCTGAAGCGCGGCAGGTTTGTCCGCGACCCAAAGCAATTCGCCTTGAATGGAGCCGCCGCCGGAGAAGCGGACGCACACGAGTTTTTCGAATTCCTCGGCGGTGGGCGATTGCGCGGGAGCAGGCTCCGTGGCTTCCACCTTCTGGGAGGCAACGCCGACGGATTCGAGAAAACGCGAAAAGCATTCCGCCCAGACCTGGCAGAATCTGGCGATCTGGGATGGAACAGCAGGGGGGCTCATGAGGATGCTCCCGAGTGCCTGGAATCGGTATGGAATTTTTCTTTGAGTCTGGCGCGCAGACGGATCAACGCTGCCGTGTGGATTTGCGAGACGCGCGATTCGCCCACGTTCATGATCAGGCCGACTTCTTTCATGGTGAGTTCCTCGAGGTAATATAAAGAGAGAACCTGACGTTCGTTCTTGTCCAGCTCATCGATAGCTTCCGTGAGTAAAGTGCGCATTTCTGAGCGCAACGTCATGTCGAAGGGATCTTCCTCGGGGCGAAGGGCTACGCCGCCGGAAGGATCTTCGCTGCTGTTTTCATCGAACTGGCCTTGAAGGCTGCCGAGATCGAGACCGCGGAGCTCGCCGAGCAGGTGCTGGAACTCTTCCAGTTCGAGGCCGAGGTGCGTGGCCAGCTCTGGCTCCGTGGGGGCGTGGCCGAGGACGGCGGCGAGTTCGCGGTGAGCTTCTTCGATTCGCCGGGCCTGGCGGCGCAAATTGCGCGGGCTCCAGTCAAGCTGGCGGAGGCTGTCCAGGATTGCGCCGCGAATGCGGAAGCGCGCGTAGGATTTAAGCAGCACGTTTTTGCGGGGATCGAACTTGTCAACCGCGTCGATGAGGCCGAGGATTCCCGCGTGCAGCAAATCGTCAAATTGTACGTGAGACGGAAGACGATCGTGAATGCGGCGGGCAATGTAGCGCACCTCAGGGAGGTTTTCCGTTAGCAGCCGCTCGCGCTCGGCCGGATCGGGCCCGATGGATTGCAACTGTTTGTCGGAGGAAGTCGTCAGCATGGAGCGCTTTCCTGCTTGCCAAGATTAGTTACTTGGAGTGGGGTCATCGCACGACCCCCAGCGACTGAACAGAGACGGTGGAAGGAATCTCGGATGGAGACAGAACCACGATGCGCGGAACAAATGGTTCGAGGAGGCGTCGGAGATGAAAGCGCGTGGGACTGCTGCAAAGCAATATGGTGGAGCTGAGCGCGACGCGGTCTCCGACGAGACGCTGAAGACCTTCAAGAACGCGGCGTAAGGGAGCCGTCCCGCCGCCGGAGACGCGTTCGATACCGGGCTGAGGATCGATCTGGCGCTGGAATTCCTGCTCGATGACGGGATCGAGCGTGAGAACCTTCAGCTTGCGGTCGTCGCCGAGCAGGGGGTGGACGAGAGAACGGCCGAGCGATTGGCGCACGGCTTCGACAAGAGCGACCTGCGATTTGTTGACCGGGGCAGCTTCGAGAAGCGTTTCGAGCACTGTGGTGAGGTCACGGATGGAGACTTGTTCGCGCAGCAACTGCTGAAGGACGCGCTGGATTTCGCCGAGCGTTAGAAGGCGCGGGTACAATTCATCAACGAGTTTGGGCTGAGTTTCGGCGAGAGCGTCGAGGAGGCGCTTGGTCTCCTGGCGCGTGAGAAGTTCGTGCGCGAACTGGCGGACGAGTTCCGCGAGGTGCGTGGCGAGAACGGAAGTCTGATCCACGACAGCATAGCCAGTCGAGAGGGCTTGTTCCTGCAGACCTGGGACAATCCACAACGCGGAGGCGCCAAACGCCGGCTCGTTCGTGGCGATACCCTCGATGGGAGGCGCGGAAGGTTCGGAGCTTATAGCCAGCAAGCGTTCCTGCTGCATTTCCCAACGCGCGACTTCGACGCCACGAAGAAGAACGAGATATTCGCGGGGCTTGAGTTTGAGATTGTCCGTGATGTGTACCGACGGCACGAGAAAACCTAACTGCAGCGCGAGATGGCGGCGAAGTGCGCGAATGCGCTGGAGCAGCTGGCCGCCCTGCGCTTGATCCACGAGCGGGACGAGCGCATAACCGACTTCGAGGCTGATTTCGTCGAGCTTGAGCAGGCTCTCAATCTGTTGCTGCGGATCGGTTTTCTTTGCGTCGGCGACCACCTCGGCGGCTTTCATATCGGCGCCGGCGGTCTTTGGCGCGCGCCAGGCGAGGTAAGCCGTGATAGCAGCCAAAAGGAAAAAGGAGAACTTCGGCAAGCCGGGAATAAGACCAAGCGTAAACATCACGCCGGCGGCGATGCGCAGCGGCATTTTTTTGCCGGCCAATTGGCGTGCGAACTCGACGCCTACCGTCGCGCCGCTCGAGGTGCGCGTAACCACCATGCCGCCGGCAACGGAAACGAGCAGCGACGGGATCAGAGTGACGAGGCCATCGCCGACGGTCAGAACCGTGTACGTTTTGGCGGCTTCGGCAAACGGAATGTTCAGTTGAAAAACGCCAATCAAGAATCCGGCGATGATATTGATGGCCGTGATGAGGATGGTGGCGAGCGAATCGCGCTGGCTGAAGCGCGCGGCGCCATCCATAGCGCCGTAGAATTCCGCCTCCTTGGCAATTAGTTCGCGGCGGGCTTTAGCCTGCGGTTCATCAATGAGGCCGGCGTTCATGTCCGCATCAATAGCCATCTGCTTACCGGGCAAAGCATCCAGGGTGAAGCGGGCAGCGACTTCCGCGGTGCGCACGGCGCCATGATTGATGACGAGGTATTGAATGGCGATAAGCGCGAGGAAAATCACGAAGCCCACGACGTAATTCCCTCCGACGACGAATTGGCCGAAGGACTGGATAACGCTTCCGGCAGCGGCGGCTCCTTCCGTGCCGTGAAGAAGAATGCGGCGGCTGCTGGCGATGTTGAGCGAAATACGAAAAAGAGTGAGGAAGAGCAGCAACGTGGGAAAGACGGAGAATTCTACGGGCTTGAGAATGTAGAGCGCAGAGAGAAGAACGATGACTCCAAGCGTGATGCTCAATGCCAGGAAGACGTCGATCACAACCGCCGGGACGGGAACCAGCATGACGAAGACCGTGATAACCGTGGCCACAGGAATGAGCCACTCGGCTGACGGAGTGGGCTTGGGGCTTGCCGGTTGTGCGACAGTGGCCATTTGTTAGCGAGCCCCCCACGCGGACGCAGGTTGGCGGCCTTTCATGCGCATTTGTACCCGGTAAATAAAAGCAAGAATCTCTGCGACGGCTACATAGAGGTTCGGGGGAATCATTTGCCCTACTTCCGCAGCCCGGTAGAGAGCCTGGGCAAGCGGCGGATTCTCCACGATAGGAATTTCATGCCAGCGCGCGAGCTCTTTTATTTTCTGCGCGATGAAATTGCGCCCCTTGGCGACGATGACTGGGGCAGCCATTGTGGCCGGGCGGTATTCGAGAGCCACGGCATAATGCGTCGGATTGGTGATGACGGCAGTGGCCCGCTGAAGATCCTTCTGGAGCGAGCGCCGATGCAGTTCGCGACGAAGGCGCCGGATGCGTCCTTTGACTAAAGGATTGCCATCGGTGTCTTTCGATTCCTGACGAACTTCCTGCTTGGTCATGCGCAATGATTTCTCGAAGGCCTGACGCTGGAGAAGAAAGTCCACTCCGGACCATGCGAAAAGCACCAGGCCCGATTGCCAAGCGAGGCTGAAAAGTAATTGGCCCATCAAGGCGAGAGCGGCGCGCGAGTGCATGCGCGAGGAATGAAAAATCTGAGGCGCGCCTTGCAGAATGACGCGGAGGCCAAGGTAGAGAATGACGCTCGAAGGAATGAGCGAGCGCAGGATGCGGCTCAAGCCAGAGAGAGAGAAGATTTGCTGAAGATTGCGGCCCGGGCTGAGGCGCGAGAAATCCGGCGTGAGCGCGTCGCCGGCAACGACCATGCCACCCTGCGCCAGAGTGGAGAGGACCGCGACGAAGAAGGGCGCCACAAAAATCGGGGCGACCCACTGCACCACGATGAGACTTGTCCATCCAATAGCTGGCGCGTGGTCGGTCCAGTCCATGCGCACGCTTGCGTCCAGCATTCCAGCGAAATAATTCCGCCAGCGGCTAACCCACATTTCGGGATGCCACGCCAGCAGTAAAACGACCGTAATCAAAGTAAGGGCGGCAGTGAGATCGCGCGCGCGGAGAACCTGGCCACTTTCACGGGCCTTCGTGCGGCGGCGTGGCGTTGCTTGCTCTGTGCGATTATCCGGCACGAATCGGTGTCCTTAATGCGCCAGGCGGAGCATGCGTTCGCTCCACCCCAGGGCGAGAGCAAATTGCTTTTCAAAGAAAACCGGCCAGAGGCCAATCGTGATGGCAAGAATCGCGTAACCAGCGAGCCCTTTCATCGGGATGCTGAGCAGGATCGCGGGCATCTGCGGAGAGGCTTTGCTCAGGAAGCCGACGGCAACGTCAATGAGCAGCGTGGAGAGAAGAAGTGGCGTGGCAATTTGCACGCCGACGAGCCAGAGAGCGCCTGCGTCGCGGAAGAGTTCGTGAACCAGGGGCAAGCCAATGGCGGCGCTGCCCACGGGAACGTACTCGAAACTTTTAACCATGCCGCGCAGGAGCCAGTGATGAACGTTCATGTGGAGAAAGAGCAGCAAGACGACAGACTGGTGAAAAACGGAGAGCACGGGCGTATCCACGCTGGATTGCGGGTCGATAACGTTCACAAGAGAAAAAGAAAACTGGAAGCCGGCCACTTGCCCCGCGAGCAAGGCGCCTTCGAAAATGAATTGCAGGCAAAGGCCCATGCCGAGACCGAGAATCGCTTCGCTGAGCGCGAACTGGGTCAATCCCATGATCGTCAAGGTGGCGGGGGGAACGGGGCAGATAGGATAGAGCAACGCGGTGACAGCAATGGTGAGAAGAGCTTTGACCCGAACGGGGATGGACGAGCTTCCGATAAACGGAGCGAAGCTCATCAAGCCGCCAACGCGCAGCCCGATGGCCAAAATTCGCATGATAGCGATTTCAAGAAACGGGGGCACTCGAGTTCGCTCCTTACTGCGTGTAAACCTGAAAATTGCCGAACAGCTCGACGGTAAAGGTGACCAGATGATGCAAAATCCATGGCGTAAGGAAAAACAGAATCACGCCAACCGCCGTGAGACGGGGGACGGTCGAGACGGTCATGTCCTGGATCGAGGTCATCACCTGGCCGATGTTGATGAGCAGTCCCAGGACCATGGTGCAAAGCAGAATCGGCATGGCCACCCAGAACGCCGCTTCAATCGTCTGGCGAGAAAGTTGCACGACTTGTTCCGGCGTCATTCCATGGCCTCGGTGACTTAAGTAATTTCCGTAACCTCAAAGACTCAGTAATGAAAACTCTTCATCAGCGAGCCGACGACGAGGTTCCATCCGTCGGCGACCACAAATAGCAGGATTTTCAGCGGCGTCGATATAACCACGGGAGGCAACTGCAACATGCCGATGGAAGTGGTGATGGACGCAGTGACCAGATCAATCACCAGAAACGGCAAAAAAAGCACTGCGCCAATCTGAAAACCAGTTTTCAGTTCGGAGATGATGTACGCGGGCACGACGACGCGCATCGAGAGATCCTCCGGCTTGCTCGGCCGCGGCTCTTTGCTGAGGTCCACAAAAAGCGCGAGATCTTTTTCGCGCGTGTAGCCCAGCATGAACTGGCGAAGCGGCCCAGCACAGCGGTCCAGCGCCTCCCAGGAATTGATGCTTCCATGTTCAAAGGGCACGAGAGCTTGTGTATTTATGGCTGCGCCGACAGGCTGCATGATGAAGAAAGTCAAAAAAAGTCCCAGGCCAATGAGAGTTTGATTGGTGGGCGCGGTCTGTGTGCCCAACGCCTGCCGCAGAAAATGGAAGATGACCAGGATGCGCACGAACGGAGTCATGGCGAGAAGAATGGAAGGCAAAAGCGTAAGCACAGTCAGCAAAAGGATGATCGTTATGGAAGTGGAGTCGCCACGAACGGTCACACCAGGCAGCTGAATTAAGGGGCTTTGCGGAGCGGCCGCAGCAAGCAACATCAGTTCACCCCACTCAAGTAGGTGTTGGCCAGCGTGGGATCCGGTTTCGGTCGCGGGACGACTGGCGAATCCAGCCTCTCCAACACGGAAATGGAATGATGGGTGGCGCCAATCAGCAAACGGCGCCCCTCGATTTGCACAATAGCGAGGAAGCGCTTTTCACCAAGCGGAAGCGTTTCACAGATGCAGAGACGGCGCTCACGGCGGCGCACTTTGCCTAAAAAGGCGCGAATCAGCCCAAATGCTCGAACGAACGAGCCCGACAAGGGGCGCTGCAGTGTCTCTATCCGCTCTGATTCCATGAGATGGTTCCTTTTCCCCGACTGCATTGCCCGCAGCGATGCCCCAACCGCGCAATCCGTGCGTTAACCCAACTCGGTAATGCGAATGCCCAGCTTTTGCCCAATCACCTCAAACTCCGCCCAGCCAATCCGCTGGGAATTGACGACGACCGGCACGTCGGCGCTGTTGTCACTTTCCGTTTCGAGCACGACTCCCGTTTCCAACCGCAGCAAATCTCGAACCGTGAACGTCATCACCTTCAGATCCACGCTGAGCACGCACGGCAAAAAATTCGCTTCCTCCCATAGCTCCTCGGGAAACGCGACTGAAAATTCCTTTTGCAATGCCTGCTGCGTGGCCATGTTTCAGCGCTGCACCAGAAATTCGGTAAAGTAAATTTCCCTCAAAGCAAGCTCCGGAACATTTTTCCGGAGAGTCTCGAGTAGATTTTTCTTGAGCTGCTCTTTCCCTTCCGGGGTCAGCAATTCATTCGCTTTGCAGACCGTCAGAACGGACAGGATGGAATCGCGTATCCGCGCGACAGGAATCGCCTGGCCGGGTTTCTCCTTATCGGTTCCCGGAGGAAGCCGGTCGATTCCCAGATCAATCGTGACCCGCAAGAAATGCGTCTCCTCCGGATCCGACAAATTGACGGTGAATCCCTCAAGGTGGACGGTGTACTTCGGAGCAACGGAAGCTTCCGTGGCCGCCCGTTCGTTTTCTATCGCGCGGTCATGTTGCTGGACATACCAGTACGATCCGCCAACGACGGCTCCTGCAAAAAGCAGCATGCCGACGGCTCTCGAGCTGGAAGACATCTGCCGCGTGCTTGCCGCGGATGCTCCGGAAGTCGAAGTCAGTTTGTGTGCGGCGTCGCTCATCCGCGAATTAAGAATGCAATTCAGACGCCGAATCGTGAACTTCGTGGACTGCGCTTCCCTCTTCTGTGGTTCTGCAAGTGATTCTTTTGCAGAGGCTTAGCCAAGCGGTTCGCCATCATTGGAGAATGCACAGAACAAAAATGGGACGCTGGACGCAAATTCGGAAGACACTCATTAAGGATCTCTAACAAGGGGCGGGGCTCCCATCGAAGCGCTGCGAGACACGCCGCCGTAATTTGTACGAAAAACTACTGCACCAGATTAATCGCCGTTTGCGTGACCTGATCGAACGTCGTAATCGTCTTTGCGTTTGCCTGATAGCTGCTCTGCGCCACGATCAGCTGCGCAAATTCCGTGGCGATATCCACGTTGGACTGCTCCAGGGAACCGCCGCTCAACGAACCGCGGCCGCCGGTTGTTGGAGCTCCCACATTGGCCTGGCCCGAAGCCAAAGTCGCGAGGAATTCATTGGATCCGGTTCGGCTCAGACCTTGCTCGTTGGCAAAAGAAGCCATGGCGATCTGTCCGAGAGATGTAGTCTGGCCATTGCTGAACACGCCCTGGATCGTGCCATCGTCGCCAATCGTGTAGCTGACCAGCGAACCGCTCGAATATCCATTTTCGTGCGTGGCGGAAGTGGAAGAAGCTCCGGAGACCTGCGTCAAAAGCGCTCCGCCAGAGGTTGGATCATGGAGGTTCCAATTAAAATTCATGTTGCTGGCGCCGTCTGCAAGCCCCCCGATCGTAATACCTGTGACATCGCCGGAAGGGGTTACGAGCTGTCCATTACCATTAAACGTGAGCGTGCCGCTGTTGACGACCACCGGGTTACCAGTCTGGCCGACGTCCGCGGCGGGAATGGTGATCTGATAATTCCACGTATTCGCAGCGGTCTTCGTGAAATTATAGGTGAGCACATGAGAAGCCCCGAGCGAATCCTGCACGGTAACCGAAGTGCTGAAGCTCCCGCCCGGTTGAGCTGTTCCGGAAGTTGCGAAGGCCTCGGCAAGCGTCCCGGTGGCGTTGTCGCTTAGCGTGTTAGTTGTGAAATTGATGGGATTGCCGCTGTTGGCTGTGATCACCAGCGAATTTCCATTCAGACTGGCCGTGTAATTGGGATTCGCGTTGATCGCGTTGACGACGTTTGCCAGCGTGTCTCCAGCATTGGTGGTGTAAGTGAAAGGATTCGTACCGTCGGTAAACGCGAGCGTTGTTCCCGTGGTGAGCACGGTCCCCGCGGGGATTCCGGTTCCGGTCTGCTGGCCAGCCGCAGTGACGGGAAGAGCGGCGTCGGAATCCAGATTCGTGGTCAATTCCACGTCGGTCGTAGCTTGAGGCGGGTTGGTCAGGCCGGTGGGAATGTAAAGCGGTCCAAGCGTGGCGTTTGGATTGACTACACCATTGACCGCCGGATAGCCCTGGACCGCGGCGCCGTCTTGGGTCAACAGCTGACCAGTCGGCCCAAGCGTGAAATTCCCCGCGCGGGTATAGAGGGTCTCACCGTCTTTTTGAACGACGAAATAGCCATTCCCCTGGATGGCCACGTCCGTAGGTCCTCCAGTGGACTGGATACTTCCTTGCGTCAGATCGGCGGTGATGCCGGAAACGCTAGTCCCAACACCTTCTTGAATGGCGTCTCCGTCGCCGCTGGTGCCAATTTGCTGGTAGAACAGATCCTGAAACTGCGTCTCCTGTCCTTTGAATCCCACGGTGTTCAAATTCGCGAGATTGTCGGCAATCACGGAAAGATCTGTTGAGCTTGCGTCGAGTCCGGAAAGTGGTATCGAAAAGGATGGCATTTTTTTCTCCTAGTAAGATTGGGAACTGGAATTCAAAGCATGGAGTGAATTCAATTGCGAATATAGTTTCGGTCCTACGGTCAAGACGGAACTTGCTGTGGTTGGCGTCGTATTTGCGGCAGTGCTTGCCGCGGCGGTTGCCGCTGCGGCTGCATCGCGGGATGAGGTGCCGGTGCTGCTTTGGCCCGACGAAACGCCGGCGAGAGAATCCATATCTGTGCGGATTTGGACGAGCTGCTGAAGGCTGCTTATGGACGTAAGCTCATTCACCATTTGATCGGGATCCATGGGGTCCAGCGGATCCTGGGCCTGAAGCTGGGCGGTCAGCAAAGTGATGAATGAATCCGGCCCCAGCGTGTTGTTCGCAGTGACCGGTGTGCTCCCTGAGCTTGGGTCCGTGGTGCCAACAATTGGATTCGGTGAGGTCATCGCTTATCCTTTTACTTCGACGTGAAAATGACTACGCCTGCACGCTGAGCCTTCCTTGCGCGTTAAAGATTTCGCCTTGTTCGGGAACGAACCACGCCGCCGTGGTGACGCTACGCTCTTCGTTCCAAAAGGGCGTCTGCCGCAAGGGCTGGCCGTTGCCGCGCTGGCCGTTCGGAGTGTTTGCGCCTGCATCTCCCCCAGTGGAACTCAGCGAACCTTGCGACAGCGAGACTTGCTCGATCCGCAACTGCTTTTCCGAGAGCGCCTCGCGAAGAGCCGGCAACTCCAGGGCCAGTGCCGCGTGGGCGTCGCGCTTTTCAAACAGGATGGCCGCGCCGACTTCATCGCCGTTGACGCGCGCGTGAAGCTCAACAACTCCCAGCTTTTCTGTTTGCATGGCGATACGCATCTCGCTTTGGCTGGCGGCGTTGGTGATTTGCGCATCATTCACAAAACGGCTTGGCGCAGTATCAGGCAATGGCGAAGCCGGAAGCGTTGGTGGAGCAGGAGCTTGCGCAGGCAAGTCCGCACTGCGCGCAGGGAGATCATTTTGCGACACGGGTGTGGATGCCAGCGGAACAGCGGCGCTCGCGATTTGCGCTGGAGTCGCCACATCGGGCTTGATGAGGGATGCTGTGGCCAGCGTGTCGGAAAAAACTGACGTCTGCGCTTTTGCAAGCAGCGCGCTCGCCGAGGACAAATCGGCGGAAACCGAGGAGTCCGTGGAATTCTGCCCCGGGTGATTGGAAGAAGAGTCCTGCTCTGTGGAAGGATCGTTTCCCGAAGAATCCGCGTTTTGGATCGGCAAGGCCGCATGGGCTCCCAGGCTGGCAGACTGTCCGCCCTTCGTTTCAGAGGCTGATAGAGCACTGTTAGCCGGCGAGATGCGCAAAACTGGCGAAGAGGCGAGCTCGGAAGTCACTCCAGACTGGGCGGACTGGGATTGCACAGCATTGCGCGCGATATCCACGGTCAAGGATGGCGCCGGAAGATGACTTGCGCCTGCGCCAACCAGGTCGGTGATCTTCTGCACGACGAAAGAGACAAGCTCGCCCTTTGCTGGATTTGCAGACGACGCAGAAATCCGAGCGTTGGTTACTGTCCTAAGAGCATCGTTTAGGGAGCTGGAGGAAGCTGCGTTTGAAGTCCCAGCGAGGACCGTTGGTGTATTTCCAGTAGACGCTGTCGCTCCAGCTGTACCCCCAGCAGAGGCCGCGTCCTTCGTGGAGTTGGAAACGGTGAGGCCTGGAGCCCCGCCCAATGCCGTGTCGAGCGCAGCGGTCAGAGCCGTTGCAATCTCGTTAGCGCCGCGCGCAATGGAGGACTGAGTGGCCGAAACGCCCTCGTTATTTGAGGCACCGGCTGATTTTGCGGCATCGCTCGTCAACAATTCCGTGGCGACAGGCAATACGGACCCGAGCCGACCCTGTAGTTGCGATGCAAATTGCGATGGGACTCGCGATTGCGCTTGCACAGCAAGAAGAGCCGCTGGGTCTTCGCCATCGGAAATCTGCGGCTTCTGCTTGCACGAACCTAGCGCAATCGTTGGCGAAGCGCTTTCGTTAGCCGTTGCCGCAACTCCCTCTAGCGCCGACGCCCCCGGGGTTTGCTGAGAAAGATCCGGCGAAAAGCCCGAGAAGAAAGCCGTCAATAATGTTCCGGCCGCTTGTGTATTACTCGATGGTTTTTGGGCCGCGGTCTTTTCCGGCTGCTTTGTCAAACTGGGGAGAGCGGCCAGTTTGGAAACATTGGACGAGTATGCTGCGGTAGGCTGCGGAGCCGCGGGCGCGTCGGCCGTTTTCGCAGCTGAAGTCGGAGTCGGCTGGCTCGCTTCCTTATTGGTCGTTCGGTTCAGAGCGTCGCGAACAACCTGCGAGAATACAGGTGCCCCGTTGGCGTCTGTGGCGTTGTTGATCACCGCCGCAAAAGGCGAGGAGGAATTCGCCGCGTTCATTGTTGCGGCATTCGAGTTTGGCTGAACGGCTAACATAGGTTTCACGGCATCGCCTGAGGAAGGAGCACGTACTCGACCACAACGCATCGGCAGCGTCCATGCCGGTATACATATCTAATTGCTTGAAGTAGCGGGAGATAGCGATTCCTTCGTTCGCGCTTGCAGCCACAACTTATAAATACCGTTTTCTACCGGGCAAGCTTTGCCGCGCGAGGAGGCAATAACTATTCGGAGGGAACTGCAAGTGCGCGCATTAAAAATGCTTCATCCGCAAGCTGCTGTTCCTGTCGTGCGGCTTCGAGTTCGTAGGCCGTTTCTTTGCGTTCGAGCAGACCCTCCAGGATTTCGCGTTTTTGATGCGCGGCTTGATACACACGCAGCTGGTTGAGGCGCTTGCGTTCAGCCTCTTCCAACTGCAACGCCAATTTCTTTCGTGTACTTTCGGAAGCCGCCGCGCAAATGGCCATGTACTGCGATGACGCACCCGAACTGCCGCTCGTCATCTCCCGCAACTCGATTCGCCGTGATTCGAAATCTTCTTGATAGAGACGCTCAATTTGAGTGCGTAAACGAGCCACTTCCGTGGCCAGCACAAACAGGCGCTGCTCCTCCTGCCGTTCCATACTCCGGCGTAAGCGCAGCAATGATTCCAGCGTGTAGCGGAAAGCCATGATGATCTCAGCCGGGCAAAGTCATAAGAGACTGGAGGCTCTGTGCAAAAGGCGCGGGATCATTTTTTTTCTGCTGCAGAAACTGGTTAATCGCCGGAAGAGCCGCAATGGCTTTGTCGAGAAGCGCATCCGCTCCCTTTTGGTACGCCCCAACCCGTATCAAGTCCTCCGAAGCGGAATGCGCAGCCAGGAGCTGCCTCAGGCGGCGCGCCTTCTCTAAATGTTCGGTAGAACAAACCGAAGGCATCAAGCGGCTCAAGCTATCCAGGATGGAAATGGCGGGATAATGCCCC